>DATBRI010000082.1:0-3572 GCA_036560365.1 Methylocystis sp.
TTCCAGAGTTTTAGATATTTCGCGCGGTTCTTTTGCCTGAGCGTTTCCGGGGCGGTTGCGCCTTCGGCTCCGACCAATAAGGCCGGCATCTCCCGCGAGAAATAATCAACTACGGCTATAAATGTGCCCGCTTGTCGTTTACGTCAAGTTAAAGAATTAGCACGGGAGCGAGAAAAGGGGCTGAGATCCGTCGCCCGCGTCGACGACGATGGGATCGCCCGTCGAACCCGCTCCTGAAAATTCTTTCTGGCCGGCGGCGGTAAAGCTATAAGTTGCGCATGAGAAACGTTTTGGAACAGGCATTTCATCGGCGGCGGAGCGCTCGCGCGTGACCGACAAGCCCGAAACGATCGCGCTACTTCGGCATTTGCATGGCAAGCCTGGCCATGACGAAGTGAAGGCGGATTTCCGCGAACTGCTGGTGGTCGAGTTCGGGGCCGCTCTGACCGACCTCGATTTCGAAAAGCGTGTTCCCGAGGTCAAGGGTCGGATCGACGCCTTGATCGGCCGCACGGTTTTCGAGGCGAAGAGCGATCTCGACAAGGAATGGGCCGATGTCGAGCGGCGGATGCCCGATTATCTCGCCGACCGGGAGCGCGAGGAGCGCCAGCATTTCGTCGGGGTCGCGTCCGACGGGCGCAAATGGGCGGTTTTCGAGCTGGCGGGTGGCAAGCTCGTCAAAGTGAAGGAAACCGTTCTCGACCCGGAGGAAGCTGGAGTCTTTCTCGCGTGGCTCGATGGTGCGCTGGCGCTAAAAGCGTCTCTTCCACCGGATGCGCTGACGATTCGCAGCGAACTCGGCAATGGCTCCGTCGCCTTTCATTTGGTCGACGCGCGGTTGCGGGCCTTGTGGGAAAAGCTGAAAAACCATCCCGCCGTCTCGCTTAAGCGCCAACTCTGGGCGGAACTTCTAAAGCTCGTCTATGGCCGCGAGATCGAGAGCGACGCGCTTTGGTTTCAACACACCTTTCTGGTCATCGTCGCCAAATGTATCGCGCTCGCGGTCATGCGGATGCGGGAGGACGATCCCAAACGGCTGTTGTCCGGCGAGGCCTTCGCCGCCGCGGGAATCAACGGCGCGGTCGAGAGCGATTTTTTCGACTGGATCGTCGCCGACGCGGAGGGCGAGGAGCTCGTGCGGCGGATCATGACGCATGTGCGCCGCTTTCGTCTCGCCGAAGTCGAGAGCGACGTGCTCAAGATTCTGTATGAATCGTTGATCGATCGCGCCGAGCGGCACGGGCTCGGCGAATATTACACGCCCGACTGGCTCGCCGCGAAGATCGTCAAGGCAACCGTCTCCGCTCCGCTCGAGCAGCGCGTGCTCGATCCCGCCTGCGGCTCGGGCACATTCCTTTTTCACGCGATCCGCCATTTTCTGCGCGAGGCGGAAGAGGTCGGGCAGGCGGAAGACCTGCGCGCCGCGGAGGTTTGCGCGCATGTGGCGGGCATGGATATTCATCCGGTGGCCGTCATCATCGCCCGCGTCACCTATCTGCTGGCGTTGGCGCCCGCGCTGGCGACCCGCAAGGGCGCGCTGTCGATTCCGGTCTATCTCGGCGACTCCATGCAATTGTCGATCAGCCAGTTGATGGCCGGCAAGGAACTGGTCATTCGCGTTCCGCCGCCGCCGGCGGGGCAGGGCAAGAGCGGCGAAAGGGACGAAAACGGGCGCGAGCAGCTCGATTTTCCCGATACTTTCTGCCGCGACCCCGCGCTGTTCGACAAGGCCATCGAGCGGATGCGCACCGGCTCCGAAGCGGACATGACCCGCGATCAGATCGAGAAGGCGCTGTATCGCATCACCGAGCAGCACTACCGCGCCGACGTGACCGAAGAACAGCAATGGGCGATCAAGGATCTCGGCAAAACCTATGTGACTTTCGATAGACTGCGCCGCGAGGGCCGCGACAGCGTTTGGGCCTATGTCGCGCGCAACCTTTCGCGGCCGCTGGCCTATTCGGCGGCGGGCGGCTGGGCGCATGTGATGGTCGGCAATCCCCCCTGGGTCGCCTATCGCCACATGAGCCCCGATCTCCAGACGCGTTTCAAGGAACTTGCGAAGGGCGAACTGGTCTATGTCGGCGGCAAGTTGGCGACGCAAAACGACCTTTGCGCCTTGTTCACGGTGCGCGCGACCATGCTTTATTTGCGCTCCGGCGGACGGCTTGGGCTGGTTTTGCCGATGGCCGTGTTGACTCGCGGCCAATTCGACCGGTTGCGGCGCGGTTCGTTCCACACGTCGCGGATCGGCTGGGACGCGGCCTGGGTCATGAACGACGATGTTCAACCGCTGTTTCCGGTGCCGTGTTGCGCAGTCTTCGGGCGCCGCACGGCTACGTCGAGACCGCTGCCGGACAAGGTCCGCGTCTATTCCGGAAATTTGCCGCTGCGCGACGCGCCGGAGGAAATCGCGGATCGGTTTCTTAAGGTGACGGAAGGCGCGCCGGCGCTCCAAGTGGCGAGTTTTGAAGGCGGGTCGCCTTACCGCGAAAGCTTTCGACAAGGCGCGACCCTAGTTCCGCGCATGTTATGTCTCGTCGAGCGCAAAGTGATGGGTAGACTGGGCGCCGATCCCAGTGCTCCCTTTGTCATTAGCAGACGCAATAATCAGGAGAAAATGCCCTGGAAGGAGTTGCCGGGAGTCGAGAGCCGTGTCGAGGCGGAATTTCTGCATTCGGTGCTGCTTGGCGAGAGCATTTTGCCCTATCGGCTTTTCAAGTCGTTCGAGGGCGTCGTTCCCGTGACTGAAAAAGGCAAGATGCTAGACGCCAAGGCCGCCCAAAGTCGTGGGTTTGATGACTTATACGGATGGATGCGTAGAGCTGAGAAAGTCTGGGCGGACAACTCAGAAAGCGGCGATATGACCCTGACCGGACGCTTTAACTATCACAACGAGCTGTCCGCGCAATTTCCCCTCGCGCCATTGCGCGTCGTCTATTCGAAAGCAGGCACAAATCCCTGTGCCGCTCTAGTTCGCTCCAGCAACGCCGTCATCGATCACAAACTTTATTGGAGTGCGGTGACAAGCGCGAACGAGGCTCGGTATTTGGTCGCGATCCTCAATAGCGAGACCGCCCGCAAGCGCGTCGAAGCCTATCAATCGCGGGGACAATGGGGCGCGCGCGATTTCGACAAAGTGATCTTCAACCTGCCGATTCCGCGTTTCGACGCCAAAAACAAAACCCACGCCGCGCTGGCGAAAGCCGCGGCCGAGGCCGAGAGAATCGCCGCCGCGCTGGAATTGCCGGAAGGCGTCAAATTTCAGCGCGCGCGAGCTTTGGTGCGAACGGCTCTAACCGACGCGGGCGTCGCCAAGCGCATCGACGCGCTCGTAGATCAATTGCTTACGTCTGACCCGGCTTGAGCCGATAGAAAATGTGATGGCCGATTACGTCCATCTTGGTCAAGGCGCGCGCCCAGCGCGGTTTGACGTAATTGGCGTGATAGTGCGTCGAGCGGCCCACGTCCGAAATATAGGTGCGGCCGGCCATGACCTCGTCGGCGACGCGCACGGCGTTGGCCCAGGCGTCGCGCTCGGTGATGCGCAGCGATTTGCCCTCGCAGGCGAA
>DATBRI010000083.1:0-23674 GCA_036560365.1 Methylocystis sp.
CTGCTTGTCCTTCGCCTCATCCGGCGGGACATATGCCTGCGAGCCGGTCTTTTCCTCGTCGCCAGTCTTGAGATGGCCCTTCAGCGACGCTTCGCCCTTGGTGTCGTCCTTGCCTTTGAGCTCGTCCGGCACGTCCTGCAGGATGATCATGTCGGGATCGATGCCCTTGGCCTGGATCGTGCGGCCGGACGGCGTGTAATAGCGCGCGGTCGTCAGCCGCAGCGCGCCGCTCGAGCCGCCGAGCGGAATGATCGTCTGCACGCTGCCTTTGCCGAAGGAGCGCGTTCCGATCAGCGTCGCGCGCTTATGATCCTGCAAGGCGCCCGCGACGATTTCGGAAGCCGAGGCCGAACCGCCATTGATCAGCACGACGACCGGCTTGCCCTTTGAGAGATCGCCGGAGCCGCGGGCGTTGTAGCGCTGGGTTTCATCGGCGTTGCGGCCACGCGTCGACACGATCTCGCCCTTGTCGATGAAGGAGTTGACGACCTGGATCGACTGATCCAGCAATCCGCCCGGATTGTTGCGCAGATCGAGGATGTAGCCTTTGAACTTGTCCGCCGGAATCTCCTGCTGCGCCTTGGCCATGGCGTTGCGCAGGCCCTCCGCCGTCTCCTCATTGAACTGAGAAATGCGGACATAGGCGATGTCGTCGCCCTGCTTATGCGAGCGCACGGATTTGATGTGGATCTCGGCGCGGACCAGCTTGACCTCGACCTTGTCCTTGTTCTTGCCGCGGAAGAGCGTCAGCTTGACAGGCGTGTTGATTGCGCCGCGCATTTTGTCGACGGCCTGATTGAGGGTCATGCCCTGCACGGTCTCGTCGTCGATGGCGCCGATGAGATCGCCGGACATGATCCCGGCGCGGGACGCGGGCGTGTCGTCGATGGGGGTGACGACCTTCACGAGCCCATCTTCCTGCGTGACCTCGATGCCCAGGCCGCCGAACTTGCCCTCTGTCTGTGTCCGCATATCCTTGAAGGCCTTGGCGTCAAGGTAGCTCGAATGCGGATCGAGCGACGTCAGCATGCCGTTGATGGCGTTTTCCACGAGCTTCTGCTCGTCGGGCTTTTCGACATAGTCGGCGCGCACCTTGTCGAACACGTCGCCAAACAGGCTGAGGTTCTTATAAGTGTCGGCGGAAGCGGCTTGAGCCGGGGCGCCGATGACGGCGCGCGCCTGCTGGCCAAGCGTGGCGCATCCCGCTCCAATTGCGATTCCTGTGGCGATAAGGGCTGTTTTGCGAATCATCCGCCGACCTTCCGACTGTCTGACTTTGCCCACCATGGGCCCGAGTCGATTGACGCTCCGTCCTTGCGGAACTCAACATAAAGAATGGGTTGTTTCGCGCCGATTGCGATGGTCGCCGCGGTCTGCGCGGCTCCGTCTCCCATGCTGGCTATCGGCTCACCTGCGAGAACAAACTGTCCCACGTTAACATTGGTGCGACTCATGCCGGCCAGGACCACATAATAACCGCCGCCGGCATTAATGATCAAGAGTTGTCCATAACTTCGATAAGGCCCTGAAAAAGCTATCCATCCGTCGCAGGGCGCCGTCACCACCGCATTTTCCCGCGCCGCGATCGACAGGCCCTTCTCCTTGCCCCCAAATCCGTCCGGCGCGCCGAATCGTCGCACCACCAGTCCCGCGGCCGGGGCCGGCAGCCGGCCTTTGAGATCAAGGAAGGCGACGGCGGGCGCAAGCCGCGCCGGATCCTTGAACGGCGCGGACAACGCTTTGAGCCGCTCTCGCTCGGAAAGCCTCGCTTGAGCCTTGGCGCGCTCGTCGTCAGCCTTGCGCGCCGCCTCCGCCGCGCGCCGCGCGGCCGCGCTGTCCGCCTCCATGCGCGTGATCAGGTCCTTGAGGCTTGTGGCGCGCTGCGCCAGCGCGCGCGACCGCTCCGTCTCCTGCTGTAAGGCGCTTTGCGCAACGGAAAGCGCGTCCTGGCGTTCGGCGATCATCGGCGCGAGCCGTTCGCGCTGGGCGGCGAGGCTCGCTTGTTGCTCTGCGAGGCGTTCGCGCTCGCGCCGAGCGCCGTCGCGCACCTGCTCGAGCTCCGATAGATCGTGCTGAAGTTGCCGCGCTTCGGCGCGCATTTGCGGCAGCACGGCGCCGAGCGCGAGCGAGGCCCGGACGGCCTCGAGAATCTCATTGGGGCGCGCCATCAGCGCCGGCGGCGGCTTACGGCCCATCCGCTGCAGGACGGTAAGAATTTCCATGATCAATCCGCGGCGGCCTTCGAGCGATGAGACGATCTTCCGCTCGTTCCCGGTGAGCAGCGAAAGCCGCTCTTCGATTTCAGCCGCGCGCCCTTCCGTCTCCTGCAGTCGCTGCGTCGCTTCGATGAGCGCGCCATTCAGCCTCTCGCGTGCGGCGGCGTGATCGATCAACTGCTCTTCGAGTCGACGCGCGCGTTCCTGCGCCGCGCCCATCGTGTCTTCGACGCCGCGCAATTCTTGCTGCTTCGACGAAATGTCTTTTGCTTCCGGACCTTGTTGTTCGGCATGCGCGGAAAATGCGACAGAAATCGCAAAGAGCGCCGCAGAGATGAGCCCGCGCTCGGTGGCTTCGTTACCCGCCATGCTCGAAACGCTCATGTCCGTCCGCGGCATCAATTTCGCCCGGAGGCCGATATGCCCCGGAAATCGCGTCCACATTGCGGCAAAGCCCGGCGAGGATCGCGCGCGCGCGGCGCGAATCAACGAGTGCGTCGATCGATTTTGGCAGTCTGCGTCGCCAATTCGAACGTTCGCGATCGGTGCCCGGCAAATTGATCGCATAAGTTTCCGCTGCGATGTCGTCGAGTTGCGCCATGGCGAGCAAAGCCGGCGTGCGTGCGATGAAGGCATGGAGCGCCCAAGCCAATGCGTCGTCGAAGGCGCTGGATGAGCGGCGCCCATCGTCGATCAGCGCCTGCGCGCGAAGCGCATCGAGTAGCGCGTCTTTTTCCGCAAGGCGCGCGGCGCGGGCGGATTTAGCCGTGTCGGGCGCGATGAGGCCTAAGGCTTCCTTCTCGGCGATGTCCGCCGCCGCCCACCAGCCTTCGATCGTCGGCAGATCATGCGTCGAGACGCAGGCCATGGCTTCTTTCGGATAGAGGTTCGGCGGCGCGAAGGCTTGCTCCGAACGTTCAAACCATAAAACACGGTAGCTCAGCACGTCGGCGCGCGCGATGCGCTCGCGAAAGCCCCACGGCGCCGTGCCGAGATCTTCGCCGACGACGATGCATTGCGCGCGTCGGCTTTCGAGCGCGAGCTGACCCATCAAGGTCTCGAACGGGTAGTTGACATAGGCGCCGGCGGCGGGCTTTTCGCCGTCCGGAATGACGAAAAGCCGCGCCAGGCCCATGACGTGATCGATGCGCAGCGCGCCCGCGTGGCGCATGTTGGCGCGTAGCAGCTCCGCGAAATCGGCGCCGCCGCTTTTCTCCATGTCGATCGGATTTGGCGCCGGCAATCCCCAGTTCTGGCCATCCAGACTGAAGGCGTCGGGCGGCGCGCCGATCGAAAAGCCGTCCACGAAACGCCCTGCGCGACTCCAGCTCTCGGCGCCGTCAGGCGCGGCGCCGATGGCGAGATCGCGGCAGAAGCCGAGCGAGAGTCCCGCTACGCGCGCATCCTGCGCCGATCGCGCAAATTGCGCATCTGCGAGCCATTGCAGAAACTGGTGAAATTGGATGCGCGTCGCATGTTCGCCCGCGAAGGCGGCGAGCGCCGCATCGCGCGCCTCCCGCAGCTCTTCCGGCCATATCCGCCAGCTTTGGCCGTTGCGGGCTTCGCTGATCGCCTCGAACTGGCAGAAACGCGCGAGCGCCGCCCCGCCCTCGGCGACAAAGCGCGCGAATGAAATGACGAGCGCGGCGTCAGGCTGGCGCCGCGAGAGATCAAGGAAGATCTCGAAAGCGCGTTCGAGGGCCGCCGTCTTCAGCGCATGCACGCCCGGATAGTCGACATCCGCGGCGGCGCTAAGAGCCGCCGCGATGTTCTCGTCGATATCCATCGGCGCGCCGAGCATGTGTCCCAGCTCAGTCACATCGATGTAGAGCGGATCGAGGAACCGCCGGTCCGAAGGATAATACGGACTGACGCGCGTGCGATCCTGCGCAAACAGCGCGTGCAGCGGATTGATGGCGATGAGCGCTGCGCCGGCCTTGGCGCCGGCGCGGGCGAGTTCGCTAAGCGTCGAGAAGTCGCCGATCCCCTGATCACCCTCGCGGCGCACGGAATAGAGCTGCGCCGAGAGGCCAAATTCGCAGCGCGCGTCATCTGGCAGATAGCAGCGCGACGGCGCAACGGTGAGAGCACAGACTTCGCCGCTGTCGAGCGAGAGTTGGTGACGGCCAACGGGCAGCGCCGGCAGCGCCGCTTCAACGCCGTCGCAGCGCCGCCCATCCAGTCCGCGCCATGTGACAGGCGCGGCGTTCTCCCCGCGCAGGGCGATGCGCGAATAGCTTCCATCTTCGTGCGTAACAACGATCCAGCTTGGCGTGCGGCCTGCGAACGCACCGAGCCGCAGCGTATAAGGCTCGCCCTCCTTCGCCGAAAGGCTCGCCGGCAACGCGCGTCTCTCGCGGTCGTCTGAAAGACGCGCGAGACTCGCGCGCGCGTCACCGAGCGTATTTGCCGGCAAGCCGAGCTGCGCTAGCAGCCCGCAGACGGTCTCGCGGGGAACGTCGTGCAGCCCGCCGTCGACGTCCCGCCACTGTCTTTCGACGCCTGCCGCCTCGGCGAGACGCGACAGGACCTCCTCTGACGCAGCGATGGAAGACCGGCGCTGTGCGCCTTTCTCTTCCACGAGAAGCGCGGCGGAGCGCGGCGCGACAAAGACGCGTCCTTCCATATCCTCCCTCGCGTCGTCCTTCGCTGAACTGAACGCCAATCTCCAGCTATGATTGTCTCGGGCGGGCGGCGTCTGCGCGATGATCGCATCCGCTCCGCGATGTAGAATGACGATGACGCGATCGCCCTCCATATAAAGCGCGGCGATGAGCGTTTGCGCCTCGCCGTTGCGCCAGTCCTCTTCGCGCATTGGCGCGCCATCCGGACGCAGCCATTCGATATCTGGAATGAGCGTCGCGTCATGCGGCGCGCCGTCGAGAAAACGGTCTTCGCGCAAGGCCGCATGACGCTTGCGCAGCGCGATGAGCTTCGCCGTGGTCTCGATCAGTTCTTCGTCGGCGCACGCCCAATCGATCCATGAAAGCGCGTTGTCCTGCGCATAGGCGTTATTATTGCCGGCCTGCGTCTGACCCAACTCCGAACCCATGGCGAGCATCGGCGTTCCGCGCGAGAAAAGCAGCGTCGCGAGCAGATTGTGCGCGTCCCGCTTGCGCGCTGCAATGATCGCCGTGTCTTCGCTCTCGCCTTCGACGCCATTGTTCCAGGAGAGATTGTGGTCGGTGCCGTCGCGGTTCTCTTCGCCATTCGCTTCATTGTGCTTATGCGCGTAAGAGGCAAGATCGCGCAGCGTGAAGCCGTCATGCGCCGTAATGAAATTGACGCTGCGGGACGGGCGCCTGCGCGCAAACACGTCCTGCGAGCCGGAAAAGCGGGTCGCGAGTTCCGCGACGCCGCAGGAGTCCCCGCGCCAGAAGCGTCGAGCCCCCTCCTTGTAGCGATCGTTCCATTCGGCGAAAGGCGCGGGAAACTCGCCAAGCCGATAGCCGCCGGGGCCGAGATCCCAGGGTTCGGCGATGAGCTTCAACTCCCGCAATAGTGGGTCTTGCAGAAGCGCCGAAAGCAATGGCGCGTCGCGATCGAAACCCGAGGAGCCACGCGCAAGCGTCGTGGCGAGATCGAAGCGAAAGCCATCGACGCCCCCATAGAACGACCAGGCGCGCAGCGCATCCATGATGAGCCGCACGACAGGCGCGCGATCGCAGGCGAGAACATTGCCGCAGCCGGAATCGTTCACATAATGCGCGCCGTCGGCCGCGAGCCGGTAATAGCTGGCGTTGTCGAGCCCCCGGAAAGAGATGGTCGGCCCGAATTCGTCGCTTTCGCCGGTATGGTTGAACACGACGTCGACAATGACTTCGAGCCCAGCGTCGTGAAGCCTGCCGACAGCTTCCCGCACTTCGCGCCAGCCGCCCGGCGCAAGACGCGGGTCGGGGGCCATCATGGCGATGGGATTGTAGCCCCAGTAATTGGAAAGCCCGAGCGGCGGCAAATGGCGTTCGTCGATCCACGCCGCGCAAGGCAAAAGCTCCAACGTCGTGACGCCAAGCCGCTTCAGATGCGCGATCGCCGCCTCATGCGCGAGACCGGCGAACGTCCCGCGCAGATGTTGCGGAACGTCGGGATGGAGCGCCGTGAAACCCTTGACGTGAAGCTCGTAGATGATGGTATCGCGCCAGGGATGCTTTGGCCGAGGCGACTCCCCAGGGGCTGGCTTCGTGACGATCGCTTTCGGCAGATACGCGGCGCTGTCGGCGTGCATCGTCTCGCCATAGGCGAAGAGCGACGGATGCAGCGTGAAAGCGCGGTCGAGCGCGCGCGCGTAAGGGTCGACGAGCAGTTTGGCCGGATTGAAGCGTTGGCCGGCGTGCGGCGCATCAGGTCCATAAGCGCGAAAGCCATAGCGCTGGCCTTCTTTGAGGGCCTCGATGTAGCCGTGAAAAACGTCGCCGCTGCGCGCCGGCAATTTTATGCGAGCGATCTCTTCATCAGCGTCATCGAACAGACAAAGCTCGATCGCTTCGGCATGCGCGGAGAAGACGGCGACATTCGCGCCGCTCGCGTCCGGCGTGACGCCGAGCGGCTCTGGAGTTCCTTCGGCGAGGCCGCTCATGCCCCCTCCCCATCCCTCCCCCGCTTCGCTTCGCTTGCGGGAGAGGGGGCGAGACGCGGCGCGAATTGCAGATGAGGCGCAATGCTGATCGTTGGGGTTCCCTCTCCCGCGCAAGCGGGGGAGGGACAGGGAGGGGGCCTCATCGCGGTATCGATCACCCGGCTCGCGCCGCGACCGCGTCCTCGAAGAGCTGCGCATAGCGGCGCGCGGGATTGCGCCAGGAGACGTCCGTTCTCATGCCGTTGACCTGAATCTTGCGCCATATGTCCGGATCGCCGAAGAGCCGCTCGGCCTCGCGCAGCCTGATGGCGAGCGCTTCTGCGGTCGTCGGCGAAAATTGCAGGCCGGTCGCGACGTCGGCCTGCAGCGCCATTTCATTAGCGTCGATGATCGTATCTTTCAGACCGCCGACGCGCGAGACGATCGGCACCGCGCCGTAGCGCAGCGCATAGAGCTGCGTCAGTCCGCAAGGCTCGAAGCGCGACGGAACGAGGAAGGCGTCGGCACCAGCCTGAATCATATGCGCAAGCTCTTCGCTATAGCCGATATGAACGCCGACGCGGCCTGGATGCGCCGCCTCCGCCGCCGCAAACCCATCTTCGAGCGCCGTCTCGCCGGCGCCGAGCAACGCGAGTTGCGCGCGGCCGTGCATCAGCTGTGGCAAAACCTCGAGCAGCAGGTCGAGGCCCTTCTGCCAGGAGAGCCGGCTGACGACGCCGATGAGAAAGGCGTCGGGCTCGACGCGCAGCCGCAGACGTTTCTGCAGAGCCGCTTTGTTCCTGGCGCGCGACGGCAGGCTCCAATGATCGTAGCGCGTTCCAAGATGCGCATCGGTCGCCGGATCCCACGTCTCTTCATCGACGCCGTTCAATATGCCGCTGACGCAATCCGCGCGCGCCCGCAACAGGCCCTCAAGGCCCATGCCGAATTCCGGCGTCTCGATCTCGCGCGCATAGCTTGGCGACACCGTTGTGATCCTGTCGGCGAGTTGCAGGCCGGCCTTCAAGAAGCCGATCGCGCCGTAATATTCGACGCCGTCGATATCGAAAGCGCGCGACGGCAATCGCAACGGCCCCAACTGTTCTTTGGGGAATTGCCCCTGGAAGGCGATGTTGTGGATGCTGACGATCGTCGCCGGCCTCGGATGATCCGCGTAATGCATATAGGCGGGCGCAAGCGCCGCCTGCCAGTCATGCGCATGCACGACGTCGGGCATAAATCCATCGAGCGCGCCGAGTCCGATCTGCGCGCCGGCCCAGGCGAGCGCCGCGAAGCGGAAGGCGTTGTCGGGATAATCTGCGCCGTCCGGCCCCGTATAGAGCCCGCCTTCGCGCGCATAAAGATGCGGCGCGATGAGCGTGTAGATGACCACGCCATGATGGGAGGCCGCGTGAATCCACGCCGGCCCGCCAAAGAGATCGTCGAACGCAAGAACCGTTTCGCCCGCGCGCAGCGTGGCGAGGACGTCGGGATAGCCCGGAATGAGCGTGCGCAGCTCGATGTTTTCGGCGGCGAGCGCATGCGGCAGCGCTCCGACGACATCGGCGAGTCCGCCGGTCTTGACGAAAGGCGTCATTTCCGAAGCGATGGCCAGCGCGCGCATTGGCCTCATGCGTCGAGCCGGTCGATCATCGGCTGGGTGATGAGACAGACGCCGCCCTCGGTGCGGCGGAACCGCGCCGCGTCGAACTCCGGGTCCTCCCCGACGACAAGACCTTGCGGAATCTGCACGCCGCGGTCAACCACGACATTGGTGAGTCGCGCCGAGCGCCCGACGATGACATAGGGCAGGACGACGGCGTTCTCGACAGTGGCGTAGGAATTCACGCGCACGCCGGTAAAGAGCAGCGTTCGGCGCAGCGTCGAGCCGGAAACGATGCAGCCGCCCGAGACGAGCGAGGACAGCGCCTGTCCGCGCCGTCCGACCTGATCGTGCACGAATTTCGCCGGCGGGGTGATTTCGGCATATGTCCAGATCGGCCAGTTGCGATCATATAGATCGAGCTGCGGCGTGAAGTCGGTGAGATCGATGTTGGCCGCCCAATAGGCGTCCACCGTGCCGACGTCGCGCCAATAGGCGTTGGGCTCGCTCGCCGCCCGCACGCAGGAGCGCTCGAAATGATGCGCGACCGCCTTGCCGTGCGAGACGATGTAGGGAATCAAATCCTTCCCGAAGTCATGCGTCGAACGCATGTCCGCCGCGTCGCGGCGCAATTGGTCGTAGAGAAACTTCGCCTCGAAAACATAGATGCCCATGCTGACGAGCGCGCGATCGGGATGTCCCGGCATCGCCGGCGGATCGCGCGGCTTTTCGATGAAGGAGATGATGCGATCGTTGTCGTCGACATGCATCACGCCGAAACTGGACGCCTCCGCGCGCGGAACCTCGAAACAGCCAATCGTCACATCGGCGCCGGAGTCCACATGCTGCTGCAGCATGGGCTCGTAATCCATCTTGTAGACGTGATCGCCGGCGAGCAGCACGATATATTTGGGATCATAGCTCTCGACGATGTCGAGGTTCTGATAGACCGCGTCGGCCGTCCCGAGATACCAGTGATCTTCGGATACGCGTTGGCTCGCCGGCAGAATGTCGAAGCTCTCGTTTCGCTCGGTGCGAAAAAAGCTCCAGCCGCGCTGCAGGTGGCGGATGAGGCTGTGCGCCTTGTACTGCGTCGCCACGCAAATGCGTCTGATGCCTGAGTTGAGCGCATTGGACAGAGCAAAGTCGATGATGCGCGACTTGCCGCCGAAATAAACCGCGGGCTTGGCGCGTCTGTCGGTCAATTCCATTAGCCGCGCGCCGCGGCCGCCGGCGAGCACATAGGCCATGGCGTGGCGCGCAAGGGGCGGATTTTCAAAGGCGGACATCGCCAGTTCCCATCGACGGCGGCGCGATTCGCCGCTTATTGTAGAGCATCGCTTTCGAATGCGAAGAAGAGAGTCGAAAGCGGCGGCAGAAGAATGTCGGCGCTCGCCGGAAAGTCGCGGAACGCTTCGGCGCGCGCTTGAATGGCGCCGAGATTGCCAAGCCCGGAGCCGCCATAGACGGCAGCGTCGGAATTGACGAGTTCGCGCCAGCGTCCCGCGCGCGGCAAGCCGAGCCGATAGGCGCTGCGAGTCACCGGCGTGAAATTCGATACGACGACGATCGCGCGGGACCGATCCGCGCCGAACCGCGCGAAGGCGAATGTCGAGCTCTCGGCGTCGTCGGCGACGATCCACTGAAAGCCTTCGGCCTCGCAGTCGCGCGCATAAAGCGCTTCGTGATCGCGATAGATTCGATTGAGGTCGCGGATAAAGGCTTGAAGTCCGCGATGCGGCGAAAACTCGAGCAGGCGCCAGTCGAGTCCGCTTGCGTCGTTCCACTCGCTGGTCTGGCCGAATTCCTGGCCCATGAACAGGAGCTTCTTGCCGGGATGACCCCACATGAATCCGTAATAGGCGCGGGCAGTCGCGAAGCGGCGCCATTCGTCGCCGGGGATTTTGCCGACGACCGCGCCCTTGCCGTGCACGACCTCGTCATGGGAGATCGGCAGCACGAAATTCTCGGTGAAGGCGTAGAGCAGGCCGAAGGTCAGCTCGTTGTGGCGCCATTTGCGATGGACGGGGTCGGACGAGAGATAGCGCAGCGTATCGTTCATCCACCCCATGTTCCATTTGAACCCGAAGCCAAGTCCGCCCGCATATGTCGGCCGCGTGACGCCGCCCCAGGCGGTCGATTCCTCGGCGATCGTCACGACGCGGGGATAAAGCGCATAGACGCGTTCATTGAACCTTTGAAGAAAGGCGACGGCGTCGCGATTGTCGTTGGAGCCGTCGGGATTGGGCGCCCATTCGCCTTCTTTACGCGAATAATCGAGATAGAGCATCGAGGCGACGGCGTCGACGCGCAGCCCGTCGATGTGGAAGCGGTCGAGCCAGTAGAGCGCGCTGGCGATGAGAAAATTCGCCACTTCGCGGCGCCCGTAATCATAGATCGCGGTATTCCAGTCGGGATGAAAACCGCGCTTGGGATCGGCATGCTCATAGAGCGGTCCGCCGTCGAATTGCGCGAGGCCATGTTGGTCGGTCGGAAAATGCGCCGGCACCCAGTCGAGAATGACGCTGAGGCCCGCCTGATGGGCGCGGTCGACGAAGCGGCGAAAGCCATAAGAATCGCCATGCCGGCGCGTCGGCGCAAAAAGTCCGATCGGCTGATAGCCCCAGGAGGCGTCGAGCGGATGCTCGTTGATCGGCATCAGCTCGATGTGCGTGAAGCCGAGATCGACAACATAGGGCACGAGCTGATCGGCGAGCTCGTCATAGGTCAGGAAGCGCCCGTCTTCGCCGCGTCGCCACGAAGGGAGATGAACTTCATAAATCGATATCGGCGAACGTCGCGGGTCAAATTTGGCCCGCTCGCGCATGTGAATCTCGTCGCCCCAGCGATAGGGCGCGTTCGACGCGACGACGGAAGCGGTCGAGGGGCGCAGCTCCGCCTCGAAGCCGAGCGGATCGGCTTTGAGCGGCAAGAGTTCGCCATGGCGCCCGATGATTTCATATTTGTAATTCGCCCCGGCGCCGACTCCGGGAATGAAGATCTCCCAGACGCCGCTGTCGATCCGCTTGCGCATCTGCGCGCGTCGCCCGTCCCATTGGTTGAAGTCGCCGACGACGGAGACGCGCCTGGCGTTCGGCGCCCAGACGGCGAAATGCGTTCCTTCAACGCTCTGATGGGTCAGCACATGCGCGCCGAGCTTTTCATACAGCTTCTGATGTTCGCCTTCGACGAGCAGATGGTCGTCCGTCGCGCCCAGAACCGGCGAAAAGGCGTAAGGGTCGGCGAATTCCCATCGCGCCGCGTCGTGAGAGGCGACAAGGCGATAGGGCGCGCGCGCCTTCAGCGGCGTCACCCCTTCAAAGAAGCCATCCGCGTGAACGCGGCCCAGCGGCGCGATCACGCCGCCGTCCGGCGCAACCGCCTCCACGCTCGCCGCGCCTGGAACGAACGCGCGGATCACGTAGCCTGCGGGCGTTTCATGCAGGCCGAGCACGGCGAAGGGGTCGGCATGGCGCGCGCCGAGGATGGCGTCGATGTCGTTTGCGGAAGCGCGCCAGTCGGCTTTTGTCACCCTATCGTCCTTAAAGGCGCATTCATTTCGTCATTGCGAGGAGCGCAGCGACGAAGCAATCCAGATAAGATCAAACGATGATTACTTCGCTTTGCTCGCAATGACGCAGTCTTCCTCACACCTCGACATTCCAGATCTCTTGCGCATATTCGCGGATCGTGCGGTCGGAGGAAAACCACGCCACCCGCGCCGTGTTGAGAATGCTCGACCGCCGCCACGCCTTCTGGTCCCGCCAGCGGGCGTCGACCCGCCGCTGCGCCTCCCAATAGGCGTCGAAGTCCTTGGCGACGAGGAAGTGGTCGTAATAGGTGAGCGTATCGACAAGCTGCGCGTAGCGGTGCGGATCGTCGGGCGAAAAAACGCCGGCGGCGATGGCTCGCAGCGCCTCGGCGAGACGCGGACTGGCGGCGATGGTTTCGCGCGCGTCGATGCCCTTCGCGCGGCTTTGCTCCACTTCATGCGCCGTGAGCCCGAAGATGAAAATATTGTCGTCGCCGACGCGCTCCCTGATTTCGACATTGGCGCCGTCCAGCGTGCCGATGGTGAGCGCGCCATTGAGCGCGAATTTCATATTGCCGGTGCCGGACGCCTCCATGCCGGCGGTCGAGATCTGCTCCGAAAGATCAGTCGCGGGAATGATCGTCTCGGCGAGGCTCACATTGTAATTCGGCAGGAACACGATCTTTAAAAGCCCGCGCGTCGCCGGGTCGGCGTTCACGACCTTCGCCACATCGTTGGCGAGCTTGATGATGAGCTTGGCCTGATGATAGCTCGCCGCCGCCTTGCCGGCGAAGATCTTCACCCGCGGCGAAAATTCGCGCCCAGGCTGCGCGATGATGTCCTGATAGAGCGCGACGGCGTCAAGGATGTTCAAAAGCTGGCGCTTATATTCATGGATGCGCTTGATCTGCGCGTCAAAGAGCGCCGCGGGATCGATCCTGACGCCGACGCGCTCGAAGACCGTCGCGGCGAGACGCGCCTTGTTTTCGCGCTTGGCCGCCGCAAATCGGTTCTGGAACTCGGCGTCGTCGGCGAATTTCTCGAGCTCGATCAGCCGCTCCGGCTCATCGAAAACGCCAGGGCCGATCGTGTCCCTGAGCAATCGCGACAGCGGCGGATTGGCCTCGAGCAGCCAGCGGCGGAAGGTGACGCCATTCGTCTTGTTGACGATGCGGTCCGGATAGAGCCGATTGAAATCCTTGAACACCGTCTCCTTGACCAGCGCGCTATGCAGCGCCGAGACGCCATTCACCTTATGCGAACCCAGAAACGCCAGATGACCCATGCGGACATGCCGTCCGTTACGCTCGTCGATGAGCGACACTGAGGAAAGCGTCGCCGCGTCGCTCACGCCCTTCTCGCGCAGCGCGTCGAGATGCATGGCGTTGATGAGATAGATGATCTGCATGTGGCGCGGCAGCAGCCGCTCCATCAGCTGCACCGGCCAGGTTTCGAGCGCTTCCGGCAAGAGCGTGTGATTGGTGTAGGAGAAGGTCGCCTGGGTGATGCGCCAAGCCTCCTTCCACTCGACGCCGTGGACGTCGACGAGCAGCCGCATCAGCTCGGCGACGCCGATCGCCGGATGCGTGTCATTGAGCTGGATCGCCACCTTTTCGGCGAGTCTGTGGATGTCGCCGGTCTGCCTCAGGTGACGACGGATCAGATCCTGCAGCGAGGCTGAGGTGAAGAAATATTCCTGGCGCAGCCGCAGCTCCTGCCCCGCAGGCGTCGAATCGCCGGGATAAAGGACTTTCGAGATCGCCTCGGCGCGCGCCTGCTCCGATTGCGCCCCCACATGATCGCCCTGGTTGAAGGCGTCGAGGCGCAGCGCGTCAGGCGCTCTCGCCGACCATAGCCGCAGCGTGTTGACATGTTTGCCGCGCCACCCGACGACCGGCGTGTCATAGGCGACGGCGACGATGGTTTCGCCGGGGCGCCAGACATGCGCCAGCATACCGTCGGCGAGGCGGGAGCTTTCGACATGGCCGAAGAAGCCGACGTCATAGGTGATTTCGGGCCGCGGGAACTGCCAGGAATTGCCGAAGGCGAGCCAATCTTCAGGATATTCGTGCTGCCAGCCGTCCTTGATGGTTTGCCGAAACAGGCCATGGTCGTAGCGAATGCCGTATCCCATGGCGGCGATTTCCAGCGTCGCCATGCTGTCCATGAAACAGGCGGCGAGACGCCCAAGCCCGCCATTGCCGAGCGCCGCATCGGGCTCCAGCGCGCGCAGCATGTCGAGGTCGACGCCAAGTTCGGCGAGCGCGTCGCGCATCGCCTCGGTCAAGCCGAGATTGGTCAGCGCGTCGATGAGCAGCCGGCCAATGAGAAATTCGAGCGAGAGATAATAAACGCGCCGCCGGTCTTCCTGATAATTGCGCTTCGTCGACGCGAGCCACGAAGGAACCAGCCGGTCGCGGGTCGCCAGCGCGGTCGCGACGAACCAGTCGCGCGGACTGGCGTCGGCGTTGTCCTTGCCGAGCGTATAAGTAAGACGCCGCTGCACGTCGTCGCGCAGCCCGGCGACGACGGCCTTACGCGCGGCCTCGGGCGGGTCGAAAGCGTTCAAGGCGATCCTTTCGTGACGGACGGCGTCCGCCGTCGCAGCCATGTCTCTTAAGGCCGTTGTTTAAGTAGAAACTGGTTTTAGCGCTACCGCATCGCGCCGGCGCCTGAAGTTGCGGCGCCGAGAGCGGCTTATCGAACCTCAAATGTGAGGGCGCGGTTTTCCGCCTGATCCGGCTCGCCGGGAGATGCGACGAGTCGGCGCCCGCCAAGGCCCTGACGTTCGAGATAGCCGGCCGCCGTCAGCGCGCGCTGGTGCGCCAGCGCGTCATTCTGCGCTCTGGCGGCGGAACCGCGCACATGCCCCCGAACCTCGATCGTCGCATGTTCCGGGCAACGGCGGATGACCGCCGCCGCCTTGTCGAGCGCGCGCGCCGACGAAGACGTGAGCCGCGCGCCGCCTTTGGGAAAGGCGAGTTCGCCTGGCGTCGACGATTGTTCGAGCGCCGTTTGGCAATCGGCCAATGTCATGCCGCCGGACGCAAGCGCGGCGGGAACCGGGGCCGGCGTGTCATCGGCGAGCCGGGAAGACGCCGGCGGCATGTCGGCGTCCGCGCTTTTTGTCGGCGCGGCGAAGCGGCGACGCTCTTCAGGGTCGGACTGGTCGATCACGATCGCGCCGACCCAGAGCAGCGCTGCGGCGACCAGCCCGACGGCCCAGCCCTCATGCGCCCAAATCGACCGATGCCGCGCCAACGCGCCAAGCGCGGCGCCGATGATCAAGACGGCGTAGGCTGCGAGCGCGCTCTCGACGAAAGGCGCGGCGGCGGCGAGCGCGCCGAGACGGACGAGAAGCACGCCGATGCCGAACGCGAGCGCGGTCCACACCAGCCAGCGGGCGACGAGGCCATTTTCGGGCGCGCGCCGAGTCAACGCCCCGGCGGCGGCGCCGATGGCGAAACAGGCGAGAAGCCACGGCCAGAGGCGAGGGAATTCAACGAGCACGCACCGACCCTAGCGGGCGAAACGCGTCTCTCCAAGACTTAAAGGCGTCGTTCCGAGACTTAAACGCGCATCGGCATCAGGACATAGAGCGCCGTCGCCCCGTCGCGGTCCTGCACCAGCGTCGGCGAGCCGGGGTCGGCGAGCTTGAAGAGCGCGGTGTCGCTGTCGAGCTGCTGGGTGATGTCCAGGAGGTAGCGGGCGTTGAAGCCGATATCGAGCGGCGGCCCGTCATAGTCGGCTTCGAGTTCCTCGACCGCCGAGCCCTGGTCCGGATTGGTGACGGACAGCACGAGCTTGCCTTCCGAGAGCGCGAGTTTGACGGCGCGGCCGCGCTCCGAGGAAATGGTCGAGACGCGATCGACGGCCTTGGCGAAGACGTCGCGCTCGACTGTGAGCCGCTTGTCGTTGCCGGCGGGAATGACGCGCCCGTAATCGGGGAACGTCCCGTCGATCAGTTTCGTCGTCAGCAGCGCGTCGCCGAAGGTGAAGCGCATCTTATTGATCGAAAGCTCGACTGAAACGTCGCCCTGCGCGTCCTCGATGAGACGCATCACTTCGGTGACGGCCTTGCGCGGCAGGATGATTCCCGGCATCCCGGCGCTGCCTTCTGGAGCGGGGAGCTCCAGCCGCGCCAGACGATGGCCGTCGGTGGCGACGGCCCGGAGCATCGGCCGGCCCTCCACGTCAAGCGCGTGGAGATAGATGCCGTTGAGATAATAGCGCGTCTCTTCGGAGGAGATGGCGAACTGGGTCTTTTCGATGAGTCGCTTGAGGTCCGCGGGCGGGAGCGTGAACTTGTGGCTGAAGTCGCCGGAGGTCACGTCGGGAAAATCGCTCTCGGGAAGGCTGGAGAGGTTGAACCGCGAACGTCCGGAGCGCAGCGTCAGCTGGCCGGCGTCGCCGGTCGCCTCCAAAGAGACTTGCGCGCCCTCCGGCAGTTTGCGCACGATGTCGTAGAGCGTATGCGCCGGCAGGGTCGTCGCGCCCGGTTGGGAGACCTCCGCCGGGGTCTTCTCGGTGATTTCGAGATCGAGATCGGTGGCCTTGAGCGTCAGCGCCCCGTCCTTGGCGGACAGCAGCACATTGGCCAGGATCGGAATGGTCGTGCGCCGCTCCACCACGCGGTGAACATGGCCGAGCGCCCGCAACAGCGCCGCTCTCTCAATCGTGACCTTCATCGCCGGGAAATCCGTCCGATATTATTGCGGCGCGGCAGGCCGCCGCGCCGGGGCGAAGACTTTCGCGCGGCGGCGCTGGAAGCGCAAGGGCGGGTGAGGCTTAGGACTTCTTTGTCCCATAGATTCTACTTCGGAGCGAAACCGCCCTTAACCGGCCCTTAAACGGCCTTCGTTACGCTTCACCAGGCATTTCAAGCCGTGCGGCGGCGACAGGCGAGTATCCGATGGCGCGCAGCGATAAGCGTCGCGAACCGCGGTTCGACGACGATGATGACGGCGAATTGCGCGCCGAGCGCCGTCCGCCGCCCCGCCCGCGCGCCCGCGCGAAGCCGCGCCGACATTCCCGCTCGCTCTTTGGCGCGCTCATCTATTGGAGCTTCACGCTGGCGCTCTGGGGCGCCATCGCCGGAGGCGGCCTCGCAGTCTATTACGGATCGCGACTGCCGCCGATCGATCAGCTCGCGGTGCCCAAGCGCCCGCCCAATATCGCCATCCTCGACGCGACCGGCGAGCTCCTCGCCAACCGCGGCGACACGGGCGGCGCGGCGATCCGGCTCGCGGATCTGCCGCCCTATGTGCCGAAGGCGTTCATCGCCATCGAGGATCGCCGCTTCTATTCGCACTGGGGCGTCGATCCGATCGGCATCGGCCGCGCCATCGTCCGCAACGTCACGGGCCGCGGCGGCATGCAGGGCGGCTCGACCCTGACGCAGCAGCTCGCCAAGAACCTGTTCCTGACCCAGGAGCGCACGATCTCGCGCAAGATCCAGGAGGCGATCCTCGCGCTCTGGCTCGAGCACAAATATTCCAAGGATCAGATCCTCGAGCTCTATCTCAACCGCGTGTATTTCGGCTCGGGCGCCTATGGCGTCGAGGCTGCGGCCGAGCGCTATTTCGGGCATGACGCAAAGACCATCACCCTATCTGAAGCCGCCATCCTCGCCGGGTTGATGAAGGCGCCGAGCAAGCTGGCGCCGGATCGCAATCCGGAGGGCGCGGCCGAGCGCGCGGCGCAGGTGATCGCGGCCATGGCGCAGGAAGGCCACATCACCGAGCCGATGGCGACGACGGCGCTGGCGCATTCCGCGCGCGCGCGGAGCGACATCGGCACCGGGTCGATCAATTACGCCGCCGACTATGTGATGGACATGCTCGCCGACACGATCGGGGCGATCGACCAGGATATCGTCGTGACGACGACGATCGACGCTCGCATGGAGATGGCGGCGGAAGGCGCGCTCAAGCAGGAGCTCGACGAGAAGGGGCCGAAATTCGGCGTCTCCCAAGGGGCGCTGGTCGCGCTCGACCCGACCGGCGCCATTCGGGCGCTCGTGGGCGGTCGGAACTATGCGGAAAGTCAGTTCAATCGCGCCGTCTCGGCGAAACGCCAGCCAGGCTCAGCCTTCAAGCCCTTTGTTTATCTGACGGGGCTCGAACAGGGGCTGACCCCTGAGTCCGTGCGCGAAGACGGCCCGCTCGACGTCAAAGGCTGGCGGCCGGAAAACTACAGCCATCAATATCTTGGACCCGTCACCCTCACCAAGGCGCTGTCGCTGTCGCTCAACACCGTCGCCGTGCGCGTGGGCCTCGAAGTCGGCCCCAAGGCCGTGGCGAAGACCGCGCATCGCCTCGGCATCCAGTCCGACCTGCAGGCGAACGCTTCGATCGCGCTCGGCACGTCCGAGGTGACGCCGCTCGAACTCGTCGCCGCCTATACGCCCTTCGCCAATGGCGGGATCGGCGTCCAGCCGCATGTCATTCTCAAGGTGAAGACCGCCGCCGGCAAGACTCTCTATCAGCGCAAGAACGCCTCGTTCGGGCGCGTCATCGCCCCGCAATATGTGGCGATGATGAACGATATGCTGCGGGAGACGCTGCTCACCGGCACAGCCCGCAAGGCCGAGCTTCCGGGCTGGGAGGCCGCGGGCAAAACCGGCACGAGCCAGGATTTCCGCGACGCCTGGTTCGTCGGCTACACGGGCCGGCTGGTCGCAGGCGTCTGGCTCGGCAATGATGACAATTCGCCGACCAAAAAGGCCTCGGGGGGCAATCTGCCTGTCGAAATATGGAGCCGCTTCATGAGCGTCGCCTTGAAGGGGCAGCCGGTCGCTGGCCTGCCCTCTGGCGCCTGGCGGTCGGAAACGATTGCGCTCCCCGAAGAGATCGCCAAGCCAATGGATGACCTCATCGGCCTGTTCACCGGGGAGTCGAGGCCCGCGCCCCGCCCGCAAGCCGCGCGAACGGCGCCGCGCCCGCCCGCGCCGATCCCCGGCGACTCGCCCGAACGAGCCCCTTTAGCGACGGCGTCGCCCGCGCCGCGCAACCCGCCGTCGGCGCCGCGCGCGATCGACGATCTTCTGCCGCCCGAAGACATCCCGACGGTCGGCTCGATCGAACGGCCGCGGCAAACGCGCGGCGCAACAGAAAGAAGCGTGTTCGAGCAGCTCTTCGGCGGGGGCTGAGAGCGGACGATTGCCGCGCTCGCGGACCGGCCAGACGCTACTCCGCCGGAGCGCGCACCGGGGCTGAGGGCGGCCGCGCGGCGAAAAATTTCGTGGCGCCGACGATAGCGGCGAGCGTCGCCAGATAAACCGCGACTTGCATGCCTGAAGGCTGGTCGGCGTAGCCGATCAGCGTGTGCAGCACCCTGCCGACGATGCTCTTATCCGACAAGATCCATGACGTGTCCCAGGCGGTGTCGGAGAGCGCCGTCACGAAGCCCGCCTGCTGCAGAAAAGCGACGCATTGCGCCGCGAGCCCCGCGGCGAGCAGCGAGATGAGCCAAGTGGTTACGGCAAACAGCCGGCGCGGCGGAATGGAGACGAGGCCATAGAAGGTCGCGACGCTCGTCGCGGCGCCAAGCGCCAGTCCGGCGAGTCCGCCGGCGAAGACGTCCCAGCCGGATTCGCCCGAGGCGAGAATGCCGTAAAGAAACAGCGCCACCTCGGCGCCTTCGCGCAGCACCGCCAGTCCGACGACGGCGGTCAGCGCGTAGAGCGTCTCGTCGCCGCGCGCGACCGCCCGCCCGACGTCGGAAAGGTTCTGCGCCAGCTCGCGCCCGTGCTGCGCCATCCAGATGTTGTGCCAGACGAGCATCACGACCGCGATCGCCAGGATCGCCGCGTTGAAGAGCTCCTGGCCGCTTCCGGCGAAGGCTTGCGAGAGCCGATCAGCGAAAGCGGCGACAATGATCGCGCCCACCGCGCCCAGCCCGACGCCGACCGCGACGAAGCCGCGCGAGCCCGTCACGCCGCGAGTGACGGCGAGAACGATGCCTACGATGAGACCCGCCTCGATGGCCTCGCGAAAGACGATGATGAGGGCGCCGAGCATGCCTATTCCGCGATGACCTCGCCCTTGGCGGCGTCTTCGTGGAATTCGCCCACGAATTTGTAGCGCCCGGCCTTCAGCGGCCGAAGCGTGAAGGTCGCCTCGCTGTTGCCGGGGATCACCTTCTCGATCCGCAGGCTCTTGCTTTCAAACTCTTCGGGCGTGCCGTCGAGGTTTTTCACGGTCAGCGTCGCCGGCTGATTGGCTGGAACGCGAAGTTCGGCCGGTTCGAAGCGGTGATCCTTGATCGTGAGCGTGAAGCCGTTCTCAGCCGCTGCGGCGCCGGACATGCCCAAGGCCGAGGCCACGAGGACCCCCGTAAAATGGTCGCGCTTCAAAAACCGCATCTCCCGAGTTCGCTGCGCGCCGAGGGTCCGCCGCGTCCACATCGAAAGTAAGAAGCCCAAAACATGAGGTCAATCAATCTAATCTGGATCGCTTCCAAGCTGATGTCGCAGGCATGCGCGCCCTACCCCGGATAGCCGTGACGCGATTTCGACGCGCGCAGCAAGGAGAGCGCGCGGCCGTCCTGGCCGCTGGCGCAGGCTGACGCCGCCTCGCCGATCTCATTCGAGATCTGGGCATAGACGCTCTTGTTGACGTGACCCATCGCGAGATCATTGTCGATGACGGAGCGATAGCGCGCCACGGCGCCGGCGCAGCCCGGGGCGTCCGGCGGAGGCGCTTCGCCCATCCGCGCCGGCGGCGGGCCCGCGGGTCCCGGAGAAACGATCTGGGGTTGGCGCGCGGCGTTGCAGCCGGCGAGGCCAGCCGCGGCGCATGCGGCCAAGAAAAGCAAACCTGCGCGCATCCGTTTCTCCAATGCTTGACTGAAGTTTCGCTCCTCATAGCGGCGGGCGCCCGTCTGGGGCAACATTTTCCTCTTCGCTTGCCGACGCCGCCCAAGCCCGTCAGCATCGCAAAGCGCCCTGACGCTTTTTGTCCGCAATTGTTTAGGCAGCGCGCGTTGCTGGAGGAAAAAATGATTCGCAACATTGTCTTGCTCGACGGCACATGGAACACGCCGCGCGATTTCACCAGCATCTGCAAGAAGTCCTGGGAGGAGAAAGTCGCCGAAAGGCTCATCCCTCCGAACGGCGCGGACGGCGTCGAACAGAATGTCCGCTACTTCTCGGGCGTCGGCGCCGAAGGATTCAAGATCGTCGGCGGCGCCGCGGGCCTCGGCCTGCGGACCATCGTGCAGGACGCCTACAACTGGGTCGTCGACAGTTATCGCGACGATCAGGAGCTATACATTTATGGATTTTCGCGCGGCGCCTATGCCGCCCGCGCCTTGGCCGGGCTGATCGGCGACTGCGGCATCCGAAAGACCCGAGACAAAAGCATCTTCGGCATCGCGCGCACCAACAAGAGCGCGAAAAAGGCCTCCCGGTCGGGCGCGCCGCCAAGCGGCCCCGACATTCAGACGAACAACCGCATCAAGCTGCTCGGCGTCTTCGACACGGTCGGCTCCTACGGGGTGCCGGCGGGGTTCAGCGGACTCGCCCCGCTCGGTCGCTACGTCACGCTGATGGCGTTCGGCGGGTTCGAGGACACCCAGCTCGGGGCGCATGTTGACCACGCGCTGCACGCGATCGGCGTCGACGAACGCCGCCGTCCGTTTACGCCAACCTTCTGGACGGTGAAGAAGGGAGAGCCGCATCCAAAGAACATCGAGCAGAACTGGTTTCCGGGGGTCCATTGCAACGTCGGCGGCGGCTATCCGGAAGCGGGACTTTCCGACATTGCGCTGATCTGGATGATCGCGCGCACGCAAGCGCTGACGGGGCTCTCCTTCGACGCGGCCGCCATTCGGCGCGCGCTGAAGCCCAACATCGACGGCGACATTCCCGACTCGGCGGAGAAATTTCCCATCGACAGAAATTTTCCACGCATGCGAGAGATGTTCCCGGCCGGGGCGCCCGCCAATAGTCTCGTCAGCGCCGGCGGTGACCCCAGCGAGGAGCAGGTCAACGAAAAGGTCCATTGGAGCGTGCTGGCCAAGCTCGGTCGAAGCTGCAACATCTATGGCGCGGCGAACGCCTGCTACGATCCTCCCAATCTGAAGCAGGCGATGGCGCGGCTTGGCCCTGACCTCGCAGGAAAGATCGCCGCGATCACGCCGGAAGAGCAGGAGCTGCTGCCGGCGGAGCTGGCGTCGCTCGCCAGAGTCAGCGCGTGATCGCTTCGGCTCGATCGTCGCCCGAGCGTTTTTCCGCTTGGCGGCGTGGCGCCAAGAGGCTATAAGCGCTGGAATTCGTGGCGCGCGGCCGGCAGGTCCCGCGCCGCGATCGTTTTGCGGCGCAAGTCATTTGCGACGCGAGTCATTGGGGTGGACCGCGCGGAGGTGATCGCGCGCCCCCGCACAGCCGGTAATCCTATGGTCAATCCGTTTCAATTCCTGCAGGAAGTCCGCGCCGAGGCGGGCAAGGTCACCTGGCCTTCACGCCGCGAGACGCTGATCACGACCGGCCTCGTCATCCTGATGGTGCTTTTCGCAAGCCTGTTTTTCGTCGTCGTCGATTCAGCGCTGCGTTTTGGCGTTGGGCTGATGCTGGGCGTCGGTCAATAGACAATTGGAGCTAGTCGCGCCGCTATGAGCATGCGCTGGTACATCGTTCACGCCTATTCGAACTTCGAAAAGAAGGTCGCCGAGGCGATACGCGAGGGCGCGGCGCAGCGCGGACTCGCCGACCAATTCGAAGAGATTCTGGTCCCGACCGAACAGGTCATGGAAGTGCGACGCGGACGCAAGGTCTCCGCCGAGCGCAAATTCTTCCCCGGCTATGTGCTGGTGAAATGCGACCTCACCGATCAGGTGTTCTCGCTCATCAAGAATACGCCGAAGGTCACCGGGTTTCTTGGCGCCGACAACAAGCCGATGCCGATCAGCGAAGAAGAGGCCCTGCGCATCAAGGGCCAGGTCGCCGACGGCGTCGAGCGGCCAAAGCCGACGATCATGTTCGAGGTGGGCGAGACGGTGCGCGTCGCCGACGGGCCTTTCGCCTCGTTCAACGGGCTCGTCGAGGAGATCGACGAGGCGCGTTCGCGCCTCAAGGTCGCCGTGTCGATCTTCGGCCGGCCGACGCCGGTCGAGCTGGAGTTCGCCCAGGTCGAGAAGGTTTAAGGACGCCTGAGGCCCGAAATCGAGTGGTCCTTATTTCTCCTTCATCCTGAGGAGCGAGCGAAGGCCGCGTCTCGAAGGACGAAGGAGAAAAGGGCGCTCTATCGGACTTCCTCGTCCTTCGAGACGCCGCTTACAGCGGCTCCTCAGCATGAGGAAGTCCTCGATCTGCGTCCCTCGCAAATCATGTTATGAAAGACCGCCGCGCTTTTCAGCGGCGATGGAAGCCGCGATGAGCGACGAGAGGACTGACGCCCGAGGGGCATTGAGGTCGTATCTCGGCAAATCAGTTGCTTTTCCCGGTCTCGCCAGTATAAGTCCCAGGCCCTCTTCCGGAGGGCTTTTTTCGCTCCCTCCATAGGAAGCGAAAACCATACGTGGCGGGTCTGCCCCAACGCCATCGGGGAGTTCCAGACCGGACCACGAACTGCAACCGGCGCCGACGCGTGAAAAATCGCGGCGGGCGCCAAACGTTGGAGATCAGCAATGGCGAAGAAAATCGCCGGCTATATCAAACTGCAAGTGCCGGCCGGCGCGGCCAATCCGTCGCCGCCGATCGGTCCCGCGCTCGGCCAGCGCGGCCTCAACATCATGGAGTTCTGCAAGGCGTTCAACGCCAAGACGGG
>DATBRI010000084.1:0-11795 GCA_036560365.1 Methylocystis sp.
GAAGAAAGGCGCCGCGACCAAGGCGGAAGTGGCGCAGGCTTTGGCGAAGGCGACCACGTTGCTGCGATAGGCTTCCAGGAGGCTAGAAAATCACATGACCCGTTCGACATTTGTAAAAACCATGGCGCGTTACAATCGCTGGCAAAACGCCAGCCTTTACGCCGCCGCCGATAGCCTGTCGGACGAAGCGCGGCGCAAGGACCGCGGCGCTTTCTTCAAATCGATTCATGCGACGTTCAGCCATCTTCTTTGGGCGGATCATATGTGGCTGAGCCGCGTTTCCGACGCGCCCAGACCTTCCACGCCGCTGAGCGAATCGGGGTCCTATCGCGACGATTGGGACAGCTTGAAACAGGACCGGCGCGCCTGCGACGACAGGCTGATCGCCTGGGCTGACGGCGTGACCGACGACTGGCTCGCCGGCGAGCTCATCTGGCGTTCGAGCCTGATGCAAACGGATGTCGTCAGGCCGAAATGGCTCGTCGTCAGCCACATCTTCAATCACCAGACCCATCATCGGGGCCAGATTCATGCGATGCTGACGGCCGCCGGCGCCAAGCCGCAAGACACAGATCTGATCTTGATGGAAAAGCTCGCGACCTAATCCCCGATCAATCCCTCCAAAAACGCCACCAAATCATCGGTCACGAAATCCACATGCGGCTCGTCGCCGGTGGCGATTTCCCAGGCTTCGCGCTCCGGGCCTTCGTCATGGGCCGGCAGCACCAGCACCGTCTTCATGCCGCGCGCATGCGGCACGACAAGATTGCGGTCGATGTCTTCGAAAATCGCGGCGCGCTTGGGCTCGATCTTCAGCTTCTCGAAAAAGCGCATATAGGCGCCTTCCTCGGGCTTATTGATGAAGTCCGCGGCGATGATGTCGAAGATGTCCTCGAAACAATGGTCGATGCCGAGCTGCTTCGCGGTTTCGATCGCGTGATGACGCGAGGCGTTGGTGAGGATGAGCTTGCGTCCGGGCAGCGCAGCGATCGCCTCGGCGAGCGAATGATTATGCGCAAGCGACGAGCGGTCGATGTCGTGCACAAAAGCCAGATAGGCTTCGGGGTCGATCCCATGTTCGGTCATCAGTCCGCGCAGCGTCGTCCCGTATTGACGATAATAATGTTTCTGCAACGCGCGCAGCGAAATGGCGTCGAGGCCAAAGAGCCGCATCATGAACAGCGTGATGCGCGCGTCGATCTTGGGCCAGAGGTCGGCGGTCTGCGGATAAAGCGTATTGTCGAGATCGAACACCCAGGTGTCAATTTCGGCGAAGCGCGATCTGTCGGGTAAAAGTTTAGTCATTGCATCGGTCGCCGCATGTCATTCCCGCGAAAGCGGGGATCCAGAGCAAGGCGCGCGATCGTTGTGGCGGCCCTGGATTCCCGATCGCGCCTCGCGCGTCGGGAATGACACTTATTCATCGCGCCAGTATCTCCGCCACCCATGACGGCACGATCTCGCTCGCGCGGCCATAAATTCTGTCGTCAAATTGCGTTGCGTTTTCCGACGCCTCCAGGTTGATCTCACAGCAGCGCAGACCACGGACGCGCGCCTCGCGCACGAAGCCCGCCGCCGGATAGACCGCGCCCGACGTGCCGATGGCGACGAAGAGATCCGCGCTCTCAAGCGCCACATGGATCTCTTCCATATAGAGCGGCGTTTCGCCGAACCAAACGACATGCGGCCGCAGCGCGCCATCGCATCCGCAACGCGACTCCGTCGAAAGGTCTTCGCGGCGTTCGCTCACCGCGCCGCAGGAGGCGCACCGCGCTTTGAGCAATTCGCCGTGCATGTGAATGACGCGCGTCGAACCGGCGCGCTCGTGCAGATCGTCGATGTTCTGCGTGACGAGAGTCAACGCGTCGCCGCGCTGCGCGAGTGCGGTTTCGAGCCGCGCCAGCGCGACATGGGCGGCGTTGGGCGCAGCGGCGAGCAGATTGCGCCGACGCGCATTGTAAAACGCGTGCACCAGCGCCGGATCTCGGGCGAAGGCCTCGGGCGTCGCGAGCTGCATCGGATCGTAACGCTTCCACAACGCCGCGCCCGGTCCTCGAAAGACCCCAAGGCCGCTTTCGGCGGAGACGCCCGCGCCGGTGAGGATGAAGATGTTTATTTGCGCGCCCGCTGTTCTTCGCCCGTCATGCCCGTGCTTGTCGCGCGCGTCCAGATCAGAACATCTGGCGTCTCGCCGTGGACCCGGCACAAGGCCGGCCATCCACGAAAAAACGAGAAACCACGTTCGATCACCTTGTGATCAGCGTGCCGGCGCCGTGGTCGGTGAGCAATTCGATCAGCACGGCGTGCGGCAGTTTCCCGTCGAGAATGACGACGCCCTCGACCCCGCGCTCGATCGCATACATGCAGGTCTCGACCTTGGGAATCATGCCGCCGGTGATCACGCCCTCGGCGATGAGGCCGGGAATATCGCCGACCTTCAGCTCTTGGATGATCTGCTTGTCCTTGTCGAGCACGCCCGGCACGTCGGTGAGGAAGATGAGGCGTTTGGCGTGAAGCGCGCCGGCGATCGCGCCGGCGAAGGTGTCGGCGTTGACGTTATAGCTTTCGCCGCGCGGACCTTCGGCGACGGGCGCCAACACCGGAATGAGTTCGCGCCCCAGCACCTGATCGAGCACGGTCGTGTCGACCTTGTCGGGTTCGCCGACAAAGCCGAGGTCGACGCCGTCCGGGCGTTCGATCTTTTTGGCGGTGACCATGCGCCCGTCCTTGCCGGTCAGTCCGATGGCGCGTCCGCCTTCCGAATTGATGTAGCCGACGATCTGCTTGTTGATGGAGCCGGCGAGCACCATCTCGACGACGTCCATCGTCTCTTCGTCGGTGATGCGCAGGCCGTCGGCAAAGCGCGATTCGACGCCGAGCCGCTTCAGCATCGCGCCGATCTGCGGCCCGCCGCCGTGCACGACGACCGGATTCACGCCGGACTGTTCGAGCAGCACCATGTCGCGCGAAAAATCGCGCGCCACTTGATCGTCGCCCATGGCGTGGCCGCCGTATTTCACCACGACGATGGCGTCGTCGTAGCGCAGCATATGCGGCAGCGCCTGCATGAGAATGCGGGCTTGCTGGAGCGCGGTGTCGACGGCGTCAGTCATGACAGTTCCTTGCAACGCGAGAACTCCATGCCCTCATGCTGAGGAGGCGACGCAGTCGCCGTCTCGAAGCGCGAGGGCATGGACGCGCCCCGCCGCTTTCCTCCCCCTTCGGGACGCGAGCTTCGCTCGCGCCTCAGGATGAGGAAAGCTTAGAGTTCTGCGTCCACCTAGCCCGCCGCGGTTGTCGCTTTCAAGCGTTTCGTTCGGCCATGAGCTTCGCGATCGCGGCGCGAAGTTCGGCGATTCCCTCGCCGCTTTGCGCCGAGGTGAAAATGATCTCCGGAAAGGCCGCGGGGCGCTTCTCCAGCGCTTTCGACGTCGCGGCGAGGACGTCCTCGCGCTCGGCGATCTTCAATTCGTCATGCTTGGTCAGAATGACCTGATAGGAGACGGCCGACTGATCGAGGAGATCGAACATTTCTTCATCGAGAGGCTTCACGCCGCGGCGCCCGTCGACGAGCACAAAGACGCGGGCGAGGCTGGCTCTCCCCTTCAGATAGTCGCGCATCAGCTGCGACCAGTTCGCGACTTTCTCCTTGCCGACCGCCGCATAGCCATAGCCGGGCATATCGACGAGGCGCAGCCGCTCGGCGCCCGGCGCGCCGCCCAGCGCAAAGAAATTGAGCTGCTGCGTGCGCCCTGGCGTGTTCGAGACGCGCGCGAGCGATTTGCGGTTGGTCAAGGCGTTGAGCAGCGACGACTTGCCCACATTGGAGCGCCCTGCGAAGGCGATCTCCGGCGGTGCGATCGGCGGCAGATCGCTCGCGCTGACGCTCGCGAAGATGAAGTCGCAGGGGCCGGCAAAGAGCAGCCGGCCCGGTTCGCTGAAGTCGGCTTCGGTCACGCTCTCTGGAACGTCTTGCGCAGATTGTCCCAGAACTCGAACCTCACGCCGGCGCGCTTCATGATGACTCCCTGCTGGACGATCGACAGGAGATTGTTCCACGTCCAGTAGATCAGCAGGCCGGAGGCGAAGCCGCCCATGGTGAAGGTGAAGATCACCGGCATCCAGGCGAACATCGTCTTCTGAATCTCGTCGGCGGGCTCCGGATTCATCTTCATCTGCAGCCACATCGAGACGCCCATCATCAATGGCCAGACGCCGAGCGCCAGATAGGGGCCGAAGATCGCGACATGCGTTGGGTCGAATGGCAGCAACCCGAACAGGTTGAAGACATTGGTCGGGTCCGGCGCCGAGAGGTCATGGATCCAGCCGAAGAACGGCGCGTGACGCATTTCGATCGTGACGACCAGCACCTTATAGAGCGAGAAGAACACCGGGATCTGCACGATCACCGGCAGACAGCCGCTCGCGGGGTTAACCTTCTCCCGCTTGAAGAGCTCCATCTGCTCCGTGTTGAACTTGTGCTTGTCGTCGCCGTATTTTTCCTTCAGCTCTTTGATTCTTGGCTGAATCGCCTTCATTTTGGCGAGCGACTGATAGCTCTTGTTGGCGAGCGGCAGGAAGGCCAGCTTGACGATCACCGTCACCGCCAGAATGGCGAGGCCGAAATTCCCCAGGAGCTTGTAAAGAAAGTCGATCACCCGGAACATCGGCCTGGTGATGAAGTAGAACCATCCCCAGTCGATCAGAAGATCGAAGCGTTTCAGGCCCGGATTGGCCTTGTAGGCGTCGAGCACGTCGACGACCTTGGCGCCGGCGAAAACATAAGTCGTCGCCTCAGTCGTTTTACCGGGCTCGATCGTCTTGCTGTCGCTGACCGTATCCGCCTGATAGGTCTTCACCGCGCCGCCCATCGAAGCGAAGCGCGCCTCCATGGGTAAATTCTGGTCGGGAGCGACCACGGCGGCCCAATATTTGTCCGTCAGCCCGACCCAGCCGCCAACGCCCTTGAAGGTTTTGACGGCGTTATCTTCCTTCTCGATCTTGTCGTAGGTGACTTCCTGTCCCCCGTCGCCGACGACGCCGACGAAGCCTTCGTGCAAAGCGGCATAGCCGGCGGAGGGCGGGTGGCCGACGCGGCTGATGCGCGCGTAGTTAAAAAGCGTGACGGCGGCGCCCGCCTTGTTTTCCACGCTGTCCTTGACGGTGAAGAGATATTCGTCATCGACCGAGATGACGCGCTTGAAAACGAGGCCATGGCCATTGTCCCAGGTGAGCGTCATCGGCGTCGCGGTCGTCAATTTTTCGGAATCTGCCGTCCACAGCGTCTCGGTGTTCGGCAGAACCGGCGCGTTTTCCGTTTCGGCGGTCAGATAGCCGAGTTCCGCGTAATAGGGGCTGGGGCCGTCCTCGGGCGAGAGCAGCGTGATGAGCGGGCTCGAGGGGTCGACTGTCTCACGATAATTCTTCAAGGAGACGTCGTCGATGCGCCCGCCTTTCAGCGCGATCGAACCCGATATGGACCTCGTGTCGATGGCGATCCGGGGGCTGAGCGCCAGAGCTTCGGCGCGCGTCTTGGGCGCGGCCTTAACCGGCGGCTGGGCGCCGGTCAGCCGCTCCGGCGCGCCGAGCTTGGGAACCTTGGCGGAATGCTCCTGCTCCGTCTGCGCCCGGCGCTGCTTGTCCATCTCCGGGAAGGCGTAAAAATAGTCCCACAGGCCGATGAAGACCAGCGACAACGCCGCGGCGAGGAGCATGTTCTTGATGTTTTCATTCATGGCCGCGTAAGCCTGCTTCCTGTTTGCGTCTCGGACGCGACGCGCCGCGATCGTTCAACCTGGCGAACCCTTCGGTCATCTGCGCGAGAAGTTCGGCGAATGGCGCGGAAAGGGACACGGGCCGCGCGACGAAGACGTAGTCGCGACCCGGCTTTGCGCCAAGGGCCCCGCCGAGCCGCAGCGCCTCGCGGAGCCTACGGCGAATGCGGTTGCGACCCACCGCCCCCGCGACCTTCCGCGTGACCGTGAGGCCGAAGCGAGCCGGCGCATGCGTGTCCGTGAGCTCCCGCGGCGCCATCTGCACCGTAAAGGCGGGCATGGCGACTCGCGCGCCGCGCGCAGTACGCACGAAATCTTTACGCCGGCGCAGAGTCTCCGGGCGCGGGGACTTCTCATCTTCGGCGGGGACTTGCGCCTTCATGCAGTCATCCGCCTCGTCGGCGCCAGCCGGATTACGCCGAGAGACGCTTGCGTCCGCGGGCGCGCCGCGCGGCGATAACGTTGCGGCCGCCGACTGTGGCCATGCGGGCGCGAAAGCCGTGACGGCGCTTGCGCACAATGTTGCTGGGCTGAAATGTCCGTTTCACCGTTCTTCTCCACTGGCGAAAGGGGCTTGTGCCCGGCTCCCGCGCTCGTCTTGACTGTCGCCGCCGGCGGCCGGGCCGCAGACGGGTAAAAAAAGTTTCGGCGCCCGCGACGGCGCACAGCCGTCACAAAACATTCGCCGCCCCTTTTGGAGCGGCGCCGATCGCAGGCATATAGGAGAAAGCGCAGGTTCAAGTCAATGTTTGTGGCGCCGTTTTGCGCCGGCGCCGCGCAGAAACGGCCCGCGCGCGCTTTCGATGACGCCCGAGTTGGAACCGGGCAATTTCATTCAAAGCGCCTCGAGAAAGGCGACAATCGCCGCCTTTTCTTCTGCAGTCAGGTCAAGCGGACGGATTTTCGGGTCGAGCGACGGATTGGCTCCCCCGCCGCGATCATAGAACTCGACGACCTCGGCAAGAGTGCTCAAGCTGCCGTCATGCATGTAGGGCGAACTCTCGCCGACGCCGCGCAGCATCGGCGTCGTGTAGGCCCAGCGATCCCCGGGCGCGTTGGTGATCTCGAAACGGCCGACGTCACCGGGCGCGCCAGTCTGCGCCAGCCCAATCGCGGCGAGGTCGACCTTTTGGAGGACGCCGGGCGCGAGCTGCACCAGTCTTTTGCCGCCCCTCGCCCCGGATCGAAACGCAACGCCTGTGTTATGCCAGGATTGATCGGTGAAAAGCGCCGTCTCAGGTCCGATCAGATGGCAGGCGGCGCACCCGGCCTTGCCGCTGAAGAGCGCATAGCCCTGCCACTCCTGAAGCGTCAGCGCCGACCGTTCGCCGCCAAAGACCGCGCGATCGAAACGCCCGCCGCCGCGCAGCAGCGAAGCTTCATAGGCGGCGATGGCGCGCCCGAGCGTCATCATGGTCGCGCCCTCGCCCGGAAAGGACGCCTGGAACAACGGGCCGTATTCGGCGTCGGCGCGCAGCCTTGCGATGAGCGGACCGATGCCGGCATTGCCCATCTCGTCGGCCGCGAGCAGCGGCCCCCAGACCTGCGCGGCGAGATCGGTCTCGCGTCCGTCATGAAACAGGAACGTCTTGAAGGCGACATTATAGAGCGAGGGCGCGTTGCGCCGCAGCGACCGCCCCTCCATGCCGATCGAGAGCGCGCTTTGATTGGAGGCGAAGCCCTGCGCGGGAATATGGCACATGGCGCAGGACAGCGTGCCGTTCACGGATAGGCTGCGGTCGAAGAACAGCTTCTCGCCGAGCCTGCGCATGGCGGGCGTTCCCGCAACCGTTGCGGGAACCGGGGGGAGGCCGAGCGGCGATATGTCCCCCGCTGCAGCGCCGCCGACGTAAGCCATTAGCGCCAGCGTTTGCAGAACGCGCGCCATGCCTCCCCCTTGCGGGGAGGTCGCGACGCGCAGCGTCACGGGTGGGGGAAAAAGCCACCCCACCAACCGCTTTGCGGTTCGACCCTCCCCGTGAAGGAGAGGGATGACGCGCCGCTCGAATCCGTGGCGCGCGTCCAATTTATGGCTCCGCCAAACGATTGGCCGCAGAAGGAAAATCCATGGACAGCGTGCGCGCGTCATTGAGCAGGGCGTCCGGCGTCAGAAACGCCGTGCTGTAGATCTCGCGCACCCAGCCTTCGGGATCGATCAGGAACACCTTGAGCATATGGTTGATCACGCCGGTGCGCTTGCCGGCGCGGCCGGTCTCAAAGGCGATATTTTGTCCCACGGCGGCGAGGAGCGGCGTCATCTCCGCTTCGCTTGCGCCGGTCAGAAACACCCAGGGCACGTCGCCGCCCTTCTCTTCCGTCTCCAACATGCGCATGACCGAAGGCGTGTCGCGCGCCGGATCGAGGCTGAGGAAAACGAGACGCAGCCTGCCCTTCAGCAGCGGATCGGCGTCGGCCTGTTTTCGCGCCTGTTCGAAGGTCGACCAGGCGACAGGGCAGCCCAGAGGATCGGCGCAGCGCGAGTAAAAGAAGCCGAGCGCTGTCACGGCGCCCCGCGTGAAGGCGGAAAGCGGCGTCGCCCTGCCCTCGGCGTCGAGCAGTTGCGCATCGGGAGCGCGCTGAATGCGCTGAAGAACATAAGCGCCGGGCCGCGGAAGATGGGCGGCGGCGCTCGCAGGCTGCGCGCGCGTCTCAGCCGCGCGCAAAGGCGCGGCCAAGAGAGCGGTCAAGAGCGTCGCCAAAAGCAGCGCGAGACCGACGAACGCGGCGAAAGGCGCGCGTGCGCCCTCCGTCTGTCGTGCTCCGCCCGTCACGGCGACTCGGCCTTCTGGGCGCGCGCGGTGAATTTCATATGATGCGCGCGGCCGAGGCCTTCCTTATGGAAGTCGACGACGAAATCCTCCTTGAGCTCCTTCCCGTCCCATGAGTAGCCCTTGAGGAATTGCTCGTTTTCGGCGCCCTTCTTGTCCCAGTTGGCGAGCAGCGAGGTGGTGAAATAGACGCGCTTCCCGTCCCAGCTTTGCGAGACCATGTTCACCTGCGCGCCGATCTTTTTCGAATAGACCTGTTTGGGCGCTTCAGGATTGGCGAGGTCGAAAAGACGCGCCGTTCCGTCCATGAATGTGTTGACCCAGAGCGACGACGCGTCGGCCGAAATCGAGATGTCGACGGGCAAGGGAATCTTGGATGGCTCGCCGATGTCGGCGACTGCTTTCGCCTGCCACTCGTTTTTGTCGTCCTGCTTGATCAGGTAAAGTTTCGAGGTGAGCGCGCCGGCGGTGATCGCCCAATTGGCGCCCGGCTTCAGCGCCCAGCGTATTTCGAGCGGCGCGCCGGGAACGGAAAATACCTCTAAAGGCTTCATCGCCTTTAAGTCCCACATCACCATCGTGTTCCCGAAGTTCTTCATCGCGGAATCGTCTTGGATGAGCTGGGACAGATCCATCATGTAATTGGTCCAGCCGGTGAAGCTCGACGTCAGCATGCGGTTCTGGGCGGGATTGATGGCGATGTCATAGCCATAGCCGTCGCCGCCGTCAGTGAGCGGCATCGGCGTCGTCGTGACGAGCTCGCCGGCGTTGTTATAGGTGATCAGCCCGGTGGCGCCGCCGTGATCCTTCTTATTGGAGAGCGCCTGCACCAGCATGCGGCCGGGCAGCGCATAAAACGTATGCGGCCCGACATAGCCCGTGCTCTCTGCGAGATTATCGATGGTTTTGACGAGTTTTGGCGTCGACGGATCGGAGCCGACGTCGAAGATGAAAATCTTGCTGTCGTCGAGACGGCCTGCCCAGAGATATTTGCGATCGTCTGTGAATCCCATGTGATGCGCTTCGCCGCGCCCGCCGACGGAAATCGCATGGAGCACTTTGCCATAGGTGGCGGAGCCAGGAACCACGTCGATCGTCACGAGCTTGTCGGATCCATCGCCGACGCCCTTCTCGCCAAGCGTCCAGACGTGGAGATATTGTTCCTGTCCCTTGATCAGTCCGGTCATGAACGGCGAGTTGCAGGTCTCATCCGCGATGGCGGGCGCAAGCGCGCCCCCCAATAAAAGCGCGCAGAGAGCTGCGCGCGACGCTAAGCTTTTCATTTGATCGCTCCCCTCGTTGTTCAGTCCCCGGTCACGCTGTCGCAGGGTCTATGATCGCCCTGACTTCGCTGATCCGGTTGGCTGGAAAGCCTCCCTGCGCCGCATGTTCTTCGATCGCCTTCGCGTTCTCGGCGATATAAACGCAATAGAACTTGTCATCGGTGACATAGCTTTGGATCCACTGCGCCCGCGGGGAGAGCGCGCGTAGAACCTCGCACGAGCGCTGCGCGGCCGCTTGGAGATCGGCTTGCGTCATCTGGCCGGTGCCGGGAATGTCGCGTTCAATGATAAACTTAAGCATTGTCCATCCTCTCTTTAGCGGTCTCAATTATATGACCGGTCGTCTCGTTTCTGCGTAAATGACTTACGCCTTGAAGTAGCCGTTCAGCAGCATGTCGCAGAACTGCGTCAGCGGACGCACCGAGCGCTCGATCTTCATGCGCAGCAACGCCCCCTGCCAGACATTGACGAGAAAATCCGCCATGTCCCTCGCCTCCATGTCCCTGCGGAACCTGCCTTCCCGCTGAGCGCGGGCGATTCCCTCGCGCAGCTTGTCGCGATAGCAATGCACCGCCGCGCGAAGCGAGGTCTGGCAGAGTTCGCTCGTGTCGCCGATCTCGCCGATGAGATTGCCGAGAAGGCATCCGCCTTTGAAGCCGCGGCGCTCCGTCTCCTCGATCATCTCCTGGAAATATGCCGTAAGCGCGACGTCGGCCGTAACGCCGTCGCGGCTAAGATGCGCGTCGAGCTGCTGAATAAAAGGCTCGATGTAATGTTTGACCACCTCTGCGCTGAAGGCCTCTTTGCTCTCGAAATAATTATAGAAGGAGCCCTTCGGCACCCCGACGCTCTGCACCAGCTCCTGCAGCCCGGTGCCGTGATAGCCCTGCTCCATCAGCAGAGCGACTCCCCGGTCCAGAAGCTTCTCCTTCAACTCTTTGGCGTCGCGTCGGCTCATGAATGGGCTATACGACCAGTCGTCTTAACTTGGCAAGAGCGCGCGGACAACCGCCAGCGCGAAACGCTAAGCGTTTGGGACATGCGCGGGCGTCATCGGCCGCCTCGTCGCGAGAATCCCGTCGCTCTGCCTTATTGACGCCGCGCATGGGGCGAGGCGATGGCGCTCATGAGGCTGGGCGTGCGCGCGCGAACTTGCGCAGGCTCCGCTCAATTCGTTATGCGCCCCGCATTTTGTTTTTGCCCCCCGGACTCGCGACAGCGTATAGATTGGAAACGACGCGTGATTCGCGTCGCTGTCCGTGTCCTTCCAGACGTAGCGTGACGCGTCCGCCTAGTTACCGCCCAAGATTAAGACTTTGGGCCGCGTTTGAGGCGTAAGTGAAGGTTTGTTAACCAATTCCGCTTACCTTCGCTGGAAGGTCGGTCAGGGTCGCTGAGGCGAGGATTCTCGCCGGCCGCCGGCGCGCGTCATTCGCACGTCGGTCGCGGACGTGGAGCTCGGTGGGGAACCAACATGCGCGTTTTATTGATCGAAGACGACAGCGCGACGGCTCAAAGTATTGAGCTCATGCTCAAATCCGAGAACTTCAACGTCTATACGACCGATCTCGGCGAAGAGGGCATCGACCTCGGCAAGCTCTATGATTACGACATTATACTTCTCGACCTCAACCTGCCCGACATGTCCGGCTATGAGGTGCTGCGCACGTTGCGCGTCGCCAAGGTGAAGACCCCGATCCTCATCCTGTCCGGACTCGCCGGCATCGAAGACAAGGTGAAGGGCCTAGGCTTCGGCGCCGACGATTATCTGACCAAGCCCTTTCATAAGGACGAACTCGTCGCGCGCATTCACGCCATCGTCCGCCGCTCAAAGGGCCACGCTCAATCGATCATCATCACCGGCGACCTCATCGTCAACCTCGACCAGAAGACGGTGGAAGTCAGCGGCGCCCGCGTGCATCTGACCGGCAAGGAATATCAGATGCTGGAGTTGCTCTCGCTGCGCAAGG
>DATBRI010000085.1:0-157025 GCA_036560365.1 Methylocystis sp.
ATTGTCGGTGTCGATGTTGATCTTGCGCACGCCATATTTGATCCCGCGCTGAATCTCGGCGACCGGCACGCCCCAGGTCTGCGGCATCTCGCCGCCGGCGGCGTTGAAGGCGTCCTGCAAGTCCTGCGGCACCGACGACGACCCGTGCATCACGAGATGCGTGCTGGGCAGGCGGCGATGAATTTCCTCGACGACCTTCATCGCCAGAATCGCGCCGTCGGGCTTGCGCGAAAACTTGTAGGCCCCGTGGGAGGTGCCCATGGCGATGGCGAGCGCGTCGACCTTGGTGCGGGCGACGAAATCCTCGGCCTGCGCCGGATCGGTCAGAAGCTGGTCGTGCGAGAGCTTGCCCTCGGCGCCGTGCCCGTCTTCCTTTTCGCCCGTGCCGCTCTCGAGCGAGCCGAGCACGCCGAGCTCGCCTTCGACCGAGGCGCCCACCCAATGCGCCATGTCGACGACGCTGCGGGTGACGCGCACATTGTAGTCGTAATCGGCGGGCGTCTTGCCGTCGGCCTTCAGCGAACCGTCCATCATCACCGAGGTGAAGCCGAAGCGGATGGCGCTGGCGCAAGTCGCTTCGGCGTTGCCGTGGTCGAGATGCATGACGAGCGGCGTGTCCGGCCAGATCGCGGCGAGCGCCTCGATCATCTTGGCGAGCATGATGTCGTTGGCGTAGCTGCGCGCGCCGCGCGAGGCCTGGATGATGACCGGCGCGTCGACCGACGCCGCCGCCTCCATCACGGCGAGGCCCTGCTCCATATTATTGATATTGAACGCCGGAACGCCGTAGTCGTGCTCGGCGGCGTGATCGAGCAGTTGCCGCAGGGTGATCAGAGCCATTGTCGCCTCCGCTGTGTCTTACGCCTTAACTAGCGTACGGGCCGTCTCAGCCACAGCCTCCGCCGTGACGCCGAAATGCTTATACAGTTCGCCGGCCGGCCCGCTCGCGCCAAAGCCGCTCATGCCGATGAAGGCGCCGCGCTCGCCGATCCAGCGGTCCCAGCCGAGCCGAGCCGCCGCCTCGACCGCAACGCGCGGGGCGCCGCCCAGCACTTCGGCGCGATAGGCCTCGGACTGCGCCTCGAAGAGCTCCCAGCAGGGCATGGAGACCACGGCGGCCTTTATTCCTTGCGTGTCCAGAATGTCGGCGGCGACGAGGGCGATTTCAACCTCGGAGCCCGTGGCGAGCAGCGTGACGTCGCGCTTTCCCGCCGCTTCGCGCAGCACATAGGCGCCCTTGGCGGACAGGTTTTCGCCAATGGGCCGCTCGAGCGTCGGCAGGTTCTGTCGCGACAGGCTCAAGACGGAAGGCGTATGGCGGCTGGCGAGCGCCAGCTCCCAGCATTCGGCGGTCTCGATCGCGTCGGCCGGGCGGAAGACGTTGAGATTCGGCATGGCCCGCAACGCCGCCAGATGTTCGACCGGCTGATGCGTCGGCCCGTCTTCGCCAAGACCGATCGAATCATGGGTGAGCACATAGATGACGCGCAGGCCCATGAGCGCGGAGAGCCGGATCGCGCCGCGCGCGTAATCGGAGAAAACCAGGAAGGTGCCGCCATAGGGCGCGAAACCGCCATGCAGCGCGATACCGTTCATCGCCGCCGACATGCCGAATTCACGCACGCCATAATGGATGTAGCGCCCGGAAAAATCGTCGGGCGCGACTTCTCCCATGCCCTTGGTGATGGTGAAGTTTGAATGCGTCAGATCCGCCGAGCCGCCGATCGTCGCCTGCGTCGCGGCGTTGATGACGCCGAGCGCCATTTCCGAGGATTTGCGCGTGGCGAGTTTCGGCTTTTCGGCGGCGAGGGTCGCGCGGAATTCTGCGAGCGGCCCGGCGACCTCGGCGGCGACGTCGGCTTTCATGAAGGCGTCGAAGGCGGCGCCCTTCGAGGAAGCGGCGCGTCGCGCCTCCCAGGCTTCACGCGCCTTTGCCCCGCGCCGTCCGGCCGCGCGCCAGGCCTCCAGCACGTCGCCGGGCAGTTCGAAGGGCGCATGCGGCCAGGAGAGCGCCTCTCGCGCCCCGTCGATCTCCGCCGCGCCCAGCGGCGATCCATGGCAGCTTTCCTTGCCCTGCTTGGTCGGCGCGCCAAAGCCGATGAGCGTGCGGCAAGCGACGAGCGAAGGCCGGGGATCGGCCTGCGCGGCGGCGATCACCTGCGCCACCGCCTCGGGATCATGGCCGTCGACAGGGGCGACGTGCCATCCGGCGGCTTCGAAACGCGCGATCTGGTCCATCGAGGTGGCGAGGCTGGTCGGCCCGTCGATGGAGATGGAATTGTCGTCCCAGAAGAGGATGAGCTTTGAGAGCCTCAGATGTCCGGCGAGGTCGATCGCCTCATGGCTGACGCCTTCCATCAGGCAGCCGTCGCCGGCGATCACATAGGTGAAATGATCGACGAGATCGTCGCCGAATCGCGCCGCCGAGAGGCGTTCGGCGATCGCCATGCCGACCGCGGTCGCGAGCCCCTGGCCGAGCGGACCGGTGGTCGTCTCGATGCCGGCGGCGTGGCCATATTCGGGATGGCCCGCCGTGGGAGACCCGAGCTGGCGGAAATTTTCGAGCTCCTTGCGGCCCATGCCCGGATAGCCGAGGAGATAGAGCAGCGCATAGAGCAGCATCGACCCGTGGCCGGCCGATAGCACGAAACGGTCGCGGTCCGGCCAGTCGGGCCGAGCGGCGTCAAACTTCATGAAGCGCTGGAACAGCACGGTCGCGACGTCGGCCATGCCCATCGGCATGCCGGGATGGCCAGATTTCGCCCTCTCGACAGCGTCCATCGCCAGGGCGCGAATGGCGTTGGCGTAGCGCCCCGGATCGGATTTCCCGTCCGCCGCCGAAATTTCCTTGGCCGCCGTCAATATAGTGTCGTTCACGTCACGCCTTTCCTGCGTCTAACCAGTTCGAGGATCCTTGGAGTAAGGATCAGCTGCATTGCGAGATCAAGCTTATTGCCCGGAATGACGATGGAATTCGCGCGCGACATCCAGCTTCCCGCGATCATCGACACGAGATACGGGAAATCCACCCCTCGCGGATCGCGAAAGCGAATGACGACGATCGACTCATCGGGCGTCGGAATGGAGCGCGCCACAAAGGGATTTGAGGTGTCGACCGTCGGCGCGCGCTGGAAATTTATGTCGGTTTCCGAGAACTGGGGACAGATATAATGCACGTAGTCATGCATGCGCCGTAGAATCGTCTCGGTGACGGCCTCGGTCGTATAGCCGCGCGAATGCCGGTCGCGATGCAGCTTCTGCGTCCATTCCAGATTGATGACCGGCACGACGCCGATCTTGAGATCCGCGTAGCGCGCGACATTGACGTCGTCGGTGACGACCGCGCCGTGCAGCCCTTCATAGAACAGAACGTCGGTATTGGGCGGCAGTTCTTCCCAATCGGTGAACGTGCCAGGCGGGACGGCGAGCCTCGCCGCCTCGTTTTCATCATGCGCGTAATGGCGGTAGCGGCCAGAGCCCGTCTCGCCATATTCGCGAAAGAGGGTCTCGAGCTCCGGCAGCAGATTGGCTTGGGGCCCGAAATGGCTGAAATTCTGGTTGCCGACCGCATGCGCCTCGGTGAGCTTCGCCTTCATCTCCCCGCGATCGTAGCGATGGAAACTGTCGCCCTCGACATAGGCGACCTCGATGCGCTCGCGGCGGAAAATCTGCTCGAACGTCGCCTTGACGGAACTCGTGCCGGCGCCGGACGAGCCGGTTATGGAGATGATCGGATGTCTGACCGACATGGGCGCGCGACCCGGGACCCTACGAGCAAGGCGAAATGGACGGCCTGCGGCGGGCCGGCCGACCGCGGGGGCTCCGCCGGCTTGTCGCACGGCGCGCGGGCAAAGGAAAGGCACCCGCTCCCGGAGCCGGGGACCTCAGGGCCGCGCCATTAGGGGAGGCAAACTGATCTGTGGCGAGAGGCAATGTGATTGTCGCGCGACACTTGGCGCGCGAGGAATTAGCCGCCTTGACTTGCGCGGGGACGCCGACCTATATCGCAAATTCTTCCAGACCGCTTAAGCGGCTCGGGGCGGAGTAGCTCAGTCGGCTAGAGCAGAGGAATCATAATCCTCGTGTCGGGGGTTCGAGTCCCTCCTCCGCTACCACCTTTCCCCCCACGCGGCGATGCGCATGTCGGGTAGACGTTCGGCGCACCCATAAGCAAAGCATGGCGTCCCTGAAGGTGGATGGCGAAGCCGTCGCCTGAGGGCACGACGACCGCTTTCGCGATCAGTTCAGGGATTTTGTGCTGCCGACGGGCCGCGCGTTTTGCCGCTATGATCTCAGCGCGACTTGACGACGCCGCGGTTAGCGTCAGCCCATGCTTCGAGGCCGTCGGCGGGTATGCCGAAGATCTTTCGAACCTCGGCAAGCGAGCGCTCTGCGAACGCCCAAAAATCCCATCCCGGCGCGAAAGTGTCGACTTGGCTGGCGGCTCCCGCCGCCCAAGCGCACCAGAAATTCCGAGGATCCATAGGGGTCGCGGCTTTCCCGGCGACCGGATTGATTTGAATGTGCAGGTGCCACATGAAGATTACGGGGAGGACGTGAGCGCCCATCGGCAAGCGATTGTGCATCGTTGAGGTGAACACCGAAACAAGGATCTCGCCGCGCGGTGTAGTGTCATAACCGGTTATGACATGAGCGCTGTCGTGAGGCACCGAGAAACCGGCGTTCAATCCCGTCGCCTCGCCCGGAAAATCATAATTGTTCGACGTGAACTGATGGTGAAAGGCGCGCCCGAAACTGTTCGAAGGATATTCCGATAGAGCATGGAAGCGCGCGGCCAGGGCAGGATCGGCGGCACGCCCGACATAGGGCAAGAGCCAGGCGTTCGAATCCCCTCCCGTCCATTGGCCGTTGGTGATGCTGTCCATGTTGAGACGCGTCATTTCAGCAAGCGCGTCCTTCATATGTCCGGCTGAGGCGAGACCAAGAAGGCGAAGATAGGGCGCCTCGATATGGAGCGCCGCTGTGTATCTGCGCACGGCATCGATCTTCGCCCCCTCGGGGACGCCATCGATGCAGGTCATCACCGTCATGAATTTGATCGCGTCCTCGCGCAAGCTTGCAGACGTGATCAAGGATGCAAGAAGTTGGGGCTCGACGCGTGCGAGGCAATCCATATCCAGCCCGGAGGTCTCGCCGAAGATGAATCTCCAGGCGCCCCTGATCATATCGACATCCTCCGATCGCAAAGGGGCCTCCCCCGCCTCCGCGACAAAAGCCATGGCGCCGAGGATCGCAAGGCTGAGATGCGCGGGCGTGCCCGGATGAAGCGCGACTACTTCGAAATCAGTGGACATCAACATGCTCCAAAAGCCGTCCTAAAGCGCCTCCGCAGCTGCGCCGAGCGGATCCCTACACCACAAATCAGGGGATTGTCGCACCATACGTAATTGCAAGCCTGATCTACTTTGCTGGGAACGGCACGGCGGCGTCGCTCCTCAAGCAAATGCAGTGCAAAACTCTCATTCCGTTGTTCCGCCGTTTCGGCGCCGACGCCGGATCCGTTGATGCGCGGCTCGTGCTGAAGCGCTAGTTTGATCTGTCGCTCTCGAACACTTCAGCGCGAGCTTCGACGATCTCTTTTATCGACCCGTCTTGCGCGAATGGCGCCAGCGCATTGAGCACGGCCGTGCGCATCTGCTCGACGCTCGCGCCGAGCCGCTCTGTCGACGAGGAGGATTTCGACAGAACACGCTCGACCAGGAGCTCCATGGGAATCGTCTGCTCCGTTTCCGCGCTAATCTCTTCGGCGCGGCGGCGAAAACGGGTTTCCGCAAAAAAGGCGCTCGGATCCCGCTCGTAACGGTCTGCGCCGCCCGTCTCGGTCCAGCTACCACGCGCCTCGTCATAGGCCGCGAGCCAGGGATTACGACCATCGGCGACGCTCGCCGCCCGGCAGATGAGAACGCGGCCGTTGGGCGTGACGACACGGTTCAGCTCTGCGCGCGTGGGATCGGGCTTCATCCAGTGGAGCGCGCGCCCGATGGTCACGAGAGTGAAGGACCCCGTGTTCAGCGGCAAGGCCTCGGCCCGAGCGCGGATCAGGCGCAGATCGACCCCCGAGCGTTCCGTCGCCGCGCGCGCGGCCTCGATCATCGCCGGCTCGGGATCAACGCCTACGACTTCGCCGACAAAGGGCGCGAAGCCAATCGCGAGCAGCCCTGGCCCCGCGCCGAGATCGAGGAGACGGTCGTCGCCGCTAAGCCCGAGGATGCCCGCGACTTTTTCGAAGAAGGCGGCGCCGTAGGGTTCTCGAGCCCCCTCGTAGAATGGAATTGTCGAAGCGAAGCGTCCCACCAGATGTTTCCTTAAACGGAATCGCCACTATGGCATCACAATTGGCGCACTTTGGCGTCTCGCTCTGGCGAGACAAATACCTTTGACATGCGTCGCGCTTACCAGGCGATTTCGGGAGCAGTGAGATGGAGTCAGACCAGGAATTAGCTGCAAAGCGGCTAGACGAAAGAGCTCGCCAATCGGAAGCGCTTTCTTGGCGGGAAAGCGTCGCGCGCCTGCTTCTCTCGGCGATATTAGTCGTTTTCGGCCTGTATGTGCTGGCGAATTACCTGCGTGCATTGGTATGGGCGCTCGTGTTGGCGATCGCCCTCTGGCCGCTCTACGATCGCGTTCGCCAAAAGATGACGCCTTGGGCGGCGAAGGAGATTTTGCCTATCGTCTTTACAATCCTCGTCGGTTTGGCCGTCTTTCTGCCGGTAGCGGTTCTCGCGGTCGACGCGGTCCGCGAAGTGCGTGACCTAATCGACTTTGCTCGCAGTGCCGAAAAATCTGGAATTCCTGTGCCGGAGTTTGCCGTCCGGCTCCCTTTCATTGGACAGTGGGTCGCTAACTGGTGGGGCGAACATCTATCGCATGCCGGATGGGCCAAAGAGATTCTTGCAAAGGCGAACACCTCGTCACTCCGTGAGTTCGGCGCGAACCTGGGCGCAAATATGCTGCATCGCGGAGTCATCTTTGGCATATCTCTGCTGACGCTGTTCTTTTTGTTTCGTCATGGCGAGAGCGTATCAGCGCAATGCCGCGCCGCATCCCAAAAGCTGTTTGGCGAACGGGGCGAACGTGTCGCCCTGCAGATGGTCGCGTCCGTGCATGGAACAGTTGCTGGACTCGTCTTCGTGGCGATCGGCGAAGGCATGCTGATGGGACTTGTCTACTTCTTCACCCATTTGCCTCATCCGATTTTATTTGCGACGGCGACCGCACTCGCTGCGATGATCCCCTTCGCAGCGGGAATTGCGGTAAGCGTCGCAGCTGTCGTCCTGCTCGGAGGAGAAGGATTCGCACCGGCCATGATTGTCGCAATAGCCGGCTTCATTGTTATTTTCCTAGCTGATCACTTTGTGAGGCCGAAGCTGATTGGAGGCGCTACGAAGCTGCCGTTTTTGTGGGTGCTGCTTGGCATTCTCGGCGGCATTGAAAGCTTCCAACTTCTTGGCCTTTTTTTGGGTCCTGCGATAATGGCGGCATTGATGCTGCTCTGGCGAGAATTAACGGCCTCTGCGGCCAATTGCTCAGCCCGTCTATGCGAGCCTCCGAACTCCTAAAATCTTGTCGCCGCAACCGCTTTGGAAGTCCTGCGATGCATTGCCTGGGATCCGTGCGCGTCCCGCAGTAAAAGCCACATCATAAAACGACCGCAAAGCCGTCTTATGCGACGTCACCAAAAGGTTCCGAGAACGCCATGGATCCTCGCCTGAAAAAGCTCTTGGCAGCGACTGTTATGTTCGCATACTGGCTTGCAGCGGCCCAAACAATGGGCGAACCAACTCAAGCGCGGCCTGTTGAATCGAAGGCTGGCGCGCGCGCCGCGACTGCATACGCGCACTCAAAAAAAGGGGCAAAGCCGGAGTCGCCTCCATGTCCGCGAGGGACGTGGAAGGACGATCCCGTCTGTTTCGGGGAAGGGGAACTGGATGGTTTGCCTCTACCCTCGGCAAGTTCCATTCAGCGCAGCAATCCGCCAAAAGAATTGACGGTTAATCCGACAGCCAACCTGAATCCGAGTCCGTCCTCACCCGGTCCTTATCAGGCTGGCGTTGTCTACCAGCCAAATGGTAACGCAGTCACATCAAGTTATGGCGGTGGAGTGAGCGTTCAGCTTCCCTTTTGAGCGTCGAAGGCGCCGCAGGGGGTCGCAGATGCACCTTTCTTTATTTTCTCAATTATTAACCGCGAACTCGGCCGCATCAGACGGCACGCGTCGCGAAAGGGGATTTCTCAGTCAGAAGTGAGCGAGCAACGGTCTCATCCTTGCTTGGATAAGACGTGGACATAGATGGCACGCGGACGCGAGCGTCGGCTTCCGATCGCAGTCGGCGTAGTCCCTTATCGACGACGTGCTGGAGCGGAGTGACGAATGGCTGAAACGTCGCAAGCGGTCGATCTCCGGAACACAAATGACGGTCGACAGTTTTCAAACATTCTGTGGCTGATCGCGGCTCTCGCTCTGCTATTTTGCATTTTGGGTATTGTCTTTGATTGGTTAACCGCCTCGACGAGCTATTTCGAGGACGGTGTCGTTTGGATTTATGACAGCGTAATCTATGGATTGGTGGCGATCTCTTTCGGGAGAGGAGTTTTCTTGGAGCGAACAGCGGCGATCACGCTTTCGCTCGTTCTTGCTGTCGCCGGATGTCATGGATCCTATGACGTTTTCAGCGAAGTCGTGCAAAGAGGAACGGACGTAGCGCTCACCTCGCCAATCTCTGCCTCAGTATTTGCAGCTGGCACAATCCTGGAGGCTGCCCTCCTGTTTAGATACCGAAAGTCAGGGGAGCCATTGATGAAAGGGGCTTGGCTTTCCGCCCGAAACTCTGCGGTGATTGGTCTTGCCGGAGCGGCCGCGCCACTCCTCTTTCGCGCGCCGACCGCCCTTAGCCCACAGGTTTTCGTTGACTGCTTGGATACGATCCTAGCGTTTCAGGCAGCGTTTTTTGTGGCCCGGGAAACCATCGAAATCTAGCGAGCTCCCCGCGCGACGGCGATCATCGAGCGGGCTCCGCGGGGGAGCCGATCCACCGCGACGCTGCAGGGATAGCCTCCCCTTTCATGACAACGGTCAGAGGGCCGAGCTGCGCATAATCGCCGACACGAGTGTCATACAAAATCGTCGAGCCGGGTCCCACCGTAACGCCTTCGCCCACCTCGATCGACCCAATCTTCATCAGCCGATCTTCGTAAAGGTGCGTTTGCAACGCGCTGCCCATATTGAGCGCACAGTAATCTCCGACGCTCACGCAATCGAATTCGGTAAGGTCCGTCATGTCCATATAGACGCCTTTGCCGAATTTTGCGCCGAACAGACGCAAGACCCACGGTAGGAACGGCGTTCCCCGCAAATGGTCCAGCAATATGTGGCCCGTCATTCCCCAATACAAAACCGTGCTGGTTTCGTTGCGAATGGCCCAAAAGGACCACATCGGCCGGACTTGCGGTTTATAGCTTCCCATCGTGGTCCATTTCACCGCAGCGGCCACAAACATAACGGCCAAAGGGATCAGCGTTGCGGCAAGAATGAACAGCCCGATGAAGCCGGGATAATCTCTCGCGACGAGCTTTCCGCCGAAAATTTCGACGGCCCAAGTGCCGAACGTGATATAGAGCATCGACGGCAATGAGATATTAAGCGCCTCGTAAGCCGCCCTGCCAAATTTTCGCATTCGCGTCGGGTTGAACGTCAAAGCGACGTCAGCCGAATCCGCTCTCTGGCGCGCCGGCAACAGGATCGGCGGCGAGCCGAACCAAGTCTCGCCGCTATGCACTTCGCGCCCAGTCGGCGGCTTCGATTTTACGCCAATCAAGGCATCCGACGGCAATGATGTTCCGGGCGGAACAATGGCGTCGTTTCCGATAAATACTCTGTCTCCTACCGCAACCGGCTTGAGGCGCATCCACCCCCTGCGAATATCCTCATCTCCGAGCGCGACTTCGTCGGCGACGAAGCAATTCTCGCCGATGGCGACAATATCGTAGCGACCCGCAAGATTGGTTGCGATCTCGGATCCTTTGCCGATCCGGGCGCCCATGAGCTGGTACCAAGCCCGCATGTACAGCGTTGCGTACAGAGAGGACAGCGTATCGAGCGCAACTTCGGTCGCTAGGGACACGGCCCAGCGGCGCAGATAGAAGAATGACCATACCGAATATCTACCCGCCTTCGCACGCGGCAAAACCGTCCAGCGGAAAACGGCGACAAGAGCGATGGTCGTCAACACCAGGACGAACGCGGTGGGCCATGCGAGGAGTGGGATCGCCGCGAGATAATAATGGTATTCGGATTCAGAAAACTTCATTGTGGCTTCGATTGCGTCGAACGCCCAGAACGCCGGAAATATAGGCAACAGGCCCAGTACGGGTAGAATGAGAACCAGAATTGCAGAAACGAGATGTACGGCGATTCGCCTCGCCATCGTCGCTGGCGCCGGGGTTTCGAGCGCCTCAGCACTGACGGTTCCGCTGCGCCGCCCAGGCGAACCGTCCCATATTTCGCAGGGACCAATACGCGATCCGCTAGGCAGGGAAGTCAGGTCTTCCAGGACGGCGCCATCGCCGATCGCGACTCCTTCCTCGATCACGCAGCCCGTGCCGATATAAGCATCCGCTCCAATCTCGACAGTTCCAATGACGAGTTCATTTCCTTCAACCCGCGCATTGGCGATTTTGAGTTTCGAGCCAAGGGACGCGCCAGCGCCAATCGACACGAGATCTATTGCGCCGATCTCAATATCGCTAATTTGCGCGTCGTGACCGATCTTCGCACCTATTGCGGCGAGATATAGCGGCATCAGCGGCGAATTTTGCAGCAGTCTTGCGTTCGTGAGCGCCAGGAGCCGCTGCGATAGCCACCATCGAAAAAAATACACGCCCCACAGCCGGTAACGACCCGGCTGGGTGCGCCCGATGACGAGCCACTTGCCGGCAATAGAGATCACTAAGGTCGACAAAGTGACGCAGAGAATGATGCCAAAAAGGCTTATCGCCTCTTCCGCAAAGCTTGCGTTTTCCGGAGTGATCAAGATGTAGGAAATGAAGATGGCGAGCCATTGAGCCGCCGAAATCGACAGCAACAACGGCAAAACGAAGAGCTGCGCCAAACCGCAGAAAACGCGCCTTCGAAGGGGCGGCGGATCGAAGGCAAGATCCTTAGCCGGTTCTATCTGACTTGCATTCAGATGAGCGGCAAGGCTTCGCAGCGTTCTGAACTCATATAAATCCTGCAGCGTGATCGACGCTAGTCTCGGCGTTTCTCGTATGATCGAAACGAAGTGCGCGGCGAGAAGCGAATGGCCGCCTAGATCCATAAAAAAATCTGCGTCAAGAGGAGCCGTTGCGGTCGAAAGCACCCTTCGAGCGACCTGTTGGAGTTGAGCTTCGATTTCGTTGCGCGGTTCGCTTTGTACGTCTTCATCGTACGCCGCTCGTTGCGGCAAAACCATGCTTTTGAGACTTTTTTTATCTATCTTGCCGGACGTCAGCGTCGGCAACGAGGAGACCGCCAGAAACCTCGAAGGCGTCATGTATGAAGGTAGCGCTTTTCTGAGGGCAGCGCGCAAATCGCCTTCGCGCGGCTGAGAGTCGTCGGCCACAAAGAAGGCCACGAGTTCGTCGATCCCCGCTTCATTGCGCAATACGACCGCCGCCTGCCGAACACCAGATTGAGTCGCGAGAACGGCTTCGATTTCTCCGAGCTCGACGCGGAAGCCGCGAATCTTGACCTGATCATCGATTCGTCCGCGAAAAACGAAGTTGCCGCTCTCGTTAAGAACAACAGCGTCGCCGGAACGATAGAGAACGGGATCCACGCCGTCCGCGTAAAAAGGGTTCGCAATGAATTTTTCCGCCGTAAGGCTATCACGCTTCAGGTACCCCTTCGCGATGCCTGGCCCGCCGATGAGAAGTTCGCCTTCTGTGCCGCGGGGAAGCAGTGAAACCGCTTCATCGACGACGTAGCAGGAATAATTTGGAATCGGATTCCCGATGGTCACGGCTTCGCCAGGCCTGACCTCGGCCACGGTCGCCACGACGGTTGCCTCCGTCGGGCCATAGCTATTGTAAATGCGCCGGCCTTCGCGAGACCAGCGCTCGGCGACGCCGGGAGGGCAGGCTTCTCCGCCCAAGATGATCATTCGTAATGTCGCGATGTCTCGAGGCAGCGCATTTAGCAGCGTCGGGACAGTATCGAGGATGGTTACGCCAGCCCGCTCCAGAACGATTGGCAACCCCTCCATATCGGTAACAATTTTGGAGGTCGCCACGAACAACGCCGCTCCGGCGAGATAGCTGATCCAAATTTCCTCCATAGAGAGATCAAAGGCGATAGACGCGCCCTGGAAACTCACATCGGAAGGCAAGAAACCGTAAATCTCATTGGCTGCCCTCAGATAATGGCAGATATTCCGATTCGTAATGATCGTTCCCTTGGGTTTCCCTGTAGAGCCAGACGTGTAGATGATGTAGGCAGGATGCTCGGCGGTCGCTCCCAGCTGTCTTGCCGTCGGCAACTGATCAAACGGGTCAGCCGCGAGTTCGGACGCGAAGATTGCTTCAACCGGTAGACCCTCGAAGGGCCTACCGGAAAATTCGTGAGCGGTGACAAGAAGGCGCGCGCCGGCGTCCTCAAGGCAAACCGCGACTCGGTCAATCGGCGCTTCCGCATCGAAGGGGAGCCACGCGGCGCCGGTTTTAGCTATCCCAAGCTGAACGATCAGAACGTCGATGCCCCGCGGCATCCAAAGACCAACGACGTCGCCTGGACCGATCCCGCGCGCAAGCAGCCCTCTTCGGATAGAGTCCGACCGAACATCGAGCTCGCCGTAGGTCAAGGAATGATCCAAGCTCTTCAAGGCAAGGGCGTCCGGACGGCGTTCCTTGGTTTCGGCGAAGACTTCGCAGAGCAATTCGTCCCGAAGTAGGTGCCTCGCGGCCTTTCCATGCACGACAGAGAGAGGTAACGCTTCCTCGGCCGAAATTTGATTGTTGGCAGAGACCAAGTGGAGGCACGCATCGTCCATGATCAAGCAAGCCCACTTTGTGCTGGATGGTGTAAGATCATATGCTTTCATTGCATCCGACCGTGCTTCATTCGCCGGGAGCATGAATGCGCAGCGTCACTGGCCACGGCGAGAGACAATTCTATGCAACAGACCGGGCCCCGATATAGAGCGACATATCGATCCAGCGCCGAGGCGTTTTCGCGTCAATTCGGGCGACTGATCGTTGCGCGCATGAAACAAACTTATCTTGTCGCGCTGCTCGCTTGGGCCATTATTTTTCATTCAAGCCTAGCGCTTTCCCAGACAGCTCAATCTGCGGCGGACAAACAGGTTAGCGGTTTTCAGTTTGCAGCTCCCGTTCTTTCAAAGTTCGAAGCGCGGCGTATTCGCCACCGCTGCCGCGATCAAGTTGGGAAGGCCATGAACAAAGAACTGCGCCACTGCTTCGAAATGCACGTTATTGCAAGGCGGCTTGCGGCCGAGTGCAGGCATAAGGCGCAAACCGCAAACCTCCACGGGCGCGATAAGGATGAAGCAGTGAAGCACTGCCTCGCCGAAAAACTCGGCAGTGGTACGCCAAAAGAGCCTTAAGCGTCTCCAACGCAAGGCGTCCGCCAGAAGCTTCGTTGATTGATCGCTGGAGACATGTAACCGGAGCCATATAATACGAGCGCGCCATTTTCTCGTTGCTGCAATGCGTCTCTAATGTTTCCAGTGTTCATGTTGCCTCACGGCAAGATCGCGCTTCGGCGGCGCGCGCTCGGTGGTCCGAAATGGTTCTGGCGAAAGCGTGACTTTGCAGAAACCGTTCAGCAAAGATCCGGAAAAGCAATTGGTCAGTTGATTGATCCTAGTCTCTTTCGCGGTAATAAAACGCGTGGTAGGCCTCGCCCATAAGCGCATCGACTTGCAATCGAAGCGATCGTTACAGGCGCTCGAATGCGATGTCTTAGAAAATCATTGGCGAGAACGTTTGCTTGTCTCGCGTTTGCTCATTTTTCAATGAGCGCCCTGCGCGCGCAACAGCCTAAAACCTCAAAATATGGCGTCTGGGAATCCCAGTGCGCGGCGACGTCCAATGGAAAGGCATGCGCCCTGGTCCAAAAGATGATGTCGGAGGAACAGCCGAGTATCGGCATCATGGTGAGCGTCAGGAAATCGCCGGGCACGCCCAACGGAGTGATCGAATTTTTTGCCCCGCCGGGAACTTTCTTGCTGGAGGGCGTGGGGATCAAAGTCGATAATTATGAACTCGGGAAGTTGCCATTCTTCAGATGCAATCAGATTGCATGTGCAGCCGAAGGCCAGATCGGCAACGACGTGCTCGACAAGATGCTAAACGGCAAAACCATGTTAGTAACGATCTACCTTAATCCAGGCGAGGGAGTTCGTCACATCTTCAAGCTAGATGGCTTCGAAGATGGCTATAAAGCGCTGCGAGAGTGAACCGAAGGGCCCTGATCGCGAATGGAGCGGGAGGCTTTTTGCGATTCAAGGTGGCTTTCGCGCCAGCAAATCAACGTAGGCTCAGCCGGTCTCCTCACGCCAGCGCTTTGAATTCCTGCAAGGCTCCTTAGCTAATCATCGTTGCGCACGCCACGGAGCCGGCCGATGACGCATTTTATGTTCAGCACAGGCATAGAAAACAGCAGTCCGACCATCAACAACGGCCGCACGCGCATCGACGAGATGGAATCGTGCAGGCACTATAAATGCTGGCGCGAAGATTTCGCTCTGGTTCAGGACGAGCTTCGTATCGGGTGCCTGCGATACGGCCCGCCGCTCTACAAGGCCTTTTTGGGGCCAAATCGCTTCGACTGGGAATTCGCCGACCTGACCTTTGGCGAACTCGACGCGCGGGGAATCATCCCCATCGCCGATCTATGTCATTTCGGGGTGCCGGACTGGATCGGGAATTTCCAAAATCCAGACTTTCCGGAGCTCTTCGCGCGTTACGCGCGGGCCTTTGCCGAGCGCTATCCATGGGTGCAGCTCTATACGCCCGTCAATGAAATGTTCGTCTGCGCCACCTTCTCCGCCGCCTATGGCTGGTGGAACGAGCAACTGCAAAGCGACAGGAGTTTCGTGACGGCGCTGAAGCATATCGTCAAAGCCAACGTCCTGGCCATGCATGCCATCCTTACGGTGCGGCCCGACGCGATTTTCGTGCAAAGCGAGTCGACGGAATATTTTCATGCCGCGAACCCAAAAGCGATCGGTCCCGCGGAGATTTTGAACGAGCGCCGTTTTCTTTCGCTCGATCTCAATTATGGGCACAGAGTGAATTCCGAGATGTATCGATTCCTGGCGGACAACGGACTGACCGACCAGGAATATGATTTCTTCATGAACGAGCACCTTAAGAGCCACTGCATCATGGGCAACGACTATTACAGCAGGAACGAACACATGGTCGACGCCGAAGGCGAGACCGACTCCTGTGGAGAAATCTTCGGATACAATGAAATCACGCGCCAATATTATGACCGTTATGGTCTACCCGTCATGCATACGGAGACAAACACCTGCGAAGGCGCGGACGGTAACCAAGCGGTGTTTTGGCTCCGCAAGGAATGGGCGAACGTTCTACGCGTGCGCAACAGCGGCGTGCCGATCGTCGGCTTCACCTGGTATTCGCTGACAGATCAGGTGGACTGGGACATCGCGCTGCGCGAGAAGCGCGGACATGTAAATCCTCTGGGTCTTTACGACCTCGACCGCAACCCGCGTCCTGTCGGGAAGGCATACAAACAGCTCATCGAGGATTGGCGAGAGGTCTTGCCGGCGCAGAGCGTGTGCCTCACCGTTCCCCTGGCGCGGCGTCCGCGCGCTCATGACTCGAAAACGTCCAATATCAAGGCCGAGCAGTCGGAACACGCGTGATCCGTCAAGCCGGATCATGCTCGCGGGGTGATTGATTCCGCCGCCGCCCTAATTTCTAAACCTGCTCGACTCTAATCGAGTTAGATCATGGCGTCGCGCTTTGAACATCTTGAGCGGGTGGAGCTCGTGCATGACGCGGGCGCGATCACCGGCGAAAACCCGACGTGGTCCGAGCGTGAACAGCGCCTCTATTGGATTGACATCGAAGAGCCTGCCTTACACAGATTCGATCCCAGCTGCGGCGAGGACGAGCGATGGGTCATGCCGTGCCAGATCGGCGCCTTCGCGCTGTGCAGCAGCGGGGACGTTCTTGTCGCCTTGCGGCTAGGACTTGCAAGAATTTCGCTGTTTGAAGGCAAGTTCGCCTCGCTCAATGCGCTTCCCTACAATCCGCTCACGCACCGGTTCAACGAAGGCAAATGCGACGCTCGCGGCCGCTTTTGGATTGGCGCGAAATATGATCCGCTGCAGAGCGCAACCGGCGAACGCAGCGCAAGCGCCGCCAGCCCTCTCGGCGGCGCGGCGCCAGTCCATTTTCTTGCTCATGGGCAGGCGCTGACTCCGACGGCCGCGAGCGCCGTGATCGCCAACGGCATGGCTTGGAGCACTGACAATCGCATCATGTATCTTGCCGATACGCCGACGCGCACGGTGACGGCTTTTGATTTCGACCTTGAAAGCGGCGCACTATCATCGCCGCGAGTGTTTGCGCATTTCAAGCGATCGGGGGACGGGAAGCCCGACGGCGCGGCGATCGACAGGGACGGCTTCTACTGGTGCGCGCTTTATGGCGGCGGGCGTATCGTGCGCATCGCGCCAGATGGCGCCATTGACCGCCAAATTCATCTGCCCGTCAGTCAACCTACGATGTGCGCATTCGGAGACGCAGATTATCGCTCGCTCTACATCACCTCCGCATCACAAGGCGTTTCGAAGCAACAGGAGCCTCACGCAGGCGGCATTTTTCGCTGCCGTCCGGGCGTCGAAGGACGTCCGCCCAATCTCTTCGCGGACGAGGCGCCGTCATGAGGCCGTTGTTGCGCGCTCCGCGCCGTGAGAATGGCGCGTCATCGCAAGTGGAGGCGGACGCCGCGGCGGCGCGGCTCGACATAAGCCCCGCAACGGTGAAGGGAACGCCGCGCCGCAAGCTCTACGCTGGCCATACTCTCGAGCATGCGCGCACGATCGACGATCTCAGGGCGATGGCGCATCGGCGCATGCCGGATTTTGCCCTCGAATATCTCGAAGGCGGCGCGGAAGAAGAGGCGACGCTTTCGCGCAATCTTTCGGCGCTCGCCAGCTATCGTCTATTGCCTCACGCCTTAGTCGATGTTTCCCGTCGCGATCTGAGCATCTCCCTGTTCGATCGTTCGACACCGCTGCCATTCGCGATCGCGCCGACTGGCTTGAACGGATTGTTTTGGAGCAAGGCGGATGTGCTCTTGGCCTCGGCCGCGGCAAAGGCTGGCATTCCATTCATCCAAAGCAGCATGTCCAATGATCCGATGGAGGAAGTCGCCGCAATTCCTGGTCTGCGGCATTGGTGGCAGCTCTATGTCTTCGGCGAGTGCTGGATACGCGACGACCTGATCGACCGCGCGAACAAAGCGGGCTGCGAGGCGCTCGTCGTAACGATCGATGCGCAATTTTACGGCGATCGGGAATGGGAGGAGCGTCGCTTTGCGCATCCCGGAAGGCTCTCGCTGGCTTCGCTCATTGAGGCCACGCTGCATCCGCAGTGGATCGCGACCACTTTGCGGCGCGGGATGCCCTCTTTCGCCAACCTGATCGATTACGTACCCGAAGAGCACAGGGGGTTCTTCGACAGCGCCTTCTGGATTCGCGCGAATATGGATCATGCGCTCGACTGGAACGAGATGGCGCGGATTCGCACGCTCTGGCCGCGCAAGCTGCTGATCAAAGGCTTGCTCAATGTTCATGACGTAGAGCGCGCCATGGCGATCGGCGCCGACGGCGTCATTCTCTCAAATCACGGCGGACGCCAATTGGATTGGACGATCTCCGGATTGGACGCGCTGCCGGCGGCGCGCGGCATTATTCGAAAAGGCAAGACGCTGATCGTCGACGGCGGCATTCGCCGCGGAACGGACGTCGTCAAGGCGCTCGCGCTTGGCGCCGACGCGGTGCTGCTCGGCCGCGCGACGCTTTACGGCTTGTCGGCCGCAGGCGCGCCGGGCGTCGAACGCGCAATCCAGATTTTGCGCGAGGAAATCGATCGCGATCTCGGCCTGTTGGGGGCCCCTTCCATCACCGCGCTTGGGCCGGAGTATCTGACCCGTTAGGCGCAGGACACGCGCAAAGAACACAGGAGCATCCGATGGAAAACGCCACAGCCGCCAGCGAAAGAGACGCTTCGCCGAATGACGCCCCCGTCGCCATCGTCACCGGCGGGTCTGCGGGCGTCGGCCGCGCCATCGCCGCAGCTTTCGCTCAGCGAGGCTTCCGAGTCGCCCTTCTTGCGCGGGGACAAGCGGGTCTTGACGGCGCACGCGATGAAGTCGAGCGGCTTGGCGGCGAGCCCTTCGCGATAATGACCGACGTCGCCAATGCCAAGGAGGTCGATGCCGCCGCGCGACAGGTCGCCGACCGCTGGGGCAGGATCGACGTTTGGGTGAACGCCGCCATGGAGACCGTGGTCGGGCCTGTCGACACCATATCGCCTGAAGAGTTCAAGCGCGTGACGGAAGTCACCTATCTCGGATACGTGCATGGGACGCTGGCGGCGCTTCGCCATATGCGCCCACGCGGCGCAGGAACCATCATTCAGATCGGGTCCGCGCTCGCTTACCGCGCCATACCGTTGCAGTCCGCCTATTGCGCGTCGAAATTCGCCATTCGCGGCTTTACGGATTCGCTGCGCACCGAATTGCTCCACGACCGCAGCGCCATCCGACTGACGATGGTTCAACTGCCGGGCGTCAACACGCCGCAGTTCGATTGGTCGCACATGCACTTCGCGCATCGGCACCAGCCAGTCGGCGCCTGCTATGAGCCGGAAGCGGTGGCGCGGGCGGTCGTAAACATTGCGGTCTCGTCTCACCTCCCGCGTGAGCTGTGGCTCGGCTTGCCGACTCTGCAGGCGATCGCCGGCGCCATCGCGTCCCCCGGCTTCACCGATCGTTACCTTGCGCGCAACTCGTACGAGCAGCAGATTTCGGACGATCCCGTCTTGCCTGGAGACCCTGACGAACTCATGGGACCGGACAGCAAGGATCATGGCGCGAGAGGCCGCTTCACCGCGACGGCCAAGAACGACCTCATCGCCGTCGACCCCTACTATCTTCGCAGCGGCGTATTGCTCGCAGGAGTGGGATTGCTTGCGGGAGCATTTCTGTTCGGCCGTTCGCGGGGAAATGCTGAAGCGCGCGGCTTGCACCGCCGGAACGGCGTTAGAGCTGTCCCGACGCCGCGAGGCTAGCGATGCGGTCAGAAATACTGCAGGCGAGCGCTTGAATCGTCAAAGAGGGGTTGACGCCGCCGCAGGTTGGAAAAAGCGAGCCGTCGCAGATCCAGAGATTGGGGATATCCCAGCTGCGGCCATCGGCGTCCACGACGCTCGTTCGCGGATCGTCGCCCATGCGGCATGTGCCGAGTATATGGCTGGTGTCGCTGTTGGTCCAGATGTCGTAGCCGCCCGCAGCCTCTAGCATCTGGCTCATGAAGCGAACCGCATGGCGCTGCAAGCGAAGATCGTTTTCCGAATATGAGAATATGACGCGCGGAATCCGGAGGCCGAACTGATCCGTGTCCTCCGCAAGCTCGACTCGGTTTTCGCGCCGCGGCTCCGTCTCGGCGACGGGAACGAATCCGGCCGTATGATTGTATTTCTGCATCTCGCGGCGAAGTTCGTCGCCCCACAGGCCGCGCGAGGTCGCAAGGACTTGCGCCCAGGCCATCGGCAGGGGTCCCTGGCTCATGAAGGCGTAAGCGCCATGAAAATCCTTGCCCTCGTCCGTGTAGTTCCAGTGTTCGGTGACCGCCATATTGGGCGGCCCCTTGTACCAGCGAATCTCTTCGTCGAATGTCGCCCAGGCGCCAGGCCCCGCGTGCGTGAGTAGATGCGTGCCGACCAGGCCGGAGCTGTTCGCGAGACCTTGCGGGAACTGCGCGCATGCCGAGTTGAGCAGGAGCCGCGGCGTTTCGATCGCATAGCCGGCGACGACGACGTTGCGCGCCTTCTGAAAGCGCCACGCGCCTTCCCGAAAATAATCGACGCCGGCGACGCGCCCCTGTTGATCCAGCTCGATGCGCCCCGCCATCGCCAAATCGCGCACCTCCGCGCCAGCACAGAGCGCGCGAGGAATCCAGACGATGAGCGCGCTCTGCTTGGCGTTCGTCGAGCAACCGAAATTACAAAAGCCCCTGTAGACGCAGGGGGGAGATTTGCCGCGCGGAGCCGAAACTGTCGCAAGCGGCGTCGCGGCCCATTTCACGCCGAGCTTCTCCGCGCCGCGCGCGAGCACGAGTCCCGCGGCGTTCACTTCATGCGGGCGATAGGGATAGCGCCGGCGTGGGGGGCCCCATGGATAGTTCACCGGCCCGGCGACCTTCAGCGCGTCTTCGGCTTCCGAATAATAGGGTTCGATTTCCTCGTACGAGATCGGCCAGTCGAATCCATAGCCGAGTTGGCTCCGCGACTTGAACCACTCGGGTCGGAACCGAAGCGAGATCATGCTGAAGTGGATCGTCGAGCCGCCGACGCCACGGCCCGAGTTATTTCCCCCCAGTGCGATCGGATCTTCTCCGCCGGTGATGCGGTCGTCGGTCCAGTAGAGCGTCTGCTGCGCCAGTTCGTCGGAGGCGAAATCGTCAAGCGGCCGCCAGAACGGTCCGGCGTCGAGCACGACGACCGAGAAACCCTTCTCCGCGAGCTTGCATGCGAGCGTCGCGCCGCCTGCGCCGGCGCCGACGATCAAGAAATCGACGGGCTCGGATTCAGCGTATTGTCGCATCGGCGTCCAGCCGCCCGGCGTGAAAACGTCGGGCGCGCGGCCGTCCTTGGCGCGCGGACGGTCGATGTTCATGGATATTCCTTCGCTTCCCACGGATCGCGCTGGTTGAAGCCAAGACGGACATAGCCGCGTGGACTGGCGGGACCGCCAAAGCCCATGTCGCTCCACGCCGACGGATGCGCGTAGGCGAGGCCCGCGATGGTTTTCAGCAGCGTATGGGTGAAGAACGTCGATGCGCGCAGACCCCGCCAAAGATCAACGTCGACATCGCCCTTCTGAATTGCGCGCAACGTCGCGTCCCTTCGAGAGGCGTCGAGCATGGTGAAGCTCACCGCGAACAAGCGGCGAGCCTCCCCGTCAATCGCCGCGAGTCCTTTACGCCAACTCTCGCGCATCGGCGGCTCGCCCGCATATCGAAAACCTTCGCCGAGGTTGTTGAACAGGCGATCGTCGATCCAATGCGCAATCGCCAAGCGTTCGCTCTCGCTAAAGATGGGCGCCAGACGCTCGATGATCGCGGTGAGAAGCTCGAACTCCTCTTTCGTCAGGAAGCGCCGCTGGTGCGTGTCGCGCAGTCGCCGGGTCAGCTCCTCGCGCGTTCGATCGTCGAACGACACCGTGTCCCATTTGGAGAGGACATCATAGCCACGATAGGGCTTATCCATGCTTCGACCTTTGCGACGCTAGCGTCAGGCGCCGCCTTCTTCCAAAAGCGATAACGCTGTGAGCGCGGAAAGAGAGAGCGCGGAAAAGGCAGGCGGCGCCGGCAAGGGCGGTCCGTCGATGACGTTCTGGCTCCAGTTGCGCCAGCCGCCCATCGCGCGCGAAACGCCATAGGCGTGAAACCCGACGCCAACGAAGCCCGCGATCGCGGTGACCCACAGCCAGGCGCGCGTCAACGGATGGCTCGGCTGGGGTGGACGCTCGGTAGAGGCCTTTGCCATGAGCGCCGACGCCACCGGCGGCAGCGTCACCGGAATCCACATGAAGGGATTATGGAAGGCGCCCCTGAAGTGCAGAAGCGCCGCCTCCGCGACTGTTCCGGCAAGCGCAAGGCTAGTGAGCGCTGCAAGCACGCGACCCGCGGGAAGGCCAAGAAGCCGCGTCGCGCCGACGCCGATGCGCTCCGCGCAAAGGCCGAGGACGCCCGCGACGGAAAGCGCCGCCGGCGCGCCGAGCGGCGCGCCATAGAAGAGATTCATCCAGCTCAGCCCGCCCGGTCGCCGAAACACGTCGTAGACGTGAAACCCGGCGCCAATCGCGCCAACCGCGACGGCCATGGCGAAGGAGCTTTTTCGAAAGGCGCGCGCCCGCGCCGCGCCGGACGTCGCGCCTTCAACGCCGGCAAGTAGCGTCAGCGCCGAGCTGATCAAAGGCGCGAACATGCCCGGATTTTCAAAAGATCCTCGATAGTGTTCGACGGCGCTGTCGAGGAGGACGGAGGCGGCAAGCATTCCCGCCGAACCTTCAAGCGCGCGCGCGCTCCCCGTCAAGGCTCGCGACCGGCAAGACTTCGCTGCAGACGCGCGACGCTTCGAGGCGACGCGCACGAGGCGCGCTCCTTGCGCGCAGACCACTCCCAAAACGAATGCGCCGGCGACCTTCGGCGTCGCCGCGCGCAGCTGCGAAGTCATTCTTCTCGGCCAGGAAGAACGGATGCGAGAACCTGCCTCGCCGTTCCCTTTATCAGACGGCTCTGCTCGGGATCTCCCTTGAAAAGCGTCGTCGCAAAATTTCGCGCCTGCTCCAGCGAAATATGAGCCGGCAGCGGCGGCACTTCAGGATCGGTCTTGACCTCCAGCACCACCGGACGGTCGCAGGACAGCGCCTCGTCCCATGCTGCGGCAAGCCGGTTCGGATCGTCGACGAAAATGCCCTTCAGCCCGATCAATTCCGCGAAACGGTGATAGGGAACGTCGGGGATATTCTGCGTCGCCTCGAATTTTGGATTGCCCTCCATCACGCGCTGCTCCCACGTGACCTGGTTAAGGTCCTCGTTGTTGAAGACGCAGCAAATCCAGCTCGGGCTGCTCCAGTCCCGCCAATATTTCGCGACAGTGATCAACTCGGCCATATTGTTCATCTGCATCGCCCCGTCGCCAACGAGCGCAATGACCGGACGCCCCGGATGGGCGAATTTTGCGGCGATCGCGTAAGGCACTGCGGCGCCCATTGAGGCAAGCCCGCCCGAAAGCGAGCACATCATGCCGGGCCGGATTTTGAGGTCGCGCGCATACCAATTGGCGCAGGAGCCAGAATCGGAGGTGATGATCGCATCGTCCGGAAGCCGCGGCGACAAATCCCAGGCGACTTGCTGCGGATTTATGGGTTGCGCAAGCGCCATCGCTCGCTGCTCGAGCAACTTCCACCAGTCCCGCACGCCGCTTTCGATATGGTCACGCCACGTAACATCCGTTTTATCTTCGAGCAAAGGCAAAAGCGCGTCGAGCGTCGCAACGGCATCGCCATGGAGATTGACCTCCATCGGAAACCGAATGCTGAGCATGGACGGATCGATGTCGATCTGCACGCCCCGCGCCTGCCCCTCCCGCGGAAGAAATTCCGAGTACGGAAAGCCCGAGCCGATCATCAGCAGCGTGTCGCATTCCATCATCAGGTCGTAGCTTGGCTTCGTGCCAAGCAGTCCGATGGAGCCCGTCACCCACGGCAGCGTATCGGGCAGAGCGGCTTTGCCGAGCAGCGCCTTCGCCACGCCAGCCTTGAGCCTCTCGGCGACGTCAACGACTTCTTTCGATGCGCCGAGCGCGCCCGCGCCGACGAGAATGGCCACCTTGCGGCCTGTGTTCAACACCTCGGCGGCGCGCCGCAAGTCTTGCTCCTGCGGCACGATGACGGGACGCGAATAGCCGACGCCTGTCCGCACCGATCCGTGCTTACGCGGCGGCTCCTCATATTCGAGGTCCTGCAGATCGGACGGAAAGATGAGCACCGAGACCGCGTGTTCGGACTTGGCGATGCGAATGGCGCGATCGGTCAGCATTCTCACTTGCGAGGGCGTTTCCGCTTCCTGCACGAAGGCCGCGACGTCGGAAAACATCCGATCGAGGTTGAGTTCCTGCTGGTAGTGCGCGCCGCGCGCCGTTCGGGCCGCCTGGCCGGCGATCGCGAGAACCGGCATGTGATCGCATTTGGCGTCATAAAGTCCGGTGATGAGATGAGCGGCGCCCGGTCCGCCGGTCGAAAGGCACACGCCCAACTCTCCCGTGAATTTGGCATGCGCGCTGGCCATGAAAGCGGCCATCTCTTCGTGCCGCACTTGAATAAACTCGATCTTGCCTCTGGCGCGCTGCAACGCCCCGAGCACGCCGTTGATGCCGTCGCCAGGATAACCGAAAATGCGCCGCACGCCCCATTCGTGCAGCCGGTGGACAAAGTAGTCGCCAACGGTGCCGCTCATGGCCGTCTCGCTTTGCTTGGAAGCTGAAGGATGCGCCGACGCGTCCTATGGCGATAACCGACCGCGGGTCCGCATGTTCCGATCGAGGCGAAGGTATCGCGATGCTAGGCTCTCGGCAGGAGAAGGATCCGAGAATGCGCGTATTGTCTTAGCGATTTTTAAAGACTTTTTACTTCTCTCCGATCGTCACAAAAGGCTCTCAGCATCGCGCGACTAGGACCATGTGCGTTCGACACACCCATTTGGCTGCGCAGGCGAACGCATTCAAAACGCCTATGCGGCCGCGCAGGCTCGGGAACGACAAACAGCTTAATCGTCGCTAATGGCCAAGCATTCAAAGGAACTAACGCGTGACCATCGCCTCAGCTGCGATATTTTTGCAGTGCCGAGGAAGCGTTACGAGCGTATTCGTGCGCAAGCCGCGTCGGCGCGCAAAGCGAGGCGCTGGCGCAACTGGCCCATCGCCGCTGCCTTTGCCGGCGCGCGAAACTTCGGCGGTGTATCTGCAGATGCCGAGCCCAGCGGCGATGACCCATCGGCGTGACTGCGGGCTGCCTCCAAGGGCAAGCAGGAACCACCGGAGTCGCAGTATTTCACGGCGCCGCCAATCAATCCTGTCTGTCCTGCTCTTTAGCGGCGGCTTTGCGGAAGATCTCGATGAAGGCGTCGAACTCGGCAGGGGCGATATCGGAAACCGCCACATAGCCGTGCGCCGAGTCCTTCCAGAAGACGACCGAATAGCCGTCCAACGTGATATGACGCGGCGTCATCGCATAATCGACGGCGCTGGGGCGCAACTCTGTCACCGTGAGCAAGTGTTGGCGATGTTTATAGACGAGCGTCGGCACCGGATTTCCGCCGACGACGTCGACGCGCCCGCCGAGCAGCGGAAATCCCTCCGCCGACAGATCGACGATGAGCGCCGCGACCGGTAGCTTGTTGGCGAGCCACGGCTTCACCGTGTGGCGATCGCTGGAGGCGACATCGACCGGCTTCTCGGAAATCTGACCGCGCACATAGCCGGCGACGACGGCTCGCGTCGCATCGTCCGGCGACAAGGCCGACCGAATTAGCGTCTGCGCGCCGACGCTGACGACAACTGTGGCGGCGATCGCCGAGGCGAACATCCGCCAGGACGGACGGTCAATCATGTGACGAGCTGGCGTGGGCGTGGGCCGCAAGGGCGATGCCTCGTCGGCCGACGCCGCCGCGACGAGGCGCGCCCGCAGCGCTTCCGGCGCACTCTCGCGAGGCGTATGAGTTCGGATCACGGTGCGCAGCACCTGAAGCCGGGCGTATTCGACCTGAGCCTGTGGATCGGCGGCGAGCCGATGCTCGGCCTCGACCGCGCCAGCCGCGTCGAGTTCACCGTCGAGCATGGCGTGCAGTAAGAGCGTGCGATCGTCGCGCTCAGAGCTGGCAGTCACGACGGCCTCCCGAGTTTTTCGATCATCAGCGCCCGCGCGCGCGCTAGCCGCGACATCACCGTGCCGATCGGCGCGCCAGTCGCTTCCGAAATCTCGCGATACGAAAGGCCGTTGATCTCACGCATGATCAACGTCTCCTTGAAAGCAAGCGGCAAATCGTCGATCGCGGCGGTGACGCAGGCTCGATCCGCGTTGGCGATAAGAGATTCCTCCTGCGTCGCCCCGGGGTCTGATGTAAATACGCTTCCGTGAGATTTCGCCTCTTCCGGACCGCCGACCAGGACGAGCATATGGGATCGGTTCTTCGCGAGCCAACTGAACGCTGTGTTGCGCGTGATGGTGAGCAGCCACGCCCGCGGGCGCTCCACGGGGGCGCCGTCTAACGCCTTCAGCGCACGCAGGCAGGCGTCTTGCACCACGTCCTCTGCGTCGGTCGCGCTGCCCGTCAACCAGCGCGCGAGCGAAAAGGCGTCGTCGAGATGCGGCAGCACTTGTTCGGTGAAGCGCCGCCGCGCCGTCTCGCTGGTCACGTGTCACCATCGTCACTCGTTTAGGGGGTCACGATGACCTTCCCCTTCATCTGCGGATGCAGGCCACAGAAATAGACGATCTCGCCAGCTTTGTCGAAGACATGAGAGTAGCTTTCATCCGTATCGAGCGCTTTGGATTTGAAAGCGGCTTTCTCTTCCACGATGTTGTGCGGAAGATCATCGTGATTGACGAAAGTGATCTTCGTTCCCTTTTTCACGGTAATCGTCGCGGGAGTGAATGCGAAATTGTCGATCGCCACCTGCACGTCGTCCGCGCGCGCTGACGTGACAGCGAAGACGCTTGCGACGAAAGCGAGTGAGAGTGCTTTTTTCATTATGATCTCCTTTTTTATTATGGTCTCATTAATCAGCCAGCGTGGAGTCGACGATCGCCAGCGGCTGCTTGCCCTTGGCGACAGTGACGCTGGAGACGCCGAGGACTCCGCGCAGTTCTCCCGGAGGCACGGTCTTGGGGCCGGGCGAGGGAGCGGTTCCAGGCGCCGGCTGTGGGAACGCGGTCGAGCGCGCGGTGTGGAAGGTCACATTGCCTTCGACTTTTTGCATGACCTGGTGAATATGACCGTTCAGCACGGTCACTGAACCAAAGCGCGCGAGATGCTTCAGCGCCTCGACGCCGTCCGAGGTGCCCCAGCCCCAATCGGCGGCGATGATCCACAGCGGGATATGCGCGAAAACGACGATTGGCGTCGAAGCGCTCTTGCGTCTGAGATCGTCGGCGAGCCACGCGAGCTGCTCGGCGCCCAGATTGCCCATGCCGCCGGCTTTGAGATCATAGACGTTGACGAGGCCGACGAAATGCACGCCGGAGTGGTCAAAGCTATACCAGCCCTTGCCCCTGGAGCGTTTGCCGTAACGATCGAGATAGGCTTGGCCCTGCTTCTCGTCGATAACGTCATGCTCGCCCGGAACGTAATGCATGTCGAGCTTGGCGCCGCGGACGATCTGATCGAAATCGTCGAACTCTTTCGGCCTGGAAAGATGCGAGATGTCGCCCGTGTGAATCATGAAGGCGGGCTTTTCCGGCAACGCGTTGATCTTGGCGATGGCCTCTCCGAAGGTCGCGGACGGATCAGGATTGGCGGGCTTGTTGAAGCCGATATGGCTGTCGGAAATCTGCACGAAGGAAAAGCCCTTCGTCGACGCTTCCGCGAAGCCGATGAGTTTCGCTCCCGGAACGCCCTCGGAGAGGGTCCACACGAGTCCGGTTCCAGCCCAGGCCATGCATCTTAAAGCCTCCCGCCGGCTGACGTCGCGATCTTTATCCCGATCCATCTTCGCCTCCTTATGCCGGCCCGATGCCGGTCATGAGGGAGGACTCCGAAAGTGGCGAGGTTATTCCGGTGCGAGCGAGTCTTTTCCGAAAAAATTTTACCATGCCTGGACCGATCAGCGGGGAATAGAGCAGGCCGATCGCGCCACGCCGCAGTTCAATCGAACAACCGTTTCATATGAGACTTCGAGAAATTTTTTTTTGGCTGCGGAATAATAATCGATCGAATGAAGTCTTCTCAGCAAGGCTGGATTTCCTCTTTCTTGCTGGAACCGCCGAGAGGGAATGGAGAAGGCGTTATGGCGATAAAACCCACGGCGATGCTCGCTGCAGCGCTTGCCACCGGAGCTTTGATGATAACCGCAAATCAGGAAGCCTTCGCGCGCGGCGGCCGTTGGTCCCACAGCGGATATGGACGCGACATCGGATCATTGGAAACCGGAAGGCGCGCAACGCGCGTGTAACAAATCGGCCGTTCGATACGAAAATGAGGTGGACGCATAGCGGGTCGCCCATAGTTCTCCGGGCTTCTTGTCTCGCGTCTTAAATGAGGATCGATGTCCGCGCGCAGCAGCCAACGCGGAGTGGGCAGGGTCCGCACATCTGTAATCGACGAAAGGCTCACAATGTTTACGCGTCGCGCGCTCCTTGCTGCCGCCATTGTTTTCGGCGTTTCCACTCCGGTATCCACTGCTGAAAATCTTGCCTTCACTCAAGCCGACTTCGCCAAGGCGCAGGCCGATGGTCGATCGATCCTGGTCGAGATTCACGCCCCTTGGTGTTCAATCTGCATGGCGCAACAGCCGATCCTTGATCGGTTGGAGCGCGATCCCAATTTCGCCAGTCTGACCGTGTTGCGCATCGACTTCGACAGCCAGAAAAGCGCAGTGCGTTCATTCAAGGCGACGTCGCAAAGCACATTGATCGTCTTCAAGGGCTCCAAGGAAACGGGTCGCTCCGTTGGAGACACCGATCCCACGTCAATCGCAGCCCTGCTCGACAAGGCCCTCTAAAGGGAGAACGAAGTGATTTCGGCCGGCTTTGGCCTCGCATTTGTTGCAAGCGTTCTATCGATCCTCTCTCCCTGCGTTCTGCCGCTGCTGCCAATCGTGTTCGGCACGGCGGCCTCAGAGCACAGGTTTGGACCGTTGTTCTTGGCTGGGGGCGTCGCAGCGTCCTTTGTCGCAATCGGTTTGTTCGTTGGGACGATCGGGTTCGGCATCGGCTTAGATGGCTCGGTTTTCCGGACCGGAGCGGCGATGGTGATGATCTTTGTCGGCGTCGTGCTCGCCTCGCGGACTTTGCAGGTCCGTCTTGCCGCCCTCGGCGGCCCGCTGAGCAACAGGCTCGATGCGAAATTCGGCGGATCTTCTCTTGTCGGCCCATCGGGTCAGTTCGTCGTTGGCTTGCTCCTCGGAGCGGTTTGGAGCCGCTGTGTTGGCCCGACTCCGGGAGCCGCCTCGGTGCTTGCGACGCGAGGCGAGAATCTCGGACAAGTCGGACTAATCATGGCCGCCTTCGGCGGCGGCGCCGCGCTCCCTCTCGTTGCGCTCGGCGCGATGTCGCGGCGGATGACGGCCCGCTGGCGCGACAAACTTCTCGTTGCGGGGAAGGGCATGAAGACCGCGCTTGGGGTGGTTCTCGTTGCGGGCGGGTTTATGGCCGTAACAGGCGTCGACAAGGACATCGAGGCCTTCATCCTCTCTGCGTCACCCGAATGGCTGACGGCGCTGACGACCCGTTATTGAAGCGGCAAGACACGTCTCCATCAGGCGGCCATGTAAATTTCAGAAGCGCGTCTGAGGAAGGCAAGGGACGAGGGAGGCAAGCAGTGATCCGGTCATCTCGAGCGTCAGATGGTCCAGCCGTCGTCGAAATCTGGCGGCGCGCGGTCGACGCGACGCATGATTTCCTGACGGCGCAGGATCGGGCGGCGATAGATCTCGATGTGGCGCGCGACCTGCCGCAAGCGCCCTTGTGGCTGGCGATCGATGACCGAGGCTATGCGATCGGGTTCATGGGGCTGTCTGGATCTCATCTCGACTGCCTGTTCATCGATCCCAGACATCACCGGCAGGGCGTCGGGCGCAAATTGGTGGCCCATGCGCAAAGCTTCCATCCCGTGCTCGAAACCGAGGTCAACGAACAAAATCATGGCGCGAGAGCCTTTTATGCCCGGATCGGATTCAAGCCATTTGCCTGGACGCCGATCGACGAGCAGGGGCGAGCCTACCCACTCCTGTATTTGAGGCGAGACTCTCAAGATTCCGCGAAGGATCGGGAAGATGCGACGAACAAAATGACGAGTGCGCCGTAACCGAGCGGTGCGTCCGCTCGAATGCCTTGCCGCCAAAGAGGAGGAAGCATGACCCTATATTCTTTCCGCAAACTATTGATTTTGCCATGGCCGATCGGTGCCGATTGGTACGCGCTCCCGCTGCGGTTGATTGTCGGCTATGGGTTTTTCTTGCACGGCTATGCCAAGTTTGCGCGCGGACCGGAGCATTTCGCGGCGATCCTGCAGGCGATCGGCCTGCCCTTTGCGGAGCTGCTCGGCTGGGCGACGGTGATCGTCGAGCTGGTCGGCGGCGTCATGATCCTCTTAGGTGTCTTCATCCCAATCGCCGCCGTGCCGATGATCGTTGTCCTCTTAGTGGCGATTTTCACCGTCCACCTTCCCAACGGGTTCAGCTCGATCAAGCTTATGTCCTATGACGCCGCCGGCGCGCATTTCGGCCAGCCGGGCTATGAGACGGACGTGCTGTACGTGGCGGGGCTGCTGGCGCTCTGCTTCGCCGGAGCCGGGCCGATCTCGCTCGACGCCTATCTGAGCGCCCGGCGAGACCCGCCGGTGGTCAGCGGATCGCAGCACCGATAATCGGCATGGAGATCGCGCCTCGACCATTTCGTTTCTCCTTGTACGGAAGGGCTGGGATGATTGACCGTCGCGCCCTGATCATGTCCGCCGGAGCGATGATGCCGTGCGCGCCTGCAGCGCGGGCCGCCGGTTATGGTGATCGGGCGACATCTGTGACGCGTTTAGCAATCTGCGACACAGCTCGACATCTCAGCTGGGCGGATCGATCGTGTGTTCGCCGAGAGGGCGAGCGAAATTCTAAGGGATAGAGTTCATGTCGACACCTCCAGTTCTCCGCGTCGCACGGCCCAGCGACGATCTCGATGCGTTGCTTAGCTTCTATCGCGATGGGCTCGGCCTGGACCTCCTCTATCGGTTCGAAAATCATGATGGCTTCGATGGCGTTATGCTCGGCCGCCGGGGCGCGCCCTATCATCTGGAGTTTACGCGGGCGCATGGGCGCCCTGCCGGGCGGTCGCCGAGCCAGGATCATCTACTGGTCTTCTATCATCCCGAACCGGAGAGCTGGCGGGATGCGATTACCCGCATGCGGGCGGCCGGGTTCGAGCCGGTGGCGGCGTTAAACCCTTATTGGGAAGAGGCGGGAGCGACCTTCGAGGATCCAGACGGTTATCGCGTCGTGCTGCAGCAGTCGCGCTGGGAACTTTGAGCGTGACGGTCCGCGCCATCTGGTTGATCAGGGTGGCCGAGGCGCGCGACGCCGAGGCCCTGCCGACGCTTGAGAACTCGGCGGGCGCCCTGTTCCGAAGCTTTCCGTCGCTTGAATGGCTCGCAGATGGCGAGGATTTGTCCGTCGGCCGCTATCGCGAGCTCATTGCGGCGGGCGCGAGCTGGGTCGCTATCGACCCGGACGATCGGCCAATCGCCTTTCTAAGCGGCAGCATCGAAGAAAATGATCTGCATATCTGGGAATTGGGCGTGCGCCGGGATCTTCAACGCTTCGGGATCGGGCGCAACCTGCTTCTTGCTGCGATTCGTGATGCCCGTTGTCGCCGCCTCGCGGCGGTGACGCTCACCACCTTTCGGGACGTTCCCTGGAACGCCCCCTTCTATGCCCGTCTGGGGTTCGAATCTCTCGCGGGCGAAGCGATCGGCGATCGGCTTGAGCGCATTTTGCGCGCGGACGCCAGGCGGGGGCTGCCAATGCATGCCCGCTGCGCCATGCGCCTTCGGCTCAGCTGAATTCCCACACGTTGTGATCAAAGCCGAAGCATCAGCAAATGACGGAAAGCGCTCTCCTATGTCGCCGAGCTTTTTTCGGTCTGCTAAAAACGGCCCCCGTCGGGCAAATCGTTCGCGATGTCGTCGAAGAAATCGACAAAGGCGCTCGCGTGACGTCTCGACGCCATCTTCGATCACGTCGCGCACCGGCTCGTCGCTGCTCCGCCCTTGCGTTGGTCGAAATTGACCTTTGCTACGCGCGAGAAATCGCCCGATCAGGACCATACGCTGCGCGATGGTCCAGCGCGACGCCTCTCAAAATTTTCTATCGCGCACACTTTAATTCGGCTGACGCATCCACGGAGTGTAACGAACAAATGATCTCGGCCGAAATGGTGTTTAAGCATCCATGCAAGGAGCGCGTTCATGTCAATTTTCGCCAAGACGCATCCGCAAGCGAAAAATCGCATTCATTGCGCTCGCAAACATTTGGGGCAAGACGCCCTTGGCCCCGACCTCAAGAAAGAGTTTGGCCTGCGACCCTAGCCGTGGTTCGGCAGATCAACAGCGACAGGGAGTGACCACATGACCAAGAATTCAGTCGACGCAGGTGCGATCGATCGTCGCCAGCTGCTGACGCAAGCGGGGACGGCCGTCGCCGCCGGGATGTTGACGAAGGTTGCGCCCGCGCGCGCCCGCGCCCTGGGATTCGAAGCCATCGGTTTCGACGCGTTCACCATTTTCGATCCGCGCTCCCCTGCCGTCGCCGTCGAAGAAAGCTTCCCGGGCAAGGGCAAGGAAATCTTCGCGACCTGGCGTTTGCGGCAGTTCGAATATTGCTGGTTGCGAACCCTCAGCAAGAATTACGCGGACTTCCGCAAGGTTACGGAAGATGCGCTGCTCTATGCATGTAAGGCGGCGAAAGTGGATCTGGACGCGTCCGCGCGCGCCAGGCTGATGGAGGCGGCGTTTCGGTTCAAGCCATGGCCCGACTCGGTCGCAGCGTTAAAATCGATGCGAGATGCGGGAATCCGGCTCGCCTATGTGTCCAACCTCACACCGGAGATACTGGCCCGGCTGAGCGACGACGCGGGAATTGCGGAGCTGTTCGAACACCGACTGAGCACCGATCTGGTCGGGGCCTTCAAACCCGATCCGCGCGCCTATCAGATGGCGGAGAAAGCCTTCGGTCTGCCGCGGGACAAGATCCTCTTCGCTGCGTTTGGCGGTTGGGACGCGGCTGGCGCAAAGTCCTTCGGCCTCGCTACTTTTTGGGTCAACCGGCTCGATGCGCCTGTCGAGGAGTTGGGTGCAAGGCCGGACGCAATCGGCGACGATCTCGTGCAGCTGGCGAAATTCGTAGGCGCGTATCGCGGCGGCGGCTAGACTGTCGCACGTCCGATCTCGCGCTTCGCCAGAGCGCTCGACTATTTGCGGTCGATTTGTTCGAAGACCCTTGCTTACGCGCCCGGCCTAACCTCTCCGAACCTTATGCGCGTTGTCCTCGCGATAAAGCTAACCAAGAAGCCCGACGTCCGTTACCGTCTTTACGGCGACGGATTCGGAGAATGGAACGTCTGCTCCGGGCCTGGCGTACGCGGCGGCGACGTCAATTCGATTTCGCTCTTGGAAACGACATCTTGAAAGTCGCGCCGCCGCCGGGGGTCTCTTCGACCCAGACCCGCCCTTGAAATTTGTCCATCAGCTCCTTCGCGATAGCGAGGCCCAACCCCGTGCCGGGCGTCGCTTCGCTCCTCCGCCAGAAGGGTTCGAAAATCATCTCGCGATCGGATGGCGCGACGCCTTCGCCATGATCGATGACTTCGACCACGGCATCGTCGCCAACCCGGACCAGCACTGTCCCGCTCTCCGGTTCCGCGCGTAAAGCGTTGTCGATGAGATTGGCGACAACGCATTCGATCGCGCGTTGGTTGCCGCGCGTGACGACCGGCGAGGCGCTCGCTTCGAACTCGATCTTGCGGTCACACTCGATCACGAGTGGCAAATAGTCGGAAACGATCTGCCGGATCGTCTTTACGAGATCGACTTCCTGATCGAGCGCGGCCTGACGTTCGGTCAATCGCGCGGCGATGAGCATCTGTTCGACGATGGCCTGAAGTTGGCTCGCGTCGCGCATCAGATCGCTCTTGAAAGTCGGCTCTTCCGTATCTTCGAGCCGCGCGCGCATGATCGCCAGCGGCGTGCGCAATTCATGCGCGGCGTTGGCGGTGTAGCGGCGCATCCGCATGGCGCTGGCGTCGAGCCGCGCCAGCGCGCCGTTCATCGCATCGACAAGAGGCGTGATTTCGGCGGGGACGCCGCCGAGCGGAAGGCGCTGATGAAGCGAGTTCATATCGATGTGCGCAGCCTTGCCCGCGACGGCGCGCAAGGGCGTCATTCCTCGCTGCACTGCGAACCAGGCGGCTCCGACCGACATGAGGATTGCCGCGATAAGGTACGCGGCCAGCCACTGCAGTTCATCCAGGATTGCGTGAAAGATGTCGTCCCACCGGAATTTCTGCCGGTAAACCGCTATATGCAGCCGACCGAAAGGGGTCCATCTGGGCTCCACAAGTCCCAGGGACGTCGTCCTTGGATCGCCGGGCAGGATGAAGTGCGTATGAATCGGGCTGATTTGAATCACGCCCGCCAGAGCCGCCGCCAGTTCTGGGGACGAGCCTGCAACAGGCTCGTTTCGCGCGGTGTCGAACGCGCCGAATTTCAGGCCGGCGGCGCGTAGGGCTTCCGCGCGCAATTCGGGGATGGGTTCGATATGGACGAGCCTGTCGTCGCCGCGAACCAGCGATGCGATCACCAGTTTGCTCACACGAACCGCAGCCAGCTCATCGAACGACGTCTTGAAATATCCAACGTCGGCGAGTCCCAGGCCGATCGTGACAATCCACCCGATCGCGAATGCGACGAGCTGCGCGATGACGAGATAGCCGACGACGCGGCGCGCCAGCGATGGGGCTCTCGTCACGTCTTTACCGTCGCCTTGGTCTTCGCGATCATGTATCCGAGGCCGCGCGCCGAGTGAATCTCCACGCCAGCGTTCAGTTCGAGCAGTCGTGCGCGCAGGCGCGACACCAGCGTCGTCAACGAATGCGACTGTATCTCCTCGTCGAGCTCATAGATTGCCGAGATAAGCGTCTCCCGCGACACCACGCGGCCGGCGCGCCTGACCAGCGCTTCGAGCAGCGCTAGTTCGCGACGCAAGAACACGGCCGGACGGTTCGCGACCGAGGCCGTGCGCGCGTCGAGATCGAAGGATAGCGCGCCGATTTCAACGGGCGGCGCAGGGTCGCCTCCGGGCCGCCTCAGACTGGCGCGGATGCGCGCCATCATCTCATCGAGGTTGAACGGCTTTGTCAGATAATCGTCGGCGCCGGCGTCCAGGCCCTCGATTCTATTGTCGATGGCGTCGAGCGCCGTCAGCATCAGGATGCGGCTGCCCGGTTGTTTCTCGCGGATACGCGAAATCAGAGACAGCCCGTCGCCATCGGGCAGTTTTCGGTCCAGCAAGGTGACGGAATAGCGAAAATCGTCGAGCGCGAAAGCGGCGCCTTCGATCGTTTCGACATGATCGACGATATAGCCCGCGCGCTTGATCCGCCTGGCGATCCGGCTCGCCAAATCCACATGATCCTCAACCAACAGAATTCGCATGGGGCCGCTCCCAGCTGGCCTGCGTTCGAGGTTCGGCGCTTGTTCCGAACGACCCGTCACGCCGCTATTTCATAGCGAAGAGGAAGATGTTTGCAACGACCCAGGCGCATGACCAGAAAATCGAACCAGGACGAGGATCGTCCGGACTGTGGCGTCATTGCCACAGCCACCGCATTTTTGATGCGCGCTTTCCCACGTAACTTTCGCGGGACCATTTCCCCCTACGTCTGCAAATAAGGACGCTGCCCGAATCGGGCGCTTCGGACGGGCAAGACGACTTCGGGCGTGGAGCAGGCATGATGATCGAGCGAAAGGAGACGAGCCGCCGCCAAGCGCCCTCGCCGCGCCCGCTCGTCGCGATCGTCGTCGCTCTCTTCGTCGTTTTGCAGGGTCTTGCGGCGATCGGCGCGTCTCTTGCGCATTCCAATCGCGGCGATGGGGGAACGAGCTTCGTTGGCTCCTTTCTTGGCGCGACTTGCGCGTCGGACACGCATGGCGGCGATAGGTCGCCGGCGCCAGGCCGCGACCATTCCCAATGCTGCGTCCTGTGCGGCGCGCGCAACTTCGACGGCGCGTCGTTTCATGACATAGCGCAAGGCGCCGTGGCGATAACGCTGCCGTGCAGGGCGCTCGTCTCAATAGCGCGCCAGTTCGACGACGCTCCCGACTCGCCGCCGATTGGCTGGGCGAGTTCGTGGTCGTCGCAAGCGCCGCCCTTTTTCTCCTGACCGACTGAACGCGGCCACGAAAGGCCGCATCCCTTCGTCTTCAGTTCGCGCGGGCGCAAGTCGCAGCGTCAGGAGAATTACGAATGTTTCGCTCGATATTGTTGCGCGGCGTTTCCGCCGGCGCGCTGGTGTTCGCCTTCGCCTCTGAATGCGCCCATGCTCAGCAAGCGTTGCCTACGATCAGCATCGGCGGGCGCCAGCGCCCGCCATCAACTCACATGTCGGGACCACCAACGGGAGATCCCGCCACATCCGATTCCGGTCCATCGTCCAATTTTCCGAGCGAGCCGAAGACGCCCGCCGAAGGCTATGTGGTGAACGACGCCACTACCGCCACCAAGACCGACATTCCAATCAAGGAAACTCCCGTGTCGGTGAACGTCGTCCCCAAGCAAGTGATGCTCGACCAGAACGATACAACCGTCCAGGAAGCCTTAGAGAATGTGCCAGGCGTACGATCCAACAACAACGAAGTGGAAGGTTACAACTTCAAGATTCGCGGCTTCCAGAGCCTCAACATCTATCGCAACAATCTGTCCTTCGGCAACGTCAACCCCGGTATGCTCGATACCGCCAATCTGGAGCGCATCGAGGTGCTTAAGGGGCCCGCGTCGATACTTTACGGACGTGCCGAGCCCGGAGGATTGATCAATCTGGTGACCAAGCAGCCGCTCGATCGCGCCCGCTATGTTGTCGATCAACAGTTCGGATCGTTCAGCTGGTATCGCACGCAGTGGGATTTTACCTCGCCTGTTGCTGAGGTTCCGGGGCTCGCCTATCGCGTCTCAGGCGCCTATCAGAACAATGGCTCATTTCGCGGATATTCAGGGGGCGGAGAGCGCGTACTCGTCGCGCCGGTGGTGAGCTACCGTCCGAGCGCCTGGACCGAGTTCACGCTCGAAGGACAATATTCAGGTCTGAAGGCGCAAAGCGACGTCGGGATCCCGACAATCGGACCGCGACCCGCGCCGGTCCCGTTGAGCCGCTCGTTCCAGGAGGCAAATGATCCGCGCGACCGCTTTGAGAACTATCTAATCAGTTATAAATTCCGCCAGAATCTCAATGAGGATTGGAAGGTCACCAACCGCTTTCTTTACGCCGCCGCCCCCATTTCCGATAAGCCCAATATCACGCCACTCTGCGTCACGCCGACGTGCGTCGACACGGATGGGCGAACGCTGCAACGCGTCGGGCAATACCAGTTCGCCTCCGCCCAGACATTCTCGACGAATATTGACCTAGAAGGAAAGTTTGAGGCGCTCGGCGGCAAACACACATTTCTGATGGGGCTCGATTATCTGAACACCTATTACGACTATTACTTCGCTAATGGCGCCGCCCTGTATCCGATAGACATTTTTTCCCCGATCTATGGAACGGTCCCCTCCTTCGCCTATTTCGATTCACAAATTGGATCGGGAGGCAAATTTCATTCGTCTGTTCTCGCCAGACAAAAAGGGCTTTATGTCCAGGATTATGTCACTTGGTTTGACCGTCTGCATGTGCTCGTCGGCGTCCGCTACGACATAGCGGACCAAACGATAGGAACGTCTTCAAGCTTTGAAAACGGCGGCGGCGTTTATGATGCGAGCAAGGACTTGGCGATAGCGAGTCGACTGAGGTCGCCGACAGCCATCGACACGGGATGGAGTCCGCGCGCTGGCGTCGTCTACGATGTCCTTCCCCAGGTCAGCGTTTACGGCAGCTACTCAAGATCTTTTGGTCAGAACAACGGCTTTACCGCCGACCGACAACCGTTGGGGCCGCAGCGCGGCCTGCAATGGGAGGTTGGCTTGAAAGCCGAGCCTCTACCGGGCCTGAGCGCCACGCTCGCCTTCTTCCAAATCACCAAATCCGGGGTGCCGACACGGGATTTCGCGTCATTGACCCCGATTGCGCAGAAGCTTGCCGGATTGCAGCGAAGCCGCGGCATCGAGGTTAACGTACTCGGCCGCATTACCGATCGCATGACGATCGTGGGCAACTACGCGCTCATCGACGCGAAGGTTATCGCCGACAATTCGGTGAATCGATTGAACCCTTTTGGTTTTTTCGATCCCACAATCTTCGGCGAAGGGGGCGGCCTTCTCGGCAATCATCTCGACAATGTTCCGCGTCATTCGGGCAAAATCTTTCTAACCTATTCTTTTGGCGACAACGGCCTCGGATTGCGAGTCGGCGGCGGCGTGACGGCCTCGACGCGGGCGTGGGGCGATATCCAAAATACCTTTGTGCTGCCGGGATGGGCGCGTCTCGACGCCTTCGCGAGCTACGCGACGCTGGTCGACGGCTATAAGCTCACGGCGCAACTCAATCTCAAGAACATCAATAACGCGCAGTATTTCACCGGTGTGGACAATTTCTTCAACTACAATGTTCCACCGCTGAATGCCATTCCCGCTAATCCCTTCACGGCGACCGGCCAGATCAGAGTGGAGTTCTAACGATGGCGCGCGCGCTGTTCGTATGGCTGCATCGCTGGGCGGGACTGGCGATGACGGGCTTCCTGATCGTGGTCGGGCTGACGGGAAGCCTGCTCGCGTTCTGGGGCGAGTTGAACCACTGGCTGACGCCGGAACTTTATCCCGCTCAACGCGCTGGGATAGAACTCGACGCGGCGACGCTGGCGCGCCGCGCCGAATCCATCGTCCCGCAGGCGCGCGCAGCGACCGTCTACATGGGCCATCCAGGCTCGGTCTCGATCGGTATGGAGGCGCGCGACGGCGCGCCGCCGCTCGATTTCGAGTTTCTGCACCTCGATCCGGTCGACGGCCATGAACTGGGGCGCGTCACATGGCATGGGCTGCCGAGACGCAAGAACGACATCATGCCCTTCGTCTACGGCCTGCACATGTATCTCGCGATGAGCGTCATCGGCGAGTGGATTCTCGGCGCCGTGGCGGTCATCTGGACGATCGACTGTTTCGTCGGCTTCTATCTGACGCTGCCGGCGCCGAGCGAGCGCTCACGCAAAGGCTTCTTCGCGCGCTGGACGCCGTCATGGCAGGTGAAGCTCAGGAGCTCTTTCTATCGCGCCAACTTCGATCTGCATCGCGCGAGCGGACTGTGGCTCTGGGCGATGCTCCTCGTCTACGCTTGGTCGAGCGTGTTTTTCACGCTGCCGAATTTCTATACGCGCGCGACGCAGCTCGTTCTCGATTACGAGCCGCCGGTCTGGGCGCAGGCGGGAACGTCGCAGACCGACGCGCGTCCGCCGATGGAATGGGAGGCGGCGCAGGCGACCGGCGAGCGGCTGATGGCCGAAGAGGCGCGCAAACACAACTTTGCGATCGAACGACCGCTGGCGCTTTATCACCTGCGCGGAAAGGGACTTTACGAATATCGCGTGCGCTCGTCGCGCGACATTGGCGACAAGGCGGGCTCGACCTCGATCCTTTTTGACTCGCGCTCGGGCGAACTGAGGACCCTTAGCCTGCCGACGGGGCATCGCAGCGGAACGACGCTGACCACCTGGCTCGTCGAGCTGCACACGGCCAATCTCTTCGGTCTTCCCTACAGACTTCTGGTCTGCCTTCTGGGCCTCGTCATCACAATGCTTTCCGTCACCGGCGTTTACATCTGGTGGAAGAAGCGTTCGGCGCGGCTGGCGCATGTGCGCGGACGGCGCCGCGGCCGGCGCCGGCGGAGTGAAGGCGCGCTGATTTTGATGCGCATGGATTGACTTATTGATGGAGCGACAAATGGATTTCGATCCGATCAAACGCGGTCATTTCATCCAAAATCTGCGCCGCGCGCTGCCGCTGTCGGCCCATCCGCGGCCGGCGCTCCTCGGCTTTCTGCGCGAACGCGGCGTCATCGGGCGCGGCGCGCCGCGGCTCGTCGTCATCGATATTTTCGACGCCGGAGCGGCCCGCGGCGTCATGTGCCGCTTCGCCATCGCCGAGGATTGCGAGGCCGCGAGCTTCATCGCGCCGCTCGCGCAACTCGCGCTCGAGCGCAGACATCCCGCCCGCTTGCGCGTCGGGCGCCGTCGACAGGCGCCGGCTCCAGGCGCCGCATGAAGGCGACGCTCGCCGCTTTGCTTTGTGCATGCGTCGGCGCCTCGCAGGCGTTCGCTGAAGCGTCGCGGGAGGATGAAGGCAAAGACAAGGTGCAGAGCCACGGCAAGCGGCGCGCAAAGGAAGAGGCCGGCGCGAAGAACCGAGCCGAAGCACAGGCCGGGCGGCAGGGCAAGGAGCCGGAGAACGCCGAACCGCGCGGCGTTGCGCCCAACGCGCAGACGCTCGGGCGCGATCAGAGCGGCGTCTATGTCAACGCGCCGGCCGCCAACAGCGCTTTTTCGCCGGAGTTCGTCATGCGCGGCTTTCCCGCAGGCGTCACGCTCTTCGACGGGGCATCGCGCGGCTTCACGGCCCAGGAGGTCGATCTCTCCACCGTCGACCATGTCGAGTTCTACAAGGGGCCAAGCTCCATGTTGTTTGGCAAGGCGCTGGGCGGCTACGGCGGCGCCGCCAATTACATCCGCAAGGCGCCGACGCAAGAGACTTTCGCCCGCGCTGTCGCCACGAACGCCAGTTTCGCCGTCACAAGGCTGACCGCAGACGTCAACGCGCCGCTCAATGACTCCAAGAGTCTCTTGTTTCGAATGACGGGCTCGGCGCAGAGCCTCGGCAGCTTCGTCCAGTTCACACGCTCGCGCAGCTTCGACATTGCGCCGATGCTCGCCTTCACCGCAGACAATGGCGATCGCGCCAGCCTGCGCGTCGAGCATAATGGCAGGCGGCTCGTCTATCGCGACGGCGTGCCGGCAGATCCGATCTTCCTGCACATCCGGCGCGAGTTCTACGCTGGTATTCCCGCCAACGAACACGAGACTCCCTTCTTCGATGACATCACCTTGCGGTACGAGCACGCCTTCAACGCCGACTGGAAGATCGCGGCCGTCGCCGATTATTTCCTGAATGCGAACCGCTGGGGCTGGTTCACCGGCTGGGGCTATGATGGCTTCCAATCGGTCGTCTTCGGCAATCCCGTGCGCGCCCGCACCGCCAACCGCAGCTTCGACGCGCAATTGCGCCTCAGCGGCCGTTTTGATACGGGCTTCCTGTCGCACACCGTCTTTCTCGGTCTCGAACATTGGGACTACTATTTCGGCTACAACAACGACGTCGCGCGCTACGAGGCGGCGCCGCTTAACATCGTCGCACCCATCTATTCGCCGGGCGTCAGCTATACCGGGGCCTATTGGTCGAATGGCGTAGCGCGCGCCATCAGCCGCTCGGTCTATGGCCAGGACCTCATCGATCTGAGCGAGAACTGGCGCATTCTAATCGGCGGGCGTTACGATCTTCTCGCCCAGCGCGAGCGCGTCTTCGATCCGTTGGGCGCGCTGACGGGCGAACCCACAGCAAGTCTGAGCAAAGGGATCAAGGGCTATTTCAGCCCACGCGCCGGCATTCTCTATCAGCCGGACGAGGAGGATCAGTTCTTCGCCGCTTACGGCAAATCGCTGATCCCCAACACCGGCGTGCGCATTCAAAGCGGCGACGCGCCGCCGCCGCAGCAGGACACCCAATATGAAATCGGCTTCCGGCGCGAGTTTCTCGATCGTAAGATGAGCCTCGAAGTCGGGCTCTTCGACATCACCCGCGACAATGTCGCCATTCCCAATCCGGCCAATCCCAGCGGGTTCTACTCGGTCGTCACCGGCCAGCAGCATAGTCACGGCGTCGAGATCAATCTCGGCGGCGAGATTTTGCCCAACCTCAGAATCAACGCCGTCGCCACCTTCCTGCACGCGCTCGTGTCGAAGGACGATAATATTCCTTCGCAGCAAGGCAGCGATCTTTTGGGCGCGCCGCGTCGCGTCTATAGTTTCAACGCCAATTACACATTCGACACCGGCGACCTCAAGGGCCTCGAACTCGGCGCGAGCTATTATTACGCCAGCCGCCTGGAGGCGACGCTGCCCAACACTTATGGCTTCACGCTCGCGCCGCAGCAAATGCTCGGCGCCTCGCTCGCCTATAGCTTCAACGACAATCTCAAGCTCGAAATCAACGCCGCCAATTTCACCAATCGGCCGAACTGGACCTCAAACGGCGCCCTCTTCCATGGCGAGCCAAGGTCCGTGTCCGCCAGCCTTAGTTATAAATATTGATGCGTCGCCATGGCGCGACATAATACGCTTGCAATAGTGACCCCTTGAGAGCGGCTTTTCGCGTCCAATACCGATCTTTTGAAGCTTTGTGTCAGCGTCCTTCCCTTTGGCCATGATGGCCGGGCAGGTCTGCAGGTCATCGACGGCAAGCAGACTCCCGGCGTCAGGAGCGGATCAATTTTCATCGCGATGGCGGGGAGAGAGCGGGGTCGCTTACCGCGGCGATCCTAAGACCGAACAGAATCGAGCGCTTTGCAACTTAAGGCGGCCGCGATCGCGGCGCTTAACGCAACCTTGCTAAATGGCTTTTGCACGCTGGGCGCGCCTTGGAAGGACAGTTGAAAATTTGACTGTTGATATCCGGTCGCGAAAACAAGTGGAATCTTTCGGTTCCTGACGATCTCGGCAACAGGAAAGCTCGTCACGCCGTTGAGATTAACATCCAAAATCGCGAGTCCATAGTCGGCTTCCGCCGCCAGTTGCAGCGCATCTTCAATGCACTGCGCATAACCGGCGATCTCGTATCCAAGTTCGCTCAACATTTCTTCAAGAAGAAGCCCGACCAGCCCTTCGTCCTCAACCATCAATACGCGAATCTTTCTGGCTGAGTCCGTCATCTCTCACTCGAAGTCGATAGGGGCGCTAATTGCGCAGGTAACGCCATCGGGAGAAAAGTCGAGGGATATCGTTCCCTTTAAGTCGCTGGCAAGCGATCGCTCAAGCAGCTTCGAGCCGAACCCGCGATGCGCCGGCCGTCCGACCAAGGGTCCGCCTGTTTCTTTCCAAATCAAGCTTAACCGCGGCGCGCCGTTTTCACGTTCGAGGCTCCAGCAAACGTTCACCTGACCCTCACTGCTCGATAGAGCTCCGTATTTGAGCGCATTGGTGCAGAGTTCATGCAATCCCATAGCGAGCGCTAAGGCCGCTTTAGGCCTGAGTTTCAGATCGGGACCTTCGATGCTGAATCGATCGGCCGCCCCATGAAGCTGCGCCGCCTTGACCACGATCTCTCTGAGATCCGCAGTCCGCCAGCTGCCGCGCGTCAAAACGTCATGCGCCGCCGAAAGCGCGCAGAGTCTGTTCTCGAACGCCTCGACTTTCGCTTCATCGACGCCGGCGCCTCGAAATGTCTGCGACGCGAGCGACTGCACGATGGTCAGCGTGTTCTTCACCCTGTGGTCGAGTTCATTGATCAGCGTTTCTTTATGCTGTTCAGCTCTCTTCCGCTCTGAAATATCGACCGCCCAACAGCCCGCGGTTGTGATGTCGTTTGAGGCGTCCCGCACAGGGAAAAACCCCGCCAACCAGTGCTGGTCGCCGGCGTTGAAGCCCTCGGAAAGCTCCAAATTTTGCAAGGAAGCTCCAGTTGAGAAAATCTCGCCGAGGGAATTTTCGAGAGAACTGGCGCTGTTTGGAAAGAGTTCCTTGATTGTGCGGCCGATGTGGCCCTTCGCCGAGAGCGCGCTGATGCCGGCGAACTCGTTGTTGATCCGCGTGCAGCGACCCGCCTTGTCGAAAAACGCAAGCCCGATCGGTGCGCTAGAGAGCAGCGCTTCCAACTCGAGGGTTCGAGCGAGGAGGCGTTCGTTCGCGACGCGCAGCTGATCCTCGGCGCTTTTTGCGCGTAACAAGGCCCTGACCGTTGCGACCAGCACCGGCGCTTCCGCTGGCTCCACCAAATATGCGTCGGCGCCCGCGTCAAGCGCCGTCACCTTGGCGTCAGCGCCGATAAACGTCGCCGAGGTCTGCAGCACCATGATGTCGGGCCGCTTTCGTTTGATCTCTCGACAAACTTCCGTGCCCAGAATGTCAGGCAGCATCGTATCGAGAACGACGAGGTCCGTCGGGCGCGAAGCGACGAAGGCGAGCGTCTCCTCGCCGCCGCTCGTTTCACTGACTGACCAGCCCGCCTTTTGCAGCGCCCGCACCTTGGCGTAGCGCGCCTCGGCAATGTCGTCGACGACCAGCAGACGGGCGCTCTCAACATTCATGGCTGGGCTCCCGCGCCCAGCGCCTCGGCCACGATTGGGGCGAGCGACTCTTTCGACAGCCCGGCTTTTGCAATGACTTGCTTGGCGCACCCGAGGCGTCCGAGATCCTGCTCGTTTAAAGCTGTCGCGGTGACGACGACGATCGGGACCTGCGCTGTTTTTGGGTTGTCCGTCAGCCGGTCGAGCACATCGAAGCCGCTGATGCCTGGTAATTTGAGGTCGAGCAACACCAGATCCGGGGGCTGTTTGGCGGCGCTCTCCAGCCCCGCTTCGCCCGTCGCGGCTTCGCTGAGAACGTAGGGCTCGTCCGCGAGACACCTACGAATGATATAGCGCGAGGCCTCGTCGTCGTCGATCAGAAGGACGCGCTTTACGTCTGTCTCGTCGATCAATTGATGCAGCTTTGCGAGGAGCCAAGCGCGTTCGATGGGCTTTATTCCGTAGCCGTCAGCGCCAAGCCGCGCTGCTTTCGCGCGGTCCTCAATCGTTGAGACGACAATAACGGGAATCTCCTGCGACTCCGGCGCGCTCTTGAGATCGGCCAGCAGCGCCCAAGTGTCTGCGCCTTCGAGCAAGAGATCGAGAATAATCGCGCGCGGTTTGACGTCCTGGATTTTCCGCCGCGCCTCCTTCAAGGTTCGCGCGGCGACGAGCCTGTATGGAGAGTGGCGCAGAGTGGCTTCATAGACGATCATATCTGCGGGGTCGTCTTCGATCGCAAGAACTGGAATGCGCGCATCTTCCGGCGGCGGCTCGGTTGAAGGCTCGGCAGGGTCTGTCGCGGAGCCAGCGTAGGCGGCCGGCAGCGTAAAGGAGAAGGTCGATCCCTTGCCCACCGCGCTGTCGACGTAGATATCGCCGCCCAAAAGTTTGCACAGCCGTTTCGACAAGGGGAGCCCCAGTCCCGTGCCCCTCACCTTGCGTTGTATCGGGCTATCGAGTTGTGAGAACTCCTGAAAAATGAGCTCATGATGCTCTGAGGCGATGCCAATGCCGTCGTCCTTAACCGTGAATGTGAAACACCCATCGGATAGCGATGCGCTGACGCGAATTTCCCCTGCCTCAGTGAATTTCAGCGCATTCGAAATCAGATTACGCAGCACCTGTGAAATCTTGGCCTCATCGCTATACATCTCCGGCAGCGACGATGCGTCCTCGAAGACGAGGTTGACCTTGTCTCCAACGAGCAGCGGCCGGAGCATGCCGCGCAAGGCGCCGAAGAGATCGCCGATCCGGAATTCGACGGGCCTGATCTCGATCCTGCCGGCTTCGACTTTCGCGAGATCGAGAAGGTCATTGACGAGTTCGGTCAGGCTCTCCGCCGATTTTCGGATGAACGAGACTTGGCGCTCCTGCTCAGGCATGAGCTCGCCGTCGCAGCGATCGAGCAGCAGGTGGGTGAGCGCCAAGATCGAGTTGAGCGGCGTCCGCGAGTTCAGTGGCGACGATGGCTATTTTGCCGACCGCTTCCTCCGGAAAATCAAATGACGACGCCAATTGCGTCGCCGCCCTGCGAACTTCCGCGACTCGCGAAGGATCATCCACCGGCAACAGCATGTCACTTCCAACGAATGAGTGAGACGCGCGTTCCATCGCCCGGCCGAGATTCGATCTCGAACTCATTGACCAGCCGCTTGGCGCCGCCCAAACCCAGCCCAAGTCCCCCGCCCGTCGTGAAGTGATCGCGCATCGCCTGTTCAATGTCCGCGATGCCGGGACCCTCGTCTGAAAACGTCAATCGCAACCCTCGGCGCGCGCCGTCGCGAAGGAGCTCCAAAAGCAGCTCGCCGCCTCCGCCATACTCGAAGGTGTTTCGCGCGATTTCGCTCGCCGCGGTGATGATTTTGGTCTGATCGATAAGACTCATGCCCATCGCGTTAGCTTGGAAGCGCACTTTCTGCCGCACGCGAACGATGTCTTCCGAGCTTCGAATCGGAACGGTATCAATCGTCTCCATCAGCATCGGTCGACTCTGACTGCTCGATCAGCCTGTTGATCGTCTCCAGGCCCTTGTCGACGTTGCGGGCGGTCTGAATGCCGCTCAGCTGTACGCCCAGTTCGACGAGGGTGATCGCGACATGCGGCCGCATCCCCACGACAATGGTGACGGCGTCAAGCACCCTTGATGCGCTGGCTATGTTGCTAAGCATGCGGCCAATGAAGGAATCGACGATCTCGAGCGCGGAAACGTCAATCAAGACGCCCTTGGCCCTGGTGGAAACGATCGCGTTGGTGAGATCGTCCTGCAGCGCCATGGCGAGGCGGTCATGCATGTCGATGTGAATTGACGAGAAGGCACTTGCCGACTTTGAGGATCGGGATCTTGTCCACCGCGTCAGCCTCGCGCCGCTACGCGTTCCACCTTCTGACCCGTCTTTTTCAATGCCATGGAGAGGGCATCGGCCATCGTCGCTTTAGAGACCACTTGAAGATCGAGTCCCAGATGAACGATCGTCTGGGCGATCTGCGGACGGATGCCGCTGATGATGCAATCTGCCCCCATGAGCCGCGCCGCCGCCACCGTCTTGATCAAATGCTGCGCGACCAACGTATCGACGGCCGGCACGCCCGTGATGTCGATGATGGCGATTTCCGCCTCCGCGTCGACGATCGTTTGTAGAAGATTCTCCATCACGATCTGCGTCCGTGCGCTATCGAGCGTGCCTATGAGCGGCAGCGCGAGAATCTTGTCCCAAAGCTGGATGACCGGAGTCGACAGCTCCAACAATTCGTCCTGTTGACGCTTGATGAGCTCTTCGCGGCTCTTCTGATAAACCTCGGTGGTGAATAAGCCGAGACGATCGAGAAGCACGCCCGAGGCGATCACCACGTCTGTCAGGTTCTCTTCGCCGGCCAGCATTTTCCGCAGCAGATCGAACAGCGGCTCTTTCAGCGAGAACACAAATAGCGCAGTCTCGACGGGACTGTATCCACGCAGCGCACGGGCCGTCGAAATTTCTTCGAGCACCTCGCGCGCGTCTTGCCACTGTTGGCCGGTGATATCTTCTCCGGCGCCATTTTTAAGAGCGCTGCGTAACTCTTTCAGGAATCGCCCGCAGGCGTCCTTCAAATCCTTATCTGACGTCTGACCGCTGCGCGTGGCGCCCGCCGCGGTCAGCGTGGCGATCCATCGGCCAAGCAGGTCCTTTTCGCTCTGTTCGATAGCGTTGGCGAGCGCGTCAAAGTTTGCCGGCATGACTCATTCCTTGAATGACCCGAACAACTGGCTAATAACGCTTCGATAAAGCTTCCCATAAATAGCCCACTCTGTAGCTTGAGGCAAACCATGTGGATGGGCCGTATGCGGGCGACACAGGTGGATAAGCGCGTGGAAAGGGTAGCGCCGAATTCCGAGAATTCAATAATTTAGCGGCGCATATTAGAGGGTTGCTTAAATTTGATAGTATGTTGCACCTTATTTGATCTCGGCGCGCATTTCATGCGCCGATCAGCGGTAAGCTAGAACGCCTGATCCAATGTAAAAGGTGGAAAAGACGGTGAGCGGAGATGTCGGCCCTTCTGCCTTTTTCAAGGCCACGTCGCATGCCTTCAGCGAGACGATAGGCTCCCGCGGGGGGTGCCCGGAGCTTGTCGCGCTGCTTTGCGCGCAGGCTTTCGACAGTTTCACGCAAAACGTCGCCATTCAGGCGGCGGGCGCGCCGGCGCTCGCCTGTCAGGGAGAATGCGCGGCCTGTTGCCGCCTTCGCGTCGTCGCGACGGCTCCGGAAATATTTCTGCTCGCGCGATTCATTTCCGTTAACGCCGCCGCCTTTAGGGAGCGCGGCATAATGCTCCCTAAGCGCATCGCCGACGCCGATCAGGCCGTTGGCGGCCTGTCTGAAGACCAGCGACTGACCGCCCAGCATGCCTGCCCGCTGATCGAAGGCGAATTATGCCTCGCCTATAGGATTCGTCCGCTTGCTTGCCGCGGTCATGCGGCGTTCGATAAGGCGTTATGCCTTGCCGCTGTGGGAGGCGAAGCCGTTGACGCGCCGATCTCCACGCCGCAGCTCGTTGTCCGCAGCCTCGTTCAGAACGCCCTGATGGCGGCGCTGCGGCGCGCCGGACTGGCTTGGGAACTTTACGAACTCAACAGAGCGCTCAACTGCGCGCTCTCGACGCCGCATGCGCTCGAACAATGGATCTCGGGCGAAGATCCATTGACGAACGCGCGAATTCCAGACTTCGACCTTATTGAAGCAGGGGCGATTTTCGATGCCGCCACCGCGTAGCGCGCGAGTCCTTATCGATCACATGAGCCCATGTGATCCATAAGGACTCCAAGGCTCCCGCCTTCAGTGCGGCGGCATCCAGATCCAGAGTGGAGGCGGCCCAGGAAATCGGACATCTTTTGCGATCGTCGCGTCGTCGACATTGTCCGGTTTCAGATAGACATAATAATTGTCGACGCGCTGAAATAACTCGTTCGTGGGTGTGCTCTCGGGACTGACAAGCATGTTGTTGCTGAAGCGCACATGCATGTAGTGCGGCAATAACTCGGTGAATTTCGCCAAACGGGCCTCAAAAACGAAGCGATAGAGCTGCCGGCCGGTTACTTTCAGCACCGCGGCGGTCGCGTCGTCGATGGGCGTCAGCGGCGCTTCCTGCCAGCCGGCTCCAACCTGAACGAAACCCTGCACGCTCGGCGACATGACGTAAATGGGTTGTTCGGGTTTTGTGTTCTCCAGATAAATCGTCACCTCGTAACGGCCCTCGCCCAATGACGAAATCGACGCGACGTCGCTACGCAAGGTGGACGTCGCAAGTTCTTCGAGGGCGGCGAGTCGCTGTCGACCGGCGTCGAGTTCATACTGTTGGTAGCGCGCCACGCCGTAATTTGCCGAGGACGCTAAGACGAATATCAGCGCCGCGGCGGCGAAGATGCGTCCCGCTGTCGCCCACAGCGTCTTGCCAAGTCTTTCGAAATCGCGAGCGCCGTCCGCATCGGCGCCGACCGGCGCGGACGCCTTTGCCGCACTCGGCTCGGGGCGCCAGATCGGCGTGGCGACGAAGTCGCGCGGCGCGTCTCTCGGAAGGAGAATTCCTTGCCGCATCTCGAACATTCGGTCAGCGCGTTGAGCAAGCGCATGATTATGCGTGACGAGCACCACTGCGAAATTTTCTTCTTGCCGCAAATTATCGAGCAGCTCGAAAATCTCTTCTTCCGTCTCTTCGTCGAGATCGCTTGTCGGTTCGTCTCCGAGAAGCAATCGCGGCTCATTGATCAAGGCCCGAGCGATGACGACGCGACGCTGCTCGCCGCCGGACATCTGTCCTGGAAAGGCTGCCATCCGGTCAGAGAGGCCGACGCGGGCGAGAAGGCCTTGCGCGCGGGCATAGGCGCCTTCCGGCGTCACCTCATCCCCCAGCAGAGCTGGCAAGGCGACGTTGTCGATGGCCCGAAGATTTGGAAGGAGGCTCGGGAATTGAAAGACGAAACCGATGCGCTCCCGCCGCACATCGGCAAGCTGCGCCTCTGAAAGATCCCAGATCTCTTCCCCCGAGAGTTGAACCCTACCCTCAGTCGGCGGCGTCAGCCCGCCGACCATGGCGAGCAGCGTCGATTTGCCGGAGCCGGATCGTCCGACGATTGAAACGAACTCGCCTGCGCCAAGGACGAAATCGGCGCCGATCACCGCATCCACGCCAGGATCGCCGCCGTAACGCTTGCGCAAACCCTGGGCGGAAAGGATCATCGTGCGCTTTCCATCTGGATCATCGCATAGGGTTCGAGACGCCGTGTCCGCCAAGCGGCGACAAAAGCGCCTCCGACGCCGATCGCGACGCCGCAGAGCGCGGCGATGCCCGCGGCAATCCATATGATTCCAGCGGGCGGGGCGTTGAAGGGCACGTCGAGGGACGAGAAATAAAAGCCGAGCGAACGGGAAAAAACGAAGATCAGCGAGAAACCCGCGCCGATGCCTAACACGCCGCCAAAGCCTGTGATGAGCCCCGCCTCGATCAGGGTGATCGATATGATCTGCGCCGGCCTCGCGCCCATGGCCCGCAGCACGCCGATTTCGCGATAGCGCTCTTGGACGATGGCGGAAAACAACAACGACACGAGAAAGAATATCGCGAGCATCAGCAATCCAGCGAAAATCGCAACACCCCAGAATAGACTGCTCAGGGATTGGCGCGCCGCGGTGAAGATCGGATTGCCTGTGACGATTTTGATTGCCGGGATCTGTCCAATGGCGAAACGCGCTTGCTCAGCCGAGGCGCCGGGCGACAGTTGCAAGAGAAACGCAGAGACACGATCCGGCGCGATTGACGGAAGGCATTCGGCTCGTCCTGCGGCGTGATGATGATGCGTCGCGTCGACCCCTTCCGAAGGCGAAGACGCGGGCGGATGAACTGCGACGTTCGCAGGGCGCGCCCGGATCGCGGCCGCGACAAGTTCGTCGAGCGCGGAAAAGGTGATGAAATAGGATTCGTCAAAGGGGCCGACGCCCGTTCGACCCAATCGTCCCGTCACGATCAGCGACCGGCCACAAATCGTCACAGCTTCGCCGATCTTCAGCGCGACCCGCTCGCCAACGAGCAGCCCGCCCGTGGCGGCCACCGGTTTCTGCGCCGTGGGAAGCCAAGATTCGACGGTGAAATCCGTCGCCTGATCATAGGCGATCAGATTGATCGCGCGCCCCTCGACGTTTGCGCGGATGAGACGCTGCGCGGCGACCTTCGCCACGCCGGGAACGGCTCTCAGCCTCTCGCCCAGAGCAGCATCCAGATCGAGGTCCGTCGGCTGTATCGTGAGCAGCGTGCTAGTGATGTTCACCAAAGCGCCTTGCGGCACGACAAGGAGATCGGCGCCCATGCGCGAAAAGGTCGTCAAGATTCCTTCCCGCAGCGACCAGCCGGCGACAAAGCCGGAGAAGACAACGCCGACGGCGATCATCACCGCCATGCCGAGCAAGAGACTCCGCAACAGCCGACGTCCGACGTTCTGGGCGCCGAGCCGCACCAGCAGGAAGCGCGCGCGATGGCGTTTGGTCATAGCGGAACCGTTACCTGCAGTTCGATGCGGCCTCGCTTGTGAGCGGCGCCGCTCGTTGACCAGCCGAGACAGCTTGAGACGCTCGTCCTCCCGAAACAAAGCGAGGTGAACGATCCCCTTGCGGGTTCGCCGATCCGTCAGACAGTGGTGCAGCGGCTGTGGATCAGTTCCTGATTGTTCCGCGGAACAATGACGCAGTCGTGGTGACCGCCGAAGTTCGGGATATAACCCACGGGCTCCAGCGTATCCTGAGTGAAGACGAATGTTCCTCCTTCGAGCCGCTGGAATCCGCTGAAGATCGCGAGCACATATTTGCCGTCATAGGTGACGTGCATCGTCTGCAGGTCGACGCCGACATTCTCGAAGCGCTTGATTGTCGCCCAGGTGTTGGTGTCGACGACGACGATGGCGCTTTTCGCCGGCTTCTGATGCAGCTCGGAGACAAACATCTTTGAGCCGTCCATCGAATAGGTGATGTGGAACGGGCTTGGCGTCGAGCCGACCCAGTGCGAGTCCTTGAACTCAGCGACTCGCTTCCAGTTGCGCGGATCGCGGTCCGAACAATCGAATATGCCCATGCTGTTTTGCCGGGTGTTGTTCGTCATGGCGAACCATTTGCCCTGCGGGCCAAAGCCGCATTCGTGTCCCGACGACACAACATTGTCGAGCTTGATGTCCCAAATGCCGTCGGCGATTTTTTTGACCGGAATGCTTTCCTTCGTCGTGCCGTCAGGCGAAGAGATGCACGCAACCGGCTCCATCGTCGTCCGGTCGATGACGACGCCCACAGCGAACATGCGAAGCGTCACCAGCGAGAGTGGATGGATCGGATGGTGGACGCAATTATCGGCGCCGGTCAGCGTCTTCACCGAATCCCCCGGAAGCTGTCCCGTATAGGCGAGATACTCGCCCATCGGCACCATCTCCCAGTCGAGCTTGTTTCCCTTGACGCCGCGATAATCGTAGAGCCCGGTGTCAGGCGCCTTTATGAGACGGGAAACGCGAACGGTTCCGCCCTTGAACCAGTTGTCCTCGAGCACGCCGTCGGGTTCGTTTCCACGCCAATCGAAACGGAAGGCGTCGATCACCGTCGTCTTCTGGTTTCCGGTCGCGCGATTGAAGAAGGCGACCACATCCTTTTGTCCGTCCGCGACGGTGAAACCAGACGCATCCGGGAAGATCACGGTGTGCACGCCAAGTCCGATCCCCGTGGTCTCGGCGACATTCTCGAGCAAATTCATCTGCTGCCCGTCGAAACCGACGCGATAGATCTGATTGCCCTGGCCCCACAAAGGATCGAGCATTCCATGTTCCCGGATCTGCGTGGGAATGCCATAAATCAAGACGTTCTGCCCGCCCTGGGTCGAGTTTACGAACTCGAAGCCTTTGCGCGGGTCGGCCGAAGGAAAGGCCGCGAGATGATGGGCGATGGGGCAGCTGTCGCCGTAATTCCAATATTCGATCCAGGCCATTGTCTTGCCGGTCGCAAGATCCTGCACCTGAGCGCCTCCGCCGAGCTTCGTCGGAGTCAGCCAGACGTAATCGCCGAGCGTCGCAAGACGCGGCGCATTCGCCTCCGCCGCCGACGCTGAGTCTCCCATCAGACGTGACAACAGCCCTGTCGCATTGGCGGATTTGCCGCCGAAAATGGTCCCGATGATTCCGGCGGTAGCGGCGCGTAGCACCTCTCTTCGTTCAACCCGGCCACGCTGATTGAGTGGCGGCGCAACCTGTGGCGCGGCGATCTCCGATATCACGCAATGTCCAACTTTTTCCGACGGGACGTTTTGATCGGTAAACATCGGTCTCTCCCTAAGTGCGCGGCAAGCTCGATCCGATCCATTGGATCGAGAAGTCATAAAGGTCTGCGGTATAGTTCTTCGCCCGGCAAGCGCTTTTGTGATTTTTTAGCCTCGCGCGAAGAAAGATATGTAAGCGACGATGTGGACCCGAAACCCTTTGTCACGACTCGCAAGATATTATGTATGCGCATAAGTCGCTTGAGCGAGGCGTTTGCGCGCCGCTGCGACCTCGATCTCGGACGCTGAGCTAACGCGTATTAAGCCCTGCAGGTCAATCGACGCGCGCGCGTGAAGTCGTGAAAGCTCCATCACCGCATGACTGACCCGACCGCGAGCTACGTCCCGGAACCATAATCCGACCTTTCGCCGGCGACCCAAGCGTTGGAGACCGAAATATCTGTCGGGTCGAACGCCACCATGTCGGCGCGATAGCCCGGCGCGAGGCGGCCGAGCGAAGCTCCAAGACCCAGAAACTCGGCAGGGTGGCGGGAGGCGCAGCGCAGCGCACGCTCCAGAGGCAGTCCTAAAAGCCGCACGTAGTTGCGAACCGCGCTCGCCATCTCGATCGACGATCCTGCAAGCGCGCCCTCCGGCGTGCGGCAACTGCCGTCGCGGACCATGATCCCCCTTCCAAGGAGATCGAACGCTGCTTTTGTCCCGCCGACCGGCGGCATGGCGTCGCTCACCAGCATGGGACGCCCGACGCCGCGCATCGCCAATCCCAGCATGGCCGGGGCGACGTGCTCTCCATCGACGATCATCCCGTAATAGGCGTGCGGCGATTCGAGCGCGGCCGCGACAGGTCCGGGCTCGCGGGCGGAAAGCGGGCGCATGGCGTTGAACAAATGCGTGAAGCCCGTCAGGCCTTGCGCCATTGCGGCGCGGGTTTCCTCATAAGTCGCCGTCGAATGACCGAGCGAGACCTTCGCGCCCGCAGCGACAAGTTCGGCGATGAAGCCATCGGGCATTTCCTCTGGCGCGAGCGTCACGAGCAGGACGCCCGCGCGAAATGCGCCGAGCATTTGGCGATGATGGAATTGTGGGCGCCGGATAAATTCTCGCCGATGAACGCCTGGCTTTTGCGGAGACAAAAACGGTCCCTCGAGATGAATTCCGAGAATGCCGGGCTCGCGCACCATGATTGCGCTTACGGCGCCAAGCGCGGCGGCCATCGCCTCGTCGCTGTCCGTGATGAGCGTCGGCAAAAACGACGTCACGCCGAACTTGCGATGCGCCTGCGCCATCTTCGTCAAAGCGGAGGGCGTCGGATCGGCGTTGAAAAGGACGTCGCCTCCGCCGTTGACCTGAATGTCGATAAAGCCCGGCGCGAGCCACGCGCCTTGAGGAACGTTGTGAATTTCAACCGAAGATGGGAGGTCCGAGCGCAACGTCAGCGCCGCGATTTGCGCGCCTTCAATGATGACCGCGGCATCATCGTGCCTTTTCTCGCCGTCGAAGACGACGTCGGCGGCCACTGCATATCGGGAGGGGCCGTTCATCGCGTGCGCGTGATCTTGCGCAGGTGGCGCGGCTGGTCGGCGTTCTTTCCGCGCATCGCGGCCAAGCGGACGACCATGGCGTAAAAGCTCTGGATCAGACAGATCGCGTCGGTTTCAGGATGGTGAGGGGGCAATGCGGGAAGCTGGTCCGCCGTTCCCTCCTTCGAGGAGGTGATGAAGACCGCCGCGCCTTTCGCCTTAAGATCCGCGGCGAGCTGCGTCATGCCCGCGGCGGCGGCGTCGGTCGGCGCAAACATGAGCACGGGATAGTCGGGCGCCACCAGAGCGACCGGGCCGTGGAGGAATTCGGCTGACGAAAAGCATTCCGCGTGGAGATCCGAGGTTTCCTTCAGTTTCAAGGCGGCTTCGCGCGCGATGGCGAGCGTCGGACCGCGTCCGATCGTGACGAGGCTTTCCGCGCCTGCAATCCGATCCAGTACGCAGCTCCAGTCGAGGTCGCCGGCGGCGGCGAGACGATCCGGCAACGACTCCAACGCGCTCGCGAGCGCTCTGTCCTCGGCCCAAAGCGCGACCAGTCGGGCAAGCGCCGCCGCCGATGCGACAAAGGTCTTGGTCGCAGGGATGCTCAGTTCAGGGCCGGCCGCCATCGGCAACACGAATTCACAGGCCTGCGCGAGCCCGCTCGCCGGGTCGTTTGTGACGCAGGCGGTCACCGCGCCGCAGGAGCGCGCCGCAACAGCCTGTTCGATGATATCGCTGCTTTCGCCCGACTGTGAAATCGCCAGAAAGAACTGATCAGCCAGTCGCAGAGGCTGATGATAGATTGTCGTAATGCTGGGCGCGGCGGCGGCGGCGACAATCCCAAGGTATCGCTCGATCAGATGCTTGCCGAAGGTCGCCGCATGCGCCGAACTGCCACGCGCGCAGGTGACGACCACTTGAGGCGGCTTGCGCCGTAACCGATCCGCGAGAACAGGAAGAACCTTTGCGAGCGCCTCATCCTGTCGTCGCACGGCCGCGGGGGCCTCTCGCATGTCGGAAGTCATCTGCGCGTCGAGGACGGTCATTATTTTTCCGCTTCCGGTCGAACTCATCCGCACAGAAGATTGAGCCGACCGGCCAGGAAGGCAAGTTCCGGCGCGGCATGCGCCTTGCGGCTACCGTCACGAAGCCGGCTCATAGGAAGCTTCGCTTGAACTCTTCCCGCCACTGGCCATATGCGGCCTATCAGCTGGAATTTCGCCGATGTGCCCCACGGAGACTGAACGCCAAAGTCCGCGCTACGCCAAGATCGACGTCTGGGAGCCGGCCGAGATCCTGGACTCCATGATCGAAGGGCAATTTTCCGCCGTCGCCGCCGTTCGGGCCGCGCGCCCTGCTATCGAGCGGGCGGCGCTCGCGATTGAGCGCCGGCTGCGTGGGCCTGGACGGCTCGTTTACGTCGGCGCCGGCACGTCGGGACGTTTGGCGGCTCAAGACGGGGCGGAGCTCATGCCGACCTTCGGCTGGCCGCAAGATCGGCTTCTGCTGCTCATGGCGGGCGGACAAAACGCGCTCTTATGCGCTGTTGAAGGCGCTGAAGACCAGGACCAGCAGGCGATCGAACTCGTTCGACGGCATGAGATCGGCGCTTCCGATGTGACTCTTGCGGTGGCCGCAAGCGGCACGACGCCTTTCACGCTCGCCTGTTTGCGCGAGGCGAAAAAAAGAGGCTCTTTGACAGTCGGCGTCGCCAATAATCGCGTGACGCCGCTTCTCCAGGACGCCGATCATTCGATTTTTCTCGAAACGGGCGCGGAACCGATCGCCGGCTCGACGCGTATGAAGGCGGGAACCGCCCAGCGAATTACGCTTATTCTGCTGTCGTCTCTCGTCATGATCCTGCTCGGGCGCGTCTACGACGGTCTCATGGTGGACGTGCAGGCGTCGAACAAGAAACTGGTCCGAAGGAGCGAAAAAATCCTGTCGCGGCTGACCGGTCGCGGCGACGAGGAGATCCATGAGGCCTTACAGCGGGCCGGCGGAAGCGTGAAGCTCGCCTTTCTGCTGCTGCAGGGTTACGGGCTCGCCGAGGCGGCGGCGGCGCTGGATGAGGCGGAAGGCCATTTACGTCGCGCCATGAGCTTGATGGTCGAGCGGCCGAAGTCGGAACTTAGAGAGACCCAGCCATATCTCCGAGAGGATGCGAGGCACGAGTAGTGCTACGCCCAGTTCGTGTGCTAGCCCCACTTTGGCGACTGCGATTTAGCCTCCTCGTTGGCGCTCCGCGCTTCACCCAGATTTCAGCATTCTAATCCGTTTGATGGACGCCTCGGCGTGAGCCCGCATGGACGCATCCTGCGCGCAGGCCGAGAGCAGCCGACGCGCAAACGCGGTCGCCTGCTGTTGCTCGTCTTTCATGTTGTTGCCGATGAGAATCAAATCCGCGCCGGCGCGAACCGCCTTCACGCAGGCATCGCCCGTCGACATCAGCTTTTGCACGCCCTGCATTTGCAAGTCGTCGGTCAGGATGCAGGCGTCCGGCGCCCAGGCGCGCATTTTATTCACGGCGACGGTCGAGAGGCAGACCGGCGTGTCCTTCTCCCATTGGTTGACGATGCCGTGGCTGAACAGCGCCATCGGCACGCGTGAAATCAGATCCCTGAACACGTTCACCTGAGTGTCGGTCAGGCAGTCGGAAAGATCCATCACATGGTCGTGGGGGTTGACCTTTGCGCCGCCGGTTCCGGGAAAGTGCTTCAAACAAAGTTTCAAATTCACCGAACCGGCGACGTCCGCCAGCGCCTCTACGCATGCTTTTACAACTTCCGGATCGCTGGAATAGCTGCGCTGGACCGACCCCACATCCGGGCTGTCCGGGTTGATGTCGAGATCGACGACCGGCGACAGGTTCACATCGATGCCGAGCTGTCGCATCTGCGCGTAGGACGGGCGTAAAACGTCGCGCCGCTCCGAGTCTGTCAATCGCCCGAACTGGCGGGCGCTAGGTAGCGGGACGAAGCCCCGCTCTTCCTTCAACCGGCGGACCTTGCCGCCTTCCTGATCGATAAAGATGAGGGGACGCGAGGGGAGAGCGTGAAGACTCTCGCAAAGCTCCTCGAGCTGAGCCGGAGAAAAGACGTTCCGCTCGTATCTCTGATCAGTACAGTCGTAGTCGAAAAGGATGACTCCGCCGAGGCCGAAGTTACGGGCGAAATCCTGCAACCAAGCCGGTATGAGCGGGTCGCGGAAGCCCAAGATGAAGAGTTCGCCGATCGGGAGATCCATGAGCGTAAAATAGTAATGGTCGGAGGACTGTCAAAGCAGTCGCTCGACTTGGATCCACGTCAAGGTTGCGCCGATCGCCGGCTCACGCGGCGGGATGGATCGTTGTCGCTAAATCGTTAAGCAGCAGTCTAGCGATAGCGGCGCGGCGTGAAGAACATCACAACAATTTAATTGCCGCCGCCAAAAAGGCGCACGCCAAACAGGACCCACATCGCGAGCAGCGTCGCCGCTCCGGCGGCGAAGAGCAAAAATCTTGCGCGCAGCTGATTCGATGTCACGTGGACATAGGCATGGGCAAGACGCAGGATCACGAATTGCCACTCGAGAAATTTGAAGCCCGCAGGATGCGCGCCGGTTACGATGACGAGGCAGACGAGCGCATAAAACAGGAGGGGAAGCTCAAATTGATTGTGATAGGCGCGATCAATCTGAGTGAGACGACGCGGCCATGCCGGCTGGCCTAGCGCAATATCCGAAATTCTCACCTCCCGATTTCGGAGGCTCAAATAGCGCGAACCTCCCAACCAGAACAGCAATGTGAAGGTCAATGAGACAAGCACGAAAACGGGCGCCAGAAACCCCGCCATGTCAACGCGTCCCTCCAGAATTGCACTGAAGCCAGCGTGAAGCCGACAGGTGCGCAGCAACTCTATCTGATCCGCTCCATCTCCAGCAAGAACAGGCGAGCATCGATGATCTACGTCGATGGTCAGCCAGGGCGCGTGGACGGGCGTGGCGGCGGCGGCCGCATGCCTAGTCCACGGGGAGGAGCGCCACGAGCTTGTAGGAGGGCGCCTCTGATGGCGTGTAGGAATGCTGCTCGAACAGTAGCTCCTGTTGCGCGTGGCGGAAGGCTCTCAGCCCTCCCTCACGATACTGCACCCCCTGCTCGTCCCATGCTCTCGAAAAGAATTCGCTGTCACCTCGAAGGTCGTGCACAAATCGCTTGACCCGCTCGTCGCGAAACATGTGCCCATAATCCGCTCTAAACTCTGCGAGCAGTCGCCGGGCTCGGTCCTCCCAATTCGGTAGAAGATGGCGCGCGCTGCTTTCCTGAAAAACGAAGCGGAGCAGATTGCGTTGATGGTCTCCATCGAGCCAACCCCGAAAGAGCCACGCGGCTGCGTCGTTCCAGCAAACCGCGCTCCAGCAGCAGTCGAGGCCATAGGCCGGGTGTTCGAGAGCGCCAATTATGGCGCGCAGCGACGCAGGCGCCTCCTCTTGCGGTGGCGCAGCCGCCTCAGGATCCAGCCGTCCAGCGAGTTCGAACAAATAGGAGCGCTCCGCCGGCGTCAGGGAGAGCGCTTGCGCGATACGAACGAGGGCCTCCGGCGAGGCCTGAACGGCGCGCCCCTGTTCAATCCAGGCGCACCAGGTCACACTGATGCCGGCCTGCGCAGCCAGTTCCTCCCGCCGCAAGCCAGGCGTGCGCCGTCTTCCGCTAGCAACGTCAGGCCGCGCCCGCTCCCGATGAGCGCGGATGAAGTTCCCTAGAAGTCGTCTTTCGTCCGCATCGAGCATGGAAGTAAATATAATAGGATAATAATCATAATTGTAATCGTTTGTTATCGGCCACAACCTGCTCCAATAAGAAAAGGAGCCGATCGATGAACAGACTCCACGAAACCGTGGTTGAAGCGCAGTTCGGACCCCGCGCCAGGGCCTATGTCGAGAGCGCCGTTCACGCCGACGGGGAAGACCTGAAAGCCCTCGAAGAGCTCGTCGCAACGGTCCGTCCCAAGAACGCCCTCGACCTTGGAGCCGGCGGCGGTCACGTCTCCTATCGCATGGCGCCCTTCGCGGGTCGGGTGTCTGCGGTCGACCTGTCGAGCGAAATGCTCGCCACGGTTTCGGCGACCGCGCGGGAAAGGCGCCTATCGAACATCACGACCCTGAGAGCCACGGTGGAGGCCTTGCCCTTCACCGACGGCGCCTTCGATTTTCTGGCATGCCGTTACTCAGCGCATCACTGGCGACACTTCGACGCCGGCCTACGCGAGGCCCGGCGCGTATTGAAAAAGCAAAGCCGAGCGGTGTTCATCGACGTCTGTGCGCCGGCATCGCCGCTCTTCGACACGCATCTGCAAACTGTCGAACTCCTCCGCGACGCCTCTCATGTACGAAACTACAGACTGGCCGAATGGGCCGCGGCCTTGTCAAACGCCGGCTTTGCGATCGACCGGCTTTGGACATCACGTTTGCGCATGGACTTTCCCATTTGGACGGCGCGGATGCGAACGCCAGTGGAAAATGTTCAGGCCATTCGCTCCGTGCAGCGCGCAGCCTCGGCGGCGACAAAAGCGCATTTTGAAATTGAGGCCGACGGCTCCTTCGTGATTGACGTGATGTTCGCCAGCGTGAAAGTAGAAGAGGGTTGACGCCGTCACCAAGTCTGAAATCGGGAAATGTCAGCCCTCACGCCGATAGAGCTTCTTCAAGAAACTCACGTGGGATTCTCATGACCGAATATCTGGGAAAGTGCCCGTGCGGACAGGTCGAGTTGATCTTGTGCAGCGAGCTTGCGGCTGGAAACTTCAGACCGCGGTCGGACGCGCGAACCTGCGAGTTCTGTCGAGCGCATGACGGCGTGTGGATTTCGGACCCGAAAGGTTCGATCGGCTTTCGCGCCCGTGACCGCACGCGCGTCACGACCTTTGCTTCGGGGCGGGTCCAGTTCCATTTTTGCGCAGACTGCGGGGTGCTGGCCTATGCTTTGTTCGACGATCCGATTCAAAGAGTAAGGGTCGCCGTCGCACGCCTGGCGTTGTTCGACGCGCTCGCGCAACAAAAGCTTCCTATGACCGAATTCTGCTTCGACGGAGAAACCCTCGAAGCGGCTCGGCGCCGACGTCTGTTGAGCTGGACGCCGATTCGCGGCCCCTGAATGGCTCCATGCTTCATCAAAGCACTTTAGTTGACATTTAATCGAGGAACAAAAGTCGTCCCATTGGACGGCGTGTATAATATATGTTTGTACATATCGAGAAAGATATAATAGTCCATCGAATCCGCTATGATTAGCAGCGCAGCGCTGTGATCACCAAGATACACATCGTGGAGGTTTTTGAACGCTGATTTTAGCAGCGCATTCCAATATTTATCGATGCCATGTGTCATAATTATTGATTTTATTAGATCGCCAGAGCCCCCTGGAATGTAGCAGACCATGTAACGATGGCCAGCTTCGAGCTTTAGTTCGGCTACATCCTCCTTACGGCTGACGTCTACTGTGTTAGGATACGCCATTAGAAGCTCTCCAATGTCGATTTGGAAAGCGTATAGAAAAAGGCCTGCAACCAACACCGCTGATACAAGAGTAGAAATCAGCATTCTCATTTTCTACCATTCCGGCCCGACGCCGTCGGCCTCGCGGCTGAGTTCGATCGCAACGCAAACGGAAAACCTTCGCTTCAAGTTGCGGCCAGTTCCATTTTTGCGCAACTGTGAGGCGCTGGCCTACGCTTTATTCGACGATTCCAGCCAAAGAGCAAAGGTCGCCGTCGCACGCATGGCGTTGTTCGACGCGCTCGCGCGACAAAAGCTTCCTGTGACTGAATTCCGCTTCGACGGAGAAATCCCCGAAGCGGCTCGGCGCCGACGACTGTTGAGGTGGACGCCGGTTCGCGCGTCGGCGCAGTCGAAAACTGCCCCGCAAAAGTGACCCTATCGGCCTGCCGCTTTCCAAAGCTTTGTCAAGGAAGCGCAGCGGGCTGATCCGCGCGTCGAATGACCGCATTGCGGCAGATGGCGGTCCTCAGTCAGGGTTAGCTGGACTCCTTCCTCGACCCATAGGCGCGCCCGCTCGATCAGGCGTTTTTGTCCCGAGGATTTGCGTCGGCCGGACCTTTTCCCACGCTCCAACAGGGCTTTGTGAGCGCGGACGTCATGGCCATGTCAAATTAGGGGTCAGAATGGTTGCCGAGAATGGATGCGGCCGTGAAAACCGTTTCAGTCAAACTAACACAGCTGCGACCGACCCAGATGGCGGTTGGATATGAGGAGGTCGGCGCCAAGCGCGCGAAATGGCGGGCCTTGTCGGCTGAAGCAAGACGCGGCTTTCTCGCATCTCACCCCTTCCCGGCGGTCTGCGGGCCCGGCGCGCAATATTTCCTGACTGACGGTCACCACATGGCTCTCGCGCTTCTTCAGGAGAGAGTCGAGTTGGTTTCAGTGCGTCAGATCGAAGACTTCTCCAACCTCGACGCGCATCAGTTCTTTTTGGCGCTGCGGAAACGCGGCTTGATCTGCTCGAGCGGCGCGCCGCAGACCCTTTCGGAGTTGCCGCATGCGCTCCAGGACTTGGCGGACGATCCCTTCCGGAGCCTCACAGCCCGCCTTCGCCGGGACTGCGGATGCCCGAAGGATCATGCGCCTTTCGCTGAATTTCGATGGGCCGATTTCCTACGCGCCCATCTCAAGCTCGGGTTACGTCGAAGCGATCCGGCCCTTGCGATCAAAGCAGCCAAAAGGCTGATTCGCCGCGCGTGGTGCAAAGACCCGTGCGCCGACTGCCGCTGCTCGGAAGAAGTGGCCTCATAGCCGTGGACGGAAGATAAGGTCGATCAGGAGCGTTTGGGACGGGCGATGGCGAGCGTCAAAAAACACGCCCTCAGATCACCACCCGCTCCGCCGTTTTAAGCGCTCGCCTTCGGCTTGCGCCCGCGCTTTGCCGGGGCGGCCTTGTCGCGCGATTGACCGAGCCCCATGCTCTTCGCAAGGTCCGAGCGCCGCGCCGCATAGTTCGCCGCGACCATGGGATAGTCGGCGGGCAAGCCCCACTTGGCGCGATACTCCTCCGGCGTCATCCCGAGCGTTGCGAGATGCCGCTTGAGCGATTTGAACCGCTTTCCGTCATCCAGACAGATCAGATGGTCCGCGGTAACCGATTTGCGGATGGAGACCGCGGGCGTGGGTTGCTCGGCTGGCGTCGCTGGCGTCGCCGGCGCGCCCGTGGCGAGACGGCGCAACGTCGCATCCACGGACAAGATCAGAGCGGGAAGCTCCGATACGGGAAGCGAATTGCGAGAGACGAAGGCCGCCACGATTTCGGCGGCGAGCTCGGTCGTATTCGGCTGATCTGTATTTGATGTCACGGAAAGATCCTCGAAGCGGGGGCGCCCCTTCGAATACGCGGACATCGGGTCCGCGTCGATAGGCGACCTTGTCCACGCGCCGCAAATACGGCAGCTCCAAACTCTGGGCGACGACGCCCTGTCGTGTCGTCGCTTGCTTACCCGACGTCCGCGCTAGGCTAAAGGGCGGGCGTCAAGCGAAGGTCGAGGCGCTTCCAGAGCCGCAGATTCGCAGCGCGGATCTCCAAATAAATGGAGCGCCGGCCTCAAGCCCGCTCCTAAACCCCAAAGAGCTAAAGGGCGCAGCAGCCTGTGCGCCCTCCATTAGGTTTGACTCTTGAGCGCCCGTCTGAACTGGCTAGTCAGGTCTCAAGTGCATCACCCGGAGGCGCTATGTCCTCGGGGTGTTTTGCACTGGCTAAAGCGAGATGACTACCTGCGGTAGACCCTTCCAGTAGCCTGCCCGCCGGCTCGGCAACCGCCATATGGGCCACGGTGTCCGTACACGCCACATCCCCCATAAACTTTCTCGATCGGAGCCTGAACCGCAGCATTCAAAGAGGCCGCCGGCATGGCGTTCGAGGCCGAAGGGGCGAAAGCAAAACCAAGACCAAGCGTAGCCGCGGTGACCAGAATTCGGAAGTGTGCCATAAGTTCTCCTGCAGTTATCCGCGACACGCTATCTCCTAATTCGCAATTGCGCCACGCGTTTCGCGCGCGCTCAGCCGCCAAAGTACTTTTTTCGTAAACGGTCGATCAGGCCGGTCTCCCAGGCAAGCATCACCTGTTTCGAGAGCTTCACGCGGATTGGGCTCCCGGCTCTCAGGGCGAATCCATACTTTTCGTGTTTTATGACCTTGCCTACTGGAACGATGGGTAAACCAGGGTGCTGATGTAGGTGATAAATCAGGGAAGGCTGGTCGCCTACAATCGCATCCACGCGATTTTCTGCTAGCGCCTTGACGAGATTGCCGAGGGTGTCGAAACCTCTGCCAGACAGGCCGGCCTTCGCAACATACATGTTGGCGACACTCCCTTTAAGTGTGCCAACAAGCCTGCCTTTGAGATCGGGTAAATCCTCGATCCTGTCCTTGTTTGCGACCCATATGCGCCGCTCCAGAGTGTTCACAGTCATGACGCTGGTGATCGAGGACGTTATGTACGCGACAACGCCCGCGCCGACGACGAGCCAGATGCCTGCGATCATGGTCCCGTAAGTTCCGAACACCAGCTTGTGATTTGTTTTCCCCGACGTCAGAACCGAGAGGACGTGATAAAAGCTTTCGGAAAAGCCTTTCTTCCACTCTGTTGGAAACTCGGGGTCCACGCGCCTATCAAGCGCTGTCAGCAGAATAGAAGCGGTGATCACGCCGAGCCCCATCCATAGATACACTCTAAGATGGCCGTTCTCCTCAAGCTGCTCGAAGAAACTGGAGACACCGGCCTGGGGCGCTTGATGGATCATAATCTGCAAGCCCGCATCGAACCAGGGCTGAGAAAAATCCATCCGCTCCATCCGCTCCGCGTTTATGGTCAACTCGGTGACCGCAACGTCGGATTTTCCGGTGGTTAACGAATCGAGAAGCTCTTGGAGGGTTGATGCTTCCCGGTATTCGTATTCCAAGCCCATGCGTTTGGCGCTCTCCTCCCAAAGGTCGATCGCAAATCCAGTAAACCCCTGGGCGGTCTTCATGACGAACGGAGGACTTTCCAAAACAACAACCTGCATCTTTTTTGCCGGAGGTGCGCTGGTTTCCGCGCATGCGGGCGTGGACGCAACGACGGCGAAGCAGGCGAAGATCATGGACAGTAAGACGCTGATTTTGATCATCTGTTCCGGCCGGGAGGTTGCTCTCTTTAGCTTGAATGTCTCAAGCACGGTCGGCGATTTATAACGCGCCGGGGCGGTCTCGCCAAAGCCCACGCCCGAGGCGCTGCGTGGCTGCGCTCGGCAGAACGTGGCGATCTTCGAAAGCGACCGGAACACTCCTTTTTCGAGCTTCGCTCGCAATCGAAATGTTTGAGCGGGTCCTCATAAAGAAGTCAGTGAACTTTTTCGTCGCGGATGGCGGCGCTGCGCTTGCCGCGAGGCGCGATTCGCTCGGCGGGCGCCACTATTGTTCGCGCGCGCGGCTGTGCTCGAGCGCGACTGAATCGCGCGAGAATTTCTCTGTGACGAGGCTGTGCCCGCGTCCGCTCAGCAGCGCCCGCAGCAGGACGGCGATCGTCGTCCCATTGTGCAGCGTGGCGGCGGCGAGAGGAGAAAGACGTCCGAACGCCGCCGCGGCCAGAATCGCCGAATTGACGCCAACGGCGATCTGGAAGTTCGAATGGATCAGACCCATAGCCTTTTGGGCGATCGCGAGCATCGTGGCGATTGAATCCAGTCTGTCTTCCAGCAGAACAATGTCGGCGGTGGCGCGGGCGATGTCGGCGGCCCGCGGCATAGAGAGGCCAACATCGGCCGCCATCAATGCGGGACCATCGTTCACGCCATCGCCGATATAAGCGACGCGGCGCCCCTCCCGCTTGAGCGCCGCTATGATGTTGGCCTTATCTTCCGGCTGCTGTTCGTAATGCACCGCATCGATGCCAAGCATTTCCGCAAAGGCCAGCGCGGGAGCTCGATGATCGCCGGTGATCATCACCAGCCGCTTGACGCCCAGGGCGCGCAACCGCGCGAGCGTGCTGGCGCTCTCCGGGCGCAGTCGGTCGCGCAAGGCGAAGACCGCAAGAGGGCGCTCATCGGCCGCGACGTAGAGGAGCGACTTGCCTTCCTCTTGAAACGCTCTCACCGTCTTGCGGGCGTCGGCGAATGAAATATGCTCGTCGTCTTCGAGGAAATGTCTGCTGCCGAACCGAATGCGACGTCCATCGACATTCGCTTCCACGCCGTGACCGATAATGAAATTGACGTCCTCGTGCGGGATGTGCGCAAGCCGGCGCTGCTGCGCGAGCCCGACAACGGCGCGCGCGATGGGATGATTCGTGTGCTCGCCGAGCGACGCCACCATGGCCGCCGCCCGCTCTTCGTCGACGCCAGGGTCGAGCGGACAAATGTCCGTGACCTCCAGCGTATTGTGGGTAAGCGTGCCGGTCTTGTCGAAGACGATCGTATCGACGCCGGCGAGCGTTTCGAGGGCCGTTCCGCTCTTGACCAGACAGCCCGCTTGCGCGGCCCGATACATCGCGGATTTTATGGCGATCGGCGTGCCGAGCTTCACGGCGCAGGAATAGTCGACCATGAAGACGGACTCAATCCGCCGCCAGTCGCGGGTAAGCGCAAACACGGCCGCAGCCGTGGCCAGCGTGATGCCCACGCGCCGGTCCGCAAAGACGCTGGACGCGGTCTGGATGTCGGCCGGACGGTTGAGCGCGTCCTGAATGTAATGAGAAATGCGTCCCGTCGTCGTGGCCTCGCCCACGCGCTCAGCCCGGATCACGAGCCTTCCGTCAGTGAGAGTGCTGCCGGCGAGCGCCTGATCCCCGACCGTGCGCGGCAAGGGAAGGCTTTCGCCGGTCACCGTCGACTGATCGACGTAGGCGTCCCCGGCCACGACCTCGCCGTCGACCGGAATGGTCTCGCCGGCGCCGATGACGACGCGCTCGCCGCCTTTAAGCTGGCCGAACGGCACGCGGGCGAGTTCGCCGTCGCCGCGTTCCACCCAGACGTCGCCAGGCGTCTGTCGCAAGAGCGAACGCAGCAGCTCGTCCGACTGCTGAACCGTGGTCGCCTCGATATACTCGGCCAATCCGAGCAGGAAGCGGGTCACATTAGCGGTCGCATATTCGCCGCGCGCCGCCGGCACGCCGATGGCGAGCGCATCAAGAACGTCGGTCTTCAGCGTGCCGCGCAAAACGGCGACGACGCCGCGGGCGAGATTGTCGGCGACGTTCAGCCAAGTGATCGCGGCGGCGAGAGGCGCTGGCAGAAGCAGCGCGGCGGCGATCGCGCCGGCCGCGAGCATCAAACGCCCCCTTTCGATGGTCGGGGGAGGTCGCCACGTGTCCGCCGCCATAGTTGGAGTTCGATGGGCGGTGGCGAGAATGGAGGCGCGGACCTCCGGCCGTCCGTCATAGACCAGCGTCAACGACGCGCAGGCGCGATTGGCGCGCACATCAGCGACGCCGGGAAGCTGTCGAAGCGTAACTTCCGTCTGCGCGAAATCATCCGCATCCGACAAAAGCCGCAACCTCAGACGCTTGTCCAGCTCGTGGACAATTTCTACGCACGCCATAGTCAGCGAGGAGGCTCCTTTCCTCGAGAGGGCTCGCGGAGCTGCGGCTGAGGCGGCGATTTCCGACTCCCGCCTTCACGCAACCGCTAACTTTCGCTCCTAACTTAGTTTGACGGCCCGGTCCATAAATGGGTTTGCAGTCTTAGCGGGGTCGCCGCCGACAGGCATGAAGCGCTGCCATATTTCCGACGACTGCTCATCACGCCACTCGCGGCGAACGCCAAGACCAGGAACCAACGCGTCGCCATCGACTCCAAGCCGCCAAAAACCGGCTGCGCGGCGCAACCATGTTCTTTGCCTTTCGCTTTGGGGGCGATTAGCTAATGACCGTGGCGGCGCCCGCCAGGCAACGACAGGAGCCCGAATTATGTTTGTCGCAATGAACCGCTTCAAAATCGTCAAGGGAAAGGAACAGGCCTTCGAGGACGTCTGGCGGTCGCGTCAGTCACGGCTTCAGGAAAGGCCCGGCTTCATCGTCTTCCATCTGCTCAAGGGGCCCGAGCGGGAGGACCACACACTCTATGCGTCGCATGCGCTGTGGGAGACGCGGCAGCACTTCATCGATTGGACGCATTCCGAACATTTCCGCGAGGCTCACAAAAACGCTGGTCAGAATCGCGACCTCTATATGGGCGGTCCAGAGTTCGAAGGCTTCGACGCGGTTCTCACCGAAACCAATCCAAATTATGCGCCGACGGCCGCAGAATAGGATCGGTATGCCGCGAGAAACACGGGGCGTCAGCCCCCCGAGGAGTGAGGCGGTCGGATAGGCGATCGTATCCTAGCCGCGTTGACAGGTCGGACACGCCTCGATGCGGACCAGTTCAGCGGGAGCTGATCGCCGGAGCGTCTGTCTCCGTCCCTTTCGGAGGTTGGCAGGCGCCGATATCCGCGAGCGGCAACCGGATGATGAACTCGCTGCCCTGGCCCGCGCCCTCGCTGCGCGCTTCCACCCGGCCGCCGTGGATTTCCACGAGGCTGCGCACAAGCGCGAGGCCGATGCCGAGCCCTCCTTCGGAAAGCCGATTTTGGCCGTCCGTTTGCGCAAAGAGATCGAAGACGCGCGGCATCATGGCCGCGCTGATACCCACGCCATTGTCGCGAACCCGAAGAACGACTTCGTCGTCCTCGCGCGCGGCGTCGATTTCAATGCGCCCGCCAGGCGGCGTGTATTTCGCCGCGTTGTTGATGATATTGGCCGCAATCTGCGCGAGACGGACGGAGTCCCCGAAAACCCGCAGCGGCTCATCCGCGACCTTCACGGTTACGTGGTGGCTCTTGTTTTCCATGAGCGGCTGACACGACTCCAAAGCGTGCCGCAAGAAATCCGACACGGCGACGTTTTCCTGGCGCAAGTCCACCTTGCCACTGCTGATCCGGGAGATTTCCAGAAGGTCATCGACAAGGCGCACAAGATGGTCGACCTGTCGCTGAACCATCGCGAGCAGCGGAGTGTCAGGGAATTGGGGACCATATTTCTTCTTCAAGATATGCACGGCGTTCCGGATCGGGGTGAGCGGGTTGCGTAATTCATGCGCCAGAGTGGCGAGGAACTCGTCCTTGCGGCGGTCGGCCTCTTGCAACGCGCTTTCGGCCTCATGGCGCGCCGTGACGTCGGCATGCGTGCCGATCGCCCTTAGCGGCCGGCCATCGGAGTCCCGCTCCACCACTCGTCCGCGGTCTAAAATCCAGCGCCAGGAACCGTCTTTGTGGAGCAAACGGTGCTCGCATTCGTAGAATTCGGTCCGCCCCTCCAGATGCGCAGACACTTTCGCCGCTACTTCTTCCCTCTCGTCGGGATGAATCAGCGCTTCCCAGGCCCGGACATGGGGTTCGATCTCGTTGAGTTCGTAGCCCAGCATTGAAGCCCAGTGGCCGCCGAACTGGACCCTGCCGCTGGGCACGTCCCAGTCCCACACCCCGAGTTGGCCGGCCTCCAACGCCAGTGCGAGCTGTTGCTGGCTTTCCCGGAGCGCCAGTTCGGCATGCTTGCGCTCGGTGACGTCCCAGGTGATTCCCGCGACGCGCACCGGCCGGTCCGCGCTGTCGCAGATCACGCGGCCTTCCCTGTGCAGCCAGCGCACCTCGCCATGGCGAACAATACGAAACTCGATGCTCTGCACATCGCGTGTCTCGACCGCGCGCTCATATTCAGATTTCACACGCGACCGGTCATCTGGATGAATGCTGGCGAGCCAGCTCTCAATCGAGGGCTCAAGACTGCGCGCGAGGCCAAACAGCTCGTAAAACGGCTCCGACCATGTGACGCGATTGGCGATCAGATCAAAATCCCAGATGCCGGCGAGCGCGCAGCGCTGTGCGTCAAGCAGTCTCTCCTCGCTTGCCCGAAGTTTTTCTTCAGCCTCCCTGCGGTCGGTGACGTCGATATTCATGCCGAACCATTCGACAATCTCACCGTTCGTGTCGCGGACGGGCGCAACCTGAACGCTCATCCAGCGCCATTGGCCATCGTGCCGGCGGATACGATGCTCGTTCTCAAAGAGCACGCCATGCGCGACCGCTTCCTGCCACTTGGCGCCCGCGTCTGGGAGGTCGTCAGGATGTATCGCTTTCGTCCACCCATCGCCCAGCATTTCCTCGGCGGTCTGGCCGGTAAAGGTCATCCACTCCAGTTGCGGTTGGACGTGCAGCCCGGATGGCGGACAGCTCCATGTTACCGCGCTGGCCGCATTGACCAGCGTGCGGTAGCGGAGTTCGCTCTCCCGCAGCTTCTCCTCGGCCTGCTTGCGCTCGGTGACGTCCTGTGTGACGCCGAAGCCGCCGAGAAGCGCGCCCGCCGCGTCAAATTCCAGATAAGCCTTTTCGCGCACCCATTTGACCTCGCCCGCTGAAACAATGCGATGCTCGATGTCGTAAGGCTCTCCTCGCAGAGCGGCCTCCCATCGCGTGTCGACATAGACGCGATCATCGGGATGCACGATGGCGAGAAAACTTTGATAGGTCAGCCGCGTCTCCCTCGGCACGCCGAATATCCGATGGTTCTCGTCCGACCAGCTCAAGACGTTCCGGCGCACGTCGAGTCGCCACCAACCGATCTTTCCAACCTCTTGGGCGCGGTCGAGATCATTGCGGCTTTGCTGCAGCGCGTCTTCGGCCAGCTTGCGCTCGGTGACGTCTTCGACGAGCGTGATGATCCAGCGTGGGTCGCCGTCGGCGCAACGAATGAGCGCGACGCTCTTACGAACCCAAATGTTTTCGCCAGTCTTGCGCAGGTAGCGGTTTTCGAGGACGAAGCCCGGGATATGGCCCGCAAGCATCCGTTCGGCCAAGGCCCGATTGGCGGGCCAGTCGTCAGGATGGATCGGCTCCGATCCCTGGAGAGCGAGAAGCTCCTCGCGCGTATAGCCGGTAATCACACAATAAGCGGGATTGACGTCTAGAAACTTGAAATCCGGCCCATTCATTGCAAAGCCGATCGCCGCATTTTCGAAAGACGCGCGGAAACGTTCCTCGCTCTCACGTAAGGCGGCTTCGGCCCGCTTGCGTTCAGTGATATCGCGCACGAAGGCGCGCATGCCGACAACACGGCCGGTTTCGTCGACGACAGTCCACGTTCGCAGACTGATCGGAAATGCCGTTCCGTCCTTGCGGATATATTCCTTCTCATATTCGGCGGATTCGCCGCTCGGAAGAATGTGCTCCCGCACGATCGCCGCTTCCATGTCATGCCAGACTTCCGGAGTCAGCTCTTGATAAGTCAGACGCTTCAGCTCTCCGAGAGTGTAGCCGAGCATCCTCTGGTAAGCAGGGTTGGCTTCGAGAATATGGCCGCTCATATCGACGGTGACGATGCCGTCACGACTCGTTTCAAATAGCGAACGATAGCGCTCTTCGTTTGCGCCAGCCGCCTTGGGGTCGTGCGCTGAGCCCGATATCTCTGAGTCGGGCTGAAATTCGAACTGAGCAAGGAGCGCTTTATTGCCGACGACGTGCGCGCAGCTCGTATCGCCCGTGTGGGAAATTCCAACCGGCGCGGCGTTCACGACTGCTTCGAGCCTTCGCCGAGTCTCGGCGAGCTCGCGTTCGGTCGTTATCCGATCATGGAAATCGATAATGGAGCCGCTGTAGCCAACGAATGCGCCTTGCGCATCATAGTGCGGCGCGCCAACCGCCAACGCCCGGCGAAACTGGCCATCCCGGCGCTTAAGCCTTGCGACGATCTGAAACGGGCGCTCTGATCGTCCCGCCAAACCTAGCTCGACCTTCACCAGCTCCCGATCATCGGGGTGGAACGTTTTCAGCCACGCTCCCGCCATCGCCGCTTCGGCTGTTTGACCGGTGATTGTCGGCCACTGCCGGCCGATATGCGTGCATTGTCCGTCGACATCCGTTGACCAATTTACAACCCAGAGCGTGTCCATATTCAAAAGGGTCATTTGCTATCCGATGGACGGTAATAGGTCGTGCGCCAGGCAGAGCGATCCAGCTCTCTCGATGCGGCTTGGTCGGTGAGATTCCGCCGCAAGCGTAAGCGCAACTTGCTTTCGTGCACTACGTCGGTCGATGCCTTGCGCAGCCTCGCCTGGGCGTTCAGTCCTCACCAATGTTCCCCGCCAAGAAATGTCAGGACCGCCACCGCCGTGACACGCCTACTAACGCAGGCGTCTTCGAAAAATCTAGCTGAAACTTGGCGTTATAGTCCTCGCGCCAGCAGCGGCTCACGCCGCGCTGAAGCCCCCAGCGTGGGCAGCCCCAGACAGGGTGAGAGCGTCAAACAAGGCGCCAAAGCGGTTTGAAGGGGCGGAGTCCTAAAAAGAAAAGCAGTTAAGGCGCCATTTCCAAAATGCCTGGGCCGATATGTCGCTTAAATCTGCTCTGATTCGTCCCCACACGCCGCGACGATTTCTTCCAAAATGTCGATATCGGCCGGCTTGACCAAATGGCGGTCGAAACCCGCCTCGCGGGTGCGCCGCCTGTCCACGTCCTGCCCCCAGCCGGTGAGCGCGACAAGTTGCGCCTTCTGACCGGCGGGCTCGCTCCGAATGCGACGGGCGGTTTCGTAGCCGTTCATCTCGGGCATGCCGAGGTCTAGGAACACAATCCTCGGATGAAAATCGGACATGAGCGATATGCCGACGGCTCCGCTATAGGCCGTTCTGACGTCACATCCCATGAGGTTGAGCAGCATCGCCAGGCTGTCGGCGACGTCCCTATCGTCGTCGATAACGAGAACACGCCGTGCTGACGGCGTCGCTACGGAGAACTCGTTCATTGGATAGCGTCAGTCTGGGAGATTGGCGCTCGCATGATGAAATATTCCGACCATTAAGAAAGATTCTGACGAGTTCCGTGAGTAAGAAAGATTCGGACGAGTTCCGCAAGATTCTTGACGCGCATCTTGGCCATGACATTGGCGCGATGGGCTTCCACCGTGCGCACACTGATGCCGAGATCATGGGCAATGACCTTATTCGAGTGGCCTTCCACGAGTCTTTCGAGAATTTCGCGCTCGCGCTTGGTCAGCGATAGAAATCTTTCGCTCGATCGGCGCACTTCCGCGTGACGCGACTGCACGGTTTCGTGCTTCGACAGCGCGCGTTTGACTGCTGCGAAGAGCGCATCGTCATCGAATGGCTTCTCGAGAAAATCTACGGCCCCGCGTTTCATGGCTTCGACGGCCAGCGGCACGTCGCCATGGCCCGTAATGATGATGATCGGCAGATGAAGATTTCGGTTTTTCATCTCAAGAAGCAGGTCGAGTCCGCTCACCTCCGGCATGCGAACATCGGCGATGACGCACCCGGCGCTTTCCCGCGTCACGGACGAAAGCATCGCTGGCGCGGAAGGAAAGCTCACAACGGCGTAACCGTCGGTTTCCAGCAGAAGCTGAAGCGCGTCGCGCACCGCCGGGTCGTCGTCGACGATAAAAACCGTTCCCGCGTTCATCCGTTAAATTCTTACCCTCGCAACGGAAGATCACAGGAGAATATAGCGCCCCCCTCGGGGTTGGCCTTAGCCCACAGCCGTCCATCGTGCGCCTCCACGATTGCGCGCGAAATGGACAGCCCAATGCCCATTCCCTCTTTCCGCATTGCAAAAACGTCAAGCAGATCCGCGCTCTCGCTTTCTCTTGGCTCGCAGCCGGTGTCTTGAAATTCAACGCGAATCGCCCCGACAGCTTCCGTCGTGGAAACCAACAGTTCGCGTCGCGTCGATTCCTGCATCGCCTCAATCGCGTTGCGAACAAGGTTCATCAGAACATGCCTGATCTGGACACGGTCGGCGACGATGACGTCGTCCGCCTTCGTCAGCCGCTTGCTGATCGAGACGCCTGCCTCGGCCGCCTCCGCAGCGATGAGAGAAAGCGTCTCCTCGATCAGCAGGTTAAGGCTCACAACCGTCTTGTCTGGCTTACCCTGAGCAACAAGCTCGCTAAGACTGCGGACGACCTGACCGGCGCGCAGGATCTGCAGTGCAGCCTTGTCGAGCGCGTCAACGATCGGCGTGACAGACTCCTTCGGAAGTCCTCTTGTGAGTCGCTGCGCCGCTCTGAGATAAGCGGTCGCCGCCGTCAGAGGTTGATTGATATTGTGGGCGAGAGTCGCAGCCAGTCCGCTAATGGCTCTCAGACGGTCGAGCTCTCTACGGCTAACGCCAAAAAATTCAGGACCAGCATCATCCACCGAAGCGACCCTATTGGTGGTTCAAATGAAACACTTCCGTCGCGCTCGCCATACGACGCATGTTGGGCAAGCGCAGACTCCGATCGTTTACGATCTGCGACGCCGCAAGCGTATCAGCGCCCCGCCCCATTCGCCATTGTTTTTGCCGCGCGTCCGGGTCCATTTCGATCGACGCGCAAGGTCTGTGGCGGCGGCAGAACTCACGCCAATGATTGCTTTTCCCTCTGAGCGGGGATTGCAGACTGGGACCTCGCCCCACTCGCCGCAAAAAGTGAATCGAGCGTCCGCCGCGTCGATCGATTCCCGTACACGCCTTTGAACGCGCGGTTACGCCGCACATAAGCGCTGAATTGCGGACGGTCATGCATGAAAATGTGCAGGACCACGAACACGTCTGTCGCAAGCGCTTGCGCGCCGAGATCCACAAGTCCCTGAAAATCCGAGATCATCATCCCGAATACGAAACGCTCGCCCTGTTGCAGGTTCAGCAGGTAGCTCGCAAGCAATTGTTTCTGCTTCGGTGAAAGCATCTCAGCCGCTTCGCGCGGTCCGAGTCCCGACTGCTCTCTTGACCGCGACGCCGACAACATTGGACGCTCCCGTCGTTTTTTTGCTGCTCAAGGGGCGCCGCTCTGGCGCGGCGACGGTCACAGGAGAGATCGACAACGATGTCATAAGAGCACGCTCGCGCGCGAGGCAAAATTGGTAGACTTACGTAAGCGGAATATTGGCTTAGCGAGTTTTTATCGTCACGGAATAGGCCCGCTGACCGCGTCACTGGAAGCAAGAGAACAGACCGCGCTAGCAAGGGAAATCTTCGTTACGGGGATGTCTGGCGCACCAGAGCGAGCCCTTAACCACGTCCTGCCGTAACCAAGTCTTCAGCAACCAATTCTTGCCGCCAAACCAAGACTTGCCGCCAAAGCGGCGCTACTCGTGAAGCCCGAGGCGGCAGGCCTTGCGACTCCCCTGGAACGCCAATCGATTCTGAGGGCTCGAAAAGTGCAATTTTCTACGTAACATTACCAGCTTGGCAGCCGCTTAGTCTCAGCGAAAATGAACATCGCCCGGCCCCTTTCGAAACGTGAACAAGCCGGCGTCGTTTCGCTTGGCTTGCTGAGGGCCTCCTCAGCTTCGATCGCTGCGGGGAGGGGTTAGACGCAGAATTGGAGCGCGACTGATGGATACAGTTACTGCGGCCCCCAAGTCCCGGAGGGGCTTCGCGTCAATGACGCCGGAGCGGCAACGTGAAATTGCGCGTAAAGGCGGCAAGAGCGTGCCGGGCGAACAACGCAGTTTCGCCAAGAACCCCGACCTTGCGTCGACGGCCGGACGCAAAGGTGGACTTGCGGTCAGCGCGGCGAAGCGCAGTTTTTCAGTCGATCGACAGCTGGCGTCGCAAGCGGGCAAAAAAGGGGGGGCATGCGACGCGCAACACGCGCGCCGAGAATGACGTCGTATCAGAAGGCGCATGACGAATCGTCGCGCGGCGACTCCTCGCGTTTGGCTACGAGCCCAAGAGATTTTCAAAGGAGACCGCGCGTCAAATTGCGATGCGCGCGCTGAGTGACGCACTGCAGCGCCTCAACACATGTCCCCGCGGCCCCTTCCATCGAATTCCGGAGAATACGGTCGCTGGCAAAAAGCCCCGACCGTAGACATATGCCGTCATTAAGGCCTCTCATGCATCGAGAAGGCGCGAGCGCCCCAGCTTCGAAGCGAAATCGGCTGGGGCGCGCGTCACTGAATCATCACCACCAGCACCGCCGCCACACACGGCATCGACGGCCGCCGTAAGGGCCGCGCCAGCACCGTCGCCACACGCGGCACCTCGCCTCCTCGACAAAAGACGTGGCTGCCGCCGCATCGCGAATGACGGGACCGCTCGCCGGCGCAGCGCTCGCAGGCGACGCGCTTAGAAGTAAACCAAAGAGTCCGACTGTCGCAAAAGCCATTAGAAAAGAACGCATTTCCAACTCCTTCTTCGCAGATGGATCCCTCACACATCGGACGCCTGCAGCAGAGCGCCTGCTATAAAGAAACTCGATGTGCGCCGGCTCCAGCCCAAGACACAACGACTTAATCTACATCCCAGCGCGCAGATGAAAACCCTTTAGTGGGACGGAAAGCCGCGCTATCGGTGGTGACGGCGAAACGCATACGCAGAGCTGGCGCCCCCATGCCCTTGGGGGCCGGCGCCAGATCGCCGGAGCCCGACACAAGGCCAAGCGCAGGCAGGAAAGACCACGTGAAAGCCCAGCGTCAGGCGCCGCGGCAAGGATTGGCGATCGCCGCGCTGATTATCGCCGGGGAGTCAGTTTTTCTGCTGCCTTTCGTCTTCGCTCGCGTATTCCGGCCCACGCTCCTCGATGTGTTCGGCGTAACCAATCTCCAACTCGGCGCCGCCTATTCGGTTTATGGCGTCATCGCTATAGCCGCGTATCTTTTCGGCGGCCCGCTCGCCGACACATATGCCGCACGTGCGATGTTGGCTGTCGCATTGACGTCCACCGCCGTCGGCGGCCTTGTGATGATGGCGATACCGTCCCCGTCGACGCTGGCGATCTTATATGGATACTGGGGAATCACCACGATCGCCCTGTTCTGGGCGCCGTTGATTCGCGCCACGCGTGAGTGGGGCCTCAACTTTTCCCAAAGTCGCGCCTTTGGACTCCTCGAGGGCGGCAGAGGCGCGCTGGCGGCGGTCATAGCGTCGATCATGGTGGTTCTATTCGCGGCGCTGCTGCCAGAAGACAGCGTGACCGCCAGTCTCGCGCAGCGCACGGAATCATTGCGATGGGTCATACTGCTGTTGTCCGTGATAACCTGCGGAGCCGCCTTGCTCATCTGGCTGGCGCTGCCGGAGCGCAAAACGCCGGCGCAGCGAGCGGTGTCGATAAGCGACGTCGCCCGCGTGTTCGCCATGCCGTCAGTCTGGCTGCAGGCTGCGGTGATCCTGTGCGCTTATGTGGGTTTTAAGGCAATCGACGACTTTTCGCTGTACGCGAACCAGGTCATTGGCCTCAATCAGGTGGACGCGGCGCGGACCGGCGTCGCCTCGCTCTGGATACGACCGGCTGCGGCCATTAGCGCCGGCTACCTGGCTGATCGGGTTGGCGCGCCCCTCTTAATCGTCTGCTGTTTCTTACTGCTCGCAGCGGGGAGCGCCGTGCTGGCTTCCGGCGCGATTGGCGCGGGCATGGTTTGGATGTTTGTTTTGACGATCATCTTCACTAGCATCGGCATCTTCGCGCTGCGCGGCCTGTATTTTGCGATCATGCAGGATGGCAAAATTCCCATGGCGCACACAGGGAGCGCGGTTGGGTTGATGTCGGTTATCGGCTACGCGCCGGATATTTTTATGGGGCCGCTCATGGGCTATCTGCTCGACCATTGGCCTGGGCCCGCCGGGCACAGGCACCTGTTCTGGGTTGTCACCATGTTCGCGATGCTCGGCCTGATCGCCAGCTACAGTTTCGCGCGGCGCGCCCAACCAGCCCAGCATGGGAGCCCCTAAAGCGCAGCAGGTCGGCCGCGCTCCTTCCCGACTGACCGTTACGCGCAGTGATGTCGCGGCATCGATGATTTGAGCGAGATGCGGCCCGGTCTCTAGAACGCCCGTGAGCCCGGGCGCTTGCCGCAGGCGCGTGCTGAACCAACTGTAGGCTTGGATCTAGCCGCCCGCCGCCGAAGGGCGCGCCTGGCGGAAGCGGAGCGGTTCATGGGCTCAGTCTTTCGACCCGCCGCGAATCTCTGGGCTTCGCTCGCGCTCCTCCTATTGTCGCTTACTCTTGTGGCGTTTTCGCTTTTGGTTTGGTTTTGGCCGCACGGCGATGCTGCGCGAGGCGTGAATTGGGCGCCAGCGCAGCCTGTCCCCTTCAGTCATCAACATCACGTCAGCGGATTGGGAATCGACTGCCGATATTGTCATACCGCCGTCGAAGTTTCGACCAACGCAGGCATGCCGCCCACCTATACCTGCATGTCCTGCCATTCGCAGATCTGGACTAATGCCGCGCTGCTTGAACCGGTGCGCAACAGTCTGAAGGATGATCGGCCGCTGGCTTGGCGCCGCATCACCGACGTCCCCGACTTCGTCTACTTCGATCACAGCATTCACATCGCCAAAGGCGTCGGCTGTTCGAGCTGTCACGGCGATGTTGCGGATATGGCGCTGACCTACAAAGCCAAATCGCTGACGATGCAGTTTTGCCTTGACTGTCACCGGGATCCCGGCCCGCGCCTGCAGCCAAAGGACAAGATTTACGACACCAGGTGGAGGCGCGACGCGACAACGCCTGCGCCTGACGTTCTGCTCGCCCAATACGGCGTGCCGGAGAGAAACCTGACGGACTGTTCGATATGTCATCGGTAAATGCGCAGTGGCGCAGCCTGGAGGAGCTGATGCAAGACCCCGACTTCGTGTCGCGGGTCGAGCAGGAGTTTCCAATGCTCGGCGCAGCGCTCTCGGCGCCGCGCGACCGGCGCCAAGCATTGACGCTCATGGCCGCCTCATTGGCGCTTGCGGGCGCGGGACTTAGCGGATGCGACGGCGCGCCGGAAGGACACTTGATTCCAGCCGTTCGAATGCCGTCCGGCGTCGTTCCAGGCATGCCGGACTATTACAGCAGCGCGCATGTTGAAGGCGGCTATGCCGCCGGAACCGTCGTCAAACATTTCATGGGACGGCCGATCAAAGTCGAAGGCAATCCCTTTCATCCCGCGAGCCTTGGCGCGACGAGCCCGATCGCGCAAGCGGAGCTCCTCGACTTCTACGATCCGCGCCGCGCCTGGGGCATGACGCAAGCAAATCTTCCGCGAAGCCGATCGGCGCTCGAGCAAGCGCTTGGCGAGCAGCGTGACAAGCTGGCGGCGACTGGCGGCGCAGGTTTCGTCATTCTGACAGGCGCGTCCACGTCGCCAACGCTCGCCGCGCAGTTCGACGCGCTCCGCAAATCCTATCCGCAGATACGCTGGCTGCACTGGGAGGCGGTCGGGCGCGAAAACGCCGAAAAGGGCGTCGCGCTGGCCTATGGCGGGCGCTTTGAACTCAAGCCCCTACTCCAAGACGCAGACGTTATTCTCGCTATTGACAGCGATCTCCTGAGCGCAGCGCCGGGGCATCTGCGCCTGGCGCGCGAATTTGCGGCGCGGCGCAATCCGACACGCGCGAAAATGAATCGCCTTTACGCCATCGAAGCCACGCCATCGCTCACCGGCGCCGTCGCCGACGAACGCTTTATCGCGGGACCGCGAGAGACGCGCCGAATCCTGCTTGCGCTCGCTGCGGCGCTGCTCGGCGGAGCGCCCGTGGAAGGTCCGCCCTGGCTCGACAGGATCGTGTCGGACCTCAGGGCCAATCGCGGGCGCGCCTTCATCCATCTGGGACCGGATCACGCGCCGCAAGCGCATGCGCTGGTGCTGGCGATGAATGAAGCGCTCGGCGGCCGGCAAGCGGTTTACACGCTGCTCGACGCCGTTACGCACGCTTCGTCCGACGACTCGCTCTCCCTCGCGTCGCTCGTCACCGACATGCGCGCGGGCCAGGTGAGCTCGCTGCTCATCATTGACAGCAATCCTGTCTATGCCGCTCCAGGCGCCCTCAACTTCGCGGAAGCTTTGGGGCGCGTGGAGTTCAGCCTCTGTCTCAGCGCGACGCCAAACGAGACGACCGCCGCGGCGCTCTGGGCCGCGCCAATGATTCATCCTTGGGAGGGGTGGAGCGACGCGCGCGCCTTCGACGGAACGGCGAGCGTGATGCAGCCGCAAGCCCTGCCCCTATATCAGGGCGTCGAACCCTACCATGTGCTGGGGCTACTACTTCGGCCGGACCCACCGCCGGCGCTCGATCTCGTGCGGCAGACCTGGAACGATCGACTCGGCGGGGCCGTCGGCGACGCATGGATCGACGCGCTGGCTCAGGGCGTCATCCCCAACAGCGCCAGTCCGGTGAGCAACCGGCCGCTGCGCGACGACGCCGCGCGCGCTGCGCTTCCCGAGCCGTCCTCAGCCGCGACAATCTTATTGTTTCGCCCCGATCCCTATCTTCTCGACGGTCGCTATGCCGACAATCCATGGCTCCAGGAATTGCCGCGGCCGCTCAGCAAAATAAGCTGGGGCAATCCGCTTCTGATATCGCCCCGGCGCGCCCGTGAGCTGTCTCTGGCGAATGGCGACGTCGTCCGGATCACGCTCGATGGCGCGCACGTCACAACGCCGATCGTCATTACCCCGGGTCAATCTGATGATTGCGTCGTCGCGCTTCTCGGATTCGGCAGACGTCACGCAGGCCCGGTGGGGCGAAATATCGGCGTCGATTTCTTCGAACTTATGGGGCGCTCCTGCGCCGCGCCGGACATTCAAAAAACCGGCGCCACCGAAGAACTGGCCGGCACGCAGCACCACGCCGCGATGTTCGACGAATCGGGCGTATACGCGCGCAGCGGCGCGCTTTCGCAGTTCCTCGCAGATCCAGGATTCGTTCGACGAAGCGATGAGCCGCAGCCGTCCTTTTATGAATGGAAGCCGGAAGGACCCGCCGCCTGGGGCATGAGCATCGACCTCAACGCCTGCATCGGCTGCGGCGCCTGTGTGGTCGCCTGCCAGGCGGAAAACAACATTCCGGTTGTCGGCAAGGCCGAGGTGCTGCGCGAGCGCGAGATGTACTGGCTGCGCATCGACCGCTATTACGACGGCCCGCCGGAGTCCCCGAAGGTCAACTTCCAGCCCGTTCTCTGCATGCATTGCGAGGAAGCGCCGTGCGAGCCGGTCTGCCCCGTCGGCGCGACGATGCATGACGCCGAAGGGCTCAATGTGATGGTTTACAACCGCTGCATCGGCACGCGCTTCTGCTCGAACAATTGCCCCTACAAGGTTCGTCGCTTCAATTATTTCGACTTCGCGGGTGAAGAGCGCCGCGCCATCGAGTCACGAAATCCCGAGGTCACCGTGCGCGCCCGCGGCGTCATGGAGAAGTGCACGTTCTGCCTGCAACGCATCGCCGCCGCGCGCATCGTCGCCGATCGCGACGGCGAGACGGCGTCGGCCGTCGTGACCGCCTGCGAAGCCGCCTGTCCGACCCAGGCCTTCACCTTCGGCGATCTTGCGGCCAAGGGGAGCGAAGTCGCCGCGCGTCGCGCCGGACCACTGTCCTATGCGCTGCTCGCCGATCAGAATACGAAGCCGCGCGTCACCTATGAAGCGCATATTTTCAATGTCGATAAACCTGAAGAGACGCAGAAATGACGTTGTTCCAGGCCCGATCGACGCTCGCAGTCTCCGCGGACAGCAGACGGCCAAACGCCAACGATCCGATCGTCGCGCCGGAGCAGACCATATCGACGATGACCGCGAAAATATGCGCGCCGCCGCTGCAGGAGCGATGGCCCCTCTGGTGGAAGCTCAGTCTGGGCGCGGCGCTCTTCTTAGTTCTTATCCTTGTCATCTCGATCGGATGGCTGTTTTACGCCGGCATCGGCATCTGGGGCATCGACTGGCCGGTGGTCTGGGGCTTCGCAATCATCAATTACGTGTGGTGGATCGCCATCGCTTCGGGCGGAACCTTTATCTCGGCGCTCTTCTATCTCGCCGAAGTCGAGTGGCGCAACGCGCTTAACAGACTCGCCGAGACGATCACCATCTTCGCCGCCGCCTGCGCAGCGATCTATCCGGTGTTGCATCTTGGCCGGCCTTGGCTGTTCTACTGGCTGTTTCCCTATCCCAACGTCATGACCCTCTGGCCACAGTTCCGCAGCCCTCTGCTTTGGGACTTTGTGGCGATCCTCACCTACGTCGTTTCGTCGATTCTCTTCTGGTATTTCGGCCTCGTCCCCGACCTTGCGACGATGCGCGATAAGGCCGTTGCGCCGCATAAGCGCCGCTTCTATGGCGTCCTCGCCTTGGGGTTCCGAGGTTCGGAAAGCGCGTGGCGCTATTATCATGTCGGTTATGGCTTGCTGGCCGCCCTGATGGCGCCGCTGGTGATTTCGGTGCACAGCATTGTTGGCCTCGATTTCGCCGGCGCGGCCACGCTGGGGTGGCATTCGACGCTGTTCCCGCCCTTCTTCGTGTTCGGGGCGTTGCTGTCGGGTTTCGCGGCGGTGATGCTGCTCGCGGTCCCGGCGCGCCGGCTGCTTGGGCTCGAGGATTTCATCACCGGACGACACTTCGACATCCTCGGCAAGCTTCTGCTGACGAGCAGCCTTTGCGTGGGCTACGCCTATTTGATGGAGGCGTTCACGAACTTCTATGGGCCGGATGCGGCTGAGAAGCGGCTCTTTGCCAATAAGATCACGGGTGAGCTGTCGCCGATCTACTGGGCGACGATTCTCTTCAACGTCTTGACGCCACAACTGATGTGGTTGCGGCGCGTCCGACTTAACGAAATTTTCGTCGTTCTCATCAGCATCGCCGTGATCGTCGGGATGTGGTGCGAGCGCTACGTCATCGTCGTGATGAGCTTGCGGCGCACGCATCTGCCTTCCGCTTGGGGGGGCTATACGCCAACGATCTGGGATTGGCTCACGCTTTTTGGCGCCGTCGGTCTTTTCATCGCCGGCCTTCTGATCGCCATTCGCCTGTTGCCGGCGATTTCGATGTTCGAAATGCGCGAAGTGATCCTTCGGAACGCGAGGCGAGACCGATGAACGCCGAGGCCGAGACGCTGATGGCGCCGAATGGTCTGGCGGCGAGCTTCCTGTCGGAAGAAGCGTCGCTCGCGGCGCTCGCACGGCTAGAGGAGGCCAATGTCGGCGAGACGCGGCTCTTCACCCCCCTCGCGCCGGAACGCACGCCCAAGCCGTCGCGACTGCCCGCCGTCGCGCTTGCTCTGGGTCTGCTCGGCGCCGGCTTTGCGTTCGGCCTGCAAAGCTATGCAAATGTCGTCGCTTATCCCCTGAATATCGGCGGGCGCCCGCCGTTTTCCTGGCCTTCGTTCATCCCCATCGCGTTCGAGGTGAGCGTCTTATCCGCCGTGCTCGCCACGATCATTGGGGCCGGCGCGCTCTGCGGCTTCACCCGCTATTACGACCCTGTCGATGAAACGAGGGCGATTCGCGACGCGATGATCGATCGCTGGGTTATCGTCGTGCGCGCGGCCAATTCGGACGCGTTGGCGCGTTCGCGTGACATCATGCAAGACTGCGACGCGCGCGTGATCGAAGAGGCCGAGCTGTGACCCGGGCAATCGCCATCACCGTTCTTTGCATGCTGGGAGCCTGCAGCGACATGAGCAATCAGCCCAAGCAGCGAAGCTACTCGCCGCTCGTCGGCCCCGCACAGACGCCGCCCGACGCCGTCGCCTTTCTCTATCGCGAACCGACCGCGCCGCCGCTGACGCTGGCGCTCATCGAGCGGGGACAGCAGCGCTACAGAATTTATTGTGCGCCCTGTCACTCCGAGCTTGGCAACGGTCAAGGCATGATCGTCCAGCGCGGCTTTCCGGCGCCTCCCTCCTATGACAGCGAGCGACTGCGGCAAGCGCCGACTCGCCATTTCGTCGATGTGATCGCTCAAGGCCACGGCGCCATGTATTCCTATGCCGCGCGGGTGCCGCCTGGCGATCGATGGACGATCGCCGCCTATATTCGCGCCCTGCAAAGAAGCCAGAATGCATCGGCGACGGATCTTGCAGCCGCAAAAGCGGAGACCGCGCCATGAGCCGCATCCTCCTGATCCTGGCTTGCGCCACGGGATATGCCGGAGCCTCACTCGGCTGGGCGTTGGCGCCGGGGCCTTTCGGGTTCGCCTGGCTGACGGCGCTCAGCGTGTGGATCGCCTGGCCGCTCGGCGCCATGGCGCTGACGCTGATTCACGCACTGACAGGCGGCCGCTGGGGAAGCGCCATTCACGGCGTCCTCGCCGCCGGCGTACGCAGCGTGTTTCTCGTTCCGCTGTTCGTCGTTCCTTACGCGCTGACAGCCAACCGCGTCTATCCGTGGCTTCATAGCGGCGCCGCGCAGTTCGACAACGCGCTCTATCTGAATGGTCCCGCCTTTGTGCTTCGCGGCGTCATCTATCTGGCGATCTGGCTCATTCTCGCCGTGCTCGTCACGCGCGCGGACGATGACGCCAATGAGCTCGCGCGGCTTGCGCCAGCGGGGCTTATTCTTCTCGCCCTGACAATGACCTTCGCCGTCATTGACGCCGTCATGTCGCTTGATCCGACGTTCGCCTCGAGCCTGTTCGGTCTCGGCTTCATCAGCGAAATTGGCGCGCTCGCGCTCTCCGCCGCGACGCTCGCCCTCATATTTTTATCCTCGCCAGACCCAGAGGCCTTGCGCCAGCTTGCGCGCCTGCTTCTCGCCTTCGTCATTCTGTGGAGCTATCTGGCGCTCATGCAGCTCATCATCGTCTGGCAGTCCGACCTGCCGCATGAAGTCGCTTGGTATCTCCCGCGCTGGCGTCAGGGCTGGGGCGTCATCGCCGCGCTGATCGTCATTACGCATTTCGTTACGCCCTTCTTCACGCTGCTTTCGGCCAGAGCGCAACATTCGCCAAAGGCCGTAGGATTTGCCGCCGCGTCGACCATCGTCGGCGGCATTCTTCATCAGTTCTGGCTGGTCGCGCCGGCGGCGGGCGCTCATTCAGGGGCGATCGCACTGCTTACGCTTTCAGCTTTGCTGGCCATGGCCTCCACGTCCGTGCTGGCCTCTCGGACAAAACGAATCTGGACTTGGGTCGAGGCGTAGCGCGATGGACGAAAAAGACCTTGCGCCAGCTTCGCACGAAGGAAGCGACATCAGCGGCGGCTTTATCGCCGTCGGCTTCGCTTCGACGGTCCTGGGCATCATCTTCTTGGCCCTTCTGGCATGGGCGCTCTATCCCGACGCCATGATCGACAGGACGATGAATTTGCCGCTACCGTCATTCCCCGAGCCGCGACTGCAGATCGACTCGGCGGAGGACTGGACCGACTTTCACCGGCGCGAACTGACGCGCTTGAACAGCGCCGGCTGGATCGATCAGGCCAAAGGCGCAGCGCATATTCCAGTCGCCGCCGCGATGCGAAAGATCGCACAAGAAGGCATCGCAGATTGGCCGGCCGCCGCGCCCGCCCCACCGCTCACCTCTCCGCCACCAAAGGAGAATGCGAATGAAGCCGCTTCTGATGCTCGGGGCGTTGCTGCTTCTCAGCAGCCTTCCGGCGAATGCGCAGCGGGCGCCGGACCTAGCGGGCGTTGCCTACAAGCAGAGACTCGGCGCACGCCTGCCGTTGGAAAGCGCGTTCACCGACGCGGACGGACAAGACATTCGCCTTGGTGATGTGTTCAATCGCGCGCCGGTTATTCTGGTGCTCGGCTACTTCCATTGCGAGAAGCTCTGCGGCGTGACGCGCCTTGCGCTGTTGCGCGCGGCGCAGAAGGCCGGACTGTCCGCCGGCGCTGACTATGTCTTCGTCGCGATCAGCATCGATCCAATGGAAAAGTCCGACGCCGCGCGACAGGCGCGCGAGATGGATTTCGCCGCGGCGTCGCCAATCGGCGCGCCTGAGGAATTCCGCTACCTTACCGGAACGCCGGAGAACACTCGCGCCGTAGCCGAGGCTGTCGGATATAATTATCGCAGCGGCGCGCGATCGCAGACCTTCATTCATCCGATCGGCGCCGTTGTCGTTACGGCTCAGGGCGTCGTCTCAAGTTATCTCTCCGGCATTGGCTCCTCTCATGAAGAGATGCGCGGCGCGGTCGAAGCCGCCGCGACGCAGACTGTCGCGCCACGCGCGTCGCCGGCGCTCTTGCTCTGCTTCGATTTCGATTCGACGACCGGGCGATACAGATTCGCCATCATGAAACTCCTGCGGATTGGCGCAATCGGAATGGCGCTTGCCCTTGCGGTGATGATCTATCGCGAGTTCCGCAGAGGCGCGCGCGCATGAATGGCTACTGGCCAAGCGCGACGCTCGAAGGACGAGAAGTCGACCTTCTGCTCCTTGCGCTCTTGCTCGTGTCATGCGCCGTTCTCGCCCTCGTCTTCGGGCTCATCCTTCTCTACATGGTTCGATATCGCGCCGGCAGCGGCGTCCATCGCGGCGCGCGGTCGGACCAAGCCTGGCGGTTCGAGATCGGCTGGACGGCAGCGACGCTGGCGGTATTTTTCGGCTTGTTCATCTGGGGCGGCGATCTCTATGTGCGCCTCTTCCAGCCGCCCGCCGACGCCTTGCAGATCTACGTCGTCGGCAAGCAATGGATGTGGAAGGTCGAGCATCAGGGCGGTCAGCGCGAGATCAACGCGCTGCATGTGCCGATCAACCGGCCGATCCAGCTCGTGATGACCTCGGAAGACGTCATTCATGATTTTTCCGTGCCGGCGTTTCGCATCAAGCACGACGTTCTGCCGGGCCGCTATGAAACCCTCTGGTTTCAGATCGACAGGACTGGCGCCTTCGAACTCTTCTGCACACAGCTTTGCGGCGTTGGCCATTACACCATGACCGGCGAAGTCGTCGCCATGTCGCAGCCGGATTTTGAAAAATGGCTGGCAAGCGGCGCGGCGTCTGAAGGCCACGAAGACATGGCGGCCGCCGGCAAAGAACTCTTCACGGCGCATGGATGCAGCGGCTGTCATGGCGAAGGCGGCGTGGGCGGATCGCCGGAGACGACCGGCGTGCAAGCGCCGGCGCTTGCCGGCCTGTATGGCCATTCAGTCAAATTGCAAACCGGCGCGACCGTAACGGCGGACGATAAATTCATTCGCGACTGCATCCTTACGCCCGACAAGACGCCTGTCGCCGGCTATCCGCAGATCATGCCGTCCTTCTCAGGCCAGATCAGCGAAGAAAAAGTGCTGCGGCTCATCGCTTATATCAAATCGCTTAAATCAGGGAGCCGGACATGACGCATTCGGCGGCGCAAGTTTCCTATCTTGAAGATGGCCATACGCTGCGCAGCTGGCTGCTCACGACCGATCACAAGCGGATTGCGATTTTGTATTTCGTCGCTATCACCTTCTTCTTCTTCGCGGGCGGCTTCGCGGCCTTTCTCATGCGCTACAATTTGCTTTCTCCGCATGGCCTGCTCGGGTCGGCCGAGACCTACAACCGCCTGTTCTCCATGCATGGCATATTGATGGTTTGGTTCTTCCTCGTCCCCGCCGTGCCGGTGACCCTGGGGAATTTTCTGATACCCCTGATGCTGGGCGCCCGGGATCTCGCCTTTCCGCGGCTTAATCTGCTGAGCTGGTATCTGTTCATGGCCGCGGGCTTCGTCGCGCTCTATGCGGTCGTGGCGGGCGGCGTCGACACCGGCTGGACGTTCTATACGCCCCTGACGTCTCTCTACTCGAAGGGACACGTCGTGGCCGCCATCGTCGCCATCTTCATCGCCGGCTTTTCGTCGATCGCGACGGGGCTCAATTTCATCGTTTCGATACATAAGCTCCGCGCTCCCGGCATGACATGGTACAAGATGCCGGTTTTCTTGTGGTCGCTCTACGCGACCAGCGTCATCCTGGTCCTCGCGACCCCAGTGCTCGCGATGACTTTGCTGCTGCTGGCGTTTGAACGCATCTTTGGGATCGGCGTCTTTGATCCGGCGATCGGCGGCGATCCGCTGCTCTTTCAGCATCTCTTCTGGTTCTATTCGCATCCCGCCGTTTACGTGATGATCCTGCCCGGCTTCGGCGTCATCAGCGAGATCGTGCCGGCGTTCTCCCGCAAAGAGCTGTTCGGCTATAAATTTGTCGTCTGGGCGAGCATCGCGATCGCGGTCATCGGCTTCCTCGTTTGGGGTCATCACATGTTCGTCGCTGGAACCTCGCTGTTTTCGGCGATCGTTTTTTCGCTACTCAGCTATATGGTTGCGGTGCCGTCAGCCATAAAAGTCTTCAATTGGATCGGCACGATGCACAAGGGCTATATCCATTTCGACTCGCCGATGCTTTACGCAATCGGTTTCATCGGCCTGTTCACGACTGGCGGACTGACCGGTCTTTTCGTCGCAGCGCTCGCCGCCGACGTGCACCTCACGCAGACCTATTTTGTCGTCGCGCATTTTCATTATGTGATGGTTGGCGGCATGGTCTCGGCCTATTTCGCCGGTCTGCACTTCTGGTGGCCGAAAATCACGGGGCGGCTCTATCCGGAGATGTGGGGCCGCGCCGGCGCGATCACCATATTCGTGGGTTTCAACCTGACCTTCTTCCCCCAGTTCGTGCTGGGCTATCTCGGTATGCCTAGGCGTTATTTCGCTTACCCGCAACAGTTCGAAGCGCTGAACCTGCTCTCTTCCGCCGGCGCATTGGTGCTCGCCCTAGGCTATCTTCTGCCGCTCGGTTATCTCACTTGGTCGCTTCTTTACGGCGAGCGCGCGTCGGCGAATCCGTGGGGCGCGACGGGGCTCGAATGGACAACGCCGTCTCCCCCACCGACCGAAAATTTCGCCGTAACGCCGATCGTCACGCAAGCGCCCTATCAATATGAGCAACCGGAGGCTGCGAGCCATGAGTGACGCCGCCGCTCACGAGTTTCAGTTCTCGAGCGCCGAGCATCGGCGCGAAACGGCGATCTCGGGAATTTGGCTCTTTCTCGCAACCGAGGCGCTGTTCTTTGGCCCGATCTTCCTGTCGTGGATCTATGCCCGTTTTGCCGATCCGAACGCCTTCGACGCCGGCGGTCGACAAACGGAACTGACGATCGGCGTGACGAATACGGCGCTGTTGATTGCGAGCAGTTTCGCCTACAGCGTCGGCCTCGCCTTCATGGAATTCGGTAGCCGTCGCGGCATGGTGCTCTGGCTGCTGGTCGCTTGGGCGCTCGGCGCCGCTTTCATCGGTCTCAAATTCGGCGTGGAATGGCGAATGGATCTTGCGAAAGGCCTGTTTCCCGGCGCGAATTTCTCGGTCCACGGACCGTCACGAAACGGCGCGCAACTGTTCTTCGCCTTCTACTTCTTCAGCACGGCGCTTCACGGGCTTCATCTTCTCGTCGGACTTGCGCTCCTCGCTTGGATAATCTTCCAGGCGAGACGGTTCACCGCCGAGCGCCATAGTCCCGTTCGCGTAGTGGGACTCTATTGGACATTCATCGATGTCATCTGGCTTATTCTGTTTCCGCTCATCTATCTCATAGGACGGGCCTCATGACCGCGATCGTCCTTCGGCTTGTCGCGGTTGCGTCGCTGATGTTTGCGCTTCTCGCCGCAGAGCTTGCAGCGACCTTTGCTTTTCCGGGCTGGGGACGCGGCGGCGTGGCGATGATCGCGGCGGCGATGGTCGGCGTCGCGGCGTTCGGATTCATGGACCTGCGTCAAGAAGGCGTTGTCGTCTGGCTTTTCGCCGCTGCGGCGGTGCTTTGGCTGATCATCCTTCTCGGCCTTGGCAGCCTCGATCCTCTGACGCGCACGCTCTATCCGACAGTCATCGCCGTCCCATAGGGCCTTCCTACTCGGCCGCCCGCTTCATTTCCGGATAGGTGCAGTGCGCGTCGGCCGCGCCTTGGCGGGCGCGCAGCGGTATCACTTTCGCCTCGACGAATGGCAGCTTCAGCGTCGACCAGACGTCGACCAGGGCCTCAACCAGTTCGGCGACATGCGCCTCGTCGTGACGCGGCGTCGGCGTGATCCGCAGTCGCTCCGTGCCCAGCGCCACGGTCGGATAGTTGATCGGCTGAATATAGATGGAATGGCGTCGCAGCAGCAGATCGCTCGCCTCCTTGCAGAGCGCCGCGTCGCCGACCATCACCGGCACAATGTGCGATTTATTGTCCATGACCGGCAGACCTGCCGCGCGCAGGGCGTGTTTCGTCAACATCGCCATATGCTGATGACGGGCGCGTTCTTGTCCTGAATGTTTGAGATGGCGCACGGCTGCCCGGGCGCAGGCGGCGACCATCGGCGGCAGCGTCGTGGTGAAGATGAACTGCGGCGCATAGCTGCGCACCGCATCAACGATCGCCGGGCTTGCGGCGATATAGCCGCCAAGAGCGCCGAAGCCCTTGGCCAGCGTGCCTTCGATGATGTCAATGCGGCCTTCGACGCCTTCGCGCTGGCAGATGCCGCCGCCCCGCGCGCCATACATGCCAACGGCGTGCACCTCATCGACATAGGTGAGCGCGTTGTATTTCTCCGCGAGCGTGACGATCTCGGCGACCGGCGCAATGTCTCCGTCCATCGAATATAGGCTTTCGAAAACGATAAGCTTGGCGCGTTCCTTGCCGGCCGCCTTCAGCACTTCCTCCAGATGCGCGACGTCATTGTGGCGCCAGATCTGCTTTTCGCATCCGGACCGCCGAACGCCCTCGATCATCGAATTGTGATTGAGCGCATCGGAAAGGATGAGGCAATTCGGCAGCAGCGACGCAATCGTCGAAATACCGGCGAGATTGGAGATCCAGCCGGAGGTGAAGACGAGCGCGGCAGGCTTGCCGTGGAGATCCGAGAGTTCGGCTTCGAGCTCGACGATCGGATTGTGCGTGCCCGAAATATTTCGCGTGCCGCCCGCGCCGGCGCCATGGCGCTCCAGCGCGTCTCGCGCGGCGTCGACCACCGCGCGATGTCCGCCCATGCCAAGGTAATCATTGGAGCACCAGATCGTGACTTCGCGCGGCGCATGCTCTTCGCCCTCGGGACGCCACAGAGCGGTGGGAAAGCGAACGGCGTCACGTTCGAGATTGGCGAAAATCCGGTAGCGGTTCTCCATCTTCAACTGCGCGATCGCCGACTGGAAATGCTCGTCGTAAGTCAAAGCCATCGGATTCATGGGACTCTCCATCGGCGTAACTTCCCTAGGCGCGCCATTCTGGGGTGCGCTAAATTCCACTGACGCGCGGGCGGCGCAGAGGCGCCTCGATCGTGACGGCGCGAAGCGAACCACATGTCTTTTCTTCGTGTATCGGATGCGTTTCTTTGACGCCCCAGGACCAGAGCGCGTTGGCGCGCAGCGGCGCGACGAGAAACCAATGCTCGGCGACCGCCAGCGCCATGAGCGTCGCGAGAATGGTGAAGCCGACAAGCTCGAAATCGGTCGACGCCGCTACCGCCTTCTGCGCGATCAACACGGTGACGATGGTCGAGGCGGTGACCGAGAGCGGGAAGAACAGATTCATCGGCTTGCGCGTCATGAAGGTCGCCAGATAGCGCAAATGCTCCGGCAGCAGCTCTTCGCTTAGATTCGGCGCGCCAAAATAGAGATTGAGCTTGGCGCTCGTATGCATCCACCAGAGGATGAGAAATGTCCACGCGCCAATCTGATTGGGCTGATTGCGGGTCAGCGCGACGAGCGCGATTGCGCACAGGATAATCGCGACCTCGTGATAGAGGCTCGTTCGCACCGCTTCGACGAAGCGCGCCCAGCCCTGCAGATGCGGCGGACAGGCGGTTTTGCACGGGCCCGTGATGAACCCCATGTAATAGCTGACGAGCTGCCACGCCCAGGCGGTCAATCCACAAAGGAACGCATAATAGGCTGAGGACGCCGTCGTTTCGCCACGCGTCGCGACGACGCCCCACAGCGCCAGCGCGAAAAGCGCCGTCGCGCCCGCCATGCTCCACAAGAAGGAGCGGCGAGAAAGGCCGTCGAGATAGAGCAGCACGCCGGTGCTCCCCCACCAGAGCAGGAGCGTCGCTAGGATCGGCGGTGCATAATCAAACATGCGGCGCTCCTCACCACACCGGCGCAAGACGAATTTGCGCCGGCAGCGCGTTGGATTTCGCGGGGACCAAGTAGAGACGCGCGAAGGTCGCGGCCGCTGCTGCGGTGAGCGCCGCCTGCTTGGCCCGCCCGATAACGCCCTTTCGCTTCTTGGTCTCGGCGATCGCGCGTTCAATCGCTACAAGGCGGTCGAGAGCCGGCTTGAAGAACGGATGATCGAGATCGAGCGTGATCGGAAAGGCCTGGCGAGAAATCTCGCTCGTCAGGCGCAACACCTTGAAGTCGTAATCGTCGGGATGCATGCCGATCGCCGCGTGGAACGCGGGGCGGCAATGATCGCGCACATACATGGTGGCGAAGACGGCAAGCAGGAAGAATTTGATCCAGTAAACATTGAGGCCCGAGACGAGCTTCGGATTCGCGCGCATCAACAAGGCGAAAGCCTCGCCGTGACGGAATTCGTCGTTGCACCACTTCTCGAACCATTTAAAGATCGGATGGAAGCGACGCTCGGGATGGCGCTCGAGCTGGCGGAAGATGGTGATATAGCGGGCGTAGCCGATTTTCTCGGAAAGGTAGGTCGCGTAGAAAATGAATTTCGGCCTGAAAAATGTGTATTTCTTCGTCTTCGTTAAAAAGCTCAGATCGATGCCGATGCCGAAATCCTTTAGCGTATCGTTGATAAATCCAGCGTGGCGCGCCTCGTCGCGACTCATGAAGCCGAAAAGGTCCTTCATATCCTGGTTGTGTGCGCGCTTTTTCATTTCGGCATAGAGCACGCAGCCTGAAAACTCCGCGGTGATCGAGCTGATGAGAAAGTCGCGGAATTCCTTGTCGAGCTCTTCGGAATAGACGAAGGCGGCGTCGAACTCCTCGGTGCGCTGGAAATGCTTGTTGTTGGGGTCGGCGCGCATCTCCTCCATCAGCGCATCCCACTCCTTGCGCACGGGAGAGACGTCCGTCTTATCGAGCTCGGCGAAATCCGAGGTGTAGAAGCGCGGACTCAGAAGAGTGTTTTCCTGGGCGACGCGGGTCGCTTCGAGCGAGACGTTCTGGCGCAACGGGGCGTTCATAGCGCTCTCCTGTTCGTGAAGCTGACGTCGTAAAGTTCGGCAAGTTCGAAATTGCCAAGAAGGCGCGTCCACAGACGTTCGATGAGGCCGGCGCGAATGATCGTCGCGCGGCGCTCGACGGTGACGCGATAGCCGAAGGGCGCTTCGATTGGCGCATCGTGCACGAGCACGCGATCGCCCGGCCGAATTTGGAAATCGCCTTCGATCTCGACATGCGCGAAGAGGCTTTCGGCCGTATGGCCGATTTCGACGCTGCAGGGCGCGTCGAACGTCTGGCGCGTGATGGGGAGCAACCAGTTCATAGCTCACGTCGCCTTTCGGTAAAGAGCTGCGCAAAGGCGCGCGCATTGTCCGGTCCGAAGGCGTCCAGATTGACGCGCCGCCCGGTCGCTGAGTCTTCGAGCGAAACCGTTCCGTCGCTCCAGCGCGTCAAAGCGAAAGGCGTCGAAGCGTCGAGGCCTGAGCGGCGCCGCTCGCGCGCCAGCCCGCGCATCGTTGAGCGAATAAAGCCGTAGGCGCCCGGTTGCACGGTATAGAAGAGCGCGCCGTCGCTGGCGTCGCGCACAATGATTGAGCCATCATTGCGATCCTCGAACAGCAACGCGAGGCTTTCGACCGAATTCTGCGCTGGCATATGCACGGCGCCGACGCCGGTGAATCTCGCCAAACCCGTCGCAAGCAGAGCAAAGACGATGAGAAGGCCAGCGCCGCGCAGGATCGGTCGCGGGACGCCGTCATACGCGCTGGTGGTGGGCGCTTTACCCTTGCCGATCGACGCCTGGCTCATGATCAAAGCCTTCCTTATCCGTCACGCCGCGACCGTATTGCCGGCCGGCATGCTTGTCTTCGGGGACGACACGGATACGACCGCATCTTCGTCCTCGCCCGTCACGAACATGTCGCCGCGCTCCGCCGCCGCCGCAATAAGCGCACGCCCGAGGATGTCGCCGACATGCCTTGGGTCGGCGAGTCCGCGCAGTGTCGGCTCTGGATGCGCGAAGCGGAACGGCCGCGCGAAGGGCCAAAGATGCAGGTAGCCGATCCGCTTGCCGGGGGAGAGCGTCAGCGTGACATCGCCCGAACCGTCGCCCTCTACGCGCAAGCGCGCGGCCTTAATTTGCGAGAAAGGCAGATTGTAAAAGACCTGCAAGGCTACCCCGATCTTCATCACGACGCGGCGCGAAGTGATGATGAAGAGCGCCGTGCGCGCCGAAGCCCAGGCGAGCAAGGCAAGCAGCACCAGCGCGCCAAGCCCGATCTCCAGGGTGCGAGCGCCTGAGAGCGCCGCTGCCCCGGGGCCGCTCTCGACGACGGCGTCGAAGACGTTCCATGCCGTCAGAACCGCGAAGTAGCCGGCGACGACGTCGCCTCGATACGCGCGGCGGAAGAGACATGTCCATTGTGGACGGCCGTGCCACAGGATGCGTTCTCCTTGGGGAACGTCTTCGGGCAAGAGCTTCTCGAGATTGATGGCCTTCACAGCAGCGGCTCCACTCTTGCGGGCGTCGCGTAGAGCGTGCCCGCGCCATAATAGGCGGCGATCTTTTCTTCCTCGAGCAGCGTCACCTGATCGGGATTGCGAATCCTTGGAACGTTGGCGAATTGATCGGCAAGGATCGCTTCGACTTGGATCCGTCGCCTCGCGCCGTCGACCTTGCCGAAAGGCACGGGCAGAAGGACGTCGCCTCGACCCTCGCTCAGCGTGACTTCGTAAAAACGCAGAAAGCTCTCGGCGCGATCGACCCACGCGTCCTTGATGACGCCAGCGATGCGTCGATCCGCGGCCACGACGTCCATGCCGATGGGGTTGGGATCTTCGCTCGGCACCGCAAAATTCGTGGCGATGCGCAATGGCGCAATGAGATTGCGGCCGTCATGCATTTTCTCCGGCGTGTCGACGCGCAGCGCATAGGCGCCGGGTCCGACCGCTGCGAGCATCGGGTCGCCGTTGGGGGTCAGCGGCGCGCCCGGCCAGACCGCCACTTTCGTCGCGTTCGGGGCTCGCGGATCGAGTTCAAAATTCGGCGCCTGAATTTCCACGCCGTCGCCGCGCAGGAAGGTCTTGGGCGTTGGGATCATCAGGAACCCGCGATCCCTTTGCGGACCAACTTCGGACTCCAGAGGATAGCCTTCACGGCGGTCCTCGCGGCGCAGATAGAAGATCAGGCCCGCGAAAAAGATGAAGAACGCATAGAGGACGACCTGGGCGACATCGATATTGCTGGTGATGGCTCCGCGTATCATTGCGTCACTCCGGAGTTGAAACGCGATGTAGGAACGAGATCAAAGTCGGTTGGCGTTTCGCCGTCGTCCTGTTTCGTGAAGCGGACCAAAGGTCCAATCGCGACGATCGTCGCGAGCAGCAGGAGGATTTCGATGACATAGACGATGGCGTAGCCGCTTGCGGGGCTTACAAAGGCCTCTCCGAGCGCGCCGCTCGCGGCAAGCATGGAGCCCGCGTCATTGATGGCGCCGCTCGCCGCAATGGCGAGACCGGCCGCGGTCGCCTGCGCGGCGCCCCACGCGCCGAGCGCGAGACCGCGATCTTCCGGCCTCGCTGTCTCCATCGAAGCAGTGAGCGTGCCATGCGCGAAAAGGCCGCCGCCAAGGCCGATCAGCGTGACGCCGATGCTGAACAGCGTGGAGGAGTCCGCTGGCGCCGCGAAGATCACCGCGAAAAAGGCGACGACGCCGACGACTGCGCCGACGCCGGCGACGCGGTGGGGGTCGGCGCCGCGCGTCAGCCAGCGCGCGGCGATGGCGAGGCCGACGCCGCTGCCGAGCGCCAGCATCGCGGTGAGCGCCGTTGTTGCGCTGACAGGCAAGTGCAGGACTCGCCCGCCATAGGGTTCTAGCAAGATGTCTTGCATGCTGAAGCCGGCGGCGCCAAGCGCCGTCGCGAACAAGCGCCGACGCGCCCGGCCGGTGGTCGCGAAGCGCTTCCATGCTTGGGAGAAATCGACGTTCTGCACGGGCGGCAGCGCGCCGCGCGCTTCCTGTTTCCATAGCGCCACGCAGTTCAAGACCATCGTCACCACGGCCGCGCCCTGCACGACTTGGATGAGGCGGATGGCGCTAAAATTGGCGAGCAGCGCGCCGAAGGCGAGCGCGCTTACGCCCATGCCGACGAGCAGCATGGCGCAAAGCAGCGCGACAACGCGCGGGCGCGTATGCGCCGGCGCAAGATCGGTGGCCAGCGCGAGGCCAACGGTCTGCACGGTGTGCAGACCCGCGCCGACAAGGAGAAACGCGAAGGCCGCCGCCGCCTGTCCGATGACGATCGGCCCCGTCGTGTCGCCGGAGAGGATCAGCAGCGAAAACGGCATGATGGCGAGGCCGCCGAACTGGAGCAACGTGCCGAACCAGATATAAGGCACGCGGCGCCAGCCGAGCACTGAGCGATGCGTGTCGGAGCGAAAGCCGATGAGCGCGCGCAATGGCGCGAAGAGCAGCGGCAGCGACAGCATCAGCGCGACGAGCCAGGACGGCACGCCAAGTTCGACGATCATCACGCGATTAAGCGTGCCGATGAGCAGCACCGCCGCCATGCCCACCGTCACTTGGAACAGCGAGAGCCGCAGCAAGCGCGGCATCGGCAGTTCGGCGGAGCCTGCGTCCGCAAAGGGCAGAATCTGCGGACCGATGCGCATCAGGCCTTTAACCAGAACGGCGCTGGCGCGATTCATGACCGTCGCGCCTCCACGGCCTGCGAGATATAAAAGCCGCTGACGATCGTCTGGCTTTGCGTGACGCGCCAATCGCCCAGCGGATTCTGCGCCGCCATGTGATCTTCGAGCGAAGCAAGCGAGATCGGCGCAATCGCGGGAGAACGATTGCCGCGCGGGAAAAGCTGGCCCAAGGCGTGCATCGCCGCGAGAGCGGCCGTGCGCGGCGCAATGGTGAAGATCAGCTTGCCGTCGACCCGCGGCGCCAGGGTCGCAAGCGTTCGCGCGATATCTTCGCCCTCGTAATGGATCAGACTGTCCATGGCCACGACATGATCGAAACGGCCGAAGCGGGCATTCAGCATGTCGCCGACGGCGAACGTCACGCGGCCTGCGCCAAGGTCGCGCGGCGCGCGCTCCTTCGCCAGGCTGATCAGCGTTGGCGAGATATCGACCGCGATAACCTCGGCGCCGCGGCGAGCCGCCTCGATGGCCAGCGCGCCCGTGCCGCAACCCGCATCAAGCAAGCGCTGGCCGCGAAGATCGTGCGGCAGCCAGGAGAGCAGCCTATTGCGCATGGCGTCGCGGCCGGCGCGCACCGTGGCGCGAATGCGATTGACGGGCGCGTCGGAGGTCAGGCGCTTCCACGCCTCGACGGCGGTCCGGTCAAAATAGGCTTCGAGTTCGCCGCGTCTTGCGACATAGCTTGGCGTCGTCATCAGTCAAACCCCAAAAATTCGAAAAGGTCGCGATCCTTCATGGGCGCGGCGTCGAACGGCGCGCAGCCGTCCCAAAGCTCTTCGGCGAGGCGAAGATATTCGTTCTGCACGGCCTCGAGTTCGGGAGAAGGCTCCATCTCAAAGAGCGTCGATTTCTTGAGGCGGCTGCGGCGAATGACGTCGAGATCAGGAAAATGCGCGACGCGCCTGAGGCCGACCGCGTCATTGTAGCGGTCGATCTCGTTGGTCGCGACGCTGCGATTAGCGATAACGCCGCCGAGCCGCACCTCGTAATTCTTGGACTTCGCGCGGATCGCGGCGACGATGCGGTTCATCGCAAAGATCGAGTCGAAGTCGTTGGCCGTGACGATCAGCGCGCGGCCGGCATGTTGCAGCGGCGAGGCGAAGCCGCCGCAGACGACGTCGCCCAGCACGTCGAAGATGACGACGTCGGAATCTTCGAGGAGATGGTGCTCCTTGAGGAGCTTCACGGTCTGCCCGACGACGTAGCCGCCGCAGCCCGTGCCGGCCGGCGGACCGCCGGCCTCGACGCACATCACGCCATTGTAGCCCTCGACGACAAAGTCCTCGACGCGCAATTCCTCGGAATGGAACTTCACGGATTCGAGCGCGTCGATCACCGTGGGCGCGAGGCGCTTGGTGAGCGTGAACGTCGAATCGTGCTTGGGATCGCAGCCGATCTGCAGCACCCGCTTGCCGAGTTTCGAAAATGCGACGGAGAGATTTGACGACGTCGTGCTTTTGCCGATCCCGCCCTTGCCGTAGATCGCGAAAACCTTCGCGGCACCGATGCTGATCGCCGGGTCCAGTTCGACCTGAAAGGAGTCGGTTTCGATCGGATTGCGGATCGGGATGTTCATGCCGCAATCTCCTCGACGACGCCTTCAAGCCGGTCTTCAAGCTCTTCGCTCGCCTGTTGCAGCGCCGCCAGCGTGTCTTCGTTCGGCGTCCAGTATCGACGCTGATGCGCCTCAATGAGGCGGTTGGCGATTCTCGCGGACGCAATGGGATTGAGCTGCGCCAGGCGTCGGCGCATCTCGGCGTCGAGCACATAGGTTTCGGTCAGGCGCTGATAGACCCATGGCTCGACTTGCCCAGTCGTCGCCGACCAGCCGAGCGTATTGGTCACATGCGACTCGATGTGGCGCACGCCTTCGTAGCCATGCTTCAGCATGCTCTCGTACCATTTGGGGTTGAGCGCGCGCGTGCGCGTCTCCAGCGAGACCTGCTCATTGAGCGTGCGCACCACGCCGTCGCCTCTCGTTTGGTCGCTGATATAGACGGGCGCCGAGACGCCCTTGGCGCGTTTCACCGAACGGCTGACGCCGCCGAGCGTGTCGAAATAATGATCAATCGTGGTGACGCCGAGCTCGACCGAGTCGAGGTTCTGATAGGCGAAGTCGACTCCGCAAAGGACGCTCTGCAACACCTCGTTGCGTCGCGTTGGCTGGCCGGAAACGCTATAGGCGAAACCCTTGCGCCGCATATAGGCCTCGGCGAGCTGATCCTCGTCGTCCCAGCAGCCGCCGTCGATCATGGTGTTAATGTTGGCGCCATAGGCGCCGTCGGCGTTGCCGAAAACCCGAAGCGCCGCCGTTTCCATGTCGCCGCCAAATTGGATTATGAAGGCGAGCGCGTGTTTGCGGATGAAATTTCGTTCCACAGGCTCGTCGGCGGAAGCCGCCAGCAAACACGCCTGCGCCAGCAGTTTGATCTGCAGCGGCAGGAGATCGCGGAAGATTCCCGAAAGCGAAATCATGACGTCGATGCGCGGCCGGGCAAGTTGCTCAAGTGGTAGAAGCGTCGCGCCGGCCAGACGCCCATAGCCGTCGAACCGCGGCTCGGCGCCGATCAACGCCAGCGCCTGCGCGATCGGTCCACCTTCCGTCTTGAGGTTGTCGGTGCCCCACAGCACCAGGGCGATTGTTTCGGGCAGAGCGCCGACGTCGCTCATGTGGCGTTCGATGAGCCGTGCCGCCTGTCGCGCGCCATCCCGCACGGCGAAGACGCTCGGAATGTGGAACGGATCGAAGCCGTGCAGATTGCGTCCTGTCGGCAGCACGTCGGTTGTGCGCAAGACGTCGCCGCCTGGCGCGGGCCGCACGAAGCGGCCGTCGAGGGCGTCGATCAGCGCCTTAAGTTCGTGATCCTGCGCCAGCGCGGCGTTGGCGCGTGCAAGCGTGTGCAGCGTTTCTGCGGTCGCCTTGTCGCCGGTGAGGCTATCGGGCGAAGCGCCTTGCGTCAGCGCCTCGATCGTCTCGCGCTCGATTTGCGCGCCCGACGCCTCGGACATCGCCTGCAGCATGTCGATGCGCGCGTCCAGCGCCATGGGTTGGCCAACGATATGCAGACCGTGCGGGATGAGCGTATATTCGAGTTCGAGAACGGCCCGCGCAAGTTTTGCAATCTGCTGTTCCGCCGCGTCGCGCCATGCCGGCTCCGCCGCACAAAGGTCAAGTGCGGCGGCCTGGGCTTGAGTGAGTTGGGCGAGTTCGTTGCGCTCACCCGTCTCGAACGGGTTAAGGCCGCGCCAACGATCGATCGAGGCCTTCAGCTCATTCAGTCCGCGATAGAGACCGGCGTTGGCGACCGGCGGCGTCAGATAGCTGACAAGCGTCGCGCCGGACCGGCGCTTGGCCAGCACGCCTTCTGACGGATTGTTGGAGGCGTAGAGATAAAAGTTCGGCAGATCGCCGATGAGACGGTCGGGCCAGCAGTCAGCGGACAGGCCGGTCTGCTTGCCGGGCATGAATTCAAGCGCGCCATGCGTGCCGAAATGCAGCACGGCGTCGGCGGCAAAATCCTCGCGCAGCCAGCGATAAAAGGCCGAAAACGCATGCGTCGGCGCAAAGCCCTTCTCGAACAAGAGCCGCATCGGATCGCCTTCATAGCCGAAGGCGGGCTGCACGCCGACGAACACATTGCCGAAGCGCGCGCCATAGATATGGATAGAGCCGCCGTCGCTCTGATGCCGCCCGGGCGCCGGACCCCATTGGGCCTCGATGTCGTTCAGCGAGGTCTCGCGGCGCACGTGATCGTCGGCAGCAAGTCGCGCATGCACATTCGCCTGGGCGCCAAAGCGCGCGGCGTTGCCTTCGACGACCGATTTGCGCAGCGCCTCGATGGTCGCCGGCGGCTCAACCTCGTAGCCGCTGCGCTTCATTTCCTGCAGCAGAAGGTGAAGCGATTCGAAGACGGAGAGAAAGGCTGCGCTTCCAACCGCGCCGGCGTTCGGCGGAAAGTTGAAGAGCACGATGGCGACTTTGCGCGCCGCCCGCTCGGAGCGTCGCAAAACGGCGAGCTTTTCGACTCGCGCGGCGAGCCTCTCTGCACGCTCGACGCAAACCTGCATATCCCGCGCGCTCTCGCTTGACGGAAAGACGCAGTTGCGAACGCAGGCCGCGCAGGCCCCGGCCTCCTGCGGACGTCCGCCGAAGATCATCGGACCTGTCGCGCCGTCGAGCTCCGGAATGGAAACCATGATGGTGGATTCGACCGGGAGCAGGCCGCGATCCGAGCCGCGCCACTCGGCCAAGGTCTGAAACTCAACCGGATGCGCCGCGATGTAGGGAACGTCGAGTCTGGCGAGAATCTCCTCGGCCGCTTTCGCGTCGTTGTAGGCGGGGCCGCCGACGAGCGAAAAGCCGACGAGCGAAACGAGCGCATCGATGATTGGCTGGCCGTCGCGCAAGAAGAAGGTCTCGATGGCCGGACGCGCGTCCAGCCCGGTGGCGTAAGCCGGAATGACCTTGAGTCCGCGCGCCTCCATCGCCGCGATGACGCCGTCGTAGTGGCGCGCATTATCGGCGAGCACATAGGAGCGCAACACCAAGAGGCCGATCGTCGCCTTGGCGCCCGCGGGCCCGGGCAATTGATCGAGGCTTTGGCTCACCCTACCCGGCATAAGCGGATGATAGAGGCCGAGCTCCGGATATTCGATCGGCGCATCGGGATTCAGCGCGCCGCGCAACATCCGCCGGGGGCCGCCGGCGTAACGGTCGATGAGCAAGCGGACCATATTGGCGATGTTCTCGTCGGAGCCCGCGAGCCAATATTGCAGCGTCAGAAAATAGGCCCGCACATCCTGCGCGGCGCCGGGAATGAAGCGCAGGATCTTGGGCAGACGCCGAAGCATTTTCATTTGCTTGGCGCCGGCAGCCTCGGACTTGCCTTTCTTTCCTCGCAAGCGTTTCAGAAGCGACACGAAACCGGAGGTCGGCGCGCTCATGTCGAAGCGTCCCATGCGGGTTAGCTTGGCGACTTCGCCCGCCGACATAATGCTGATCATCGCGTCGCAATTGTCGCGGCGCGCCGCGAGAGCTGTGAGCAAAGGCGTGAAATGCTCTTCGAGGAAGAGCATGGCGTTGACAATAATGTCCGCCTCAGCGATCGCGGCGAGGCAGGCGTCGAGCGCCTGCGGGCTGGCGGCGAATTCGGACGCCGCGTGGACGCTGAGCGTAAGACCCGGGATTTCGCGTGAAAGCGCTCGGCGGGCGCGATCGGTCGCGGCAGCCACATGCGTGTCCATCGTCACGATGACGACTTTCACGGGCGTCGCCTCAGCGTGCGAAATGCGCTTTTGCGTCATAGAGCGTCTCGACGGTGATGGTCGCAAGGCCGCGCTCGGCGGCGAACTTCTCCGTGTTGCGGCGCGCCTTGCCGCGCACGAAGAACGGGATTTTCTTCAGCTCCATTTCGGCGTCGTCGGCCCAAGCAACGACGATGTCGCTTACAATCGCCGCTGAGGATGGTTTCCCCGGCGCCTGCCTGTGGCCAAGATGCGAGGGCGCGGCGGCGTCATGGAACTCGGCGTCGTCGCGGAACATCGTCAGAAGATGCTCCTCAAGCCCCATCATCAGCGGATGAACCCAGGAATCGAAGATCACATTCGCGCCTTCGAAGCCCATGTGCGGCGAGTAGCGGGCGGGGAAATCCTGCACGTGCACGGGCGCCGAAATCACCGCGCAGGGAAGGCCGAGCCGCTTGGCGATATGACGCTCCATCTGCGTTCCGAGCACGAGTTCGGGCTGCAGTTCAGCGACCTTCGCTTCCACCTCGAGATAATCGTCGGTGACGAGCGCCTCGACGCCGTAGCGTGCTGCGGCCTCGCGAACGTCACGCCCAAATTCGCGTGCATAGGTTCCGAGACCCACGACATCGAAGCCGAGTTCGTCCTGGGCGATCCGCGCAGCGGCGATGGCGTGCGTCGCGTCGCCGAAGATGAAGACGCGCTTGCCGGTGAGATAGGTCGAGTCGACCGAGCGCGAATACCAAGGCAGACGCGAGTCATTCGCCTCCAACGCCGGCGTGGGATCGACCTCGGCGATTCGGGCGACGTCCTGAATAAAATCGCGCGTCGCGCCGACGCCGATGGGGATGCTGCGGGTAAAGGGCTGGCCATGCGCGCGCTCCAGCCATTGCGCCGCCGCGAGCCCGGTCTCCGGGTAAAGGAGGACGTTGAAGTCGGCGTCGCCGAGGCGCGTCAGATCCAGCGGGCTCGCGCCCAGCGGCGCGACGACATTGACGTCGACGCCGAGCGTTGCGAGCAGCCCTGCAATCTCACGAACGTCGTCACGGCAGCGGAAGCCGAGCGCCGTGGGCCCAAGAATATTGCAGCTCTTGCGATCGCGTAATGGCCTATCGTGGCGTGCGCCGGCGAGGGTACGCACGAGACGATAGAATGTCTCCGACGCGCCCCAGTTCTCCTTCTTCTGGTAGGCGGGCAGTTCGAGCGGAATGACGGGACACGGCAGATCGAGCGCCTTGGCGAGACCGCCGGGATCATCCTGCAGCAGCTCTGCGGTGCAGGACGCCCCGACGATCATCGCCTGGGGGGAAAAACGCTCATAGGCCTCGCGCGCGGCGGTCTTGAACAGTTCCGCCGTGTCCGCGCCGAGGTCGCGCGCCTGAAACGTCGTATAGGTGACGGGAGGCCGCGTATCGCGCCGTTCGATCATCGTGAAAAGCAGATCGGCGTAGGTGTCGCCCTGCGGCGCATGCAGCACGTAATGCAAGCCACGCATGGCGGCGGCGACCCGCATGGCGCCGACATGCGGCGGTCCTTCATAGGTCCAGAGCGTCAGCTGCATGGCCTAGACCTCGAGCCGGGCGCGGCGGTTGAGCGGCCGCGCGAAGAGTTCGGCGAGATCGCCGGCCTGGTCGTAGCCCTGAATGGGCGAGAACAGGAGTTCGATCGACCATTTCGTCGCGAAGCCTTCCGCCTCCAGCGGATTGGCGAGGCCAAGCCCGCAGACGACAAGATCAGGGCGCGCGGCGCGACAGCGATCGAGCTGCTGTTCAACATGCTGGCCTTCGACGATCGACGCATCCTTTGGCAGCAGATCAAGCTCGGCCGCCATGTGGCGACGATGCAGATAGGGCGTGCCGATCTCGACGATCCGCATCGCCATCTCGCGCGCCAGAAAGCGCGCCAGCGCCGGCTCGAGCTGCGAGTCGGGAAAGAGGAAGACACGCTTGCCGGCGAGCGCGTCGCGATAATGGGCGAGCGCCCGCTCGGCGCGCCCGCGGGCGGAGGACGTGACGGCGTCGAAACGCGCATCGGAAATCCCGAAGGCTTGCGCCGCGGCACGCAGCCAGAGCGTCGTGCCTTCCGCCCCGAGTGGAAACGGCGCCTCGATCCAACAGGCGCCGCGCTCTTGCAACGCACGCGCCGTGTCGCCGAGGAAAGGCTGAGCGAGAAGAAACGACGTGTTGGGGCCGACCGGCGGCAGGTCGGCGGCGCGCCGCATGGGGAGGAAGCGGGTCGGCGCGACGCCCAACACGTCGAAGAGACGGGCGAACTGGTCCTCGACGACATCGGCGAGCGCGCCGACGACCAGCAGCGAATGGGGCGCGTGTTCCGGCTCGGAGGGGAGCGTCGGAACGAGCGCGGCAAGACAGGCGTCTTCGCCCTGCGTGAAGGTCGTCTCGATGCCGCTGCCGGAATAGCTCAGAATGCGCACGTGCGGCGCGTGCTGTCGCGACTGGCGCGCGGCCGCCCGCGAAAGATCGATCTTGATCACTTCCGACGGGCAGGAGCCGACCAGAAATAGAAGTTTGATTTCTGGACGTCGCGCCAGCAGCCGATCCACGACAGCGTCCAATTCGTCGTCGATGTCGACGACGCCGGCGAGATCGCGGTCTTCGAGAATAGCGGTGGCGAACCGCGGCTCGGCGAAGATCATCACGCCCGCCGCCGATTGGATGAGATGCGCGCAAGTGCGGGAGCCGACGACGAGGAAGAACGCGTCCTGGATCTTGCGATGCAGCCAGACGATGCCGGTGAGCCCGCAGAAGACTTCGCGCTGGCCACGCTCCTGAATGACGGGCGCGGCGTCGCAGGCGCCATTCGTCAGTCCCGAAAGGGGCGCGAGCGCATTCATAGCGCGCATTCCATCTCGGATTTTTTCCGCGCGGGCTCCTGCATGCGCGCGGCGCGGAGCTTGAGCAGGAACTGCGTGGCGTTGACGACATAGGCGGCGTAAGCGGCGAGCGCGAGGAACATCAAGCCGCGCGCATCGAGCCACCCGAAGGCGAGCGCGGCGAGATAGGCCGTGTGCAGCGCCAGCACCAGCATGCTGAACACGTCTTCCCAGAAGAACGCCGACGCGAACAGATAGCGGCCGAAGACCTGCTTCTCCCAGATGGAGCCAGTGATCATGATGGCGTAAAGCGCCAGCGTCTTGACGACGACCGACGCGGTCGCCGCCGCCTCTCCGTGTCCGGTCGCGAGATAGCGCAACACGAGAATCAGGCTGACGAGAAAGATGAAGAACTGCGTGGGCGCGAGCACGCCCTGGACAAGGGTCCAAACCGACGCGTCGCGTCGGCGGCGCTCCTCGGCCGTATACAGCGGTCTGGCAATTTGAGGCCGGTAATCGCTCATGCCGCTTCCTCGCCACGCACTGTTTTGAGGGTGATTTGCGCCGTTGCACATGGCGCCGCTCACCCATTGAGGAAGCTTAAGGCCGTTTCCCAGAAAGTGTCAACTAAAATTGACGTTATGTTTACATGACAAAATCGCGGTCCTGGTTTATGCTCTGAGAAACTGGGCGCTGCTGTGCGCCCTATTTGGATCGGTGAGCGCCATGTTTGGACTGGCGAAGGTTGGATAGGGCGAAGGTTGGACAGGCGAATTTTATTTTGAGGCGCGACGCTCGCGTCGAGGTCGCGGACCCCCCGCCAGACTCGGCCAAAGGCCTTGAACCGTGCAATTGCCGTCGCGGCGTGGGAGATAGGCTTCTTCTTGCTAAGCTTTGGGCGAGTTTGTAAGCATCAACAGACAGACCGCCTGTCGGAAAAACTGGTCGAAACCGAAAGAACTCTTTGTGAGCGACGCGTCCTCCTCCGCGACCACGACGGGCTTTCTGAACGCTGACGCACGACTGGGCGCCCTCGACGCGCAAGGAGTCGCCGGCCTTCTCGCCGTCGCCGCCGATTTGACGCTCGTCGTCGACGCGAAGGGCGTCATCATCGACGCTGCGGCCAGTGCGGAAACCAATGCGCCCGTGCGCGAATGGGTCGGCCGGTCATGGATCGACACGGTGACGATCGAGAGCCGGCCGAAAATCGAAGCGCTGCTCCGCGATGCGCAAAAAGGCGCGAGCCCGCGCTTGCGGCAGGTCAACCATCCGGCGCCATCGGGCCCTGATCTCCCCGTCCGCTATAGCGCCGTGCGGGCCGCGGCAGGCGGCGCGATCGTCGCTTTCGGCCGCGATCTTCGGCCGCTCGCCACGCTGCAGCAGCGCGTCGCCGAGGCGCAACAGGAGATGGAGCGCGAATATCATCGCATCCGCAACGCCGAGAAGCGCTACCGGCTGCTGTTCCAGCTGGCGTCCGAGGCGATCTTAATTCTCGACGGCGCCGGCAATCGGGTCGCCGAGGCCAATCCCGCCGCCGCGGCGCTGATTGGCGCGAGCGCAAAAAAAATCGTCGGCGCCCATTTTGGCGATCTCTTCGACGAGGCGAGCCGTCGCGCCGCGCAATCTTTCGTGACCGCGCTCCTCGTCGCGCCGCGCGTCGACAATGTCCACGCCCAGCTCGTCGAGACGAAGGAATCGCTGCTTCTTTCCGGCGCGCTGTTTCGCCAGGACGGCGCCGCCAACATCATCGTGATATTGTCGCGCATGGCCGGCGCCGCGGCGCTCCCCGGGGAAAAAGCGGGGTTGCTCAACGCGCTCGAGCGGATGCCCGACGCTTTCGTGCTGACCGACGGCGCCCGGCGGATTCTCGCCGCCAATGCGGCGTTCGTCGATCTGGCGCAGGCAGGCTCGGAGGAACAGCTGCGCGGCGAACCGATCGAGCGTTGGATCGGGCGGCCCGGGGTCGACGCCGAGGTGCTCTTCGCCAATCTGCAGGCGCATGGCGTGGTGCGCCATTTCTCGACCCTCGCGCGCGGCCAGTATGGCTCGTCCGAAGATGTCGAGATCTCCGCCGTCGATATCTCCGAGGGCGTGCGCCGCTATCTTGGCTTTTGCATCCGCAGCGCCGGCTGGCGCGCTGGCCGCGAGCGGCTCGGCGGCCATGAGCTGCCGCGAACCGCCGAGCAATTCGCCGATCTTGTGGGCCGCGTGCCGCTGAAGAATCTCGTGCGCGAAACCACCGATCTCATCGAACGCCTCTGCATCGAAGCCGCGCTGGAGCTGACGCAGGACAATCGCGCCTCCGCGGCCGAGATGCTCGGCTTGAGCCGTCAAGGCCTCTATACCAAACTGCGCCGCTACGGCCTTGGCGACCTCGGCGACGACGAGGCGGCGGGCGAAGGCGAGTGAAATTCACGTTCAACAAACTAGTGTAAATCTAGATTGACATAAATTGGCGTCAAGCATAGCGTCAACTGATGCAGACGTCGAAACCTGCCGCCGTTCTCGAGCTTCTCAAGCCCATCACCTGGTTCGCGCCGATGTGGGCCTTCGCCTGCGGCATCGTTTCGTCCGGCGTCTCGCCGCTTTCCCGCTGGTCCTTCGCGCTCGCCGGAGTGGTTCTCGCCGGACCGCTCGTTTGCGCGACGAGCCAGGCCGTCAATGATTGGTACGACCGCCACGTCGACGCGATCAACGAGCCGAACCGGCCGATTCCTTCCGGCCGCATTCCCGGTCGGTGGGGATTCTACATCGCCTGCCTCTGGACCGTGTTGTCGCTCGCCGTCGCGGCGGCGCTCGGCCTTTGGGTGTTCGCCGCCGCCGTGCTCGGCCTGGTCCTCGCCTGGATCTACAGCGCCCCGCCGCTGCGGCTGAAGCAGAATGGCTGGTGGGGCAATTCCGCCGTCGCGCTCTGTTACGAAGGCTTGCCCTGGTTCACCGGCGCCGCCGTCATGGCCGCCTCGCTCCCAGACTGGCGCATCATCGCGCTCGCCCTGCTCTATAGCTTCGGCGCCCACGGCATCATGACCCTGAACGACTTCAAGTCGGTCGACGGCGACCGGCGCATGGGCGTTCTGTCATTGCCGGTGCAGCTTGGCGTCGACGAGGCGGCGCGCTTCGCCTGTTACGTCATGGCGGCCCCTCAGTTCGTCGTCGTCGGACTGCTCGCCTATTGGGAGCGCCCCTTTTACGCGGCGATCGTCGCGGCGCTGCTCGCCGGACAATTCGTGCTGATGCGCAGGCTTCTGGCGCATCCGCGCGAACAGGCGCCCTTTTATAACGCCACGGGCACGACCCTTTACGTGCTTGGCATGCTCGTCAGCGCTTTCGCCATTCGCGGATAGGGGTGATCGATGAACGCGCCGCCGCTCGCTTGGTCCGGCATTATTCGCCTCGGACTTGTTCAGACCGCGCTCGGCGCCGTCGTCGTTCTGATGACCTCGACCATCAATCGCGTGATGGTCATCGAACTCGCGTTGCCGGCCTTTGTGCCAGGACTGCTCGTCGCATCGCATTACGCAATTCAGATTCTTCGCCCAGCCTGGGGATATGGCGCCGACGTCGGCGGGCGTCGCACGCCCTGGATTCTCGGCGGCCTCGCGGCGCTGGCGCTCGGCGGAATCGGCGCCGCGCTCGCGACAGCGCTTGCCGCGACAAACCTCGTCGCCGGCCTTGCGCTCGCCGCTCTCGCCTTTCTTCTGGTCGGCATGGGGGCGGGCGCCGCGGGAACGTCGGTGCTCGCCATGCTTGCGACGCGCGTCGCGCCTGAGCGCCGCGCCGCCGCCGCGACGACCGTGTGGGTCATGATGATCCTCGGCTTCGCGGTCAGCGCGCCGATCGCCGGGCACTTTCTTGATCCCTTTTCGATGCCGCGCCTCATCATCGTCACGGCCTGCGTCTGCGGGGCAGCCTGGCTGACGGCGACGATCGCGGTGCTCGGCTTGGAGACGGATGCGCCGGCGCCCCGTTCCTCGGAGAAGAGGCCGCCGTTCGATCAGGCCTTCTTGCAGGTCTGGAGCGAGTCGGCGGCGCGCCGGTTCACCATTTTCATCTTCGTTTCCATGCTCGCCTACAGCATGCAGGAATTGCTCGTTGAACCCTTCGCGGGCGTCGTCTTCGGCTTGACTCCCGGCGCGACCACGAAGCTCGCCGGGCTTCAGCACGGCGGCGTGCTGCTGGGGATGATCGGCGTGGCGTTCGCCGCAACGGGCGTCGGCGGACCGCGTCTGGGCTCTCTGCGGCTATGGACCGTCGGCGGCTGTGCAGCCTCAGGCTTGGCGCTAGTCGCCGTCGCCGCAAGCGGCTACGCCGGACTCGCGCTGGCGTTGCGCGCATCCGTTTTCGCGCTCGGGCTTTCGAACGGCGCGTTCGCGGTCGCTGCGATCGGTTCGATGATGGGTCTTGCGGGCGCCGGCGCGCATCGGCGCGCGGGCACGCGCATGGGGCTTTGGGGCGCCGCGCAGGCTGTCGCCTTCGGGCTCGGCGGCTTCAGCGCGACGGTTCTCGTCGATCTTGCAAAACTCGTCGTCGCGACGCCGCTCGCCGCCTATTCGCTGGTGTTCGTCGGCGAGGCCCTGCTCTTCATCGTCTCAGCTGCGCTCGCAAGCAAGATCACGGCGCCGCAGCCACCGCGCGCGAGCGCGCCCTTGCCGCCGCACGCCATGACGGCGCAGTTCTGAGGGAGGCTCTAATGACTGAAGACGCGCTCTTCGATGTGGCTGTCGTCGGCGGCGGCCCCGCAGGCGCGACGGCCGCGCATGATCTCGCGCGGCGCGGCCGCAACGTCGCGCTCATCGACAAGGGGGGCCGCATCAAGCCTTGCGGCGGCGCCATTCCGCCGCGGCTCATTCGCGACTTCGCCATCCCCGATCATCTGCTGAAGGCGCGCGTCGCTTCAGCCCGGATGATTTCGCCGAAAGGCGTCGCCGTCGACATGCCGATCAAGGGCGGCTTTGTCGGGATGGTCGACCGCTGCGAATTCGACGAATGGCTGCGCTGCCGCGCCGCCGCTTATGGCGCGACCCGCCTGACGGGCGCCTATGAGAGGATCACGCGCGACGCGGACGGCGTTGCGCGCGTGCAGTATCGCGCCAAGGGCGAAGCCCAGCCGAGAACTCTGCGCGCGCGCGTCGTCATCGGGGCCGACGGCGCTCTTTCGCAGGTCGGCCGCCAGGAAGTGCGCGGCGCCGACAAGACGCGCTTCGTCTTTGCCTATCACGAAGTCATCGAGACGCCGCCCGCAGAATCGAGCGGCCCCGATCGCTGCGAGATTCATTATCGCGGCGCGCTCTCGCCGGATTTTTACGCCTGGATTTTCCCGCATGGCGACACGATGAGCGTCGGCACGGGAAGCGCGAACAAGGGCTTCTCGCTGAAGAAATCCGTGCGCGATCTGCGCGACGACACGGGACTTGCGGGCGCCTCCACGGTTCGTCGCGAAGGCGCGCCGATTCCCTTGAAGCCGCTCAAGCACTGGGACAATGGCCGCGACGTCATTCTCGCCGGCGACGCGGCTGGCGTTGTCGCGCCCGCCTCGGGCGAAGGCATTTATTACGCCATGCTCGGCGGCAGACTTTCCGCCGATGCCGTCGAAGAGTGCCTGCGCACGGGTGACGCGCGCGCGCTCGCGATGGCGCGCAAGCGCTTCATGAAGCTGCATGGGCGGGTCTTCTTCATTCTCGGGATGATGCAATATTTCTGGTATCGCAACGACCGACTGCGCGAAGCCTTCGTCAATATCTGCAAGGATCCTGACGTTCAGCGCCTCACCTGGGAGGCCTATATGAACAAAGAGCTCGTACGCGCGGATCCAATGGCGCATGTGCGCATCTTCTTCAAGGACCTCGCACATCTCTTGAGGCTCGCCTCGCCATGATGGATTCGCTCGCCGCCGATCGCTGGACCCTTGTCGCTGTGGCGACCGCGAGCGTCGCGCTCGTGGCGCTGATCGGCGGCCTCGCGACGGAAATCAGCGAATGGTACGAGGGCTTGAATTTTCCGTCCTGGCGTCCGCCAAACTGGCTGTTCGGCCCGGCCTGGACGCTGATCTTCCTGCTCACTGCGACCAGCGGCGTTCTGGCCTGGGAGCAGGCGCCCGACGATGGGGCGCGCATTCGGCTTCTGGCGCTCTTTGCGATCAACGCGGTGCTGAACATCGCCTGGAGCCCGCTGTTCTTCAAGCTGCGGCGGCCCGACTGGGCGCTCGTCGAACTCGTCTTCTTGTGGCTGTCAGTCCTGTCCCTCGTCGTCGCCGTCGGCGCGATCTCGACATCCGCCGCAGCATTGCTCCTGCCCTATCTCGCCTGGGTCAGTTTCGCGGGCGTTCTCAACTGGCGCATGGTCGAATTGAATAAGCCGTTCTCCACCTATTGGCGGAAGGCCAAACGCAGGGCGAAACGCGCATGAGCTCCTTCGTGTTAGACCCGCAACTCATCGAATGGATTTTGCTGCTCGTCGCGATCGAGGCGCTCGGTGTGCTCGGCCTTCGCCTATTGTGGGGACGCGGGCCGCCGCCAGCCGGCTTCCTTTGCAATCTGCTTGCTGGAGCGGCTCTGCTCTTCGCGCTGCGCGGCGCCCTCGCGGGCGCGTCCGGGCTGGCGATTGGCGCCAGTCTCGCCATGGCCTTCCTCGCGCATCTCGCCGATCTCGCGCTTCGGTGGGAGCCGCGCAAGACTCAGTCGACGATCGGGAAGGTGACGGCGAGCGCCCAGGCGAGGCCGAAGGCTGCGCCGAGCGCGCCGACGCGGGGATCGCGCGTGCGCGCATAGACCCAACGCCCCACGAGCCCATAGACCGTCAGCAGAATGACGATCACGATGGCGATAATGACGAGAAAGAACAGACGTCTTGGATTGAGCGCAACGGCGACGCCAAGCGAAGCGATGAAGCAGAACTTGCTGAAGAGATAGCCGCCGGGCGCGGTGCCGGGACCCCGCGTCAGCCATTCGTCGGCGAGAAAATAGAGAGCGCAGCCGATAAACATTACCGGTATGAGCCGCGCGCGAACGCCCGTCGGTAGGTAAGAGATGACGTAGGCGTCGAGCGGCGCGCCGAGGACGAGCGTGTACAAAGCGGCGAGCGCCGCGGCTGCGACAAGCAAAGGCTTCCAGCGCTGCGGCCGAAAGACGGGCCAGCCGCCCTGTGCGAGCCACAGCCCGGCGAAGAGGATCGCGCCGTAGACCGCGAGATGTACGACGAGATAGTCGCCGAGCAGGATCGGCAGGAAATCCGTCGGCGCCTTCCACAGGATGAGCGGCGTGAGCAACGCGGGCGCTATGGCGATCGGCGCGAAGCGCCGCCATGGCAGACCGGCGCCAAGCGGAACCGGCGAGACTCGCGGCAGCAACTGCGCGAGCGGCCGCATCATTGCGATGAGGCCTGCAAAGAGCAGCGCGAGCCATGGTCCGCGCGCGTCGATATCGCCGGCGTCGCTTCTCCCGAAGACGGCGTTCATCCAATTGAGAATCTCGGCTATCGCGTCGCGACTGTAGAGAACGCCGATATGTTCGACGCCCCCCGCGATCGCCAGCCGACGCCCGGTTCCGTCGGCGATGTCGCCATAGGTGACGCCCGCCTGCGCCGCCCCGCCAGCCGCCTGCGAAACGACACGCGCGCCGGCCTCGATCAGCCGCTGCGACTCCCATGCTCCGTCGATGATGAGCAGGTTTTTCGGCTGGTCACGGGTGACGCCCTCGCCAAAGAACGACAGCGCGGCGATCGCGGCGATCTGCGGGTCGCGGCGCGCATAACCCACGACGAGATCGGTGGCCATCGAATGGCCGACGAGCGCAATGCGTCCATCTGACCAGGGTTGGTCCCGTGCGAAGCGCACGACCTCGTCAATGTCCTTGAGGAGCGCCGCCGTGCTTGTTTCGAGTTTGGCGAGGCCGCCCGGCATCGGCATTAGGTTGCGGCCGTGCCCGGAGAAGTCGAAGGTGACCGCCACATATCCATTTCGCGCGAGCGTCGTCGCGATCGGCGCCATCAATTGCTGAGAGCCGGAAAAGCCATGTGCGATCACAATCGCCGGCGCCAGCGGACGGTCGGCGCTGCGCCTCATCGTGACGGGCGTGTCGCCGATGTGAAGACGTTCAACCACAAGACCGGCTTCGGACTCCGACAAATTGTAAAGCGAAAGCGCAACCGCGCCCGCGGCGGCGAGCGCAAAAAAAATCGAGCGCATCTTTTTCATCGTGCTGCCCTGCGCGACGTCACAGAGAACGGATTCTAAAGCCCATTGTTGGGCTCTCGCATGTGTCCGTGCTGCATGACACACCCAAGCTTACCGCAAAGCTATCGTCAATTAAGCTTTACTATCGCATTTTTGTGCGTTTGAATGATTTTCAGGGGGCGAGAGGCCTGCTCCTGGTCGAATGGCGCAATTGGGAAACGGCAATACTTCTTCCTTCTCATAATAATAGAGGCGGGGCCGCTCGCCCGAAAAAACCGGATGGCTGTCAAGATGTAGCGCTTGGAATGTCCATTCGGAAGGTCGGAACGCAACAACGATGATTTCGGGGCTGGACGCCGGCGAGCCATCGCCGCGCCGACTGGCTCGGGAGGCCATACGATGACCGATCTAGGCGAATTCGATCCCGCTTCCGCCCGCCGCGCGATCCCTCGCGCGACTCCCTGCCCCAACGAATTTCAAGAATGGCCCCAGCCTGACGTCATCCTGCGAAGCGATCGTCAGGACCGGCAGGCGCGACTCGCCAGCGTGATACTCGACGACATCGTTCCGCGTCTGCAGCTGATGCACCACGCGCTGGCGGCGCATGAAGCGGAGACGGCGTTTCAAACCCATGAGATCGAGACCTTCGGCGCGCTTTTGACGCATGAGGACGGCGACGAGTCGGCGGCGTTCTTCGACAAGATGCGCGCCAAGGGCCATTCGCTCGAAACGCTATTCGTCGGCCTTCTCGCCGAAGCGGCGCGTCACCTAGGCGCTCTTTGGGACGAAGATCGTTGCGATTTCATCGACGTCACGCTCGGCGTCGCACGCATGCAGAAGCTGATGTGCCGCTTCGGCGGAGTTGAGGAGGCTGCGGCGTCCGATCCGCGCCAGCGCGCGCTGCTCGCGACCCTTCCCGGAGAGAAGCACGTCTTCGGCGTCAACATGGTGGCGGCGTTCATGCGCAACGCCTCCTGGGACGTACGCCTCGAGAGGGATCTCGACGCCGATGGCGTCGCCGGCATTTCAGCGAGCGGGTGGTTTGGGGTCTTCGGAATCACGCTGGGCGCCGAGTCGGAGTTGGAGACGCTCGCACGAACCATTCGGGCGGTTCGCGAATCTTCAGCGAACGCCGACGTCGGCGTGATGGTCGGCGGCCCTCTCTTCGCGCGCAATCCCAATCTCGTTGCCCAGGTCGGCGCCGACGCCACGGCGTCTGATGCGGCGACGGCGACGATTCTTGCGAAAAAGCTGGTCCTGCGTCAGCCGTGCGCAGGGGCGCGCCACGCTACGGCGGAACGCCGGCCTTAGAGCGCTTCCCGATCACGGCGAATCATGTAATCGATAAGGTATCGCTCAAGTTCAAAAACCTCTGTCAAACTTCACACGACCCTGCACCGGTCTCGCCCGTTGCGTCCATCGCCAAACGGACGTCGCACGTCGGAGCGGCGCGCCAGTCGCGCATCCATTCTTCGAAAACCTCAAACGTCTCAATGGCCGCGTCGATCGCGCTGAGACGCTGCGCTCCAGGCGGAAGCGCCTCGAGGCGCGCAACCAGGCTCGGCCAAACGTCGCGCCGTGACTCGCAGCCAAGAAAGAACCGGCGCGCCTCGCCAACGACCGGCGCCAGCGCTTTCGCGATCAGCGCGCCGCCAAGCGCGGAGCCCTCGACGACATAGAGCGCGCCGAGCGCGCAAGCCTCGCTCGACGGCTCACGCAGCGCCGTGCACCGCGGCAGGCGCGAAACATCAAAGCGCATGGTTCCGAGCGCGGCGAGATCCCGCGCAATGAGCTCAGCGCGCGAGTTCGCGACGAAACCGAACATTTGCATGGCGCTTGCGTGCGTCTCCTCGAAAGCCCAATGAAAACCGTAAAGCCGCATCAACAATTGACCGTAATCGTCGAGGTCGATCGCCCCGCGCGCCGCCGCCGAAAGTCCGGAATGCCCATGTAGCCGCTGATGCGTCTCGCGAGTCGCGGCGCGCAGCTCCTCGCGAACGGACGCGCCTCGCATCATTGTTCTCCGCCGCGGCGTTTCGAGGGCGAACGTCCGCCCGCTTTCGGCGCGCCGCCGATCGAAATCTGTTCAAGCACCTCCGCGGCGCGCGCCACCGACGCCCGTACGCTTTCGAGCGTGTCGGGAATCCCGGCCGTGTCCAGACCATCGGCGATTTCCAGCGCGGCGAGCTGCGCGTTGTCGATGATGCTCGACATCACGTTCTCAATGGCAAGCGCGGCGCTCGAGTCGATGCGGCGCATCAGCCGCCGCTGGCTTAAGAACAGATTGTCGCGAAAATTCCGGCGCGCCGCCTCCACCGCCCTGCGCTCGGTCAGGTCGGTGAAGAGAATGACATATCCCAATACGCGGTCGCGCGACGCCATCACAGGATCGGCGCGTACGGCGACCGGCCGGGCGCCGCCAATGCGATCGATAAGCAGCGCTTCGCCGCGCCAAGGCGCGCGGCTGTCGCGCAGCGCACGTAATCTTTTCTCCACTTCGTCGGCGTCGGCGAAATGGGCGCTCAATTCATCGAGATGACGAAGCGGGTGCGACAGGCCCAGCAGGAGATTGAGCGCGGAATTCGCCTCGATCACGGCGCCGTCTGCGGCTGCGACGATGATCTGCTGACTGGAGGAATGAACCTGACGCAAGACTTGTTGGAGCTGATCTTGTGCGACGAGAATCCGCAACGAGCGAAATTGCACGACGACGTCGGTGACGCTTTCGCCGATCAATCGCGCAGCCGCGCGATCGGCGGTGGTCCAAGGATCGGATGTGCCCTCGACGACCTGATGCCATTGGGCGAAGGAGCGGCGGGGCGAAAGCTCGTTTGGGTCGTCCCCAACGGACGGCGCCTTGAATGGATTGCCGCCCCACGTCACCGTTCGCACGCGCTCCTTACGAAACCAGATCAGCAGCTCGCCCGGTTCGCTGGAAATACGCGTCGCGATCACGCCGCTGACGACGCCAGTCAAAGGCGCGAAGGCGGGTTCTTGCGAAGAGAGCGCGGAGGTTGCGAAGACGCCTTCGTCGAGGCGCCTTTCCAGCCATTGACCGAGCGCGCGGATTTCTTCTGACCCGGGAACGTCGCCAACGGTTTGCGTCTTGCCTTCAAACAGCAGCGCCGCGCCGCTGGCGTTGAGCGGCAGCAACAGCGAGCGCGCTCTGTCGAACAGCGCGCCGCGCCAGTCTCCGTCGCGCGTCACGCTTTCGATCATGCGCTGCTCAAGACGGCGCACCGAAAGTTCGGCCTGTCCTTGCGCGAAACTCTCCAGCGCCGCGATGCGCGTGCCCATGACTTCGGCCAGCAACTCGCAAACGGCGCGCATTTCGAAATGGATCAGACGCGGCGAATAGTGGTGACAGGAAATCAAGCCCCACAGATCGCCGCCGACCATGAGCGACACGACGAGCGTCGCGGCCACGTCCATGTTCTTCAGATATTGAATATGAATAGGCGACACGCTCCGCAGGAAGCACATCGACATGTCGAGTTCTTCGTCAGTGAGCGGCGAAAGGCGCGGTTGCAGAGTCGAGGGCATGTAGTCGACGTCTGCGAGCAACCTCACGCGATTGCGCTCATATAGACGTCGCGCGATCTGCGGAATGTCGGAAGCGGGATAGCGGTTGCCGAAAAAAGCTTCGAGCTCCGGGCGCTTCGTCTCCGAAAAGACCTCGCCATGCCCTTCGTCGTCGAAGCGGTAGATCATCACGCGGTCATAGCCCGTCAGATCCCGAAACATGCCGGCGCAGGCGTCGCAAAGGCCACGCAGGGTCGAAGACGAGAGAATCGTGTCGAGGCCCCGCTGAATCGCAAGCGTATAGTCGACGGCCGGTCCGGCATGTTCCAGTTCGATGATGAGGCCGCCGCGCGGCGCGCGATGCAACAGCGCATTGAGCGGATCTCCTCTGGCCCCGGCGGCGCACCGCAGGGCTACCGGGATGGCGTCGACCGGCCGGTCAAAATAAGGGCGGCTGCGGTCCCAGAGGTCGCCGCCAAGCTTGCGCAGATGCGAGCCCCGCAATGGTTGGCCATAGCCGAGGAAGGCCGCTGCGTTGCCGCTCTCCTGCACGATAAGGCCGTCCGATTCGCCAACCGCCAGAAGGGCGCCGTGCGGCTGAATCGACCCGGCGAAATGAATTTGCTCACGTTCGCAATTGGAGAGATTGGCCTGACCGAAGGCGGGCGAGGCGGTCGGATCGAGCGTCACGACGTTAGCTTCCCTGCCTGCCAATGAACGGCTGTTGTAACCTATTCTCGTTGATATTTTTTCAATTTCGCATGCAAGCTCTGCCGGCTCAAGCCCAAGTGACGCGCGGCGACCGTTCGATTGCCACGGAACCGTTCGAGCGCGCGCGCGATGGCTTTGCGCTCGATCGTTTCCGTGGTCATCTTGACGATCTGCTCGAGCGTGCGATTGTCGAAATCGTCGACGACCGCGGTGGCATCAGCGTCTGAGCGCGCGGAGGCCTCCGTGCGCGCACGTTGGTGAGCGACATCCCGGATCAGCAGGCCGAAGTAATTTGGCTGCGGGGCGTCATCGCCCATGGCGGAAATTTCGACCGTGGCGGATTGGCCAAGCTCTCCATCGATCGTGGTTTGAAAGCGCCGCACGTCGCCGTGTTTCTCGATCAGCGCAACCATCACATTGGCGTCGGCGCCCGGACTGAAGAGCCATCGCATCAATTTGCGGCCGATCGCCGCCGCCTCCGAACCGATCTGAACCAGGTCGAGGAACGCGTCATTGGCGGCCTGCACGACGCCTTCGCGATCGATGACGACGAAGCCTTCCGGCATCCGATCGATGAAACCCCGCATCGAGAAGCGTTCGGCTTTGTCAGCCTTGCCGCTCAGTTCGCGCATTGGCGTGAGTTGGCAGAGATAGAGCGCGCCGGACTCCGCATCCATCCGTGACGCGCGCAGGCTCCAGAGATCGCCGAACGGGGTCGCGCGCAGCACGACGCCAGGAGCGCGCCCCTCCTCGCGCGTCTTCGCCAGCAGTTCGTCGAGGATGCGCCTGTCGCGTTCGTCGAGCCGCGGCAGGAAAGGCGCGCCCGGCGCGAGATCAAGATTCCTCGTGGCGCAGAGATTGGCTTCGACGACGCGTAGATCAGAGGCGCTGACCAGAACCACGGCCTCGCTCGTCGCGTCAAACAGCGTGCGGTAGCGCGTATCGATCTCGCGCATTTTCCAATAGTCTCGCTCACGCGCTTCTTGGGCGAGTTGAAGACGCGACTGCAATTCGCTGATCGCTTCGAGACTGCGGCCGATGGCGACGAAGCCCGCCTTCTTGCCGAGGCTGAAGGTCGTATATTCCATCGCTAGTTCGCGGCCGCTCGGAAATCGCTGACGCACCCGAAAACATGAGGAATCGCCGCGCAAGCGCACATCCTCAATTTTTCGCAGCGCGCCGTCGTCGATCGCGGGCTCCATCATCATCTCGCCCCAGCGCCGGCCCAGCCATTCGTCGAGCGGCTCCTTCGCGAGCGATCGCGCCATCACGACATTCTGGATGACGCCGTCTTCGTCGAGCGTCAGCGTCAGATCGGGGCGCGTTTCGGACCTATCGGGCATGGTCGATCCCGCACGGGCCGACGACAGGCAACGCTCCAGCGTCCCCCAGGCGCTCAACGGGTCCGGCGTTGACGCCAGCAGACATGAACAGAACCCCCGTGTCATTCGCCGCACCTGAGAGAATGTACCCGAATGAGGCAAAATGCTACGCTACCGCCGTCAATTTCGTTCATTATTTGACTGAATCTGTCACGTGAGCTTGCGCTGAGCGGCCAAAGGTGTCAATTTATAATGACACATGGCGTGTAATTTACTTCGCGCCCAGCCGAGAGGACCGTGCATGTCGCCGCTTCCGGTCAAGCTTTCGCGAACGACGCCTCGCTCTATTGACGCGCGCCGCATGCACGCTGAAGCCGCGCGCTCGGCGCAGAATTATTCGCCGTCCGACTCGCTCACGCCATTTCCCTTCACCGCCATCGTCGGTCAGGACGCGATGAAGCTTGCCTTCGTGATCGCCGCGATCGATCCCTCCGTCGGCGGCGTGCTGGTCTTTGGGGATCGCGGAACGGGCAAATCGACGGCGGTGCGCGCGCTGGCGCGTCTGCTGCCGCCCATGCGGTCGGTCGTCGACTGCGCCTATCATTGCGATCCCGCCGCAGCCGCCGCGCTTTGCGACGGCTGTAAGAAACGCGCCGCGCAGGGCCCGCTCAAAACGACGCTGCGCGCCGCGCCGGTCGTCGATCTACCTCTCGGCGCCACCGAGGATCGCGTCGTCGGCGCGCTCGATCTCGAACGGGCGCTGACTTTGGGCGAAAAGTCCTTCGAACCCGGTCTGCTCGCTAAAGCCAATCGCGGCTTTCTTTACATCGACGAGGCCAATCTTCTCGAAGACCATCTCGTCGACCTTTTGCTCGACGTCGCCGCTTCTGGCGAAAATGTCGTCGAACGCGAAGGATTGAGCGTGCGCCATCCTGCGCGTTTCGTGCTGATCGGCAGCGGCAACCCCGAGGAGGGCGAACTGCGGCCGCAGCTCCTCGACCGCTTCGGCCTCGCCGTCGACGTGAAGACGCCGACCGACATTCCGACGCGGATCGAGGTGGTGCGCCGACGCGACGCATTCGAACGCGATCCAGCGCGCTTCGCCAAGGCCTGGTCCGCCGAGGAGCACAAGCTGCGGCGCAGAATCGCGACGGGGCGCGAGCGACTTGGCGCCGTCGCCGCGCCGGACGAGGCGCTGGAAAAGGCGGCAAGGCTCTGCGTCGCGCTCGGAGCCGACGGTCTGCGCGGCGAACTCACATTATTGCGCGCGGCGCGCGCGCTCGCGAGTTTTGAGGGTGAAGAGCGCGTCGGCGACGCACAGCTGCGGCGCGTCGCGCCCTTCGCGCTCGGCCACCGGCTGCGGCGCAATCCGCTCGACGATATCGGCTCCGCGACGCGCGTCGTGCGGGCCGTCGAGGAGATTTTCGGCGCATGAGCGGCGACGGCGCGATCGCCGCCTGGGCGCGCGCGAGCCATGCCGCCGCGCTGTTTGCCGTCGACCCCTTAGGTTCCGGCGTCTCGCTGAGGGCCCCGCCGGGGCCGGCGCGCGACGCCTGGATCGCCCTGCTGCGCGACTATCTTCCGAGCGACGCGCCGATGCGCCGCGCCCCGCTCTCGATCTCCGACGACCGCCTGCTTGGCGGACTGGATCTCGCCGCCACGTTGCGTGCGGGACGGCCCATCGCCGAAACCGGTCTGCTTGCGCAAGCAGACGGCGGAGTCCTCGTGTTGACCATGGCGGAGCGCCTTGGCGGCGCGACGGCGGCGCGCGTCGCAGCGGCGCTCGACTCTGGCGAAATCGAACTGGCGCGCGACGGACTTTCAGCGCGACAGAAGGCGCGCATCGGCGTCGTCGCGCTCGACGAGGGCCATGCGGACGACGAACGCCCGCCGGCGGCGCTGCTCGACCGCCTCGCCTTCCATCTCGACCTCGCCGAGGTGAGCCATCGCGGCGTCGACGAGCGTCCTGCGACCTCCGCGCAGGTCGCGGCGGCGCGCCAACGACTCCCCTCGGTCGTCGCGCCGGCGAAGGCGATTGAAGCGCTCGTCGCCGCCGCCGCGCGGCTCGGCATCGACTCCTTGCGCGCGCCGCTGCTGGCGCTGCGCATCGCCCGCGCGTCCTGCGCCCTCCGCTGCGCCGACGTGGTCGACGACGAAGATCTCGCTGTCGCCGCCGGCCTGGCGCTCGCGCCGCGCGCGACATGCGCGCCGTCGATCGAAGAAGATGAAGCCCCTTCCGAAGAGGCGGCTGACGAGCCCGGCTCTGCGAAAGACGACGCCGATCCCAAGAATGACAATGCGCGGCCGCGGGCCGCGCCAGCGCTCGAGGATCTCGTCGTCGCCGCCGCGCGCGCCGCCATTCCAGCGGATGTTTTGGCGCGGCTCGCCACCAGCGCACGAACGCGCGCGCCGTCTGCGCGAGGGGGAAAGTCCGGCGCCGCCCTCGTCTCCGCGCGGCGCGGACGACCGATGGGCGCAAGGCGCGGCGCGCTGCGCGAGGGGCGCCTCTGCCTCATCGAAACGCTGCGCGCCGCTGCGCCCTGGCAACCCCTTCGGCGCGCGCAGGCGGCGGACGACGCCGCGCTGGCCGTGCGCGTGCGCGCCGACGATTTTCGCGTCACGCGTTTCCGCGAGCGGCGCGAAACCACCGCCATCTTCGTCGTGGACGCCTCGGGGTCCTCCGCCATGCAGCGACTCGGCGAGGTGAAAGGCGCGATCGAACTGCTGCTCGCCGATTGCTATGCGCGCCGCGACAGCGTCGCCCTCGTCGCCTTCCGCGGCAAGAGCGCCGAGATCCTGCTGCCGCCGACGCGTTCGCTGGCGCGCGCCAAGCGGCTGCTCGCGGCGCTGCCGGGCGGCGGCGGCACGCCGCTGGCGCACGGGCTCGACGCCGCCGGCGCGCTTGCGGAGAGCGTCAGGCGCAAGGGCCAGACGCCGCTTTTGATCCTGCTGACCGATGGGCGCGGCAATATCGACCGCAAGGGCGCTCCCGATCGCGCCAAGGCGCTCGACGACGCGCTGGACGCGGCGCGGCGTTTACGCGCGCCGGGGCTTGCGGCGCTCGCCATCGACTCGTCGGCCGCTGCCGCAGCGCGCGCAGACGCCCCGACGCGCAAAATCGCCGAGGCGATGAACGGCCGCTATCTGAAAATGCCATTTGCCGACGCGGCGGCTCTGTCGCAGGCGGTGCGCGCAGCCGCGCCGGCGCCGTGATCTTCCCGCCGTTCTTCGCGCCCGTCACGCGGCTCACGCTCGAGCGGGACGGCGCCGACTGGCCGAACCGGCGCGCCAGCCGCATGCTCGAGGCCGGCGGCGTCGTCTGGCATGTGCAGCTCATGGGCGACGGTCCGCCGCTGCTGCTCTTGCATGGGGCGGGCGCGTCGGCGCATTCCTATCGCGACCTCGCGCCCTTGCTGGCGCCGCGTTTTCGCGTGATCGCCCCCGATCTTCCCGGCCACGGCTTCTCGACATCGCCGGGCGCGAAGACGCAATCGCTGCCCGGCATGGCGAAAGCGCTCGCCGCTTTGCTGCGGGCGCTCGACGTCGCGCCGGAGATCGTCGTCGGCCACTCCGCCGGCGCCGCCGTGTCGGCGCGTCTCGAACTCGACAAGGCGATCGCGCCGCAACTGATCATCGCGCTCAATGGCGCCTTCGCGCCATTCGGCGGCCTCGCCAGCCATGTGCTGCCGTCGCTGGCCAAGGCGCTGTTCCTCAACCCTTTCGCGACCCGCTATTTCGCCTGGTCGGCGGACCGCGCCGCGGTGGCGCGACTTCTCGCCGGCACCGGCTCCAAGCTCGACGCGCGCGGCGTCGATCTCTACGCCAGACTGATGCGCAACCCTGCGCATGTCGAAGGCGCGCTCGCCATGATGGCGCATTGGGATCTGCACGCGCTCAATCGCGATCTGCCGCGCCTCTGCGCCCCGCTTGCCCTGATCATCGCCGCCAATGACCGCACCGTGCGGCCGCAGAGCGCGCGCGACATCGCCGCGCGCCTGCCGACGGCCTGCATCGAGGAGATCGGCGGCCTGGGCCATTTGGCGCATGAAGAAGCCCCTGACCTGCACGCGAAGTTGATTTTCGACCTCTGGGACGCCGCGCGGCGCCGTGACCTGAAAGCGCCGGCCGCTGTCGGCCAGTGAGGCGATCGGTCGCGCGTTCGTCGCGGCGGCCACTGTCAATCGTTGTTGCAAAACGTCAAGCATACTTTACGATCAGTGAGATTGACAAACGGCCGGAAGGGAAGGCGATGCGCATCCTTTTCATTCATCCAAATTATCACTCCGGCGGCGCCGAGATCGCCGGCAATTGGCCGCCGGCCTGGGTCGCCTATCTTTCCGGCGCGCTCAAAAAGGCCGGCTACGCTGACATCAAATTCATCGATGCGATGACCTTCGATATTGGCGAAGAGGCGTTGCGCGAAGAAATCGCCGACTATGCGCCTGACGTCGTCGGCGTCACCGCGATCACGCCCTCGATCTACAAAGCGGAACGCGTGCTGCAGATCGCCAAGGAGGCGGCGCCTCAGGCGATCGCCGTGCTCGGCGGCGTCCACGCCACGTTCATGTATGGCCAGGTGCTCGCCGAAGCCCCGTGGATCGACGCCATCGTGCGCGGCGAAGGCGAAGAGATCATCGTCGACCTTGTGCGGACGATCGACGCGGGCGGCTGGCCGGCGCGACGCGACGCCATCAAAGGCATCGCCTATGCGCAGGAGGGCAAGGCCGTCGCAACCGCCGCCGCCCCGACCGTGAAGGACATCGACTCCATCGTCGCGGACTGGGGCCTGCTGAACTGGGACAAATACACTTACATCCCGCTCGGCGTGAAGGTCGCCATTCCCAACATGGCGCGCGGCTGCCCTTTCACCTGCAGCTTCTGCAGCCAGTGGAAGTTCTGGCGCGACTACCGCATTCGCGATCCAAAGAAAGTCGTCGACGAAATCGAGACGCTGATGCGCGATCACGGCGTCGGCTTCTTCATCCTCGCCGACGAGGAGCCGACGATCAACAAGAAGAAATTCGTCGCCTTCTGTCAGGAGCTGATCGACCGCAAGCTCAATATTCTCTGGGGCATCAATACCCGCGTGACCGACATTCTGAGAGATGAAGCGCTGCTGCCCTTCTACCGCAAGGCCGGACTGATCCATGTTTCGCTGGGCACCGAAGCGGCTGCTCAACTGAAGCTCGATCTCTTCAACAAGGAGACGACCGTCGCGCAGAACAAGAAGGCGGTTGAGCTGCTGCGCAACGCCGGCATCGTCGTCGAGGCGCAATTCATCGTCGGACTCGAAAACGAGACGGCGGAGACGCTGGAAGAAACCTATGAGATGGCGCGGGACTGGAAGCCGGACCTCGCCAATTGGGCGATGTACACGCCCTGGCCATTCTCCGATCTCTTCAAGGAACTCGGCGATAAGGTCGAAATCTTCGATTACGAAAAATACAATTTCGTCACGCCGATCATCAAACCGGCGGCGATGGACCGCGGCGAACTGCTCGACCGCGTGATGAACAATTATCGGCGCTTCTATATGAAAAAGGCGCTGTTCTCTTATCCTTGGGCCGGCAGCGGGCAGCGACGACGCTATCTCCTTGGTTGCCTCAAGGCCTTCCTCAAGGCGGGCTTTGAGCGCAAATTCTACGATCTCGGCAAAGTCGACTATTGGGGTCCGCAGTCGCGCTCCAAGGTGAAGTTCAATTTCGATACGACCCGCCGCCGCGCCGCCGACGAGGACGTCGAGTGGCAGGTCACGCATAAGCGCCCTGCGAGCACCATGCATGAGGCGGCGCAAGCGATGGCCTGCGGCGGCGGCAAGGAACAGCTCGTCGAGCAGGCGGATGACGCGCCGTTCGAACCGGCCATCATGCGCGAATCGGCGACCCCGCATGAGCATCGCCCTCGTTGAACACAAGACGGCGCGCCTCGGTCTGATCGGACCGAACGCCATTACGCAAATGGCCGCGTCGCTGTCCGACGCTTACGGCGCGCCGCTGCGCCGCGACGTTTTTGAAGACGCGGGGCTTGCGCGCCATCTCTTGGCGCAGCCGACGCAAATGATCCCTGAAGACGACGTCGCGCGGCTGCATCAAGCGGCGATCGACCGTCTCGGCGAAGCGAAAGCCGCCGAGGTTTCGCGCGCGGCGGGACGGCGCACCGGCGATTATCTTCTCGCCACCCGTATTCCGCCATTCGCCCAACGCGCGCTGAAAATCATGCCGCGTCCGCTTGCAGCGCGGATTCTCGTCGCGGCGATCGCGCGCCATGCCTGGACATTTTCAGGAAGCGGCGAATTCTCTTATGAATTCGCGCCGCATCTCTACTTGCGCATCGTCGCCTCGCCGATCTGCAGGGGGCTCCGCACAGAGACGCCGGCCTGCACATATTTCGCGGCGACGTTCGAGCGCGTGTTTGCGGAAATGCTCGGACCGTCGCTGAGCGTCGCCGAGGTTGAATGCGCGGCGACGGGCGCGGCGGCCTGCGTCTTTGAGGTGCGCTGGTAAGCGCACCTCGCTTGCGAGCGAAACGAACTGCGCGCGCAGCCCCTCGATTGCTTCGTCGCTTGCGCGGCTCGCGATGAGGCCAGCGCCTAGCTCCCGGCCGGCACGAGCCAGTCTTCCGCTGGCGCATAGCCTTCGCCGACCGCCTTGCGGTAATGCATCGTGAAGCCGCCGATCGCTTTTCGTAATGCGTCGCCTGGCGTTTCCGCCTCCGACACACAGCTCCAAAAAGGGCTCGGCTGGCGCGGCGTCTGGATCGCGTGGCTCAGGCGATAGGCCGTGCGCGATCCCCACGTCCGGCGTAATCGAATGGTGACGACGGTCTCGAGCGTCCCGATCCGGATCATATAGGCGCCTTCGTCGTCCTGCCTTTGAACGACGCTAACGCAATCATCTTGCAACGCGCTTTCCACCGTGCACACGGCGTCATCCTCCCTGCTTTGCGCCCAGTGAAACGAAAGCAAAGCTCCAAACTCTCGGTATTGAGACGTTGGCGAATGATCCTTGTCAACAATGGCTAAAAAGCGCCCGGCCGATGTGGCCGTCGGCCGGGCGAAAGCTAACGGTCAGGGCGCGGCCTTGCCGCCGAGCTCGGGGAAATCCTTCAACAGGCTTTGACCGTAAAGCGGTTTGCTCACGCCCTGATGACAGGTGCCGCAATTCGCCTTCGGGCTGTCGCCGAGCGGACCTAACCGATTGGCTGGATAGAGCGGTTTCAGCGTTTCCAGATAGACGGCGTTCAGTTCCCGCATCATCTGCAAGGCGTTCCAGGCGACAGTGCGCTGCGGCGCACTCTGCGACCAATCCAGAAAGGCGCGGCTGTTGTGACAGAAGGTGCAATTTACGCCGAGCGCTTGTGACATGTGCATCATCAGCGCATAGCTCTGCTCCGTTTGCTGGATGGCCGCGCCCTGCGTGGTCGGCAAGGCCGTTTTGCCCACGACACGAATGTTATCGTCGCCGAGCAGATGCGGAGTGAACGAATCGACGGGCATCGTGGTTGTTCCGTTCGACGCCGACGGATGACCGAACCCGTAGTTATGCGCCGCCATGCCGCCGGCGTGGCGCGCGCCCGGATTTTCGTACCAGACGTTTTTGGGCACGGGCTGGCCACGGTGACAGGTGTAGCAGGTGACGCCGACGTCGCCGACATGCGACGTCCAATCCTTATTGACGTCGCGCGTCATCGCGATCATGCGCCGGGCGACGATCTTGGTGTAAATCCCGTCGTCGGCGAGATCGTCGGTGTGGCAATAGCCGCAGCCCTGATCTGGCGACACCCATTGCGTGATGGCGACCATCAGGCGGTTGAACTCATCCGTGCTGAGATCGGTCAGCACTTTCACGTTCTTGTATGCGCTGGTCGCGCGCTCGCCCGAGGGAGACGCCTTATCGATCGGCGCCGGCAAAGCGTTGGCCGCTTCCAGAATGCGCTTGTTTTGGGCGCTGATGAGCTGCTCCTGTCCCGTGCCGCGGTAGCCGGTTTGTGTGCTGATGATCGGCGGGCGAACCCATCCGGACGTGAACAGCATGGCGACAGTGAGGAGCGTCGCCACGACGATGCCTAGGAGAGAGAAAGCCAGTCTCATGGCGCGCCTCCGGTCGTGAGCGCAGGATCGACGACCGGCGCAAAGACATGCGGATACTCCGGCGCAATGCCATGCATGACGCCCCATAGGAACCAATTGTCGACGACGGTGCCGGTCAGGAGAATGCCAATGCCACCGCTCAACGGGCACAGCACGGCGAACCACCAGGCCCAGCGATGGATCGACTCCATCGTTGCGTTGAAGCCCATCGTCCAGCGCCAGAACAGCGCCGCGCGCTCCGACGCTGTGCCGCGATCGATGATCTGCTCGATTTCGCGCTCGCCGCCGAAACGGCCAACCGCGAGGATCGTCGCGCCATGCATGGCGAACAGCAGCGCCGACCCGTAGAGGAAGGCGATCGAGAGCATGTGAAACGGATTGTAGAAGAGATTGCCGTAGCGGATGGAAAAGGCGGCGGTCCAGTCCAGATGCGGGAAGATGCCGAAGGGCACCGCCTCACTCCAGCTGCCCATCAGCAGCGGCCGGATGAAGCCCAGCACCAGATACAGCCAGATCGCCGAGAGGAAGGCCCAGGCGGTATGCGTGCCCAGACCCAAGGCGCGCGCCCGGCGGTACATCCGCCACCACCATAGCAGCACGGATGACGTCAGGAAGAAGCCGGCGAACAGCCACCAGCCGCCTTCGCTGAGCGGCGGAAAGATCTTGATTCCATATTGCGGCTTGGGCGGCTCAAGCGCCAGCCACGGCAATTGCCGCACGAACTGCACCGGATCCCAGTTCACCGACGCAAACATGTTGAGGCCGATGATCTCAAAGGCGATGAATCCGAAAACCAGCGACAACGTGCCGAGATAGCCGAGATAGATCGGGCCGATCTGCGCATTGCCGATGCGTCCGAGAAGGTGCGAAAACGTCGCCCAGCTCGTTCGCTTCATTCCGGGAACGGGAACGCCGGGGTCCGGCGTATCGGCGCGGACCTGAACCTGCGTAAAGATGTTTTGATAATAGGCCACGGTTCGTCTCCCTACGCGTTAGCGCCAGACGGGAAGATTGAGCCACCAGTTCCACCACTCGGGCCAGCCGCGAGTCCAGAACGGGCCGCTGATGATCATGCACACCGCGCTCCAGAATGCGGAGGACACCGCCAAAAACAGGCCAAGCCGATGGATGCCGAGCGTGCCGATGGAGTAGCCGATCGTGTCGCGAAAAAAGACGTCTTCGTGCTCGGGCGTCTTCACGGCCTCGCCCTTGCCGGGATTGGTCGCGGAGAGCACCAGCGCGCCGTGCAGCGACAGCGCGAAACATGTCGCGAAGAAGAACGACACGGCGATCATATGCGCGGGATTGTAGTGAAAGTGCAGATATTGGTAGCCGGTGTTCGACACCCAATCGAGATGGCTGATGATGCCGTAGGGAAAACCGAAGCCCCAGGCGCCCAGCAGCAGCGGACGAATCACGACGAGCGACACATAGGCGAAGATCGCGAAGCCGAAAGCGACCGGCACATGATAGTTCATCCCGAGCTTGCGACAGATTTCGACCTGGCGCAGCGCCCATGAAATGAACGCGCCGGTCGCGCAGAAGGTGATGATCTGCCAGAGCCCGCCTTCCTTCAGCGGCGCGAGCGCCAGACCATATTTGAGGTCGGGCGGCGCGATGTTGATCTGCCAGATGTTCCAGGTCGGACCCATCGCCGCGCCCCAGATGATCAACGCCGTGCCGAGCCCCGAGAGGATGATCGTCGTCACGCCGAAAAAGCCGACGTAAAACGGACCGACCCAGAAATCGAAGAGGTCGCCGCCGATGAGCGTGCCGCCGCGCACGCGATATTTTCGCTCAAAACTCAGCAGGGCCATGGCCGCGCCTCCCTCCGATGCCGTCAAAGCTTTTGCGTCCGCGGGCGGAAGCGAAACGCGTCCGTCCGCAGCGCGTGATGTGCGTCGAACCGATCAGCCGAACGCGGCGGGCGGGCCGCCGGGAATCGTCTGTTCGATCTGTCCCGTCCGCGCCGGCCGCGGACCTTCCAGCCAGTTGAAGCGATCGGTGCTGAGCAGAATGAAATGAATCAGCAGCGCCAGCGTGAACAGGAAGGTAAAGAGCGCGACCAGCGTGCGACGCGGATCGAAAAGCAGCCATACTTTGTGCATGCCGATCTCCTATCAGCCGAGGAGCGACAGCGCCGCGTGAGCGACGTTCGTCACGCCGTCAAGCAGGGCGTAGCCCTTCGGTCCCGGCAACCAGGGCCGCCAGAACCACACCAGCACATGCGCGATGATCGCGATGAAGGTGAAGATCAGGAAGCTCTTGACGAAGAGACTATGGAATTCCATAGCCTCGGCCTCTGTCAGACCTGACAGAGAACTCCTTTCTTTCTCGATGGCCATATGTTGACCTCCGTTATCATTGCCGCGCACGCCTTACGCGGCGGAAGCATCGCGACCCGAGAGTCACGACAGGCGTTCCGCCCGGTTTTCCCGGGCGAAGCTCTGCAACATCGCGCGCGCTATTAAGGCGTAGGAGATCACGATCAGCATGTTCTCGCGCGCTTCGGCGACGACCGACGGCGTCGGCGCGACTGGCGCCTCATGGCTGCGCGCGCGCCGCAGAAGGCGCTGCGCCGCCGTTGCGACGAGGAACGCCGGGAACAGCACGCCGAGCAACAGCTGGAATTTGAATTCGGTCGCCCGAAGATCGGGAGTCGAATAGATCGCGGAACTCATGGCTTCTCCTTCCATGCGAGAACGAGAGTGTTCACCGGCGAAATCGGTTTGCACTGAGTCATGCGCCCAGCCCTTCCATCACCACGTCGCGCGCGGTTTCGACGCATGGCGCCGTGACCATGTCGTCGCCGGCGCCGCGCGCCGCGCGCTCAGCGGCGTCACGCAGGCGCTTGGCCGCCGAGATGCGCACCAGCAGCGGCGTCGCTTCGATCAGTCCGTCGAGCATCGATTTCGCAGCGTCATCCCAGGGGATTTCGCGATGCAGGCGCGCGGGAGTCGGCTCCGCCTTGTCGAGTTCGGTTCCGAGCGGCAGAATGTTGAAGAGCGCATCGAACAGCGCGTTGCAGACGTCCTGCACGAGATAGACGGCGCCCGAATATCCCATGAACGGCGTGCCGGCGTGGCGACGGATAATCGCGCCGGGGAAGGACGCCGGGATATACATCGAGCGTCCGCCGGCCTCCGCCGCATACATGCGCTCATTGTAGCTGCCGAAGAGAACGAGCGGCGACGCCTCCTTGACCGCCTTGCGCACGGACGCGTTGTCGGTCTTCTCGCCTGGGCGCCGGCCGATGGCGAAGGCGCAGGGCAGACCCATTTCATCCTCGAGGAAATGCCGCACGCCGCGCGCATAGGTTTCCGTCGCGACGATGCCGAAGCTGGCGGCGCCGAAGAAATCCTGCGTGACCGACCGCCACAGATCCCACAGCGGCTTTATCGTCGTATGCTTCTCGCGTTCGATGAACGGCTCGGGATCGAGTCCCAGTTCTTGCCCGAGCGTGCGCAGAAATTTCGTCGTGCTGTGCAGGCCGATCGGCGCCTGCAGATAAGGACGATCCAGCGCCTCGCAGAGCTGGCGGCCGAATTCGCGATACATGCAGATGTTGAGGTCGGCCTCGGCGAGGCTTGGCGTGTCGGCGATATGGCTGCCGAGCGGAAAGACCATGTTGATCTCGGCGCCGATCCCTTCGACCAGTCGCTTTATCTCCGCAAGATCTGACGGCATGTTGAAGACGCCGTAGCAGGGGCCGATGATGTTGACGCGCGGCGTCTCTCCCGGCTCCCGCGGCTTGCGCTTGGGCGTCTTGCCTTTCTTCGCGCCATATTCGCTCCAGAGCCAGCTCATGGCGCGATTGGCGCACTGCCACTGATCCTCGTCGATCGTGCGCGGCAGAAAGCGCTGAATGCCCGTCCCTTCCGGCGTCACCCCGCCGCCGATCATCTCGGCGATCGAACCGGTGACGACGACGCTCGGCAAATCCGGATCGAGCGTCGCATGGGCGCGCTTCATCGCGCCTTCAGTGCCATGGCGTCCGAGTTCCTCTTCCGACAGTCCGGTGACGACGATCGGCAGTTCATGCGGCGGCAGCGCGTCGGTGTAATGCAGCACCGAGGTGACAGGCAGATTTTCGCAGCCGACCGGACCGTCTACGATGACCTGCAGGCCCTTGATCGCCGCGAAGACGTAAACGGCGCCCCAATAGCCGCCGGCGCGATCGTGATCGAGGACTAGCATGCGCCCATCTCCCCGATAGGCTTCGCCGCCGTTTTCGCGCGCTGCTTCTTGCGGAATTCCGGACGATCCCGCGGAATGTCCTGCCAGACTCCGGCGGCGAAACCGGCGCCGACGCCTTCGAAGAAATCATTCATCTCGTCAAAGCGCACGCGATTGCCGATCGCCGCGTTGACGACTTTTGCAAGCGAACCGGCGCCGGCGACGCCCATCAGCGGGCGCGCGGAAATGAGATTGGTGAAATAGAGCGCCGGCGTCGCATTCTGCTTCGCCTTTTGCACCACCGGCGTCGTGCCGATGGCGAGATCCGGCCTGAATTCCTCGAAGGCGGCGAAGTCCTGTTCGAGAGAGGCGCGGAACTGCACATGCACGCCCTTGGCTTCAAGCCACTCGCGGTCGGCTTCGGAAAAGCGCGTGCGCGGACAGGCCGTGCCGACGTAGCGAAGGTCGGCGCCGGACTCGACGAGCAGGCGGCCGACGAGCAGTTCAGAGCCTTCATAGCCGGAGAGCGTCACGCGTCCGACGATCGGGGCCGCTGACAGGGCCGTTTTGATCGCCGGCAGCAGGCGATTTTTGGCCGCGTCGACTGTTTCGCGCGCGATATTGCAGACGTCGGCGATCGACTCGAGCCAAGCGGCGGTTCCATCGTGGCCGACGGGCGCCGAGCCGACCACGACGCGCCCAGCCGACTCAAATTCGCGCACGCAAGAGGCGTAGAAGGGATGGATCGCGGCGACCGCGGCGCAGTCCAGCGCGCCATAAAGTTCGCGCCATTCGCGCGTCGGCGTGACGGGGCCGGCGGCGAGGCCGAGCAAATCCAGCATGCCGCCGATCTGCATCGGATCGGCCGGGAACATTTCGCCAAGCAAGGCGACGGTTGGCTTGCCCGCGCGCGGCGCGCGCGGCGCCTGAACCGGTCCCTGCTCCGCCTCGAGCCGCGCGAAGCGCAGCATCGCCCCGGCGAGCACGTCCTTGGCTTCGGCATGGGTCGGCACGCCGAAGCCCGGCACGTCGATGCCGATAATGCGCACGCCGTTGATCTCTTTGGGCAGCAGTCTTAGCGGCACGCCAGACGCGGTCGGCACGCAGAGATTGATGATGACGATCGCGTCGTAATTCGCGGGATCGGCGAGTCCGTGAACCGCTTCGCGAATGTCCTCGAACAATTTGCCGGTGACGAGCGTCTCCGAATTGAACGGCACATAGCCGACGGTGCGCTTCGCGCCGTAAAAATGCGACGTGAAGGTGAGGCCGTAAACGCAGCAGGCGGAGCCCGAGAGCACCATCGCCGTTCGGCGCATGCGCAGGCCGACGCGCAGCGATCCAAAGGCGGGACACATGCTTTGCGGCTGATCATGCGGGCCTTGCGGATAGTCCTTCGCATATTGGCCGAGCGTTTCGCTCATGCCGGCGGCTTCCGCGGCGGCGCGCAATCTGTCTTTGCCCGCGTGACAGCCGAGTCCATCGGTCTGCAGCGCCGCGGCGGAGATATCCTGTGCGGCGTCGAGATCGACCCTGTTTGAGCGGAAATCGTCCATCTTTCGCTCCGCCTCAGATTGTTTCGTAGACGACTTCGAGGGAGGGCTTCTGCGTCAGCGTTGCGCCGCACATGTCTTGCAGCGTCGCCGGCTCGAGAACGACATCGCGTCCGACCGATTCTCCAGAGAAAAGCCCGAGCAGCTCGTCCTGCGTCAGCGGCGCGGGACGATGCGCTCTCGCGTCCGCGACATTTGCGGCGAGTTCGGCGAAAAGCGCGCCCCAGCGTCCCTCGGGACGGCCGATGATTTCGTAGTTCGCGCTCTTGCGGCGGATGTCGTCGTCGGCCGGGATCGACGCGAGAATCGGAATGCCGGCGGCTTTGGCGAAAGCCTCCGCTTCGCCCGTGCCGTCGTCCTTGTTGATGACGAGGCCGCCGACGCCGACATTGCCGCCGAGCTTATGGAAATATTCCACCGCCGAGCAGACATTGTTCGCGACGTAAAGCGATTGCAGATCATTCGAGCCGACGACGATGACCTTCTGGCACATGTCGCGCGCGATCGGCAGGCCGAAGCCGCCGCACACCACATCGCCAAGGAAGTCCAGCAGAACGTAGTCGAATCCCCATTCATGGAAGCCGAGCTTTTCCAAAAGCTCGAAACCGTGAATGATGCCGCGTCCACCGCAGCCACGTCCGACTTCGGGCCCGCCGAGCTCCATGGCGAAGACGCCGTCGCGCTTGAAACAGACGTCGCCGATCGCGACCTGATCGCCCGCAAGCCTTTTCTTCGTCGACGTTTCGATGATCGTCGGGCAGGCGCGCCCGCCAAAGAGCAGCGAAGTCGTGTCGCTCTTTGGATCGCAGCCGATGAGCAGAACTTTCTTCCCCTGCTGCGCCATCATGTAGGAGAGATTGGCGAGCGTGAAACTCTTCCCGATGCCGCCCTTTCCGTAGATCGCGATGATCTGCGTCTCCTTCGTGGCCGCCGTCGGCGCAGGATCTGGCTCTATGGCGGCTTCCTCGCGCAGAAGATGCGCGGGCGGATTGGCGAGTTCGGCGGCGGTGAGAAAGCCTTGCGCGTCATTCATGCTACCGCTCTCCAGTCGAGAACCATCTTGAGACAGCGCGGATCGTCGAAGGCGATCGGATAGGCGTCGCGCGCCTGCAGCGCGAAGCGCCGATGGGTGATCAGCCCTTCGAGCGAAAGTCGGCCGTCTTCGACGAGACGAATGACGGTCGTCAGATCGTCGGGACGCCACTGCGCCGCGACGCGCAAGCGCGCCTCGCGCAGGAAGGCCGGCGGGAAATCGAAAGCGAGCGGACGATCGTAAAAGCCTGCGAGAACGACCTCGCCGCCTGGCGCGAGACGCCCGATGAGCGCATCGAGGATCGTCGGATCGCCGCTGACGTCATAGATGACGCGATAATCGCGGCGCGCATCTTCTTCCGGGTTCGTCACGACGTAATTTTCGGCGCCTGCGGCGCGTTGAGGATCGCGTTCCCACACGGTCGGCGCGCCGCCGGCTGCGACGCTGAGACGCGCGAGCAACCGTCCAAGGACGCCGTGCCCGACAATGAGTTCGGCGCCTTGCGCCGCGATGTCGCCGCGCGCGTGCTGCGCGGTCGCTCCGAGCGCGAGCAGCACGCCTTTGTCGCCGAGCCCCCGGGGAATGGCGGCGACGCGCGCGCCTTTGACGACAAGATGCGAGGCGGCGCCGCCAAACAGCCCGCGAACGGCGCCGTAGCAGGTCGCGCCCGGCGCAAAGACGCGCTGAGCGACGCTGCAGCCGCTGCCGGGACCCGCTTCGACGATTTCGCCGACGGTCTCGTAGCCGGGGACGAGCGGATAGCCCATGCCCGGGAAATTCGGCATGCGCCCGCTATACAACAGCCGTTCTGTGCCCGTGCTGATTCCGCTCCAGGCGGTTTCGACAATGACGTCTTCGGCGCCCGGCGCGTCGAGCGGCAGGCGGCTGAGCGTCAGCTTTCCGGGCTCTTCAAGGACGATCGCGAGCGCTTCCAATATCCTCTGCCTTTCGCGCATGCGCTTTGGGCAACGTAAACCGACTCGTACACAGTGTCAGTTTATAAAGACATGATGAAACGTCAAGTAAATATTACACACGCCGCGCAGTCAGCACGCTGGCGAACAGCGGTCGCGGCGATCGCAGGAAGCGAATGCGTTCAAAACCAGCGGTTTCGATCAGCCGAATCATTTCAGCTTTTCGGCGCGGCCGACCGCCGCCCATGGCGAGCAGATAGAAGCCGAAATAAGCGTCGCCGATCTCTTCCGCGCCGCGCGTCTCCGCCAGGGGTTCGGCGATCAGCAGCGTCCCCCCCGGCGGCAGCGCGGCGCGCGCCGCGCGCAACGCCGCAAGCGCCGTCGCGTCGCCGTGATCGTGCAGCACGCGAATGAGCGTGACGACGTCGGCGCCCGATGGGGGCGGCGTTTCGAGAAAGCTCCCCGCATTCACCTCAACGCGCGCGAGCCCTCTCGCCGCGAGCGCGCGGCGCGCCCGCGCAGCCACCGGCGGCAGATCGAAAAGCTGCAGGCGCAGCGCCGGGCGCCGGTCGGCGACGGCGGCGATGAAGGCGCCCTCGCCGCCGCCGATGTCGAGCAGACATTGGTGGCGGTCAAGCGGATAGGCGTCGAGCACGTCTTGCGCGATGAGCTTTTGCGAGCGCGCCATGAGATCGCTGTAGGCGCAGCACGCAGCCTCGTCCCCGGCGCCGCCTTTGGCGTAAGGCCAGAACGCCGAGAGCCGCGTCTCCGTTTCGCCGCGCAGCAGCGCGACCGGATCGCGCAGATCGTCGTAAAGCAGCGCGTGATGTTCGACGAAGGCCGCGACGGAAGGGTTGCCGAGCATCGACGCGCCAAGATCGTCGAGGGCGAAGCGGTCGTTCGGCAGCGCCCGTAACAGGCGCAGCGACGCCGCGGCGCGCAACAGGCGCTGCGCGGCCTGCGGCGAAAGAGCGAGCCGCGAAGCGATGTCGCTTAAGTCCTGCGGACCCGCCGAAAGCGTCTCAAAAAGCCGCAGCCGCACGCAGGCAAGCAAGATCTGCGAATAGACGAAGCCGGCGCAAAGATTGAAGAGCGCCTTGGCCCGCCGCCGCGCAATGAAACGCGTCAACGGCGAAATGGCCGCCCAGCGCTGGAAGCGCGGATCGGCGACCAGGCGATTGCGCCAGTTGAGCCAGCGCTCCCGCCATGCCGCAAGGCCGCCAGGCGGGGAAGGCGAGGCGGCCGACATCCCGGCTGCTCAGGCCGCTTCGCGGGCGAGCTGTTTGGGAAAGAACAGCGCCGTCTGCGCCTTGATCAGCATGCGCAGCTCCGCCGCCCCGGGGCAATCCGGAATGGCGTCGACCGCCCCCCTCACCAGCTCCTCGAGCCGCGCCTTGGCGCCGCCCACGCCAAGCTGGGCGGCGGCGTTGGGGCGCAGGCGCACGGCGTCCTGACCGATGGGCTTGCCGAGTTCGTCCGCGTCGCAGAGCACGTCGCGCAGATCGTCCGCCACCTGATAGGCTTCGCCCAGTTTCTCGCCCAGCATGCGCCACGGCTCCGCGTCGGCGCCGGCCGCGGCCGCGCCGGCCCGCGTCGCGGCGACGAACAGCGCGCCGGTCTTGGCCCGCTGATAATCGGTCAGCGGCACGGCCACTTCGCACTCCCAGGCCTGCCCGGCGACGATGCCGCCGGGCGAGCCGACCGCTTCGGCGACAATGCCGAGCACGCTCGCCATGCGCGACGGATTGCGGGCCGCGATCGACTGGAGCGTCGCAAAGGCGTGGACGATGAGCGCGTCTCCGGTCAGCACCGCGAGCGGCGCGCCATATTCGGCATGAACCGAGGCTTTGCCGCGGCGCAGGGCGGAATCGTCGAAGCAGGGAAGATCGTCATGGACAAGCGAGGCGCAATGCAACAGCTCGATCGCCGCCGCGGCGGCGTCGGCGGATGGGGGATCGGCGTCGCCACAGGCGCCGGCCACCGCAAGGCAGAGCTGAGGGCGGATGCGGTGGCCCGCCGGAAACACCGCATAGCGCAAGGCGGCGGCCAGCAGCGGCGGCGCGCCTGGGCCTTGCGCCAGCGTCACGGCGTGATCGAGCGCCTGTTCGATACGGTCGGCAAATTGCATGGCCCGCCCCCGTTATGTCATGTTTCATAGTCTCACTATGTGTCATTCTAGATTGACACAAGCTGGAAGTTCGATCAACTCTTTTCCGGCGCGAGAAGACGGCGTGAGGCTTATGCGTCGCTATAAGGATGACATCGAATGGGAACGCATCGCGTTGTCGTCGTCGGCGCTGGCATTGGCGGACTCGTCTCGGCGCTGCTGCTGGCGGCGCGCGGGTTGGACGTCACGTTAGTCGAGCGCGCACAGTCTCCCGGCGGCAAGATGCGGGAGATCGACGCGGGCGGCGCCAGGCTCGACGCCGGCCCCACCGTCATGACGATGCGCTGGGTCTTCGATCAAATCTTCGATGAAGCGGGCGCCGACTTTTCCGATCGCGTGAAGCTGCTTCGCCTGGAGACGCTTGCGCGCCACGCCTGGAGCGAAAGTGAAAGGCTGGATCTCTTCGCTGACGCGGCGCGCAGCTTCGACGCCATCCACGCCTTCGCCGGCAAAAGAGAGGCCGAAGGTTTCGTGCGCTTCTGCGCGCGGGCCCGGTCAATTTATGAGACGCTGCGGGAGTCGTTCATTCTCTCGCAGCGGCCGAGTCCGCTTGACCTCGTGCGCCGCGCTGGCGTTTCCGGCCTGCCAAATCTCACGCGCATCTCGCCCTTTGCGTCGATGTGGGATGAACTCGGCAAATATTTTCACGATCCGCGCCTGCGTCAGCTGTTCGGACGCTACGCGACCTATTGCGGCTCGTCGCCCTTCCTGGCGCCCGCGACGCTGATGCTCGTCGCCCATGTCGAGATGGACGGCGTCTGGCGCGTCGAAGGCGGCATGCATCGGCTTGCCGTCGCGCTTGCCGATCTCGCCCGCGCGCGCGGCGCGCGGATTTTCTATGGACGAAGCGCGAGACGCATTCTCGTCGAGGGCGGGCGCGCGACGGGCGTCGAGACCGACCAGGGCGAGATCATCAGCGCCGATGCGGTGGTGATGAACGGCGACGTCGGCGCGCTGCGCGCAGGACTTCTCGGCGCGCCGGCGATGTTGGCGCTGAACAGTGCGCCGCGCGCGCAGCCGTCTCTTTCGGCCGTGACATTCGCGATGCGGGCGCAGACTCGCGGCTTTCCGCTCGCGCATCACAATGTGTTCTTCGCGCGCGACTACCGCGCCGAATTCGACGACATCTTCCACGATCGACGGCTGCCGCGCGCGCCGACGGTCTATGTGTGCGCGCAGGATCGCGACGACGAAGATTTACGTTCCAGCGACGAAAGGCTGTTCGCGCTCGTCAATGCGCCCGCCTGCGACGGCGCACGGGAACTTTCGACTGAGGAGTTGCGCCAATGCGAGGAGAGGAGTTTTCGATTTCTCGCCGACTGCGGTCTCGAAATCCAAGCGCCGCCGCAGGCGATCACCCGCACGACGCCGCAGGATTTCGCCAAGCTGTTCCCGGCGACGGGCGGCGCGATCTACGGTCAGGCGTCGCACGGTTGGATGGCCTCCTTCGCGCGGCCGGGGGCGCGCACGCGGCTTCCGGGCCTTTATCTCGCGGGGGGCAGCGCGCATCCGGGACCGGGCGTGCCGATGGCGGCGATCTCGGGACGGCTGGCGACGCAGTGTCTGATGGCGGACCTTGCTTCGACGCGCCCGTTGCGCCGCGCGGCTATCGCTGGTGGTATGTCGATGCGCTGAGCGACGACGGCCAATATGGCCTGACCGTCATCGCTTTCATCGGCAGCGTCTTCTCGCCTTATTACGCCTGGTCAGGCTGGGCCGATCCCTTCGACCATTGCGCCGTCAATGTCGCGCTTTACGGCCCGCGTGGCGCGCGCTGGGCGATGACCGAACGCGGCCGCAAAAGTCTCACGCGCTCGCGCGACGTTTTATTGATCGGACCGAGTTCGCTGGAATGGCGCAATGGCGCGCTGACGATTCGCCTCAACGAGATTTCGGCGCCGCTGCCCCGGCGCATTCGCGGCAAGATTGTTGTGACGCCATCGGCTCTCAATACGAAGCAATTCACTCTAGAATCGCAAGGCAATCATGTCTGGCGGCCAATCGCGCCGATGGCGCGCGTCTCGGTCCATCTCGATGCGCCGAACCTGCGCTGGCAAGGGCACGGCTATTTTGACGCCAACGCCGGCGATGAACCGCTGGAAAAAGCATTTTCTTTCTGGACATGGTCGCGCGCCAATCTCGCAGACGGCGCCGCAATTCTTTATGACGCGGAGCGGCGCCGAGAGCCTCCTCTGTCGCTCGCCTTGCGATACAGCGCCTCTGGCGAGATGGAGACGTTTGATCCTCCGCCGCTCGCGCCGCTGCCTTTGACAAAATGGCGCGTCCAGCGCCGCACGCGCGCCGACGATGGCCTCGCGCAGGCGCTGCGCAGCTTCGAGGATGCGCCCTTCTATTCCCGCTCGCTTGTCTCGGCGAAATTTCGCGGCGAAACGGTCCGCTGGGTCAATGAGAGTCTCTCGCTCGATCGCTTCGCGAATCCGCTCGTTCGGCTGATGCTGCCGTTCCGCATGCCGCGTCGCGCCTGACCTCGCGCAAGATCAGCGCCTGTCGTCGAACTTCGACTGCTTGTCGCGCAGGCGTCTTCTTGCGTTCTGCAGCGACCAGAGCTGCCAGACGCAGATGCCGATGATCAGTCCGAAGGACAGGACCATCTCGGCGAGGCCAAAATACTCGTCGAACATTTCTAGTCGCCGTAGCGTTCGGCGCGCTCCAGACGTTCGAATATTTCGAGCACGCGCAGGAACTGCGGCACGGCGCCGGCGTCCGCGACGCGCAGCGGCCGGAGCGGATGCCGCGCAACCGCTTCGATTAAAAACGTCGCGGCGTCGAGCGGCGGCGAAGACGCGCCGCCCGAAAGCCAGGGCGATGTGACGCCGGCTCTGGCGACGAGCGCGAGCTTGCGCGGCGCGCCAACGCGCGCGCGACGCGTAACGCAATCGAGCCCGAGGCGCTCCTCGAGTTCGCGGCCGATTTCGGCGTAAAGCAGCGCGGCGGCGAGAATGGCGGGCCGGCATGAAAGAGGAAGCTGCGCAATGCCGCGCCGCGCGCGCGTATAGAGCGCATCGGCTTCGCCTAGCAGCCGCGCGACGACGCCCTTGAGCGCCGGCGTCGCGATCGGTTGCGCGAGAAAGGCCTCAGGATCGACGCCGGCCGCGCGCAGCCAGCAAAGCGGCAAATAGAGCCGGCCGGCGCGCGCGTCCTCGCCTACGTCGCGCGCGATATTGGTCAGCTGCATGGCGATCCCGAGATCGCACGCACGAGCCAATGTCTGCGGCTCGCGCGCGCCCATCATCAGCGTCATCATCACGCCGACGGTTCCGGCGACGCGCATGGCGTAATCGAAGAGTTCATCGAGCGTTTCGTAGCGGCGCCCCTCGGCGTCCCACGCGAGGCCATCAAGCAACGCTTCCGGCACGGCGCGCGGAATGGCGTAACGGCGCATAAGATCCGCCATGGCGCGGTCGGCGGCGACGGAATGCGGACGGCCTTCACACGCGCGCGCCAGGCGCTCGCGCAACCGCGCCAAGGCGGCGAAGGAGCCGCCTTCGACATCGACGGCGTCGTCCGAAAGTCGACAGAAGGCGTAAAGCCCATAGGCAGGCGCGCGCATGCGGCGCGGCAATATGAGCGACGCCGCGTAAAAGGATCGCGAACCCTGTCGGATGGCCGCTCGGCAGGCGGCGTGATCGTCTCGCGTCGCGAATGCGGCCTCAGGCAAAAACAGATGCATCGGGCGCCACCTTGTCGAGAATCCGCGCCGACGACAGAACGCCTGGCAGCCCGGCGCCGGGATGCGTGCCCGCCCCGACGAGAAAGAGATTGCGCACGTCCTCGCTCGCATTGTGCGGACGAAACCAGGCGCTTTGCGTCAATATCGGCTCAAGTCCAAACGCCGCGCCGCGAAAGGCGTTAAGCTCCACTTCGAAATTCAGCGGCGTTACGACCCGCGACGTGACGATGTCCGAAGTAAGACCCGGCAGGATCGTCGCTTCGAGCGCCTGCGCGATGTTCTGGCGATACCGCTCCGCAAGCATCGTCCAGTCCTGTCCGCCTTCGAGATTGGGCACCGGCGACAGCACGTAAAACGCATCGCAGCCCGGCGGCGCCAGTGACGGATCGGTCGCCGTCGGCCGATGCAGATAGAGGCTGAAATCTTCAGCAAGAGTCTTGCGCTGAAAGATGTCCTTCAGCAGCTCGCGATAACGCGGCCCGAGCAGGATCGTATGATGCGCGACGTCCTCATATCTGCGCCGCGTTCCGAAATACCAGAGGAAGAGTCCCATCGAATAGCTGGCGCGATCGAGCTTGCGATCGCTCCAGCGCCGCCGAGCAGAAGGCGGCAGCATATGACGATAGGTCCAGGCTGAGTCGGCGTTGGAAACGACAATGCTGGCGGCGATGCGCTCGCCCGAGGCGAGGCTCACGCCCTTGGCGACGCCCTTCTCGACGATGATCGAGCCGACCTCTGCATCGCAGCGAATCTCGCCGCCCTGACTTTCGATGAGTTTGACAAGCCCGGCGACGAGACTGCCTGTCCCGCCCATCGCGAAATGCACGCCCCAGCGCTTCTCCAGCGCCGCGATCAGACAATAGATGGCGCTGGCCCGGAAAGGACTGCCGCCGATGAGCAGCGGATGGAAGCTGAAGATTGTGCGCAACCGCTCGTCGCGAAAGAATTGCGACACGAGCCCATAGACGCTGCGGTGGCCCTGTAGCCGGATGAGATCGCCAGCGATGCGCGCCATGTCGAGCGGCGACGAGAACGGAACATCGCCAAGCTCTTCGAAACCCACGCGACAGATCTCTTGGCTTTTCTCCATGAAGCGCGTGAAGCTCTCGACATCCTGCGGCGAGAAGCGCGCGACTTCGGCGCGCATCGCATCCATGTCGCCGCTGTAGTTGAAGCAGGCGCCGTCGGCGAAACGGATGCGATAAAAGGGCGACATCGGCCGCAGGTCGATATCGTCGGCCATATCGCGCCCGCAGAGGCTCCAAAGCTCCTCGAAAAGGAAGGGGGCCGTGATGATCGTCGGCCCCGCGTCAAACGTAAATCCGTCTTGACGGTGGACATAGGCGCGGCCGCCAGGCGCGGCGCGCTTTTCCAAAACGGTGACGCTATAGCCGCGCGCCCCAAGACGGACGGCGGCGGCGAGCCCGCCAAAGCCGCTGCCGATCACGACGGCGCGGGGCTTCCTCCCGGTGGCCGCCAAGTGAGGTCGCTCACTTAGTGTCAACATAATTAGACACTAGCGCGACCAGGCGGAACGATCAAGGGTGGCCGGCCGCTTCTACGCTGCGACCACGTCACGACAGCGGCGTTTACAGATTCAACACCAGCAGGTTGCTCTTGGCCCGCGAGACGCAGGCCAGGAAAAAGCCGTCCGCCTTTTCCTGATCGGAGAGTCGCTTGTCGCGATGGTCCGCCTCGCCTTCGATAATCTTGATCTTGCAGGTTCCGCACATGCCTTGTTCGCAGGACGTGGGAATCTTCACGCCCTGCTCCTCGAGGAACGCGGTGACGGTCTTGTCGCCGGGGACTTTATACACAGCGCCCGTGCTGGCGATCTTAACTTCGAATACCTTGTCGAGCACCGCCGGCGGCACTTTCGCGGTGAATCTTTCGACGTGGATCCGCTCCTTCGTCCAACCCTTCTGCTCGGCAATGTTGAGGATCGGATCCTGCCACCAATCAACGCCGCAGATGAACAGCTGCGTCTCTTCCGGCTGGTCCTGCAGAAGCGCCGCCGGATTGAGCAGCTGATTGAGCTCGCTCGCCTCATAGTAATATTTTGTGTTCTCCGCGAAATTCGATTGCGCGATCATCTCGTTGAACGAGCCCGGCGACATCATGGCGTAGACGTAGTGCACGTCGAAGGGAATGTCCTGGCGCTTGAGATGGTCGGCGATGCTCAGGATCGGCGTCACGCCAATGCCCCGCGCCATCAGGATCGCGCGCTTGGTCTGCCGCGGCACGCGAAATCGATTTCTCGGCAGGCCCACCTGCAATTTGTCGCCAACATTCACCTGCGTGTGCAGCGCCTTGGAGCCGCCGCGGCTGTTGGCGTCGTTCCACACGGCGATGACGTAGCGATGGCGCTCCGTGGCGCTGTTGCATAAGGAATATTGCCGCACCACGCCGCCAGGAACAGTGACGTCGACATGCGCGCCAGGCGAGAAGGTAGGCAGTTCGGCCCCGGCGGGATCGACCAATTCGAACGAGGCCATATTGTGGGCCTCATCCGTCTTCTTGGCCACAATCACTTCACGCAGAGTTTCGTCCATCGCGTCGTCCGATCAAGATGCGGAACAGAGCGCAGAAAGTAGCAAGAAGCATACCCTCGGGGCCGCCGCGGGCCCCGGGCCGCCGATGAAGCGACATTGTCACCAATCGGCCAAAAGCCCGGCGCTGCGTCTCCCCTGTGGCGGCCATATGCGACACTTCTGGCGCGCCCGGCGGACGTAGCTCCGCAAAAAGCCGTTGATCTTGCTGGGGTTCAGGGGCCAATCAAACTGGGCGCCCTTCTTGATAGGCCTCGACAAGGAGGCCGCATGGCTGAAGCCGAGATCGAAATCATCAACGAACGCCTGCCCTACGCCGACGATCTGCCGAGCGACATCCGCGGCTATCACAAGCGCACCAAACATGCCCCGACACGCTATGCGCTCGGGCCGGCTTTTCTCGACTGGACCTCGCAGCCTTCGCCCTTCCGGCGCTTCGACGGCGCGCCGCGGATCGAATTGCCGCTACGCGATCGCGAAGAGACCGCGCCCTTCCCCGGCCCTGCGTTGCGCTCCGCCCCGCTCGACCGCGCGGCGCTTGGCCTGTTCCTGGAACTCGGCTTCGGGATCAGCGCCTGGAAAAGTTACGAAGGCTCGACGTGGGCGCTGCGCAACAATCCATCTTCCGGCAATCTGCATCCCACCGAAGTCTATCTCCTCGCCGACGCGGCCGACGGGTTAGGCGAGAGCGCCGCGCTTTATCACTATGCGCAGGAAGATCATGCGCTGGAGCGTCGCGCCGTTTTCGAAACGCCGGTCGTTCTGCCCGAGGGCGGCTTTGTGCTCGGACTGAGTTCCGTTCCGTGGCGCGAGAGCTGGAAATATGGCGAGCGCGCGTTTCGCTATTGCCAACTCGACGTCGGCCATGCGATCGGCGCCGCCGCCCAGGCTGCCGCCGCGCTGGGCTGGCGCGCGCATTTCCTCTGCGAACCCGGCGACGCCGACATCGCGGCGCTGCTCGGCGTCGATCGGCCGGACGCCGCGCATCGGCGCGAGGAAGAACATCCCGATGCGCTCTTGTGGATCGCCGCGGATGGGAACGCGCCGCCTGCCTTAGACGTCTCCAGCCTAGCGCGCGCGCCGCGGACGTGGACGGGCGCCGCAAATCGCTTGAGCGATGACCACGACGGCTGGCCGCTCGTCGACCGCGCGGCGCGCCTTTGCGTCAAGCCGCGCACGCCGACAGTGGCGCCTCTGTCGCGCTTTACGCCAAAGCCCACATTTCCCTTCCCGCTGCCGGACATCGGCCGCGTAGTGCGGCGGCGGCGCAGCGCGCAGCGCATGGACGGGCTCGCCCGCCTCTCCCAGGAGGCGTTTTGCGCCATGCTGACGTCGACGCTGCCTGGCGCCGAGCCTTGCCTGACGCCCTTCTCCTGGCCGCCGCGCATCAATCTGCTGCTCTTCGTGCACCGCGTCGAGGGCGTGGAGCCCGGTCTCTATCTTCTGCAGCGCGACGCCGAAACCACCGCCCAGCTGCGCGAGATGTCGGCGCTGGCGTTGCTTTGGACGCCGATCGAGATCGGACCGCTTAAACTCTTTCGCCTGCGGCGCGGCGCCGTCGAACGCGAGGCGAGCATGAACGCCTGCCGCCAAGCAATCGCCGGCAAGGGCTGTTTCGCCGTCGCGATGATCGCCGATTTCGACCGCACGCTTCAGGAGGACGGCGGCTTCGGCTATCGCCGGTTGCACTGGGAGGCCGGCGCGATCGGACAGGCGCTCTATCTCTGGGCGAGCGCCATTGGCCTTTCCGGCACGGGAATCGGTTGCTTCTTCGACGACGAGATCCACGCGATGCTGGGCCTGTCGCCAGAACAATACGCCTTTCAGGACGTCTACCACTTCACCGTCGGCGCCGCGTTGGAAGACCCGCGCATGCTGACGCTCCCCGCCTATCCGGAAGAGATGCGCGAGCGAACATGAACATTCAAATTGAACGGCCGCATGTCGAAGCGCTGATTGCGCGGTTTCCCGCCCATTCGGGGCTCTCGTCGCAACTGCGCTTCGGCGACAGAGTCGAGCTCGATCTCGCGCATCTCTCCAACGCCGAGTTCGATTTCCTCGAACATCTGTATCAGCAATCTGGTCCCGAACTGCGCGCCAGGGCCGCGCAGCTCGCGACGCTGCGCTCGGCGCTCGAGTCGCAGGGCAAGCGCTTCGAGGCGGGCGATCTTGAAGACGTGTTGCCGGCGCTGGTCAAATATTTGACGACCGACGCGCTGCGCGGCTGGCTGTTCACGGCGAGCGTCGCCGCCCGGGCGCTGCCCTATGTCGTGACGCGTTTGGACTACGTGCCGGCCTCCAACGACGAGGCCGGCAAGATCCTGGTGGAATTGAAGGCCAACGCCAAGGGCACGCTGCAAACAAATCTCATGCGCATCATGGCGCCCGACGTCGTCGGCCGAACAATCAGCGAAATCCTCGCCGCCAAGGGCTTTCTGCGCGAAACCCCCGCGCTGATCGAAGCGTTCGATGCGGCGAGCGAAACTTATTTCGCATGGCGCGGCCGCTATGGCGCGCAGTTTTCAGGCAAAGGGTCCGGCTTTCACGCCGAAGATCCCAACGCGACGCATCGCGATACGGATTGGACGCGCAAGGACGTCATCGTGCTCTCGACGAACGGCGGCGACGCGCGGCTCGTCAACGACGAGGCGGTGCTCTCGGCGCGCAGCCTGACGCTGGAGGCGCCGGGCGACGTGCTCGGACATTTCCTGCGTAAGGCCGGCAAGAGCAACAATTTCTCCGGCGAGGACGAGATCGCCGAGCTGCGCGAACAGATTCCGCCGGGACTCTTCACACAAGTTCCAGTCCATCCCTATATTCTGATGTTCCATCTCGATCTGCACCATCACGTCTGGGTGCATGTCGACGAAATGCGGCCTTATCGCTATCAGCCTGAATTGAAAAGCAAGCTGGTGCTGCCGGAGGAGCAGACCGATCTCATCGACATTCTGACCGCCGAAATGGACGTGCTGATGGACGACATCGTCCAAGGCAAATCCGGGGGCACGACGGTGCTTTGCGCTGGCCCGCCCGGCGTCGGCAAAACGCTGACCGCGGAAGTCTATTCGGAAATCATCCAGCGACCTTTGTACCGCGTGCATTCCGGGCAATTGGGACTCAACGTCGGCACGATGGAGACGGCGTTGAAAGAAATTTTGACGCGCGCCCAGCGCTGGGGAGCGGTGATGCTGATCGACGAAGCCGACGTCTACATCAAGAGGCGCGACGACAACATCGCAATGAACGCCGTCGTCGGCGTTTTCCTGCGCGTGCTCGAATATTTCAATGGTCTGCTCTTCCTGACCACCAACCGCGTCGACGACATTGACGAGGCGATCGTCTCGCGCTGCATCGCGCTGATCAAATACAACCCGCCCGACGCCGACGCGAAGCGCCGCATCTGGCGCGTGATGTCCGAGCAATTCGGGCTCAAAGTCGACGACGCGCTGATCGACGAACTCGTCGAGATTTTCCCCGCCGCCACCGGCCGCGATATAAAGGGGTTGGCGAAGCTCACGGCGAAGTTCTGCCACCAGAAGAATGTGCCGCCGAGCCTCGCCGTCTTCCGCCGCTGCGCCATCTTCCGGGGCCTCGACACGGCGCATGCGGCATAGCGGTTGGATGCCTGGCGTCTCGAAACGCCGGTCAACCCTAACGGCGTGATCTTGCGCCGCGCATAGGTCGCGGTTTCAGCCGTCGAATCCGCCGGACAGGCGCTCGCGCCAGCGCTCGTAAAAGGCGTTCGCCAAATCCTCGCTCGCAAAGACGACCTCGATCGACCATTCCGTCGTGCGCGTCGCGTCCGGCCACGCCCGTTCCGCGCTATGCCATAAAATGTTTGGCCAGTCGGAATTGCGCTGCGGCTTGCCACCGGCGCGCGACGACGGCCGGCCGACGCGCGCAATCAGCCAATCCATGATTTCGGGCCGAAAAGCGGCACCGAAAAACAGCCCATGCCGGCCCATGCGGTCCGGAGTGCGAAAGATGCGCTGGTTGAGCCAGGCGAAGGCAGGCGGATCAGGATCGTTGTGAAAGCAGCGCAGCGCCAACAGCCGAAATCCCATGGAGATGGAAAGCGCCGGCACGGCGTTGACGCAGCCCGCAGACTCCTGCAACGCCGCCGTGGCGGCGCCATGATTTTCCGTCCTCACGCGCGCTCTCCCCGCGCCTCGGGCGGCGGCCGGTCGACGGCCTTCAGCGCGTCGAGCACGGCGATCAGCGCCCGGCGTCCGTCCTCCATCGCCTCAGCCTCGGTGCCGCCGACGCCAAAGCAGCCGGGAATCTCCGGGTACGACAGGACGTAATAGCCGCCCTCCTCGGCCGGTCCGCGGCCCAACTCGGTTCGATAGACGGGCGCCTCGCTCATCTGTCCAACTCATCCATGAGGTCCACCATCGCGACGAAGGCCTTCACGTGAACGCTTCTCACCTTCGCTTTCATGGGGATGGCGACGCAATTCGGCACGGAAGGATGCGTGAACACGACATGCGTTCCGGTGACTTTTCGGAACTTGATCGCATATTGCGAGGCGGTGATTTCAAAATCGGCGGGCGTCCAGGCGCCGCCCGGATCATTGCGAAACGCCTCCAATCGCTTGTTGTGCACGGCGACGTCTCCCGTCGGCAACGGCTCGAATCTTGCTCGCCGTCGATGCAAATTCGTAGCCAGCCTTACGGAGCGCCCTCATGTTTGTTCGCGTCTGCAAGGAAGACACGCTCATGGAGGGCGGAATGCGCGTTGTCATCGCCGACGCGCAACTCATCGTTCTCGCTTGGCCGGAAAAAGGGGTCGTAAAGGCGTTTCAGGGAGTCTGTCCGCACACCAACATCCCTTTGGCGGACGCCGATTTCGACGGGGCGACGCTTACCTGTCCGCTGCATTTGTGGTCCTGGGATATGAACAGCGGCCAACCCACCCATCCGCATGCGACGCCGCTCGCGGAATATCCGGTCCGGATCGAAGACGGCGTCGTCTACATCGACGCCGAAGGCGTCACGCCGATCTTCGCAGAATCCTAAGCAAATCTGGTCCGCAAATTGCGATACGGCGATCGCGAGAGGGAAGGTGGGCGAGCATGACGGTGGATATGAAGACCGACTGGACGAACGACGATCTCGCCAGGCTGATGGCGTCCGTCGAAGACGACCGCGACTGGCGGCTCGAGGTCAGCACTGCGGGAGTCGTCGATCTTAGCGACAAGACCGCCAATCCCACCGGCGCGGATTACGACGAGACGCTGCATTGTTTCTTCGAAACGTGGATGCAGGGAACCGATTTTGTCGGCGCCTCGGCCGCCGCCGACAAATCGCTCGTTGGAAAAATCGCGAACGCCCTGCGCGAAAACTATCCAGAACGAAAGTCGGGGAAATTCGTTTACGTCGCCTTGTAGCGCTATTTGGCGACGCGCGCCGCTTCGATCGCTGGCGTGCGTCTTGCTTTCGCCAAGGCGCGGGGGGACGATGACACACGTGCGATTCTGCGAATTTCTGTCCAGTCGAAGCGCGCCCTTCGTCGTCATTTTGGGCACGAATGAGATTGCCTCGGCGGTTGCTGCGCGTCTGGCGCGGGAGGGCTACCGCGTCGTGCTCAGTCACGACCCTTACCCACCCGTCATTCGGCGTGGCATGTCGTTCCATGACGCTCTTTTCCAAGACCGCTGCGAGGTCGACGGCATTCATGGCTGCCGCGGCGAGACTGCATTGGAAATCGTACGGGTGTTGACGGCGACGGGCGTCGTTGCGGTGACCTCGCTGCAACTGACAGATATTCTCGCGCTCCGCACGCCCGACGTGTTGATCGACGCGCGAATGCAAAAGAACCGCGTGACGACCAATCTGCGCAACATCGCGAGTCTCGCCATCGGCCTCGGCCCACAGTTTGCCGCCGGCTTGAACTGCGACGTCGCCATCGAGACGCATCCGCAGCATGCCGGCGAACTCGTCGAAACCGGCGAAACTCGCGCCAACGACCATATTCCACGCTACCTTGGCGGCGTAGGACGCGGCCGCTTCGTCTATTCGGCCCGAGACGGCGTTTGGCGCACGCCGCTGGACGTTGGCGCGCGAATCTTCAAGGATTACCTTCTTGGCCTCCTCGACGGTCACCGCGTCCTTTCGCCGATGGACGGCTTCCTGCGCGGCATCGCGCGCGACGGGGTCGTCGTGCCGACGAATGTGAAACTCGTCGAGGTTGATCCACGCGGGCGCGCTTCGAGTTGGACGGGCACCGACGAACACGGGCGCGCCATAGCGGACGCCGCCTATCGCCTGATCGCCAAGGCCGCCAACGCACGCCGCTGGGCGCGGCCTGTTACCGTAAGTTATCATTGAGGCTTGAGCCGTGACGACGACGACGCTCGACAATCCACTATCGATATATGATCGCATCGGCGGCTTCGACACGATCGACCGGCTTGTCGAAGCCTTCTACCGCAACATGGACGAATTTCCTGAAGCGCGCGGCATACGCGCCGTTCACGCCGACGATTTGGGACCGACGCGCGCCATTTTGAAGGTCTATCTGGCCGAATGGCTCGGCGGCCCTAAGGACTATTCCGCCAAAAAGGGACATCCGCGACTGCGCATGCGGCATGGCCATTTGCGCATTGGCCCGGCCGAACGCGACGCCTGGATGCTCTGCATGAACGGCGCGCTGGATGCAACGATCGAAGACGTCGGCATACGCGAAGGCCTGCGCGAAAATCTCGCAAAGCTGGCCGACTGGATGCGCAATGATCCGGACAATGCGCATGACAAGCGCCATTGAGCGCGAGCGGCGCCTCGGTCATCGCTGACGCCGAGAGGTTAGTGGCGCTTGGCTGCGCCATGATGAGTCCCCGCAGGTCCGCCACCGACGCGGCGAGGTGAACCCAGCGGCGACATGTCGGCGGCGGGGGCCAAGCGCGGCGCATGGCGTAGAGAACTTCGCCGCCTCTGATGTCGCTTAACGGCTGAAGCGCGCGCGTCGCATCAGCTGCGATAGCCTTCTTCGGCGAGCACCTGCCGGACGGCGGGGCGCGTTTTCATACGGTCGTAATGCGCCTGGCAGTTGCGCGGCAGCGCCATGCCTGTCTTGTCGGCCCAAAACTCCACGTAGAACAGCGCCGCGTCGGCGACCGAAAAGCCGCCCGCGACATAGTCCTTGCCCGCAAGCTCCGTATCCACCGCGATCAGCGCCGACGCAACGATTTCGCGTCCCTCGGCCTTGATCGCCTCGACGTCTGCCTGTCGCCCGGCGTAACGCTCCGGCGTAAATACGCGTCGAAAGCCTTCGCCGTGGATATGCTGAACGCAAAAATGCATGGCCGCCAACGCCGCATCGCGCGCATCCACGCTCTCCGGCAGAAGCTTGCGGCGTGGATAGGCCTCCGCAAGCCATAGGGCGATCGAGTGGAAATCCGTCAGCGCGACGCCGTCGTCGCGTAATAGGGTCGGGATCGTCCCATTCGGGTTGATCGCCAAATAGTCCGGCTGGAGGTGATCGCCTTTGACGAGATTGACGATATAGGCCTCGAAGACCAGCCCGATTTCTTCCAGCAGGATGTGTATGCCCGTGGAGCAGGATCCGGGCGTCATGTAGAATTTCATTCCCGGCTTGCCCTTGCGCGTCTCTGATCGGCGTCGAACGATTTCAGCCGAATTTGAACAGCACGCCGTAGCCGCCCCGCGGATAATTCCATTCGATGTCGCCGCTTGGCTCGGCGATGATCCGGCAGGTGCCGCATTCGACGCAGCCATCCGTGGCGATCTCGACTTGCCCAGCCGAGTTCATTTCATAGCAATGCGCCGGACAGACGTTCAGCAGGCTGAGCAGTTGCGGCGAAGGCGTGGTGTGCGGACGCACCTTGATGTGGGCGCGGCCAGCGTCGACGAGATAGCGATTGAGGTAAAGCTTGTCCTCCACCCGGACCGCTGCTTCTGCGCTCATTGTCCTTCTCCGTTGCTACAGGGTATCGTGCTCAACTACCTCCACGCGCGCGCCAGTCGAACGGCGTCGCCGACCAGTCCGGTTAGCGAACGCGCCGCGCGGAAGGAGCGGAACGTGCTATTCTCTTTTTCCCGCTTTGGCGTGCCGTCGACGCGCAGGAAATTCGTCATCGCCTTTGAGACGAGTTGTGGATAGGTCAGGAAGAAGTTCTGCGCCTGAATGTGAAGCAGATCCGGCATGTCGCGATATTTCTTCAAATCCTTCATGACGAAGGACTCGTCGAGCATCTTCTTGTAGAGCGCAAGATTTTCCTTGGTCATCGGATCGCGGCGCGATTTAATCTGGAAGATCGCTTCCGCGGCGAGCCGTCCAGAGGTCATCGCCAGATTTGAGCCTTCGCGATGGATGGCGTTGTTCAACTGCGCGGCGTCGCCAACCACGACCCAGCCATCGCCATAGAGCTGCGGAATCGCCTTGAAGCCGCCTTCGGGGATCAGATGCGCGGCGTATTCCTTGACTTCCGAGCCCGCGATGAGCGCCGCCACCGATGGATGCTGCTTGAACTTTTCCAAGAGCCCATACGGCGTCTGTCCCGTCTTCTCGAAGTCGGCGACGAGGCAGCCGATGCCAAGCGAGATCGACTCCTTATTGGTGTAAATGAACCCCATCCCGGTCATGCCTTGCGAGATGGTGCCGACCGCCTCGATGACCGCGCCCTCGTCGCCGCGCAGATTGAAGCGGGCTTCCAGAGTCTCCTGCGGAAGGAAGTGCATTTCCTTGACCGCCAGAGCGACATTGCTCTTGTCGGGCGACTTGCGCAGGCCGGCTCTTGTGCCGAGCAGTCCGCTGACGCCTTCCGCCAGCACGACGACGTCGGCGCCGACCTGTCCGTTCTTGCGATCCGTGCGAACGCCGATGACTTTTCCATAGGCGTCCTGCAGCAGCTCCAGGACGGTGGTTTCGCAGAGCACGACGGCGCCGGCCTCCTGAACCTTCTTGGAGAACCATTTGTCGAATTGCGCGCGGATGATCGTATAGCGGTTGGGACGCTCTTCGTTGAATTCGTCGGAGCGGTAATGCAGTCCCGTATGGGAGTTGTCGTCCATCATCCAAAAGCGCTGCTCGACGAGATGCCGCTCCAGCGGAGCGTCTTCGCGGAAGTCCGGGACAAGCTTCTCGAGCATTTCGGAATAGAGGATCGCGCCCTGCACGTTCTTGGAGCCGGAATATTCGCCGCGCTCCAACTGCAGAACCTTGAGGCCTTTGCGCGCCAGCGTCAGGGCGGCGGCGTTGCCGGCCATGCCGGCCCCAACAACGATCGCGTCGAATTTTTCGTCGATCATGCGTCTCTCCCCTAGCTCGCTAGACGGTCGCGCTGATGCGGAGACAATCGTTTCGAGAACGCTTCCGTGAGGGCAGGCAAAAGCCGTACCGCGTCGGTGACGATTCCAACATGGGCGAAATCGAAGATCGGCGCATTCTTGTCGGTGTTAATCGCGACAATGTAGTCCGCGCCCTCGACGCCGACGCGATGCTGGATCGCCCCGGAAATGCCCGCCGCGATATAGAGCTTGGGCCGGATCGTTTTGCCGGTCTGGCCGATCTGTCGATCCGAGCTGACCCATCCCTTTTGCACGAGCGGGCGCGAACAGCCGAATTCCGCGCCGATCGTGGTCGCCAGCTGACGGATCAGTTGGAAGTTTTCCGGAGAGCCGAGGCCGAGCCCGCCGGCGACGACCACGTCGGCGAAAGCCAGGTTGGACTTTGTCGAATCGCGGTCCGGCAGAAAGGACAACACTTTCGTGACAATGTCGTCTTCCACGAGGCCGAGCGGATGTTCGATCACGCGGCCGATCGGCTTTTCGACTCGCTCCGGCATCGGCATGACGCGTGGGCGCACGGTCGCCATTTGCGGGCGATAGTTGAGCGTGAAGATCGTGCAGAGCAGCGAGCCGCCGAACGTCGGACGCGTCGCGGCGAGCGAACCCTCCGCGTCAACGTCGAGTTCCGTACAATCCGCGGTGAGTCCGGTCAGCAGCGTCGTCGCCACCGAGCCGGCAAGATCGCGCCCCAAAATCGTCGCGCCAAGCAGCAGGATTTCCGGCTGATAGGCGTTGACGAGGTCCGTCATCGCCTTGGTGTAGCTCTCGTTGCGATAATCCGTGAGGATGTCGTCGGTGACGAGATAGGCGAGATCCGCGCCGTAGTTGAAGCTTTCCCGCACGACCGCCTGCGTCGCCTCGTTGCGCGCGCCGACGACGACCGCGGCGAGATTGACGCCGAGCTTATCGGCGAGAATCCGCCCCGCGCCCATCAACTCCCAGGACACGGAGTGCGCCTGTCCACGTTCCTGCTCGATGAAGACCCAGACGTGCTTATAGGCTTTGAGATGTTCGGGCAGCTCTTTCTTCTGCGCCGCGCGCCCCGCCGGCGTAGGAGCCTTTGCCTTGTCGTTCATGTGTCGCGCTCCTGTTTCGAGATCAATAGCCGCGCGTCAATTGTCCGAGCTCGGCTTCGAGTTTCGGGCGGCGCTTGAACAATTCATCGACGAAGGCGTCTCCTGGCTTGTCGCCGAGTTCAATGAGTTCAGCCTTCTCGGCCCGTGGCTTCGGCGCGAAGACGCGCTTGACGATCGTCGGCGAGCCACGCAGTCCGCATTTGGTGATGTCCTCGACCCCGGCGTCCTGCGCGCTCCATTTGATGATCGTCGCGCGCGCCGCCGCCAAAGCGTCGCTCAGCGAGCCAATGCGCATTTCGTTGACGCCTTCGAGCACGGAGATCAGGCAGGGCATTTTACTGCGTAACTTCTGAACGCCGCCTTCGCTGCGCCGCTCGACGTCGATCGTTCCCGCCTCAAGATCGACGTTGTCGATGTGCGAGACATAAGTGAGCTGCATCAGGCCGAGCCGCTTGGCGACGCCCGGCCCCACCTGCGCAGTGTCGCCGTCGATCGTCTGCTTTCCGGTGAAGACGATGTCCGCGGGGCCAAACTCCACCCCGATCTTGCGAATCGCCGTCGCCAGCGCGTAGGTGGTCGCCAGCGTGTCGGCGCCGGCGAAAAAGCGGTCGGTCAAGAGCACTGCGCGATCGGCGCCAAAGGTCAGCGCCTTGCGCAGACTGTCCTCGGCGGAGGGCGGACCCATGGTGAGAATGGTGACCGCGCCGCCAAATTTCTGGCGCAGCCGCAACGCTTCTTCGATCGCGAAGAGATCATATGGGTTGATGATCGTCGGAACGCCCTGGCGCATGATCGTGTTGGTCACCGGGTGAACGCGGATCTGCGCCGAGTCGGGCACTTGCTTCATGCAGACGACGATATGCATTAGAGTTGTCCCCGTTGATCCTTAAGCGTTCACTTCAGAACGTTGAGCTGCACCAATGACGGCGGCGCCGCCGGCTTGACGGCGTCCTTGTGGACTTTGAACAGGCGCTCGTCGATCGGCGTCGACGTCAAGAAGTCCTGATAGGCGCGCTCCAAAAAGTCCTTGCAGCGCTGGGTCACCGTGGCGTCGTCCAGGTCGCACAAATCCTCGCTGAAGAGATATTGCCCCATGCGCCGCAGGATATGGAGACGCGCGACATTGACCACTTTGGGATCATATTCGACGCCGAGCAGCGCGAAGAACTCTTCGGCGCAGGACGCCTTTTTCAATTCCTCCAGAATGGTGGGCTCCGACATTTTCGTCTCCTTCATATGGTTTCCGCCGGCTCCGTCTTTGGCGCGGCGCTATCGGGCGCCTTGACGGCCCGGTCGCGGTCCCGCAGACGCCTCTGCAGATGCGACAACCGCGTCTCCAGAAACTCGACGCGATCGAGCAGGACCGAGAACGCCTCGCCGACGGGATCGGGCATCAGATGGTGATTGAGGTTGATGCGGCCATCGAACGTGCATCGGCCGATATCGCGATGCACAATCTTCGCGGGGATTCCCACCACCGTTGCGTCGCGCATGACACTTTCGATCACGACGGAATTGGCGCCGACGCGCGCATTGCGGCCGATCGTGATGGGGCCGAGAATCTTCGCGCCCGCGCCGACGATCACTTCGTCCTCGAGCGTCGGGTGGCGTTTGCCCGGCGACCAGGAGACGCCGCCGAGCGTCACCCCGTGATAGAGCGTCACGTCGTCGCCGACGACCGCTGTCTCGCCGATGACGACGCCGGCGCCATGATCGATGAAAAAGCGTCGGCCGATCGTCGCGCCGGGATGAATGTCCACATTAGTCAGAAAGCGCGCGAACCAGGAGAGGAGACGCGCCCAGAAGCGATGATCGTTGGCCCACAGCCAATTGGCGAGGCGATGCCAGATGACGGCGTGCAGCCCGGGATACGTCAGCAGCGTCTCGAAGCGTCCGCGGGCGGCTGGATCGCGCGTCGCGACGCAAGCCAGATCCTCGCGGATCAATTGTAGAAGCGTCGGCCCCTTGGCCGCCGAGGCCGCCCTGGCCTGCGCTCTATCGTTCGTCATCGTGGCGATTCGTTCGAGCATGACGTTCACATGCCTCTCGCATCACTGCTCGCGCAGACGCTGCGCCAGATCGAGGTCAAAGCCTCGCCGCTGACAGGCCCCTTGTGATCGAGCGCATGGGCGCGCACGCAGGAGACGATCTCGCCGAGCTCCTCGACGCTGACCGCCAGATCCAGTTGCCTCAGTATCGCGGTGACGGCCGCAGACCCGGAATGCTTGCCAATCACGATCTCATGCGCGCGTCCGAGCATGCTCGGATCGAATGATTCATAGGTGCGCGGGTCCTTGAGCAGCCCATCGACGTGGATGCCGGATTCATGTGTGAAGACATGCTCGCCGACGATGGATTTGTTGAGGGGGATCGGGCGTCGCGCCGCGGCGGAGACTAGGGCCGCGACATTGCGCAGTTCAGTGAGCACGATGCCGGTTTCATATTTGTGCAACTGACGCGCCGCAACGGCGACCTCTTCCAGCGGCGCGTTGCCCGCGCGCTCGCCGAGCCCGATCACCGTGACCGACGCATGGGTCGCGCCCGCCCTGATGCCCGCGAGGGTATTGGCGGTTGCGAGACCCAGATCATCGTGGCAGTGAATTTCGATTTCGAGATCGCTCTCCGCGCGCAGTTTGGCGATCAGCTCGTAAGCGGCGAAGGGATCAAGCACGCTCAATGTGTCGGCGACTCGGAAGCGGCGCGCCCCGGCGGCTTGCGCAATCGCCATCGTCTCCATCAAGAATTCCGGCTCGGCGCGCGAAGAATCCTCGCCGCCGACCGCAACGTCGAGACCCTTGTCCCGCGCGTAGGCGACGACACGCCGCGTCATCTCCAGCGCCTGGGTGCGCCCGCCGCGCAATTTCGCTCGGATTTGCGTCTCTGAGACCGGCACGGAGAGATTGACCATCGAGACGCCCGACGCCAGCGCCGCATCGACATCCTCGACGCGCATACGACACCATGCGATCGCCCGCAGCGGCAATCCGGCGTCGACGATGGCTCGGATCATCGCGATCTCCACGCCGCCCATCGCCGGCGTTCCGGCTTCGAGTTCGATGACGCCGGCGCGCGCCAAGGCGCGTGCGATATCGAGCTTTTCTTCGCAGGTGAAGGCGACGCCGGGCGCCTGTTCGCCGTCGCGCAGCGTGGTGTCATTCAACACCACGTCCAGCGCTTTCTGCGTCGGCGATGCGACGGGAGGCAGCGAACTCGTTCGGGGCATATCTCTCGTCATCGACTCATACGCACGCGCAAGGCGCCCGTTTCCCTGCAATCAAGGACCAACCGCACAACAGATCCACGCATCGGGACAGCCTTCAGTTGAAGGATTTCTGACAGCCGCAGGTGGAGCTTGCGTTGGGATTCTCAAAGGTGAAGCCTGATCCGGCGAGATCCTGACGAAAGCCGAGCGTCATGCCTTCGAGGCGCGGGCGCGAGGCCGGATCGATCAGCACGCGTATGCCGTCGGCCTCGACGACGATGTCGTCATTCCGCTGCTGCGGATCGAGATCGACGACATACTCATAGCCCGCGCAGCCGCCTTCCTTGACCAGGATGCGCAAACCACCCTCTCGTTGAGAGGCTCGCGTCATCGCATCCTTGACCGCGGCGATGGCTGCCTGCGAGACCGTGATCATACTGGAGCCTCCGAGATGAACTTGCCGTTGCCCTGTATCAAGCAATCGACATGCCATTCCATCGCGGGCAAAAACCGCCAGTCCAACCAGCAAATTACGGGATTGTCGAAAACGTGACAGACGTTGTTCGAATGAACTTACACGGTCTGTCCGGCGGTCGTCGCGGACGGCTGCGCTGCCGACGCGACGCGGCTTGTTCCGGTTTCCACGCCATAGCAGAGCGCATAATCGGCGCAGTTCGAGCACACGGGCGTGCTGCACATGACGAAACCGTCGTTTTCACACATCATGCGGTAGATGAACCGTTTCCAGCGCATGTTCTTGTCGTTGCGCCTCGCAAGCGGCGCGAAATGGCGCGCGATCAGACGCGTCAATTCAGACCTGTCGCGAAGCCCGAGATCCTCCCAAAGATGGTTGGGCTCCATGGCGCGGCGCGCGATCATGGCGGCGAGCCAGCGGCCGCAGTCGCCCTCGCTGGAGCGATTCTCAAGAAGAAGCTCCCGCACGATTTCTATTTCGTCGGCGTCGATCGGACTCGCCACGTCGTCACCGGACGATTCGATGCTGCGCGCCGGAAAGCAATGCGAAAAGAGAGCAGCGAGTTCAGTTTTCGCCAGGCCGGCTTGCGCCGCGAGACTTCGCCCTTCGCTCGACGCCAAGGCGAGGATCGAAGCCAGGACGTGGCGGTCGAAATGCGCATCGCCCTCGATGTTCGCCGCTTCGGGCAAAACTCCGGTCAGATCGCGATAGGCGCGCGCCGCGTCACCAACGCGTTGCCCGCTCTCGGTCGCCGCAGATGCGAAGCCGCTGTTCCTCTCAATATCCGGGAAGGCGTGCATCATCACGTCCCGCTTGCTGAGAATATAACGTCGACCTCCCGCATGCGGGAGGTCGACGCTCTTACATTGAGGCGTTAGGCGATGGCCTGGAGTTCGGCAGCGGTCTTGCCGATCTGGCTCTCATCGACCGCCTTCATGATGCCGTGCTCCATCAGCATGTCTTCGAGCTCGTCCATCGTGATCGGCGTCGGGATGATGCCGTTGCCGCGGTTGGCGTGGATCTTTACCGCCAGATTGCGATAGTGCGCGGCCTGAGCCGAATCC
>DATBRI010000086.1:0-2324 GCA_036560365.1 Methylocystis sp.
GCATCTCGACCTCGCCGAGCGACAGGCCATAGCGATCGAGCAGTTCAGCAATTTTTCTGGCGGAAGCCAGCGCCTCCTGTTCCGTGCAGCCTTGTTCGACAGTTTTGCCGCGCAACGCTTGGATGCGTTGCAGGACGCGCGCGAGTTCCGCGTCGCCGGCGTTCTTTTCGGCGCCCGCGCGCCGCGACGCCATGAGCCGGCGGCGCAACTCCACGAAAAGCGTGCGCGTTTCCTCCGGCAGTTGTTGTTCCACGACGGCGCGATCGATTGCCGCCGCGATAAATTCAAACGACTGTTCCGCGCCGCCGGATCCGGCCGCGGCACGGCGATCAAGAGTCTCCACCATAATGAAACCGATGCGCAAAAACGCATCCGCGAGATCCGCCCGCCCGTGGCGCCGCGAGATGGCGCTTCGCGCCAGCGCCTGGATCAGGTGCGGTGGAGAGGCAAGGCCTCTCGTCTCCCGGATATTTTCGGTGGCGGGCTCCTCGCCTTTCTTCGCCGCGGCGAAAGCGCGGGCGAGGCGATCGAGGTCGTCGTGTTCTTCCTCCTCGGCGACACTCGACAGATCTTCGAGCAAGTCTTCGGGAAAAAGGTTCAAGCCCTCGATGCGCGGACCGCCATGGCGCATGACATGCCGATAGACGGCGGCGGCGCGGCGCCGCGGATTGTTCATTCCCTTGCCCGGCCGCACAAATGAGAGGCCCTCCGCGAGCGCTCCGGCGTCGAGCGGCGTCAAGGGCCCGAGCGCGACAAAACCGCCGTCCGGCAGCGGCGCGAGCCACGTTGCGATACGAGCGCCGCGGGCGCTGTCGGGAATGTCCTCGTCGAACAGGGCCAGGCGTTCGCCATTGGCCAAATCCTTGGCTAGAAATGTTCGCGGCGCGGTCCGCGCTTCCAACTGAAGTAGATAAAAGCTTGTCTGGGCCAGCGCGTCGAGCGCCGCGCGCTCCACGCCGTCGGCGCGGCGCTGGCGAATAAAGCGTTCGATCGGCGCGACCCCCAACAGCGGGGGCGTGAACAGCGCCAAATACCCCGCGAGCGCGAAAGCCTCCATGACCAGAAGGGCGCCGGAGGGCGCGCTGGGATCGAGATTCCTTTTGGAAAGCCATTGCTGCGCCGTCCCCTCGACTTTCGCTGGGGAAACGCTCCCCACCGCGTCAAGGCAAATCTCCTCGATCCGCCGCGCGAGAAGCGCGCTTTCGCTTTCCCGGGCATAGCCATCGCTATGCGACGCATGTGATGTCGCCTTTCGCCGCGCCGACATTTCTTGCCCCTTCCCCTTCGAAATCCTCTTGATCAGATTATCATCGCGCCGCCATTGGAACGCGCCAAGTCGGCGTCATCCACTGGAATATTGTGGCGCGTTGCAGCCCCGCCGCCTTGGTCAGATTGACGCGGAATCGGTCGCGTTTCCTCTGGTAGCGCCTCGTCATTTCGGCGCTGGCGTGGCGGAGGTGTTTTTGAACGTGGGCCTCTTCGACCTGGGCGGAACTGACAAGACCGGCGCGCAGGGGATGGCCGGCGAAGACGTGCTTGCGTTCGCCTTCGGGTAGATCAACACGCACGCCGGCCTTGGCGAAAATGACACGACGACGAGCCCCGGAGTTTCGATCCTGTCTCTGCTCGCGAATAGTGGGTTCGCCGCGCCCTAAATTGCCGATCTGTAATTCGGCGCGCAATCCGTCAAATAAGCAGCCGGAACCGCTGATGGTCTCGTACGAGAGTTCGCCAGCTTCGGGTTCACGCCAATGTTTCCTACTCCACTCATTACTGGGGATGGAATTTGAGGTGTTCGCGGAATTCCGCGAGGCGGCTTCTGATGAGCTCATTATGGGCACATACCGAAACCGCCGCTGGAGATTTATTCATGTGCGACTGATTTTCGCCCCTTGAATCGAGCATCCCTAAGTGAGCGTAATTACGCCGCCGCCTTATTACTGGCTGTCTGGGCAGGTTCAGACGGATGTCCAAAAACCGTACCGCAGTGCGTCTTCCGGAAGGGACCCCATGACTACGATAGCTCACGACCGTAAGGTGCTCGCTACACCCGCCATCCCCGAGCCGCCGCTCGGCGCTCTCGTCCATATTCCCGGCACGGATGGCTGGCCGCTCGTCGGCAACACCCTGAAATTGCTCGCTGACCCCAAAGGCGCGGTAGAGCGCTTCGCTCAGGAATACGGCCCGGTCTATCGCAGTTACGCCTTCGGCGGGCGCATGATCTCGCTGCTCGGCCCCGAGGCCAATGAATTCGTCTTGTTGGATCAGGACAAGCTCTTTTCCTCGACGCATGGCTGGGGACGGGTCCTCGGACTGCTCTTCCC
>DATBRI010000087.1:0-21576 GCA_036560365.1 Methylocystis sp.
GGCCGGCGCGGCCAATCCGTCGCCGCCGATCGGTCCCGCGCTCGGCCAGCGCGGCCTCAACATCATGGAGTTCTGCAAGGCGTTCAACGCCAAGACGGGACAGATCGAGAAGGGGACGCCCATCCCCGTCGTCATCACCGCCTATCAGGACCGCTCCTTCACCTTCGAGATGCGGCAGCCGCCGGTCAGCTTCTTCCTGAAGAAGGCGGTGGGCCTCAAGATCGGCAAGAAGCCCGCGTCGGGTTCGAAGACGCCGGGGCGCAACGTCGTGGGCGAGGTGACAAAGGCGCAGATTCGCGAAATCGCGGAAAAGAAAATGCCCGACCTCAACTGCGCCACGGTCGAATCCGCAATGTCGATGATTGAAGGCTCCGCCCGCGCGATGGGCCTCGTGGTGGTGGAGTAAGACCATGGCGCATGTCGGAAAACGGATTGCCAAGTCCCGCGAGGGCATCGAACGCACGAAACTCTACGCGATCGACGAGGCGGTGAAGCTGGTGCGCGAGCGCGCCAAGGCGAAATTCGACGAATCCGTCGAAATCGCGATGAATCTCGGCGTCGATCCCAAACACGCCGATCAGATGGTGCGCGGCGTCGTCAATCTGCCCAACGGCACGGGCCGCGTTCTGCGCGTCGCGGTCTTCGCCCGCGGCGCCAAGGCGGACGAAGCCAAGGCGGCGGGCGCCGACGTCATCGGCGCGGAAGATTTGGTCGCGACGGTGCAGGGCGGAACGATCGACTTCGACCGCTGCATCGCGACGCCGGACATGATGCCGCTCGTCGGCCGGCTCGGCAAGGTGCTCGGCCCGCGCGGCCTGATGCCGAACCCGAAGGTCGGCACGGTGACGATGGACGTCGCCGGCGCGGTGAAGGCCTCCAAAGGCGGCGCGGTCGAGTTCCGCGTCGAGAAGGCCGGCATCGTGCAGGGAACGATCGGCAAGGCCTCGTTCGACGACGGCAAGCTCGTCGAGAACATCAAGGCCTTCGTCGACGCCGTGGCCAAGGCGAAGCCGCAAGGGGCCAAAGGCACCTACATTCAGCGCGTCGCCTTGAGCTCGACTCAGGGACCGGGCGTGAAGGTCGACGTGTCGAGCCTCGGCGCCGCCCAGCACTAAAGCGAAAGCCGGCGTCACAGAAAATCAAAGCCGGCGGGCGACCGCCGGCTTTTTGTTTTTGATTCATTCAACGTAAAGCGCGCCGCGCCAAGATAGCGGATGGCGAGGCGGCGATCGCGGCCCCCTGTCGCAGGGCCTTTCTCCGCCTTGTGCGGCTGAGCTTTTGTCAATAGGTTCCGCGCGGCGACGACGGGCGGCGGCTCCGGTTTTTCGCTTCATGTAGAGGGCGCTTGCGCCGTTTTCGCTTGCTTTCGGGATTTGCGCTTCATGTCCGTGCTGATCGACAAGAACACCAAAGTCATCACCCAAGGCTTCACCGGCAAGACCGCCACTTTCCACTCCGTCCAGGCCCTCGACTATGGGACCAAAATGGTCGGCGGCGTCTCGCCCGGTAAAGGCGGCTCGATCCATCTCGATCTTCCGGTCTTTAACACCGTCCTCGAGGCGCGTGAAAAGACCGGCGCGGACGCCTCCGTGGTCTATGTGCCGCCGCCGGGCGCCGCCGACGCCATCTGCGAGGCGATCGAGGCGGAGATCCCGCTCATCGTCTGCATCACCGAGGGCGTCCCGGTTCAGGACATGATTCGCGTCAAGCGCGCGCTTTGCGGCTCGAAGTCCCGCCTCATCGGCCCGAACTGCCCCGGCGTCGTCACCGCCGGCGAGAGCAAGATCGGCATCATGCCGGGCAATATTTTCTCGCGCGGCTCGGTCGGCGTCGTGTCGCGCTCCGGGACGCTCACTTATGAGGCGGTGTTCCAGACGACGCGCGAAGGCCTCGGTCAGACGACGGCCGTCGGCATCGGCGGCGATCCTGTCAAAGGCACGGATTTTATCGAAGTGCTGGAGTTGTTTCTCGCGGACGAGGCAACTAAGTCCATCATCATGATCGGCGAGATCGGCGGGGCTGCGGAGGAAGACGCGGCCCAATTCTTGAAAGACGAGGCCAAGCGCGGTCGCAAGAAGCCGATCGTCGGGTTCATCGCGGGTCGCACAGCGCCTCCTGGCCGCCGTATGGGCCATGCGGGCGCGATCGTCTCGGGCGGCAAAGGCGACGCCGAAAGTAAAATCGCAGCCATGGAGTCGGCGGGCATCAAAGTGTCGCCCTCGCCTGCGAGGCTCGGAAAGACTTTGGTCGAAGCGCTGAAGGGCTAGCGCCTAGTCCCTCATCGCTTCGAAAGTCGTCGGCGCCCTTGAGCGCCGGCGCTTTTGGGAAAGATTGAGATGGCGCGTTTTGAAACCAATGGCGGCGCCGGACCTGCCGCTCCGGCGGGCGCGCGCTCGCCGCAAAATGATTTTCTCGCTTCCACATCCTTTCTGCAGGGCGCGAACGCGGGCTATCTGGAAAGCCTGCTTGCCGCCTATGAGGCCGATCCGTCCTCGGTCAGCGCCGACTGGCGCAATTTCTTCGCTGAGATGGGCCTGCGACCACAGGAGAAGATCGTCGCCGACGGGCCGAGCTGGGCGCGGCGCGATTGGCCGCAGCCGCCAAACGGCGAGTGGGTGAATGCGATCGTCGGCGAGGCGCCGGCGCCTGTTAAATCGCCACTCGCTCCCGTCGCCGCGCCGGAGGCCGGCGGCGAGGACGTGTTGCGGGCGACGCGCGACTCAGTCCGCGCCCTGATGATGATCCGGGCCTATCGCATGCGCGGCCATCTGCACGCCAATCTCGATCCGCTCGGATTGGAGCAGCGCTACGATCACGGCGAACTCAATCCGCAGACCTACGGTTTCACCGACGAGGACTACGAGCGCAAAATCTTCCTCGATGGCGTGTTGGGCATGCGCTACGCCACGCTCTTCGAAATGGTCACGATCCTGCGCCGCACCTATTGCGGTACGATCGGCTTCGAATTCATGCATATCTCCAATCCCGAGGAGAAGGCCTGGCTGCAGGCGCGCATCGAAGGTCCGAAGAAGGAGATCGTCTTCACGCAGGAAGGCAAACGCGCCATTCTCAACAAGCTTGTCGAAGCGGAAGGTTTCGAGAAGTTTCTCGACGTCAAATACACCGGCACCAAGCGCTTCGGTCTCGACGGCGCCGAATCCATCGTTCCGGCCCTGGAGCAGATCATCAAGCGCGGCGGCGCGCTCGGCGTCCAGGAAATCGTTCTCGGCATGGCCCACCGCGGCCGTCTCAACCTGCTTTCGCAGGTGATGGCGAAGCCTCATCGCGCTTTGTTTCACGAATTCAAGGGCGGCTCCTTCCTGCCGGATGAAGTCGAAGGCTCAGGCGACGTCAAATATCACCTTGGCGCCTCGTCGGACCGCGTCTTCGACGACAACAAGGTGCATCTCTCGCTCACCGCCAATCCGTCGCATCTCGAGATCGTCGATCCGGTGGTGCTCGGCAAGGTGCGCGCGAAGCAGGATCAGCATCATTGCGCCGACGGCGACCGCCGCTCGGTGATGCCGCTCCTCATCCACGGCGACGCGGCCTTCGCTGGCCAGGGGGTCGTCGCGGAGTGTTTCGGCCTTTCCGGGTTGAAGGGGCATCGCACCGGCGGCTCGATCCACTTCATCATCAACAATCAGATCGGCTTCACCACCTATCCGCGCTATTCGCGATCATCGCCCTACCCCTCCGACGTCGCCAAGATGGTCGAGGCGCCGATTCTTCACGTGAACGGCGACGACCCGGAGGCGGTCGTCTTCGCCGCCCGCGTCGCCGCCGAATTCCGTCAGCAGTTCCAAAAGCCCGTCGTCATCGACATGTGGTGCTATCGCCGCTTCGGCCATAATGAGGGCGACGAGCCGGGATTCACCCAGCCCCTGATGTATAAGAAGATCCGGGCGCACCGCACGGCGCTCGATATCTATGCGGACCGTCTGATCGCGGAAGGCGTGACGACTCGGGACGACGTCGATCTGATGAAGGAAGACTGGCGCGCGCGGCTCAACGAAGAGTTCGAAGCGGGCCAGAGCTACAAGCCCAACAAGGCGGATTGGCTCGACGGCCGCTGGGCCGGAAAGAAATCCGGCTGGCAACTCTCGGAGAACGAGCGTCGCGGACAGACCGGCGTGGCGCTCGAGACGCTGCAGCACATCGGCGCCGAGATCACGTCGACGCCGCCGGATTTTCACGCGCACCGGACGATCCAGCGTTTTCTCGACAATCGGAAGGCGGCCATCGAACATGGCGGGCCGATCGACTGGGCGACGGCCGAGGCGCTCGCGATCAGTTCGCTCCTCTATGAAGGCTACAATGTGCGGCTCTCCGGGCAGGACAGCGAGCGCGGCACCTTTTCGCAACGTCACAGCGTGCTCATCGATCAGGAAACTGAAGCGCGCTATCTGCCCTTCAATCACATCGCCGAAGGCCAGGGCCGCTACGAAGTCGTCAATTCGATGCTCTCCGAAGAGGCGGTGCTCGGCTTCGAATATGGCTATTCGCTAGCGGAGCCCGACGCGTTGGTGTTGTGGGAGGCGCAATTCGGCGATTTCGCCAATGGCGCGCAGGTCGTCTTCGACCAGTTCATTTCATCGGCCGAGCGCAAGTGGCTGCGCATGTCGGGACTGGTCTGCCTTCTGCCGCATGGCTATGAAGGCCAGGGTCCGGAACATTCCTCCGCGCGGCTCGAGCGCTATCTGCAACTGTGCGCCGAAGACAATATGCAGGTGGCCAATTGCACGACGCCCGCGAACTATTTCCATATCCTTCGCCGTCAGCTGCATCGAAGCTTCCGCAAGCCGCTGGTGCTGATGAGCCCGAAATCGCTGCTGCGCCATAAGCGCGCCGTCTCACGGCTCGGCGAAATGGGCATGGCCTCGAGCTTTCAGCGGCTGCTCCTCGACGACGCCGAAACGGCGCCGACGGAGACGTTCGTCCTCAAAGCCGACGAAAACATTCGCCGCGTCATTTTATGTTCGGGCAAGGTCTATTTCGATCTCCTGGACGAACGCGAGAAGCGCGGCGTCGACGATGTTTATCTGCTGCGGGTCGAGCAGCTCTATCCCTTTCCGCTCAAGGGCCTGGTCGCGGCGCTTGGGCGGTTCAAGAACGCCGACGTTGTGTGGTGTCAGGAAGAGCCCAAGAACATGGGCGCCTGGTCCTTCGTCGACTCCTATCTCGAATGGGTGCTGACGCAGATCGGCGGCAAGTCGAAGCGCGCCCGCTACGTTGGACGCGCCGCTTCGGCGTCGACAGCCACGGGCACCATGTCCCGGCACCTTGCACAGCTGAGATTGTTTTTGGAAGAAGCGTTCGCGCCTTGAGACGCGACGCGAGCGAAGAGAGAGCCGATGGCTGAAATACGCGTGCCGACCTTGGGCGAATCGGTCACTGAAGCGACGATCGGCCGCTGGTTCAAGAAGGTGGGCGACGCGGTGCGCGCCGATGAGGCGCTCGCCGAACTTGAAACCGACAAGGTCACGCTGGAAGTCAACGCCCCCGCCGCCGGCGTGCTCGCCGAGATCGTCACCAAGGAGGGCGAAACTGTTGGGCCCGGGGCGCTGCTCGGACAGATCGCCGAGGGCGCCTCGGCGCCTGGAAAGAGCGGCGCGGCCGTCGGTAAAAGCCCCGCGCCGAAACCGGCGCCCACGGCGCCTGCGCCTAAGCCCGTTCCGGCTGCGCCAGCGCCGGCCGCGGCGGCGATGCCGCCTGCGCCCGCCGCCGCCAAGATCGCCGTCGAACAGGGAATCGATATCGCTCAGGTTCCCGGCAGCGGCAAGCGCGGTCAGGCGCTGAAATCGGACGTCGTTCAATTCGCCGCGCGTCAGTCGCCAGCCCCCCAGCTCGCGCAAGACGCCGGCGCGCAAGAGCTTCCCGCCCCGGAAGCGCGAGCCGACGCGCCGCCGCCGCGTGTCCCCATTCCGCAGGAAGACGCTCGCCGCGAAGAACGGGTGAAGATGACGCGCTTGCGCCAGACCATCGCGCGACGTCTGAAAGAAGCGCAAAACACCGCCGCCATGCTGACGACGTTCAACGAAGTCGACATGTCGGCGCTCATCGAATTGCGCAAACGCTACAAGGACGCCTTCGAGAAGAGGCACGGCGTGAAGCTTGGCTTCATGGGTTTCTTCGTCAAGGCCTGCTGTCAGGCGCTCGACGAAGTCCCCGCCGTCAACGCGGAGATCGACGGGACCGACATCATCTACAAGCGCTTCTGCCACATCGGCGTCGCCGTCGGCACGGAGAAGGGGCTCGTCGTCCCGGTGGTGCGCGACGCCGACCGTCTGTCGCTCGCCGAGATCGAACGCGCCATCGCCGAACTCGGCCGCAGGGCCCGCGACGGCGCGCTGGACATCGCCGATCTGCAGGGTGGCACTTTCACGATTTCGAATGGCGGCGTCTATGGTTCGCTCATGTCAACGCCGATATTGAATGCGCCGCAAGCGGGCATTCTCGGCATGCACAAGATCCAGGAACGTCCCGTGGTCGTTGACGGCAAGATCGAAGCGCGGCCGATGATGTATCTCGCGCTGTCTTACGATCACCGTCTCGTCGACGGAAAGGAAGCCGTCACTTTCCTGGTGCGCGTCAAAGAGTTGCTCGAAGATCCCGCAAGGCTGGCGCTCGGCCTGTAGCCGCGACCCCTTCAAAATCTCCAAACGCTACACATCTAAATTCAGACGGCGGGCCGCCTAATGGGCGCCGTCGGCGGTGCGAAAGGACCGCTATGGAGGTCAAGATGGACATGATGAAGACCGCGACAGAACCCAGAGAGTCTCCGCTGACGACCGAGCAGTTTGCGCAACTTGGCGATGGCCTCATCGCTTATGTGCGGCCGATGCGCTCGGAAGACGTCAACCGACTCTACCCCCAGGCGCCGCAAATTGCGCCCGGGCTGACGATCTTCGCGCTCTTCGGCGCGGATGGCGCCCCGATCGTGCTTGCGGATTCGGAAGAAGGCTGCATCGGCAACGCTCGTGAAAATCAATTGCAGATGGTGAGCCTGCACTGACCTCCCGCGACAGGGGGCGCGCCGGCGGCGCGCCGCCCCCGCAAAATCTGTCCACTGACTATTGCAAAATTCAGGCTGTCAGTTTCGCCGCTATCGGGGCGACTACGGGCCCTCGGCGGGAAGCCGGGACGCGAGCACCTTATCGAGACGGCGTCCGTCCAGATCGATGACTTCGAAGCGCCATCCGAGCTTCTCCACCGTTTCGCCGAGAGTGGGAAAACGAATGAGTCCGTCGAGGACTAGCCCCGCCACGGTCTCAAAGCTCCTGTTTTCGGGAAGCGCGACGTGCAAAAGCTCGGCCATTTCATCGACCGGCATCCAGCCGGCGAGCAGCCAGCTGCCGTCTTCGCGCTGAAGCGCTTCGGGCTCCTCATGCCCCTCGTCGGACCTGAACGCGCCGGCGATGGCGTCGAGAATATCCGCCGGGGTCACCACGCCTTCGAAATGGCCATATTCGTCATGCACGAGCGCCATCGGCGTCTCGGCTTCCCGCAGAACGTTCAGCGCGTCGAGCGCATCGATCGAATCGGGCACGACCGGCGCCGATCGAACATGGGCTTCGAGGTCGAGCGGCTCGCCGCGCAGCGCGGGCCCGAGCAGATCCCGGATCAGCAAGACGCCGATCATGTCGTCCATATCGCCCCGGCTGACGGGCAGGCGCGCATGGGACGTCTCGATGAGCTTCTCGCGCAGAAGGTTCTCCGGCTCGCCGAGATTGAGCCAATCCACCTCCGTGCGCGGGGTCATCAGCGCCCGCGCGGCGCGGTCGCCCAGTCGCAGCACGCCGGCGATCATCTGCTGTTCGTCGGCCTCGATCGCCCCCGCCGAATGCGCCTCGGCGACAAAGCTTTTGATCTCCTCGTCGGTGACCGAGGACTGAAGCACATTCGCCTGGCCGACGAGCAGCAAGATGCGCTTCGTCGACTCATCGAGCAGCCAGACCACCGGCGTCCCCAGTGTGGAAAGAAAAGTCATCGGCGCCGCCATGCGGCAGGCGATGGCTTCCGCGTGGCGCAGCGCGATGTTCTTGGGCAGCAATTCGCCGATCACGACGGAAAGATAGGTGATGAAGCCGATGACGCCGCCATAGCCGATCCAATCCGCCGCAGGCCCTGAGAGACCAAGGCCGCGCAGCTCTTGCGAGAGCCGCTGGCCGAGCGCGGCGCCGGAAAAGGCGCCCGCGAGGACGCCGACGAGGGTGATCCCGATCTGCACGGTGGAGAGGAAGCGTCCCGGATTTTCCGCCAACGCCAAGGCGGCGGCGGCGCCGCGGCGACCTTCGGCGGCCAAAGTCTTCAGCCGCACTTTGCGCGACGAAACAATGGCGAGTTCGGACAACGAGAAAATCCCGTTGATGAGTATCAATACAAACGCGACGGCAAGCTCGAACATGTCTCCTGATAGGGCTTTCTGCAGAGGCTCTCAAGCACATGGCGTCGGCGATCTGTCGCAGCGACCAATTTGGTCTCGTTAGCGTCGATCCTGAAATCGCGGATGACATAAGCGATCAGTCGCGGGCCGCGATCTCGATCTTCTTGACGATCCGCTCCAGCTCTGGCCGGGCCAGATCGATCGAGAGCAGCCCGTTGACGAGATCGGCGCCGAGCACCTGCATCCCTTCGGCCAGGAGAAAGGCGCGCTGAAACTGCCGCGCGGCGATGCCGCGATGGAGGAAATGGCGCTCTCGCTCCTCGGTCTGGCGCCCGCGGATGACGAGCTGATTTTCTTCGAGCGAGACGTCAAGCTGATCGCGGGTGAAGCCCGCGACCGCGAGCGTGATGCGCAGCCGTTCCGGCGCGCTCTCGCCGCGCGGAATACGCTCGATATTATAGGGCGGGTAGCCGTCGGACGCGGTGCGGGCGACGCGGTCGAGCGCCCGTTCGATCTCATCGAAGCCGAGCAGGAAAGGCGAATTGAGCGGCGGACGCGACATATCGTGGAAGCCCTGTTGGCGCCTCTTCGGCCAGAGCCCGCTAAAGCGCTCCGGCTATAGCTATATGACCGCGCCCGCCGCGCCATTCAAGCGCGGCCAATATGCTCCGTCCATTGACGCAGGAACGACAAGCGCCCATGTGCGAGCGAGCTTTCCCTTAAGAGCGGCGACCATGGGCCGAGCACAGCATCTTTTCCTCGCGATCGTCTTTGCCGCGTCTTTCGGAGCGCCGGCGGCCGCCGAGACGCCGCCGCCGATCATCGCGCCGGACGGCGAGCGCTTCACGCTCACCCCTACCGAGGGCGGCTACGTCCGGTTGAATAAAGAAACCGGCGCCCTGTCCTATTGTTCGGTGAAGGACGGCGTCACCGTGTGTCGGCTCGGCGCCGAGGAGCGCGCCGCGTTCGAGGCGGAGATCGACCGTCTGCGCAAGGAGAACGCCGCGCTCAAAGCCCGCGCCGACGCCGTACCCGTCCCGCCCGCGGCGAGGCCGAACATGGCGCCGAGCGAAGAGGAGTTCGAGCGCGCGCTCTCCTTTACCGAGCGCTTTCTGCGCCGCATAATGCGCCTCTTCCGCGAAGAGACCTCGCCCGGAGGCGCTCCGTGAGGACCAGAGCGACGCGTCGGAAGGAGCGCCCCCATGGCTGATCAGGGACCTTTCGCCAATTGGCCGCATCTCGACAAGCCGCGCCGGGCTGAGCGGCCAGAGGCCGCGCGCGACGTGCTGCTCCTGCCGAGCTCCGAGAAAATGTCACAGGAAACCACCCAGATGGCGTCGAACAATACGTTTGAAAATTTCCTCGGCGGCTCGCCGCTCAACACTTTCGCGCGGCTGCTTTTCATTTCCCTCGTCGTCGGCGCCCTGCTGATGTGGCTCGAACTACGGCCGATCGACATTTTTCGCGGCGTCCAGGCCTTCTTCGACCGCATCTATCAGCTCGGCTTCGGCGCGGTGCGGGAGCTTGTCAGCTATGTGCTCGCCGGCGCCATCTTCGTCGTGCCGGCGTGGCTCGTTCTGCGGCTCATCAATGTGGGCGCGAGCAAGCGCTGAGCCGGATTGGCTCGCAGCAATCTAGAAAGTACGGCGCCGGCCGATGCTCGAGGTCTGATCCGGATCGTCGATGAGCTGGCCGATGCCATCGCGGCGCGGCGGCAGCGGCGGCGGGGGCGGCGGCGCATAGGCCTCCGGTCCGGCGAGGGATCCGAAGCCATCCCGCGCGCCAACGCCAGGTCCCTCGAACGCCGCGAGCGGCGGCTTGCCCGTCGTGTCATTATCGGTCTCGTCATCCGGCGCAGGCGGCGCGCGCCGCTCAGCGAGGAGCGGCGAGGCGTCGGGCGGCGGCAGAGTCTCCTGCGGCTCGGGCTTGCAGATGCTGCGCCCCGAGCGGCCGTGCATCGCCAGATCGACGTGCATATGATTGTAGTGGAAGGCGTTGGAGCCGGGCGACAGCACGGTCGAGAAATGGCCGCATGAGCCGCGATGCACGTCCATCAGAAAGGCGCGGGTCTGGGCGTCGCCGCGCCCCCAGTCGCGGACAAGCGTGATCTCGCGGCCGTCGGCGAGCACGAAGCCGCCGATATCGAGCGCATTGCCGAAGGAATGTTCGGAAAGCTGCGCGCCGCGCTGATTGTTCATGCCACGGCAGGCGTAAGAGCCCATCGAATTGATTTGCGCGACCTGCTGTCCAAAGCGCGCCTTCGCCGCGGGCTGGACCGTGTCGGCGAGCCATTGGTCGAGTTCCGCGACCATCGAGCAGTCGAGGGTCGCGGTCGCGTTGAAGGAAACAGCGCCGCCTTGCAGCGCCGTCACCTTGAACGGCCTGGTGAGGCCGCAGATGCCGGGACCGTCGACTTCGGGCGCGAGCGCGATGAAATCGGAAGCGTTGACGCGCCTTTCGGCGAGACAGGCGTTTTCAGCCTGGGTGCGCCAGGCCGGCCGCTGGGGCTTTTGCCCGATCGAGCAGGCGGACAGCGTCGCCGCGACGAGCGCCAGCAATGGCAGCGATGGATTGGCGCGGCGGACCATCCCGCGAGGATGGGCGCCGGGGCGTTAATTCAGGGTCGAAAATTGTGGTTAATGTTCAAATATTTGCTGACCGTGACGGGCGATCCACACGCCCCGGCATGCTGGACCGCGTGCGCTGCTCAAGACGGCGGCGACAGGAGTCGCCTGCTCGGCGAAGCGCGCTCAACGCGCAAATTTGCTTAAACGTCGCTTCCAGGATTCGCCGGCCTTGAGTTCAGTCTTCAAAACCCACTTCCTCCGAATCATCCTGATCGGCCGGGATGACGTCTCGAGAATGATTTCGGGTTCGGGCTCTTTGGCGCGCGGCACGGGGGGAGTCGGCGCAACCGCTGCGGTCTGCGGCTTCACCTTTTTGGGTTCCGCACGAACGGCTTCCACGACTTTGACGGGCTGACGCGCACGGCGCGTCTGAGTTGATGCGCCCCTTGCGGCGGGAAGCGAGCTTGTAATGTCTTCTTGCAGGAGGTTCGGGAGCACGCGCCCCGGAAGGCCCGTCGATGGCGAAAGAATTTGGGGATGTTCAGCCGCTTTGGCGCCGAAAACCGCGTCCGCTGCGTCTAGAGCCGCCAGATATGAGGCGTCACGTTCGACCTCAAGGGCGGCCGAAGCGCTCGGTTCGTGAAACGATGGACGCCCCCCTGCGGTTTCAGCCTCGTCGATCTTCCACGGATTGGCCGTGCGAAGTTTGGAAGACCGACCTTTATATGCCGTTATGAACGGACGAGTGGGCTGGCGCATTGAAGCTGAAGATCTTTCTGTTAACGCACAAGGCGAGAAGGTCGCTTGAAAGACTGGCCTCGGCGCGAGCGTCGTTTAATATTGAGAATACGCGCCGAACCTGACGCTTTTGCAGGCGTCTCTAACAAACATTCGCTACCCATAACGGATAAGTCGCAACAAGTCATCGTCATGGCGTAGTGAAGGCGTAAATCGGACATTGCCGATTTGCGCCTTGTTCAGCTCCGTTAAAAATTACGCGTTCCCCTTTTTCTTTTATTGTGGCGCAAACGCCACAACGAGAGCCGCGGAAGGATAGCGGCCACAAGACGCTGGCATTTTCCTCTAATCCGCGGTCTTCCAGTCGCGAGGCGTAATCGCCGGCGGGAAGGCAGGATCGCGGGTATCGCAAACAGCGCCGAAGGAAAATTTGGTATTTCCCTCGCTCTTCTTTTCGTTAAACCCGTGCTCTTCGAGCTTTTTCGCCGCATAAGTCACGCACGCGCGGCGTAGCTTTGTATCGGACGGAGGCGTGCATGGCGGACAATGTAGAGTGCGAACGTAAATACGCCTTTCGCCGAGACGCGGCGCGCTCTGCAGACACGCGCTGCGGTTTGTCTTTTTCTTGTCCTGAACAACAAATGAGTCGGAGCGTTGAAAGACCCTCTATATCTCAGTAAAACTTCCATCCGCTCGGCTGATATGTCGGCGCAAGGGTGCGAGACAGAAGTCCGTTGAGTTCATTTGGGAGATTTAGTCATGCGAAACATGCTCGCTGCAGCGACGGTCGGCCTCGTCGCTTTTTTTGTCCAGGACATTGCACAGGCGGCCACCGCCCAAAGTCCGGCAACCCTTCGCGCTGGACCAGGGACCTCATGGCGCAGAATAGGTCAGATTCCGGCCGGATCTGATGTGCAGGTGTTGAGCTGCAACCCGGGCTGGCGCCACAGCTGGTGCCAAGTCCGCTTCGGTTCGAAGACGGGGTGGGTGAACGCGCCTGCGCTCGGGACGTCCGGAAAGAACGTCATCGTTGCGCCAGTTGTGACAACTGACGCAGCCAGTCTAAAACGGCGCGCCAGCATATTTTCACGGGTTATCGAGACGATTCCCGCCGGCGCAAAGGTCGACGTTCTTCGCTGCAGAAGCGGACTGGGCCGAGGCTGGTGCCACGTCTCTTATCAGGGCAAGACCGGATTCGTCAGAGGGGGCCTTCTGACGCGCCAACGGTCCGTCATTCCTCGTTAAAGCGTTTAAAAAGCGCGGGCGCGGGGAGAAAGTGGCCGCGAAGCCAGCGCAAAACGTCAAGGCGCAAATCGGACATCCCGATTTGCGCCTTTTTTTTCAGTTCAACGCCTGCGCAGCCTCAACCGGCCTTACGCGCCTTTGCCCTCGTCGGTCTTGCGGCCGCGCATGAAGGAATCGAACTCGTCGCGGTCCTTGGCGCGGCGCAGCTGGTCGATATGTTCGGCGAAATCGCGCTCCGCTTCGGCGACCTTGCGGCGCTCTTCCTCGAGACGCGCCAGTTCGCCTTCGCGCCATTCATCGAAAGCGACATTGCCGGTCGAGCGCATGAACGACGGTCCACCCCAAGCGGCCGAACCCTCTCGGGCGACGCCGCTCACGGCTTCCCTCACCCGCGCGCCCTGCTCCTGGGCGAAAGCGTAGAAACCGCCTTCATAGCCCTGGCTGCGCTGCCAAAGCTTCCAGACCAGAATCGCGAGGCCCAGCGGCCAGAAGATGAAAAAGCCGAGGATCACCGCCGCGATCTCGTAAGGCCTCCAGGACATTCGCCCGTAATGCCATGAGGGCGATCCGCCCTCACCGGACGGCGATAGGCGGGAATAACGATGGCAGCTCATGATTCGGCTCCAGGTTGTCAACGGCCGCCCGCCGCAAAGCGGGGCCGACACCAATGTAATATGCATTAACATTGGCGCAAGGGAAAGCGCCGCGCCAAAAAAAGAGATCGGCGCGGCGCCGTCAAGCGCGTCGCAATTGGCACGGCGGCGCCGCCATCGGGCTGCGCCGCCGGAGCGGTTGGATTGTGCAAGCGTCTCGCGCTGGGAATCAGGCCGCCTTGCCGCTCAAATCTTCTTCAAGCACGGCGTCGTCTTCAAACGCCGGGCCGCTTTCGAGCGTCGCCTCCGGCTCGATCTCGATGTCGATCTCGAGCAGCGACATGTCCTCCTTGCGATGCATCTTCACCATGACCTTTTCGGGGTCGATGTTGATGTGCTTGGAGATCGCGATGAGGACTTCCTTGTGCAGCAGGGTGATCAGACCCGAATCGCGCGACGATTTGCGTTCATGCGCCAGAAGGATCTGCAGGCGCTCGCGCGCAACCGGCGCGGTGGCGCCGCGGCGCCCGAACAATCCAAAAATATTCATGCCGCCCTCCGACCAAAGAGCCGAACGAAGAGTCCCCTCTTGTCAGCGGGAATGTTCACCGGCAGTTTTTCGCCGCACAGCCTCTTCGCCGCTTCCGAATAGGCGCGCGCAGCAGAGCTCATGGCGTTGTGAAGAATGATCGGCGTGCCGACGTTCGAGGCGCGCAGAACGTCTTCGCTCTCCGGCACGATTCCAAGCAGCGGTATCGAGAGAATTTCGAGCACGTCGTCGACGCTGAGCATCTCGCCGCGGCCCGCGCGCTGCGCGTCATAGCGCGTCAGCAGCAGATGCTTCTCGACGCGTTCGCCCTTTTCGGCGCGTTCGGTCTTGGCGTCGAGCAATCCGATGATGCGATCCGAATCGCGCACCGAGGAGACTTCCGGATTGGCGACGACCACCGCGACGTCGGCGAATCGCATCGCGAGCGTCGCGCCGCGTTCGATGCCGGCGGGACTGTCGCAGACGATCCAGTCGAACTTTTCGCGCAACTCGTCGATGACGCGCTTCACGCCCTCTTCGGTCAAGGCGTCCTTGTCGCGCGTCTGCGACGCGGGAAGCAGATAGAGATTGCTCAAGCGCTTGTCGCGGATGAGCGCCTGATGCAGCTTCGCGTCGCCCTGGGCGACGTTGATGAGATCAAAGACGACGCGCCGCTCGGCGCCCATGACGAGATCGAGGTTGCGCAGGCCGACGTCGAAGTCGACGACCGCGACCTTGTGACCCTGTTGCGCCAGCGCGGCGCCGAGAGCCGCGGTCGACGTTGTCTTTCCCACGCCTCCTTTGCCGGAGGTCACCACCAAAGTCTTGGCCATTGTTCGTCCTCTCTTAATCGAGCCGCGCGATCTTGACCGTCTCGTTTTCGAGCCAGGCCTGGATGGATTGGCTCTGAACATTCGCGGAGATCTCGTCGGCGGTAAGATAAACGCCGCAAACCGAAAGCAGCTCGGCTTCGAGCTTGCGGCAGAAAATTCGCGCCCGCTTTTCGCCATAGGCGCCGGCCATCGCGCGGCCGCGCAGCGTTCCGTAGATATGCACCGAGCCGCCCGCCATGATTTCCGCCCCCGACGCGACAGAGCCGATCACGGTCACGTCGCCATCGGGATGATAAATCGACTGGCCGGAGCGCACCGGTTCAAGGAGGATCAGCGGCGTGGCCGGCGGCGGCGGCTCGGCCGCCTTGAGATCGACGCCCTGCGCGCCGCCGGCGCCGAGCGCATTGGCGATATCCTCGAAGGCTGCTTCTTCGCTTGGGGTCAGCGTTCCAGGATTTGCGTCTTTGGCGCGCGTTGCGCTGGCGTCCGGCGGCGGTTGCGGGGTGGCGCGGCCGCCGGCCAGAATCGGCGGCAGATCGTCGGAGGCCCACGACGGGTCGACGCCCGACAGTCCCATGACGCGTATGCCGCGCTGGGTGAGTTTTTCGAGAAGGTCGAGGAGTTGCGGCCGCTCGAGCGTCAATTTGGCGAGGTCGATGACGATCGACTTCCTGCTGAAGAAGGCCGGCGACTGTTCAAGCAACGCGTCGAGCTGCTCGAACCAGCCTTCGATCGGCTGCTCAGGCTCCAGCGTCAGGACGGGAAAGGACCTGCCTCTGAAGCGGATATGTCGGGATGACGCTTGCGTCACGGGAGCCCTCACGCAATTGGGATTTGCGTCATTTGAGGGCGTTAACGTTAATGAAGGATTAAAGCGCGCGCGTAATTTGACGCCTGACCGCGCTTTATCAAGAGATTATACGGGCGCGGCTTTGGCGCGCGCGACAGCGCTCTCCATCACGCCTTGCGCGGCGCTCTCGAGCACCAGCGCCGGATCCGCGCTTTTCACGGGATCGAAATGGCCGGAGATGGTCAGCATGGCGACGCCATGCGCCAGCGACCATATTTGCAGCGCGGCGTAGCGGGCGCCCTGCGCCGGCGCGCCCGCCTGTTGCAGCCACGCCACCACGGCGCGCCACAGGATCTCCAGCGCATGGTCGGCGGCGCCGCCTGCTCCCGGATCGGCGAGCGTTTGCGCCTGCCCGAACATCGCCGCGTAGAGTCCGGGCTCTTCACGCGCGAATTTGAGATAGGCGGCGCACATCGCCCGCATCGCGCTCTTGGCGTCGGGCCGGCCTTCGTCCCATGCCGTTTCAATTCGTGCGCCGAAGGTCTCGAAACCGCGGCGCGCCAGCTCGCTCATCAGCGCGTCGCGTCCGCTGAAGTGACGGTAGGGGGCGGCGGGCGAAACGCCGGCGCGGCGCGCCGCCTCGGTGAGCGTCAGCGCCGACGGTCCGCCTTCGGCGAGAATTTCCAGAGCGGCGTCGATCAGCGCCTGCTTGAGCGACCCGTGGTGATAGCCTCGCTTATTGCGCATCTCTCACCCCGGCGCGGATCGGCGTCATCGCCCCGTCGCCGGACTATCCCGAGAGCTTGGCGACCAGCGCGTCGGAGACCTCGAAATTGGCGTAGACGTTCTGAACGTCGTCATTATCCTCGAGCGCGCCAACGAGCTTGAGGATTTTCTCGCCCGACTCATCGTCGACCTTGATCGTGTTCTGCGGGCGCCAGACGAGCGCCGCCTTGCGCGGCTCGCCGAATTTCTCTTCGAGAACCTTGGCGACGTCGCGCAGCGATTCGACGGACGTGATCACTTCATGCGTTTCGTCGGTCGTCGAGACGTCGTCGGCGCCCGCGTCGATCGCCGCCTCCATCATCCCATCTTCCGTCGCCGCCTTCTTGTCGAACTCGACGAGGCCGACTCGGTCGAACATGAAGGACACGGCGCCGGTCTCGGCGAGCGCGCCGCCGGCCTTGGTGAAATAGGAGCGCACCTCGCCGGCCGTGCGGTTGCGATTGTCCGTCAGCGCCTCAACGATCACCGCGACGCCGCCGGGCGCATAGCCCTCGTAGCGCACCTCATCGTAATTCTCGGCGTCGGCCCCGGAGGCCTTCTTGATCGCGCGCTCGATATTATCCTTTGGCATATTCTCCGCCCGGGCCGCGAGAACGGCGGCGCGCAGCCGCGCGTTCATATTGGGGTCGGGCAGGCCCATCTTGGCGGCGACGGTTATTTCTCGGGCGAGCTTTGAAAACAGCTTGGAGCGGATCGCGTCCTGCTTGCCCTTCTTGTGCATGATATTCTTGAATTGACTATGCCCAGCCATGCGCTCTCGCCCTGCTCCAGGATAAATCTTCGCCTCGGCGTCCGGCGCGTCATATACGCCGGCCGTATCCGGAAATAAAGAAAAGCGCCAAGAGCGATCAAGAGCGGATCAAGGAGCGGATGCAGGGAGCGGACTATTGAGCGTAAATGACGACGAGCGAGACCCTCGACTCGATGCTGACGGGCGCAAGGCGTCCGAACTCCCGGCCCCGCACATCCCTGATCTCGCCGCGGCCAAGCGGCTGCAGGCGATCCTTTCCAGCCCCTCCTATCGCAAGACCGACGAAGACTTTGATTTCCTGACCTCGGCCGACGCGCGCGGTCCCCGACTGGAGCTCGAATATCTCAAGGCCGAACTGCTGCTGCGACGCCATCGCGTCACCGACACGATCGTCGTGTTCGGCTCGACGCGAATCGTCGAGCCCGCTTTAGCGGACAACCGTCTCGCCGAAGCGCAGGCGCGCGCGACAGCCAATCCCGGCGACGCGACCCTCGCCAAAGGGTTCGCGGCCGCAAAACGTCCAGCGAAAATGCGCGTTACTATCGAATCGCGCGCGAGTTCGGCGCGCTGGTCGGCGCCGCCCGCGAAAGCGGAGATTGGCCGCGCCTCGCCATCGTCACCGGCGGCGGACCGGGCATCATGGAGGCCGCGAACCGCGGCGCCTTCGAAGCCGGCGCCGAAACCGTCGGGCTCAACGTCACCCTGCCGCATGAGCAGCTGCCCAACAGCTATGTCACGCCGTCGCTTTGCTTGCGCTTTCGCTATTTCGCGCTGCGCAAAATGCATTTCATGCTGCGCGCCCGGGCTCTGGTGGCTTTTCCCGGCGGCTTCGGCACCTTCGACGAATTGTTCGAGACGCTCACGCTCGTGCAGACAGGCAAAGTGAAACCGATCCCGATCATTCTCGTTGGCGAAAGCTATTGGCGGCGCGCCTTTGACGTCGATTTCCTGCTCGACGAGGGCGTGATCGATGCGCAGGACCGCCATCTCTTCCGCTACGCCGAAAGCGCGCCGGACATTTGGGCGGAAATTCGGCGCTGGGGCGAAAGGAAGGCGGATCTTCTATTTGAATGAATGACTTAGCCTGTGTCGGCGACGCCTGCCATTGTAAAGCCCATGCCCCGCCTTATCTCAGCTAGCGCAGCGCAAGGCGCGCGCTTTTTGGAAAAGGGAGGATAATCATGAGTTGGCTCAAAGCGATCGCTGGCGGCGTGGTCGGGGCTGAAGCTCTGAATCTTATTAAGGATTATGTGGAGAAGCAGGGCGGCCTCGACGGCGTCGTCAAGAATTTCGAGAATTCCGGACTGGGGAAGCAGATTCACTCCTGGGTCGGCCTGGGTCCCAATGAAAAGATCAGCGAGATGGACATCAGCAAGGTGGTCAACGCCGATAAGCTGATGGAAATCGCCAAGAGCGCCGGCGTCGACATCGAAAAGGCGAAAGCGCTTCTCGCCCAATATCTGCCCGAGGTCATCGACAAGGCGACGCCTGAAGGCAAACTGCCGCCGCCCGACAAACCGGCGTAAGCGGACCAACGCCAATTCCCGACACCGAGACGGCGGCGACTGCCGCCGTCCGGCCCGTTCCCACCCACGCTCTTGCTTCAGGCGCCCTGTTTCTGTAATTCCGTCGCGCGCGCCCTTTGCGCCCGCTCGCGGCTGGGGCGAGAACCGCCCGAGGCGCCGCCGCGGAGTTCGCCTTCGCAACGGCCGCCGGCCATTTTGAACAGGACCATTAATGACCAAGCGCGCGCTGGTGACCGGCGTTACAGGACAGGACGGCGCCTATCTTTCCCAATTTCTCCTCGACAAGGGCTATGAGGTTCATGGCGTAGTGCGCCGCTCATCGCACCGAGGCGTCGAGGACCATCGCCTGCGCTGGCTCGGCATCAGCGGCAAGCTGACTTTGCACGACGCCGATCTCGCCGATCTCTCAAGCCTGCTGCGCACCGTTCAGGACATTCAGCCGGACGAAATCTACAATCTCGCGGCGCAATCCTATGTCGCGTCGTCCTGGCGCCAGCCGATCCTCACCGCGAACGTGACCGGCGTCGGCGTGACCAATGTGCTTGAAGCGATGCGGCTCGGCGCGCCCAAAGCGCGCTTCTACCAGGCGTCGTCCTCGGAAATGTACGGCCTCATTCAAGAGCCGATGCAGAGCGAAAAGACGCCCTTCTACCCGCGCAGCCCCTATGCCGTGGCGAAGCTCTACGGCCATTGGATCACGGTGAACTATCGCGAGAGCTTCGGCCTCCACGCCTCCTCGGGCATTCTCTTCAATCATGAAAGCCCGCTGCGCGGCGTCGAATTCGTCACCCGCAAGGTCACGACCGGCGTCGCCGCGATCAAACTCGGCCTCGCCAACGAGTTGCGGCTCGGCAATATCGACGCCAAGCGCGACTGGGGCCACGCCAAGGATTACGTGCGCGCCATGTGGCTGATGCTGCAGCAGGAAAAGCCTGACGACTATGTCGTCGCGACCGGGGTCACCACCACGGTGCGCGACATGTGCCACATCGCTTTCAAGCACGCCGGCCTCGACATGGAGAAATTCGTCATCATCGACCCGGCGTTCTACCGTCCGGCCGAGGTGGACGTTTTGCTTGGCGATTCCAGCAAGGCGCGGCAGGTTCTCGGCTGGAAGCCGGAGATCGATCTTCGCGAAATGATCTGCGAGATGGTTGACGCCGATCTCGAGCGGCTGCGGCGCGAGTCGGCCTAACCTGAAAAAGGGCGCCCGCGATGGCCGCCTTCGAGCGCATCTTGGTGACGGGCGGCGCCGGATTTGTCGGCGGACACCTCTGCGCCGCTTTGGCCGAGGCCTATCCGCGGGCGACGCGGTCGCTGCTGCTGCGTCCCGGCGAACATGGCGGCCATAAGGCTTTCGCCGAGGCTGTCGCGGATCTTGTCGATGAAGCCGCGATCGACGCGCTGATTGCGCGCTTGCGTCCCGACCTCGTCGTGCATCTTGCGGGTCAGTCGTCGATCGCGCAGGCGCTGCACGCCGCCGAATTGACCTGGCGGGTGAATTTTCATGGCTCCTTCGCGCTCGGCGCGGCGATCGCCCGTCACTGCCCCACGGCCGTTTTTCTCTTCGCCTCGACGGCGGCCGCCTATGGCGCGAGCTTTCGGGACGGCGTTTTGAGCGAGGACGCCCCGTTGCGGCCCGTCGACGTCTACAGCCGCTCGAAGGTCGCCGCCGAGAGCGCGCTTTCCGATCTCCTGGCGCCCAAGGGGCGGCTCATCGTGGCGCGTCCGGTCAATCATTCCGGGCCTGGCCAGCGCAATCGCAACTTCGCCCTCGCCTCCTTCGCCGCGCAGATCGCCGCGATCGAGACCGGCCGCGCCGAGCCCCGCCTCAAGGTCGGCGATCTCTCCAAGGCGCGCGATTTCCTCGACGTGCGCGACGTCATCGACGCCTATTTGCGGCTGATCGAAAAGGCGCGGGATCTGCCCGCCGCCGTCTCGATCTTCAACATCGCCTCCGGACGGGCGCATCGCATGGAAGCGCTGCTCGAGCGGCTGCGGGGGCGTGCCAGCGCGCAATTTGAGATCACGGTCGATCCGGCGCTGCTGCGTCCGGAAAGCGACATCGCCAGCGTCGCCTGCGACGCGACGCGATTGACGAAAGCGACCGGTTGGCGTCCCCGCCACGATATCGACGACATGCTGCAGGCGCTTCTCGATGACGCCCGCGCGGCGGAAGCGCAGGGCGCAACGGCGGCGTCATGAGCGAGCGGCAAAACCGAGATCCCGAGCAGGAGCGCGAACGCATCCGCCTGCTCGAATTTCAGCTTGATCATTTGCGCGCCGAACTCCTGCATCTGACCCATGAGCGCTACCGGCTGATCTATTCCGTCTCCGGCCATATCTACGGCTTTCTCCGACCGATCGAAGCGTTCTTCGCCGACGCCGCGAATGCGTTCAGAGCGCGCTTTGGCGCCCCATCGTCCGAGCCCCCGACGCAGGCGGCGTCCGGTGAGGGCGCTCCGGCTGCTCAAGGCGCGCCGCTGCCGGCGCGACGGCTGCTGGTCGACGTGACGGGAACGATCAAGCGCGACGCCGGCACCGGCATTCAGCGCGTCGTCAAGGAAGTGACGCGCGGCCTCTACAGCGGCGAAAGCTTCGATATGCCGGCGGTGGCGGTTCGCTGCGAGGGCGGCCGGCTCCTGACCGCCAACGGCTTCATCGGCGAGCTTGTCGGCGGCGACGCCGCGCCCGACTCCGAGATCGCGATCGCCGGCGGCGACCGCTTTCTCATGCTTTCCGACAGCTGGAACGCCTTCGACGAGCTCGCGCCGATTTTTGCGAAGATCCGCAAGGAGGGCGGCGAGGTCGTCACCTGCATCTTCGATCTCA
>DATBRI010000088.1:0-17837 GCA_036560365.1 Methylocystis sp.
TTATGCTCGATGACCACGACGCTGTTGCCCTGCTCGACGAGTTCATGCAGCACCTCCAGAAGCTTGGCGACATCATGGAAATGCAAGCCCGTCGTCGGCTCGTCGAGAATATAGAGCGTGCGGCCGGTGGAGCGGCGGGACAGCTCCTTGGAGAGCTTGACGCGCTGAGCTTCGCCACCCGACAGCGTCGTCGCCTGCTGGCCGACATGAATGTAATCGAGACCGACGCGTTTCAACGTCTCCATCTTGTCGCGGATCGACGGCACCGCTTTGAACAGATTCGCCGCCTCCTCGACCGTCATGTCAAGCACGTCGGCGATCGACTTCTCGCGATATTTCACTTCGAGCGTTTCGCGATCGTAACGCTTCCCCTTGCAGACGTCGCAGGTCACGTACACGTCCGGGAGAAAGTGCATCTCGATCTTGATGACGCCGTCGCCCTGGCAGGCTTCGCAGCGTCCGCCCTTGACGTTGAAGGAGAAGCGTCCCGGCGCGTAGCCGCGCGTCTTCGCCTCGGGGAGGCCTGCGAACCATTCGCGGATGGGCGTGAACGCGCCGGTATAGGTCGCCGGGTTTGAGCGCGGCGTGCGCCCGATCGGCGACTGGTCGATGTCGATGATCTTATCGATCTGTTCCAGGCCTTCGAGGCGATCGAAGGGCGCCGGGTGCTCATGCGCGCCGGAGAGCCGTCGCGCGACGGCCTTGTAGAGCGTTTCGATGACGAGCGTCGACTTGCCGCCGCCCGAGACCCCGGTCACGCATGTGAAGAGGCCAAGCGGCACTTCCGCCGTGACGTCCTTAAGATTGTTGCCGCGCGCGCCAAAGAGCTTGAGCCAACGGCCGGGCGTCGGCTTGCGCAGCTTGTGGCGCAGGATCACCTGCTTCTCGCCGGTCAGATATTGCCCGGTGAGCGAAGCCGGATCATTCATGATCTCCTGCGGCGTCCCTTGCGCGACGATTTTGCCGCCGTGAATGCCGGCGCCGGGTCCGACATCGACGACATAATCCGCGGCGAGAATCGCGTCCTCGTCGTGCTCGACGACGATGACGCTGTTGCCGAGATTGCGCAGCCGCCGCAGCGTGTCGAGCAGACGGTCGTTGTCGCGCTGATGCAGCCCGATCGACGGTTCGTCCAACACATAGAGAACGCCGGTCAGTCCCGAGCCGATCTGCGAGGCAAGGCGGATCCGCTGGCTTTCGCCGCCCGACAGCGAGCCTGAATTGCGCGACAGCGTCAGATAGTCGAGGCCGACGTCGACCAGAAAATTCAGCCGGTCGCGAATTTCCTTCAAGATGCGGAAGGCGATTTCATTGCGCTTCTTGTCGAGCGCGTCGGGCAGCGCGCGAAACCATTCGAGCGCGGCGCGCACGGAAAGCTCCGAGACTTCGCCGATATGTTTGCCCCCGACTTTGACGGCGAGCGCTTCGGGCTTCAACCGAAAGCCCTCGCAAGCAAGACAGGGCGTCGCTGACATGTAGCGGCCGATCTCTTCGCGCGCCCATTCGCTGTCGGTTTCAAGATAGCGCCGCTCGAGATTGATGACGACGCCTTCGAACGGCTTCTTCACGTCATAGGCGCGAAAGCCGTCGTCGTAGGAAAAGCGGACCTCCTCTTCGCCCGAACCGTAGAGAATGACGTTCTTCGCCTTGTCGGACAGCGACTCCCATGGCGCATCGAGTCGGAACTTGTAATGCTTGCCGAGCGCTTCGAGCGTCTGCTGGTAATAGGGCGAAGTCGATTTCGCCCAGGGCGCGATCGCGCCCTTTCGCAGCGTCAATTTTGGATTGGGCGCGACGAGGTCGGCGTCGACTTTCTGCTCATGGCCGATGCCGCCGCAGACCGGACAGGCGCCGAAGGGATTGTTGAACGAAAACAGCCGCGGCTCAATCTCCGGGATCGTGAAGCCCGACACTGGGCAAGCGAATTTCGACGAAAACAGAATGTGATGCGGCGCGTAATGGGTCGAGACGTTCGCCGCCGGCTGCACGGGCGCCAGCAGCACATTCTCGCCCTTTGGCGCGTCGGCGAATTCGACGACGGCGAGGCCGCCCGACAAGTCGAGCGCGGTCTCGAAACTGTCGGCCAGTCGCGCGTTCATGTCGGCGCGCACGACGACGCGATCGACCACGACGTCGATGTCGTGCTTTAATTTTTTGTCGAGCGCCGGCGCCTCGACGATCTCATAATAGGAGCCATCGATCTTAAGGCGCTGAAAGCCCTTCTTCGTATATTCGGCGATCTCTTTTCGGTATTCGCCCTTGCGGCCGCGCACGACCGGCGCGAGCAGATAAAGCCGCGCGCCTTGGGGAAGCGCCAGCACGCGATCGACCATCTGCGAAACGGTCTGGCTCTCGATCGGCAGCCCTGTCGCCGGCGAATAGGGCACGCCGACGCGCGCCCAGAGCAGACGCATATAGTCGTGAATCTCGGTGACCGTGCCGACGGTCGAGCGCGGGTTTTTGGATGTCGTTTTCTGTTCGATGGAGATCGCCGGCGACAGCCCGTCGATCTGATCGACGTCGGGCTTTTGCATGATCTCCAGAAATTGCCGCGCATAGGCCGAGAGCGACTCGACATAGCGGCGCTGGCCTTCGGCATAGATCGTGTCGAAGGCGAGCGACGACTTGCCTGAGCCCGACAGGCCCGTGAACACCACGAGCTTATCGCGCGGAATCGTTAGATCGACGTTCTTGAGATTATGTTCGCGCGCGCCGCGGATCGAGATGGTTTTAGAGTCTGCGCCGGAGTTAATTGATGCGCTCGCTCGCGCGCCCTTTTGCTTGATGATCGCCATTCACAAAGGCCGGAAGGAGAGTGGAAGCGTCATTTAGGCGCTGAGCAAGGCAAATGCCACGCGCCGCAACAAAATTTTACAAATCCAGGGGAAGACGGCCACCCCCGACGGCCAAAACGCGCCATGGGCCCTGCATCTTGTCGAAAACGACAAACTAAGCCAATCTGAACCACACCAATTTTCTCTTTAGGAAAGAGGCAAATGCTCAACCTTGGATTCCGAAAAAAGCCTCCAATTGTTGTTGATCGCGCGGCCGGAGCTTTCCCGGATGATATGGACCGTTTCCGCTGGACGAACGGTTTTGAAGATCCGAAGCAATGGGAGGCTGCGCTCGTTGGGGCATATGAGGACGCCAAGCGCGAACCCGAACTGGCGGAGCTCTTCCGACTTCACCTGCTCGAGGAGGACGTCGGCGCGTCATTCGAATTCTTCCGCCAGTCGACCGTTCCCCACGCAGTCGACGCCCTGCTTGGCCGCCTCGGCGTCACCAAGCAAGACCCCGTCGCCGACGTAGGCTGCGGGCGCGCCCACGCAGCCTACGCGCTGCACAAGCTCGGCTATGAGCGCGTCACGGCCATGGACCCCAACAGCGAATGGCATACGGGGACCGGATATCTAGCGTCCCGGGATGATCACAACATTCGCGTCGTCAATGACCTTGCCGCCTGGCGCGGAACGGGGGGCGAATATGGCGCGGTCGTCTCCTCTGGCACCGTGCATCACTGGCAACATATACCCCAGGTTGCGATCGATACCCGCCGCGTGCTCCGGCCGGGCGGCTATTGGCTAATGATCTCTGAGTTTTTTGCCAACACGTCGCGCCAACTGCTCGATCTGCTGAACAATCATCCGACGTCGACGCGATACAACACCTATGAATGGGCCTATCCCGCGTCCGTTTATGTCGATCTTGTGCAGACCGCCGGCCTACTTCTCGTTGGCGTCATTCCGCTCCGCTACAAGAAGGCCGCATTTTTTGCCGGCACAGCCCTGCCGGAAGACGAGGCAGGCGATCGATGGGTTGACGCAAACCTGCTCAAGCCCAACGGAACTGTCGAAGCGTTTTGGAATGAGGTTGACCGATTCCGCCGGGGATCGACGGAGCCACGCAATTTCACAGAAGCGCAGGTCCTGATCTTCCGACGCGTGGAGCCGTGACATCAATCCAGCGATAGTTTATCGCTCAGATTTCACGTCTTGCCAGCTTAGACCATGGACCAAAGCAAGGACCAAACCTATGACCGCTGCGCTTATGGAAGTGCCCGAAACTTTGTTTGAGCGAAACTGGACTGATATGAACGCCGCCAAGCAAAGAGCTTTTTTTTCTAAAAATGGATTTTTAGTTATTCCCGATGTTTTTTCTCCTGAACAAGTCATGACAATGCTCGATGATATCGAGCAGCTTGATTTGGAAAACAAGAAAATTGACATGTGCGAAGCGTTTTGTTTGGCCCCTTCGTTCGCAGATATGGTCGACAGTCCCAAGATCACATCCGTTGTTACCAACCTTATAGGCTCAAAAATTGCCTGCATCAAGGGATGCTATGTGGCTAAGAAATCAAAGGAAGAAAATTTAACGCCACATCGTACGGCACTGCATGTTGATTACGGTATACTTGAACGTGATGGCGATTATCGGGCCTCAAGCGCATTGTGGGTGAATGTCATATCCTATTTAACAGGCATGTCTTTACAGCATGCTCCTCTCGCTATTATTCCCGGTAGCCATAACTACTACCATATGGCGCCAGAGTCAGACATGGAAAGTTTGAAAGATGAAGCTGTTACTGTGATGATCAAACCCGGTGACGCTGTCGTTTTCTTGCACAATACCATTCATGCAGGCGGATCGAACGTATCTGGTCGCACGCAACATATTTTATTCTGCGCCTACCGGCCCACTTGGGCTCGCCCAGTGGGCCCGGTCGCTAAGTGGCCAAAGGAGTTTGTCGAGAGTTCGCCGCCCTCAAGGAAGCGCCTAATAGTCGATTTAAGTACAGGATCGCTGCAAGCGGAGATCCCGCCATTCATTGTCAAACATACTCCCACGCCACTGCTCAAAAAAACTGCTGAATTTCTGCTGACCCTATCTAAAGCCCTAAAATCAGACTTCTTAAGCAATTGGGGAAATCGTTTTTGGACGACCTATCGTCGAAAGGATCACGAGTCTCGGGTAATTGATTAGGGGCGCCGCTCCCTTTAAGTGGGAAGAACGAAGCTAATCGGCGACGCGCAGGCGCGTATGGATCGATTCTTATGCTGAGGTCGATTTCAATCCCCGCTGGCAAAGGGGTGCCGCCCGCCGTGTCCTCAGCGCCAAGCCGAACCAGAAAACCCCTCTACCGCCACCTCTATGTACAGGTGCTCGCGGCCATTGCGCTTGGCGTGGTTTTTGGCTGGCTGGCGCCGCACGCCGCGGCCCAGGACTGGGTGAAGGCGCTCGGCGACGGCTTCGTCAAGCTCATTAAGATGGCGATCGCGCCGATCATCTTTTGCACGGTCGTCTCCGGCGTCTCCCATATCGAGGACGCGCGCAAAGTCGGCCGGGTCGGATTGAAGTCGCTCTTTTATTTCGAGATCGTCTCCACATTCGCCCTCGCGCTCGGCCTCCTCGTAGGCAATTTTTCACAGGTCGGCGCGGGGTTCGCCGGAAAGCCCGACCCCTCCGCCGTGGCCAAATATACGGCGCTCGCGGAGAAACGCGGCGGCGTCGATTTCGTTCTCGACATCATTCCCGACAGCGCGATCGGCGCCTTCGCCAAGGGCGACATTCTACAGGTTCTGCTGTTCTCGCTGCTCTTTGGCTTTGCGCTCCTGGCGCTCGGCGAGCGCGGCCGCGCGCTGCGGGTGATCATCGACGACGTCGGCCACGCCATGTTCGGCGTCATCGCCATCATCATGAAGGCGGCGCCGATCGGCGCTTTCGGCGCCATGGCCTATACGGTCGCAAAATACGGCTCAGCCGCGCTTCTCTCGCTCGCCGGACTCGTCGGTCTGTTCTATCTCACGGCCGGGCTCTTCGTCGTCTTGGTGCTGGGCGTCATCGCCCGCGCTGTCGGCTTCAACATCTTCAGCCTGATCGCCTATCTGCGCGACGAACTGCTCATCGTGCTCGGCACCTCGTCATCGGAAAGCGCCCTGCCCGCGCTGATGGAGAAGCTGCAATGGCTCGGCTGCTCCAAGTCCGTCGTCGGACTCGTCGTGCCGACCGGCTATTCCTTCAATCTCGACGGCACCAACATCTATATGACCCTGACGACGCTGTTCATCGCGCGCGCGATGGGCGTCGAGCTCGATCTGTCCCATCAGGCGACCATTCTCATCGTGGCGATGCTGACCTCGAAAGGCGCGAGCGGCGTTTCCGGCGCGGGATTCATCACCTTGGCGGCGACGCTGACGGCGGTCGATCCGCAGCTCGCGCCGGGCATGTCGCTCGTGCTCGGCGTCGATAAATTCATGAGCGAATGCCGCGCGTTGACGAACTTCATCGGCAATGGGGTCGCCGTCATCGTGGTCGCCGCCTGGGAGGGCGAGCTGGACCATGCGCGGCTGACGGCGGGTCTCGCGCGCAAGATTGATCCTTCAGACGTCGCGATCGGCGTCACGATGGAGTGAAGCCGGGAGCCCGCTGGCGCGCGTAAACCCTCTAAGCTCAGGAAAAGAGAACAAAATTTCCGTGTGCTTGCACGAGGTTACGACCGATGCTAGAACAAAAATCGAACATTCGGGGTCCCGGGCGCACATATCATCTGTGGACAAGCCGAGCCGGCGCGCCCCGGAACCGGCCTTTGCACTAGAGTGCCACGCGTCAAGCAAGCGGAGAGCGAAATGGCGGGCAGCGTCAACAAGGTGATCCTGATCGGCAATCTCGGCCGCGATCCTGAGGTGCGTACGCTGCCGTCCGGCGATCGCGTCGTCTCCTTTTCGGTGGCGACCACCGAGTCCTGGCGCGATAAGAACACCGGCGAGCGCAAAGACCGCACCGAGTGGCACAATGTGTCGATCTTCAACGAAAATCTCGGAAAGATCGCCGAGCAATACTGCCGCAAGGGCTCCAAGATCTATCTCGAAGGCCAGTTGCAGACCCGCGAATACACCGACAAGGACGGCAATCAGCGCAAGGCGACCGATGTCGTGCTGCAGCGTTTTCGCGGCGAACTGACCCTGCTCGACAGCAAGGGCGGCGGACGCGGCGAAGGCGACTACGACAGCGGCTACAGCCAGAGTGGCGGAGGCTCCTTCGGCCGCTCCTCGCCGATGGAGCGCGGTCCCGCCGAGCGGCGTCCCGCCCCGGCCGGGAAGCTTTCCGACCAGCTGGACGACGACATTCCCTTCTGATCCGGACGCGCTGCGCGCTTTCCGAAAAAGGTGACAGACTTTTTCGATGAGAACCGGCTCCAACATTTTGATTTGGAGCGAGTCCTTATCGATCCCATGATTCCGTGTGATCGATAAACGCGCTAAGAGCGCCCGCGCGACGCGTATTCTAAGATGATGTCAGCCGCCCGGGCGCTCGGCGTTCGGCCTGCCTCGAGCAGACGCGCGCGAACGCGCTTAAAGGCCGCAAGCTGCGCTTCGCGCGCGGCGCTCTCGCGCAGGAGCGGCCTTAGCGCTTCGGCGAGCGCGCGCGGCGTCGCCGCCTCCTGCAGGAATTCCGGCACGATATTCTCGCCGATGATGAGATTGGGCAGCACGATCGATTCGACTTTGATGAGAAAGCGCAACAGCGATTCGGCGTGCGAGACCTTATAGGCGACCGCCATGGGAACTCCGGCGAGCGCGAGCTCCAGCGTCGCGACGCCGGACGTGACGAGCGCGGCGCGCGCATTTCGGAAGGCGGTGAATTTCTCAGCCTGGCCGATCAGACGCGGCGTCAGCGGCCATCCCCGCACTTCGCGTTGCAAGGTCTGCTCAACATGCGGCGCGACTGGGATGGCGACCTCGAAATCGGCGCGTTCGCGCAAGAGAAGCTCGAGCGCCTCGCCGTAGATCGGCGTCATGCGCCGCACTTCCGCAAGACGCGACCCGGGCAGAACGAGCAGCGACCGCGCGCCGCCGCGATCGTGAGACGGCCGGGTCAGTTCGTCGAGCCGCTCGACGAGCGGATGGCCGACATAGACGCAGCGCGGACCGCCGAGCCGATCATGCGCCTGAGGCTCGAAGGGGAGCAGCGCCAGCAGGCAATCGACATAATCGCGCATCGCGCGCGCACGGCCCGGCCGCCACGCCCATACGGTCGGACTGACATAGTCGACGATCGGCAGGTCAGGTCTCGCGGCCCGCACGCGGCGCGCGACGCGATGGGTGAAATCCGGCGCGTCGATGATGACGAGACAGTCCGGCGCCTGATCGACGACGGCGCGCGCCGTCTGTGCGATGCGCCTGACAAGACGCGGCAGCCGCGCCAGGACCGGAACGAGGCCCATCACAGCGATGTCTTCGAGCGGAAACAGCGAAGCGAGGCCCTCGCGCGCCATCGCCTCACCCCCGACGCCGGCGCAAACGGTTTCCGGACGCGCGGCGCGCAAAGCGCGCATCAGCGCTGCGCCGAGCTGATCGCCAGAGGCCTCGCCAGCGACAAGGAAGATGCGCGGCGCGCTCATGACGATTCAGCGCGGGCGCGAGGCGCGCAAAGCGGCCGCGTCGCGGGCGCGCGCAGAAATTCGATGATCGCCGCAATGTCCGAGTCGTCCGCGAAATCTCGCGACAGACCGTCGATGCGTTCGCTCAGCACGCGCGCCTCTCGCGCAAAGAGCAACCGATAGGCGCGGCGCAGTCGCTCGATGCGCGCTGGCGCGAAACCGCGCCGCTGCAGACCGACGCGGTTGAGGCCAAAAAGATGGGCGCGGTTGCCCGACGCGAGCGCGAAAGGAATGACGTCGCCTTCGACGCCGGAGAGGCCGCCAACGAAGGCGTGCGCGCCGATGCGCACATTCTGATGCACCGCCGTCGCGCCGCCGATCATCGCATGGTCCCCAATCTCGACGTGGCCGCCCAGCAGAACCTGATTGGATAATATCACGTCGTCGCCCAGCCGACAGTCATGAGCGACATGCGAAGCCGCGAGAAAGACGCAGCGCGCGCCGATGCGCGTGCCCTCGCCCCCTCCCGCGCTGATGGTCACGCCTTCGCGAATGACGCAGTCGTCGCCGATCGTCAGCGCTCCCTCAGCGAGCGCCGCCTTGACAGCCTGCGAAGGCAATCCCACGCCGGCGAAGGGGAAAATCCGGGCGCGCGCGCCGATGCGCGTGCGGCCCCCGACGACGATATGCGAGAGGAGAGTCGCGCCCTCGCCAATCTCGACGCCGGCGCCGATATGGCAAAAGGGGCCGATAGCGACGTTAGCGCCGAGCCGCGCGCCGTCTTCGACGACACAGGACGGATGAACCGAGGGGTTCATTGTCGCACTCGCCGCGCCGACGCTAGGCGCCCATCATGACGCTGATCTGCGCCTCGCAGACCAGCGCGCCCTCGACCAGCGCGCGCCCCGAATACCACCAGATGTTTCGCTTCTGCGCGGTCTTAGCCATGTGGAATTCGACTCGGTCGCCGGGCGTCACCGGCTTGCGGAATTTCGCGTTGTCGATCGTGACGAAATAAACGAGACGCGACCGGTCCGCGCTTTTCAGCGCGCGGAGGGCGATGACGCCGGCGGTCTGCGCCATCGCCTCGATGAGCAGGACGCCGGGCATGATGGGACGCTCCGGAAAGTGCCCCTGAAACTGCGGTTCGTTGATCGTGACGTTCTTCACGCCGACGCAGGATTCGTCGCCGCGAATGTTGAAGATACGATCGACGAGCAAGAATGGGTATCGATGCGGCAGTTGGCTCATGATCTGCAATATGTCGGCGCTCTCCAGAGTCGCGCCGTCCGCGGCCTCGGACATTTCTTCCTCCTCCAGGGCGCGGCGACCGCCTTGCCCAAATTGTTTGGTTTGTCTTACGTCGGCTTGTCCTTGCGCGCGAGTCTGTCGAGCAGCGCCGCGCCGCGCAAGAACCGCCGCAGCGGGCGCGCCGGCGCGCCGCCGACCCGCGCCCCCGGCGGCAGGTCGCGCATCACCCCGGATTTGGCCGCAACCGCAGCGCCTTCGCCGATCGTGAGGTGGCCGCCGATGGCGGACTGTCCGCCCAGCGCGACGAAATCGCCGATCTCACAGGAGCCGGCGACGCCGGACTGGGCGACGATGGCGCAAAAACGGCCGATCACCACATTGTGGCCGATCTGGACGAGATTATCGATTTTGGTTCCCTCGCCGATGATCGTGTCGCGCGAGGCGCCTCGATCGATCGTCGTGTTGGCGCCGATCTCGACATCGTCCTGCACGATGACGCGACCGATCTGCGGGATCTTGAGATAGCCCTCGCCCGTCGGCGCGAAGCCGAAGCCGTCCTGCCCAAGCCGCGCCCCCGGGTGAATGACGACGCGGTCGCCGATCAGCGCATGGGTGAGGCTCGCATGCGCGCCGATCGAACAGTCGCGGCCGATGCGCACATTCGGTCCGATCACCGCCTGCGGTCCGATAATCGTTCCGGCGCCGATCTCGGCGCCCGGCCCGATCACCGCGCCGGGATCAACGACCACGCCCGGTTCGAGTCGCGCCTGCGGATGCACGGCCGCTCCGGGAGAAACCCCGCTAGACTGAAACAAGGTGCCGGGCCGAACCGCATCCGGAAAGAGATGCGCGATCGCGAGCGTCATGGCGCGCTGCGGATCGTCAACGACCAGCGCGACGCTGGCGTTCGGCAGCAGGTCAAGGTGGCGCGCGCGCAGGAAGCAGGCGGTCGCTCGGCACTCCGAGAGCGCCTTGCGATAGCGTGGATTGTCATAGAAACAGAGGTCGCCCGGCCTGCTCCAGTCGAGCGGCGCCACGCCGATGATGAGGGGCGGCGGCGCATGCGCGTCCGGTGCGGGCGCGCCGTCACGCCCGCGAATTTCCGCGCCGGCGATCTGCGCAATCTCGCTCAACGGCGCAGGGCGCGCCAAGGGAAAGAAAGCTGCTGCGCTCACGCGGCAAAATCCTGCGCGGCAGCCCAAGCCATGCGTTGAGCCGTCCGCCGGGCGCAGTTCGCCCGGCGATCGTCTCTGATCATCAGAAGTTGGTGCCGCCGCTGAAGCGGAAGTTCTGGGTGATGTCGCCATAAACCTTGGAGGTCACGACCGCATAGTCGAAGCGGATCGGTCCCATCGGCGAATTCCACAGCACCGAGGCGCCCACCGACGAGCGGACGGCGAACTTATTCGAGATCGGCACAACGCAATTGCCCTGCCCGAAGCCCGCTTCCGGCGTATAGGCGCCGATGCAGGTCACGCCGGGAATCGTCGGCAGATTGTTGGCGTAATTCGTCCGGCCGCTGAAATTCCACAGGGAACCGGCGTCGGCGAAGAGCGCCCCTCGCAACCCCAAATCCTTGGGCAGGTACCAGAAGGGGAACTGAACTTCGAGCGAGGCGCCGACATAGTCGGAGCCGCCGAGCGAGTTGCCGCGGTTGCTGTTGAAGCTCGTCAGAATGTTCGAGTCGCGCGGGCCGATGCCGCCCGGCGCGAAGCCGCGAACCAGGCTGGGGCCGAGGTTGAAGTTGTCCTGAATGCGTGGCTTGTAGCCGCCGAAGGTCGACAGATCGCCGCCCTGCAGACGGGCGATGCCAACCACATCGTCGACATAGGGAATCTCACGGAAGTAGCGAATGTCGCCCGTCGTGCGAAAATAGCGCGTGCCGCCGCCGAGACCCGCCACGTCCTGAGTGAGCGTGGCCAGCCAGCCGTTATGGGGATTCTTGAAGTTGTCGATGGTGCTGTAGTTCACCGAATAGCCGACGAGCGACGTCAGCAGCCCTCCCTGGGACGACTTGATCGCGAGCGACGCCTCGCCGTTCGATTGACAGTTCACGAAGAGGCTCGTCGTCGGCATGAAGGGGCTGAACCCTGGCGTGTAGCCAAGTATCGGCACCAAACAGTCGTTGTAAGGCCGGCTGCTGCTGTTCGGGATCGAGATGGTCGTCTCATAGATTGAGTAGTGCGGCGAGAAACTGAGTTCTTCAGTGATCGGTATGCCGAAGCGCACCGTGCCGCCGTAGGACGTCGAGCTGTAGATCGAGTAGCTATAAGCGTTCTGCTGCCGCACGAAGACGTCGAAGCCGGCGGCGATGCGCTGGTCGAGGAAATAAGGCTCGGTGAAGCTGAACGTCACGCCGCGGGAGATCTGGCCGCCCTGCACCGAAAGACGCACCGCCTGGCCGCGGCCCATGAAGTTGCTTTCCGACACTGACACTTCGGCGATGAAGCCCTGGTTGGTCGAATAACCGCCAGAGACGCCGAAGTTGCCGGTGGGCTGGTCTTCAACGTCGACGTTCAGGATCACGCGGTCCGGCGCTGAGCCCGGCTCATTGGTGATTTTCACCTTTTTGAAATAGCCGAGGCCATTCAGCCGGCGTTCAGCGCGATCGATCAGGACGCGGTTGTAGGCGTCGCCCTCGCCGATATCGAATTCGCGGCGAATGACATAGTCGCGCGTGCGCGTGTTGCCGTGAATGTTGATGCGTTCAATGTAGACCCGGGGTCCTTCCTCGAGCAGGAACTGGATCGCGACCGTCTGATCGGCCGGATTGCGTTCGCCGCGCGGGCGCGCCTGGGTGAAGGCATAACCCTTCCTGGCGATTTCACGGGTCAGCGCTTCGACGGTCTTCTCGACCGCGTCGCCATTGTAGACGTCGCCCGGCGCAAGCCGCAGCAAATCATTCAACGCGGCGCCGTTGACGTCGGGCAGATGGGATTCGACGCTCACCGTTGACACGCGATACTGCGGGCCTTCGTTCACGACGATGCTGATGATGTAGCCGCCGGCCGCCGGATCAAACTGCACGTCGGAGCTGATCACGCGGAAATCGGCGTAGCCGTTCTTAAGATAGAATCGACGAATAAGCTCAAGGTCCGCCGCGATGCGGTCGGGATCATAAACGTCGCTTGTCTTGAGGAACGACAGGAAGTTCATTTCCGTCGTCTCCATCATGCCGACAAGGCGGCGTGTGGAGTAGACCTCATTGCCGATGAATCGGATTTCCTTGACGCCGGTCTTGTCGCCTTCGACGATGGTGAAGACCAGGTCGACCCGGCCGTTCGGCAGATCAACCGTGCGAAAGCTCACTTTCGCCGCAGCGCGTCCCGACCGGCGATAGACTTCCATCAATCGCGCGACGTCAGCCTCCGCCAGTTGCGGGTTGAATACTGTACGGGCGCGCGAGCGCACCTGCTCCTGCAAGATGTCAGTCTTGACCTTGCTGTTGCCCTCGAATGCGATGCGATTGATGTCGGGCGCGGCGAACGCGGGAACGCTAAACGCCAGCATGGCGGCCACAACCGCGAACAGGAACGATGATTTCCAAATGCCGCTGATTGAGCGCATATACTGCAGGTCCTCGTCGCAACGTCGCCGCCCGGGCCGCGGCGCGAACTTCATGTAAAATCACCGACGATCGGCGCTTCGCCAGCGTTGAGCGATTCCTTCTACAAGGTTTACCCGACCCTGCAAATGCAGAATAAATGTTGCTTCTGCAATTTGTCGAAGGCGTGACGTTAAAGCCACGATTCATGGTCAGCGCATAGTTAAGATGTGTTGTTGAACGCGCGATAATGTTCAAATTGCGACGGGAATCGCGCGCTGCTGCGGCGCCATGCGCCGCGAGCGCAAGGGCTGAGTGGCGCTAGAGCGTTTCCCGTTCCCGATCACATGGAATCATGTGATCGGGAAGGAATTGCTCAAAATCAAAATGCTGGAGCGGGTTCTCATCGAAAAAGTCTGCCAACTTTTTCGGAACCTGCTTAGGAGCCGGAGCCGGCGAGCTTGTGAATGAGCCGCGCGATGTCGTTATAGGTCGAGAAAATCATCAGCGCGCCGACCATCGCAAGACCCACTCGGAAGGCGACTTCCTGCGCACGCTCGTTGAGCGCGCGGCCGCGCGCCGCCTCAATCGCGAAGAACAGCAAATGTCCGCCGTCAAGCAGCGGCACCGGCATCAGATTGAGCAGGCCGATCGAGACCGAGAGAATCGCGACGAGGCTCAACATGGGCGCCAGACCGACCTTGGAGACCGCCTGCGCCATCTGCCCAGAGACTTGCGCGATGCCAATCGGTCCGGAGAGCTGATCGGCGCTTTCCCGTCCGGTGACGAGTCCGCCGATGTAATTTCCCGTGCGGCGCACGACCGTCCATGTTTCCTGCACGCCCATCGCCACCGCGTCGGCGGGTCCGTAGCGTTCCTGGCGAATGTCGGCGGCGGCCTTTGACGCCTGAATGCCCAACATGCCGATTCGGATTTTGCCGATCGCGCTCTCGACCTCGCGCAGGGCGGGAACGACCGGAAGCGTCAGCTGCTGATCGCCGCGCTGGATCACGAAGACGAGTTTCTTGTCGGCCGAGCCGGAAACGATCTCCTGCAGATTCGAAAAGGAGTCGACCGGCGCGCCGTCGACGGTCAGCACCAAGTCGCCGGCCAGGAAGCCCGCCTCGGCGCCGGCCCCCCCAGGCGTCAGCGAGCCGACGCGCGGCGCATAGACCGTCCGCCCATAAACGCTGAAGAGAATCGCGAAAATTGCGATCGCCAGCACGAAATTCGCGAAAGGACCGGCGAACACGATGGCGGCGCGCTTCCATACCGGCTGCGCGGCGAAGGTCACCGCCCGCTCGGATTCCGGCATCGCGCGCAGGGCGTCGGGGTCCGGCGCGCTTGCGGCGTTGGCGTCGCCATGGAAGCTGACATAGCCGCCAAGCGGAATGCTGGCGATGCGCCAGCGCGTGCCAAAACGATCGACCCGAGACCACAGCTCCGGTCCAAAGCCGATGGAGAAGGCGTCCACCTTCACGCCGCACCACCGGCCGATGATGAAGTGCCCAAATTCGTGGACAAACACGACGAGCGTGAGAACGAGCACGAAGGGGATGAGATAAAAGCCGAAGGTCGTCAGGAGGTCTAGCAAAGCGCTCTCGCAGGTTCGCTTGCGCCAAGCCTGCCGGCGGCGCGCGCCATGATCACTGAAGCAACATGCCCGAAGCGGCACGCCCGGCCAAGGCCGATCGCGATCTTTCTCGGACAATATGGTCCACGGCGAGGGCGTCCTCAACCGTTGCGGGCGCATTTGCGGTGCCGTCGCGCAAAGCGGCCTCGCAGGCCTCGGCCACATGGCGCGCGATCCCGTCGAAGGAAATGCGGCGATCGAGGAAGGCTTCGACGGCGATTTCATTGGCGGCGTTGAGCACGGTCGGCAGCCCGCCGCCGGCGCGCAGGGCCTCGAGCGCCAGTTTGAGCGCCGGAAACCGATCAAAATCAGGGGCTTCGAAGGTCAGCGTGGCGATTTTCGCCAGATCGAGGCGCGGCGTCGGAGTCGTCAGCCGGTCGGGATAGCCAAGACAGTGGGCGATCGGCGTGCGCATGTCCGGCACGGCGATTCCCGCAGTCACCGAGCCATCGGAAAAGGCGACGAGGCCGTGGACGATCGACTGCGGATGGACCACGATTTCGAGCTTTTCGGGCGGGATGCCGAAAAGATGATGCGCCTCGATCAGTTCGAGCCCCTTATTCATCATGCCAGCGGAATCGACGGTTATTTTCGGTCCCATCGCCCAATTGGGATGATTGAGCGCCTCCTCGACGCTCGCCCCGGAGATACGCTCCTTGCTCCAGGTGCGGAAGGGGCCGCCGGAGGCCGTGACGATCATGCGTTCGATCCGGGAGGCGTCCTCGCCGCCAAGCGCCTGGAAGATGGCGTTGTGCTCGCTGTCCATCGGCAGCAGCCGCACGCCCATCTCCACCACCATCCGCATGAAGGGCACGCCGGCGCAGACGAGACATTCCTTATTGGCGAGCGCCACGTCGCGGCCGGCGGCGAGGGCGGCGTAGGTCGGCTCCACGCCGGCGGCCCCGACAATGGCGGAGACCACGAGATCGGCGTCGCGCAGCGCGGCCTCGATGACCGCGTCACGGCCCGCGGCGACCTGGGTGTTGGTCCCGGCGAGCGCCTCTTTGAGCGCCGCATAGGCGCTCTCGTCGCGGATCGCGGCGAATTCAGCCCTGACCGCGCGGGCGACGCGCGCGAGCGCCTCCACATCGCGGCCGCCCGCCACCGCCGACACCGAAAATCCTTCGGGATCGCGTTCGAGAAGGTCGACCGTCGACCGACCGATCGAGCCCGTCGCGCCCAGCAGCACGATGCGGCGCGGGACCGGCGTCCGCGGCTGGGCGGGGGCGTGAGCGTGAATATGTCCGTTTCCTAATGTCATTGGCTCCGCCCTACCAGAAGAAAAGACCGGCCGCCACCGACGGCGCGCCGCGCAGCAGGCCCAACGCCGCCGCGAAGGCGCTGGCGAAGATGAACCCGTCCAGCCGATCCATGGCGCCGCCATGGCCGGGAATGAGTTGGCTCGAGTCCTTCACGCCGAAGCGGCGCTTGACCGAAGATTCGAAAAGATCGCCGACTTGCGAGAAGGCGGCGGCGGCCAGTCCGACCAGGAACACACGCCAGTTCGCAAGTTGCGGGCCGGCGAGATAAGCGGCGACGAGGCCAAGGAAAGCGCCGCAGAGCACGCCTGTGATCGTGCCGGACCATGTCTTGCCGGCCGAAACGCGCGGCCAAAGCTTCGGTCCGCCAATCATTCTGCCGCCAAAATAGGCAAAGATATCAGTGCCCCAGACCACGGCGAACAGGAAGGCGATCGCGAGCGCGCCGACATCGGCGGACTCGCGCAGGAGACATACGGAGAACGCGAGCGCCCCGGCGTAGACGACGCCCGTCGCCGCCCAAAGCCGACGCTCGGCCCCCGCCAGCGCAGCGCCCGCCAACGCCAAAACCACAATCGCGAGCGCGGCGGCGCCGGGCATCGCGACGCGTCCGAACGCTGCGGCGGCGGCGACCGCCGCGCCCCCCACGGCGATCCGCGAGGCGCGGCCCTCGCCGCCGATCAGGTTCTGCCACTCCCAGCTCACCGCGAAGGCGGCGGCGAGCCAAAAGAGCGCGAAGACATCGCCCCCGGCATAGAGCGCGCCGAGCGCCGCCAAGACCATCGCCGCGGCGGAGGCGACGCGCGGTCCAAGGTCGGCGAAGCCTCCGGCAGACGCCTTTTTGGGCGATTGCCCGGCGCCGCTTATGGTTGGCTCCCTGTGATCCGCCGTCATGAGGCGGTCTTGGCGCTGCGCGCCGCGGCCTCAATCCCGCCGAAGCGCCGATCGCGATGGGCGTATTCGGCGATCGCGGCCGCCAGCGCCCCTTCGTCGAAATCCGGCCAGAGAACCGGCAAGAAGACGAATTCGGCGTAGGCCGCCTGCCACAGCAGGAAATTCGACAGCCGCTGCTCGCCCGACGTGCGGATAATCAGATCCGGATCAGGAATGTCCGCCGTGTCGAGACGCTGCGCGATGGCGTCGGCGTCGATCTCCTCCGGCGCCATTCGGCCTTGCGCCACCATTTCCGCGAGAGCACGCGCCGCCGCGGCGATCTCCTGCCGCGCGCCGTAATTGAACGCGACGACGAGCGTGAGCCCTGAGTTGGCCTGCGTCATCTGTTCGGCCTCGCGCAGCAGGTCCGAGATGTCGGGCGCGAGTTCGGCGCGCGCGCCGATGACGCGCACGCGCACATTGCTCGCGTGCAATTCCGCCAGGTCGTTGCGGATGAAGCGGTGCAGCAGCGACAGGAGGCTTTCCACCTCCTCGCGCGGACGCGACCAGTTTTCCGCCGAGAAGGAATAGACGGTCAGATAGCCGATGTTGAGCTTGATCGCCGCCCGCACCGTGCGGCGCAGCGCCTCCACGCCGCGCCGATGCCCTTCGAACCGCGGCAAGCCCCGCTTGGCCGCCCAGCGGCCGTTGCCGTCCATGATCAGGGCGACATGACGCGGCGCCGCGCGCGCGTGCTGCGCGTTCGTTTGCGCCTCCAGAATGTCGCTATCCGTCATACTCGGGTTCCGAATGGCCGTGGGACCTGCGCCAGGCGACGCCGCAGCTTCCTAGACCTGCATGATTTCCTTTTCCTTGGCGGCGAGCGCGGCGTCGATCTCC
>DATBRI010000089.1:0-37705 GCA_036560365.1 Methylocystis sp.
GGATCGCGCAGGAATTCGACGATCTCCTGCAAATCCTCCTTGGCTTCGTCGACGCCGGCGACGTCCTCGAAGGTGACGCGCCCTTGCGTCTCCGTCAGCAACTTCGCTTTCGATTTGCCAAAGCCCATCGCGCGGCCGCCCGCCCCGCCCTGCATCTGCCGCGCCATGTAAATCCAGACGGCGATGAAGAGCAGCAAAGGCAGCCCGTTGACGAGCAAAGTCGAGAGCCAACCCGGACTGTCGTTGGCGGGCTTGGCGCTGATCTGCACCTTCTTGGACTCAAGCTTTTGCACGAGGCCCGGATCGCTCGGCGCGTAGGTCGTGAACGAGCGGTTGTCGTTAAAATGGCCGGAAATCTCATTGCCTGCGATCGTCACGTCATGGACGCGGCCTTCGTCGATCTGCACCATCAGCTCGCTAAAGGTGATCTCGCGAGCCGGCGTGCGGGTCTGCTGATGCTGGAAAAGCCCGAAAAGCAACGCGCCGACGGCGACGAACAGAACCCAAGGCAAATATTTCTTCCAATTCGCCTTCATTTTCACCTCCATGACGGGAGCCGCGGCGGGCCGGGCGTCGTCGTCAATATGTATGCATCCCACCGCCGAAGCCGAAGACCCTCGGCTAGCGCAGGATGAGATTAGAAGTAATCTAGGTCAGGATGGCGCAATAGCCAAACAGGCGTCATAATTCGCCAACAGTTGGGGCGGATGCGTAAAATTGTCATCGCCGGCCTAAACGAATGCCTAGGCTCGGCTTTCTCGGGATTGACTGATGTTTTGACGCTTGCGCGGCGCGCCGTCGTTCGCGCTGCTGCGCCCGCGCAAAGCGTTGAATATCCCTTCTATATCGTTGCGGCGAGCGCGGACGGCGAGCCGATTCGCGATCGCGCGGGGGCGACCTTCCCCGTCGCCGCTTCCTTCGACGCTATTACGACCTGCGACGCGATCATCGTGCCGAGCTTCTGGCCCGACGAGGACGGAAAGCCGCCGGACATGTCGCGCTTTGGCGCGGCGGCCGCCTGGCTGCGGCGCCACCATGCGCGCGGCGCCGTGATCGCAGGTTGCGGATCTGGCGTTTTTCTTCTCGGCGAAGCGGGTCTCCTTGATGGACGCCGCTGCACGACGAGCTGGTGGCATCATGAGGAGCTGAAGCAGCGGTATGCCCGAATCGACGCCGCCTGGGGCGCGCGGCTGATTGAGGACCGTCGAGTGGTGACCGCCGCCGGCCCCCTGTCGTGGATCGACGTCGCTCTGCATGTCGTTCGCTCGCTTTGCGGGGTTGATGCGGCGCGGATCGCCGCGGATTTCACCCTGGGCGAGGCGGAGCCTCTCAAAGGCGTGCAGCGCGGCGCGGCCGTCTACAATGCAAAGGCGCTGACCGAAGGAGCCGGCGCCTTTCTGGCCGACGCCGAGCGAATCGTCCGACAGTCCGAGTCCTCGATGAGCGCTCAGGAACTGGCACGGGCTCTCTCGACGTCCGAACGGACGCTGCATCGCAAACTCAAACAGGCCTGCGGAGAGTCGCCGAAGACGTTCATCGATCGGACCCGGGTCGAGACCGCGCGCATGTTGCTGGAAACCAGCGTCAAGCCCGTCAAGGAGCTCGCCTCCAGCGCCGGCTTCGCCGACGAGGCGAGTTTTCGGCGCGCGTTCCGGCGTTTCTCCGGCATGGCGCCGAGCGCCTATCGTGTGTGGGCGCGCGCCAGAAGCCAGAACAAAGGCCAGCTTTTCGCATTGCGCAAGGACGCCGAAATCATTCCAAAAATGCTGACGACCATATTCGACGCCTGCGTCAACGGGGTCACGCTCGCCGACCCCGACCTCGAAGATTCGCCCATCGTCTACGCCAATCGACCCTTTATGCGAATCACCGGTTATGAACTCGACGAGATTATCGGGCGGAACTGCCGCTTTCTTCAGGCCGATGACCGTGACCAAGAGGGACGACTGCGGCTTCGCGAAGCGATGCGCAATCGAGAACAGATCGAGGTCGCTCTGCGCAATTATCGAAAGGACGGGGCGCTCTTTCACAACAAGCTCAACATTACGCCGCTCTTCGACGCCGACGGCCGCCTTCTGTATTTCCTCGGCGTGCAATATGACGTCAGCTCTCAGATGCAGGCCGAACTGGATATCGGCGACCTTAAAGCGAAGCTTATGTCGCTGACGGATTAATCGTCATTGCGGCGCACTGACGCGGAAGCATCGCCGACTAATCATTGTTTAAGCCGGAGTTACGGGCTGCAAGCCGAAGCAGCGCGGCGCTCTTACGAGCGGCGTGGCAGGTGCATCGCAAAACCTTTTCCTACTTGGCATATTTCTAAGTCGGTGCGCTAATTTGTCGCGCCTGCCTCAGATGCGGTCTTCGTTTCCACAACGGGGCAGCGAGCCATAGGACAAAACACATGAATGCGATCCCAGCGATTCTTTCAATTTTCGCCGCCGCCGCCGCCATCACGCTTGCGATCACCGCATTCGTAAACGCCTGACCCTCGGCCCCCATGCGCGGAAGCGTCGCTCGCCGCCCGGCGGCGAGACCGCTGACGCCCTGTATTTTTTTAAATTGCTCCTCGAAGCTTCCTCGCGAAAGTTGTTTTGCTCATGACCGGCCGCCCGTCGGGCGTAGCCTTTCGAGATGGGCAAGGTTGATCGGTGGCGGCGCGTCGCCAGCGAGACGTCTGAACGGCGCGTTCATCGCAGCGCCAACGTCATAAAGAACGGGAAACATCTCGGCGCCGTCGATGCGCATCGGCGGCGCGAATGTTTCGCCGGCGCAGCCGCGATGCGACAGCAGCCGATGCATCGCCCCATCGAAGACGCCGATCAGATGAGTCAGCGCGGCGGCTTCTGCGATCGCATTCAAGGCGACGCCGAGTTGACCGATCGTGCGATCCATGGCGGCGTCCGTCGCGCGAGACTCTCCAGCGCCACGAAGCGTCAAACGACTTGCTTCCCAAATCAGCGGGCTCTCGACGCGTACCCCATCCGGCAACGCGCCCGCGAAGGCGTCGTTCAACATCGTGACGCCGGTGGTCGGCAGCAATCTCAGCGCTCCCGCGACGCATTCCGCTTCATCGAGCGCAAGAACGTAGAGCGGGTCCAGCGAATCAAAATAATCGACGACCGCCAAGCGATGAACTGCGCCGGACGGCCGACCGGCATGCGCGCGAGCGGCGCCAAGGCGCAGGTCATGCATCTCATCAATGAGTCGGGGAAAAAGCGCACGCAATTCGCCAGGCAGCAGCGCGATCAACGCTCCCACCGATCGATTGAAGAAAAATTAGCGGGAGCGGTTTCGATCGCGGGACGATGCTGCTCTGCGCCGACCTGAACCAGCCTAATCCTGCAGGCCTCCTCGACGGCGTCGGCGACCGAGACGGCGCGAAGCCGGGCGCGCGCCGCTTCGAGCCAGAAGCGCACGGCGGTTGGACCAGCGCCAAGCGCCAACCCGATCTGATGATCGCCCGCTCCTTGGGCCTTGAGGCGCAGGCAAGCCAGCTCCAGATCCGACAACCGGATGTCGACGGGCGCTTCTATGGCAAAGGCGTCGCGCACGCTGGCGTGAAAGATCGCGCTCATCACCATGAGCCGGCGCATCAGATATTGGCGCGACGATATCGGGGGTGAAGCGCCGTCAGGGTCGCAGACGCTAAACAGCCCATAGGACCCGTTTCGGCCGCGCAAGGGAATGGAGAAGCCGTTGGCGCCAAGGTCTAACTCCAGCGCTTCGCCCAGGAGTTTTTCAACCATCGGATCGTCGCGGTCCAACAGGCGCCAATCGACCGGCATTATCCCGCCTAAACCCGCGCTTACGACGGGTTCGAGATCGACGCGCACCGCCTGGGCATAGAATTTTCGCCACGAGGCGGCGTGAACGGCGGAGAGCAGCGGCCGGTCGGCCAGACCCGTCGGGATGTTAAAGGCGAGGTAAGCGACGTTCGCGAGGCCTGTCGCCCGCAGGAATTCATCAAGGAAGCTGTTGGCAATGGAGAATCGGTCGGCGCGCGCAAGCCGATCGATGACATCGAAAACATCTTCGCAATACACGCGACGCCTATCAGGCCGAGCCAATTATCAATTTGATACAGCGTCGCCCGACATCCGGCAATACGCCCATCCCGCCAGATCTGCGAAAGCGTCAGTTAAACAAAAAGCCCGGCCTCTCGGCCGGGCTCGATCACATCACTGCTCAGTTGATCAATATTTCGCGACAATCGGGGCAACGCCCCAGTTGAAGTGATAGTTGACGCCCGCCCGCACGATGTTGAAGCGGGTATTTTGCTGAAACGCTGCGCAGGGCGATGGTGTGATGCTCGTTTCAGGGGAGGTGTGGCGCCAAGACACACCTAGGCGCTGACTCATCAAAAAAGTCCGGCCTCTCGGCCGGGCTTTTTTGTCTGAATGTTTCAGATTGATCAGTATTTCGCGACGATCGGAGCAGCGCCCCAGTTGAAGTGATAGTTCACGCCGGCGCGGACGATGTTGCCGTTGAAGCGAGTCTGGGACTGCGACACCACCCCGGAGACAAGGCTACCCGCAGGGAAAGCCGTGAGCGTGTTGCTGAATGTCGTCAAGAGGCCCCCGGAGTAGGCGACATTGCCGAGATCGTAATACAGATACTCGACCTTGGCGGACCAGTTCGGCATGAACATCCACTCCAAGCCGGCGCCCGCCGTCCAGCCGACGCGCGTGTCGGAAAAGGCTCCAGACGAGAAAGCGGAGCTCGTGAGACACGCCGCCGGGAACTGAGCGCAGTCATTGTTGAACTGCGCGATGCCGGTGGACACGGAGACGCCGCCGTAGGCAAGACCGCCGGTGCCGTAAACAAGCAGGGTCGGGGTGAAGAGCCAACCCAATCGGCCGCGAACCGTCCCGATATAGTCGAGCCGCTTCGAGGTCGTGATCGCGGTTGTAAGGATCTCGCTGGCGGCGATGAACGGAAATGCGCCGGCCGCGGTCACCGAGGTCTTGTTGCTGTTGCCCGTGGCGACGCCCTGGATGTCAGCTTCTACGCCCGTGACAATGCGGCCACCGAAAAACTGCCAGTTATAGCCGATCTGGCCGCCGCCGATGAATCCGCTGGTATTGCCCTGCGAAACGCCCGAAGCCCCGAGCGCCGAATACGCGGAATATAAAGTAGCCGGGCCGCTTCCGGGGAAGGCGGAAATCGGGGCTGACGAGGTCCAAATGTTGTTGCTGCCGCCGAACGTTCCGCCAGCATTCAGACCGACATAGAAGCCGCTCCACAATGGCGGGGGCGGCAGCGGGGGCGGCGGAGGAGCCTTGTAGCTGGGAAGATCGGCCGCCAAAGCCGAGCCCGTCAGCGCAAGCACAAGAGCGGCGACGGAAAGAGCTTTTTTCATCTGAGTCCTCATTGCTTGGAGGCGTAAAACCTTCGCCCGACTGCTTGTTGAAACCTTCAGCGATCGCTCGCCATGCATTGCACTCAATCAGTCGAGGCCGCGCACAGTCAATGCAAAAGCCCTGGATCTTGAGGCGCTCGGTCGGAATTCCAGCTGGTGTGGCGCCGGCGCCACAACTCGCCTTCACGACAGAGGTTCTAGGGCGTCGACCTCCTCGATCCCGCGCAGGCGGAGGGCTGGGCGAAGCCAATGACTCTCCAGACGACATACAGATTCTAAAACGGTGGTTCCCATCACGATTCGCGTATGGAGCGGCCGAAAAGGGTGGTCGGCGCGCGCTAAAGGCGTGGGGCTTCGCCCTGACACGAAGATGATTGGAGGCGACTATCTCTTAACGCCCCTGCGCTGCATTTGGGATGGCCGCAGGCGTACGGCAGTTGAACAAATAAGCTAAGTTTTAGAATGCCTTGGCGTGGCGCAACCCGGGCGGGATCAGCCATTAAAGGCGCGCGAGATCTCGCCGTCGCGCCAATCCTCTGTCGAACCCTCCTCCGCCCTGTCCTGCAGCATCCTTGTGGCGATCAGGTCGAGCGGTCCCATGGGGCAAATTCCCAGCCAGTCGAGTCGTCGCGCGGGCGCAAGCGAGCCCAGCACGCGCGTACCGCCCTTGCCAAAATGGCGCACAGGCAGAAGCAGGAGCTCGAATTCCGCGGCATCACGGCCCGGCGCGGTGCGCGCATGCGCGACAAGCGGCGTTTCGTCGTCGATGACCCAGCGAATCGCCTCGGCCATCTCCTCCTGCCGCTGCGTTCTCCACCACCCAAGGAAGGGGCGCCCCTTCTGCTCGCGCTGCCAGAGGGCGTTAACCCGCGCGCCGCAGAGACGGATCGGAAGTCGACGTTCAGGGTCCACTTCGATGATAAAAATGTCCGGCAGAATGTGGCGGATTGCGAGGGGATCGATTTCGGCTCGATCCGGCGCCGCCCGTTCTCCCTTCAATCGACCCCAATAGTCGTGAAGATCCCTTGTGACCGGCAATTTCATTCAAAATCCGCCCGACGCTCGCGCGCCCCCGCCCAGAATTGGGACGCCTACCCCCGTAGCGTTCCAATTTTCTTGAGAGGAAGCAGCCATCGTGCCATCGAAGCGGCAATCGCCAAATGGCGAAGCTGACCAACGGCCAGAATCGCCACCGATAGAAAAGGCGAGCGAAACCAACACCTGAGCTTGTCGGAACGATCACCAGCGATGCGCCGGCGCTCGTGGATCCGGCTTGTGCGTCGCGGCGAGGCGCCTCAAATCGGGACGCTGTCCGACGCCGGTTGCGCTAGATTAGCATCGAGGCTGCGCGGGCTCTGCCCGGCGAGACGAACAGGAGCGAATGTGCCCGGAAGGCGAGAACGGATTTTCAATCTCCCGACAGCGACCAAGACTCTCATTGGCGTGCTGACGGCGACGCAGTTCGTCGTCGATTATGGTCCTACGGAATTCTCAACCTGGCTGTTCTCGACTTTCGCCTTCATCCCGGCGCGCGTGACGCTTGAAGGCGGCGCCGAATACGCCACCATGCTGACTTACTTTTTTTTGCACGGCGATTGGACGCATCTCATCGTGAATGCGTTAGCGCTTGCAGCATTCGGGACGCCGGTGGAACGTCGATTCGGCTCGGCGCGCTATCTGATGTTTCTCGCCGCAAGCGCGTTCGCAGGCGCGGCGGTGTTTCTTGCGCTGCACCCTTACGGAATCGCTCCTGTCGTGGGCGCATCAGGCGCAATCTCAGGAACAATGGGGGCAATTGTGCGTTTCGCATTTACGCCAGGAGCGCGACTCGCCGACCAGAGGCGCAGCGCGTTGGCGCCATACGACGAGGCATCGCATTCGACTTCGCTGTCGCAACTGCCGTTGAACCGACAGGCGATGTTTTTCCTCGTCGCGTGGTTAGCCGTGAACCTGCTTCTTGGCGCGTTTCCGCAGGCGGTGGGCGTATCGAGCGCCATCGCCTGGGAAGCGCATGTTGGAGGATTTTTGTTCGGCCTGCTCTTTTTCAGCTTCTTCGATCGCGCGGGTCGGCACGCCTTGAGTTCGCAGTAACGCTGTTCGGCTGGCGCGGGAGGCCCGTCGAGAGCGAAAGGAGGGCCCAGATGACGATCTCGAACATACTCGCGGAGAAAGGCAGAGAGGTGGTGACTGCGAGCGGCGACACGACGCTGCAGCAGGCCGCTCAACTCATGATGCGCTATCGAATCGGCGCGCTGGTCATTCTGGACGACAGCGGCCGACTGGCCGGACTGATCGCCGAGCGCGACATTGTTTCGGCGGTGGCGCTGGATGGCCCAGAGGCGCTGACGCAGCGCATCTCTGCGTATATGCAGCCCAGTCCCCAGCCGGCGCGAGAAGACGACGCGGTCGAGAACACGATGCGCGTGATGACCGTCGAACGGCGCCGGCATATCCCAGTGGTCCGGGAAACCCGCATCGTTGGCCTCGTGTCGATCGGCGACGTCGTCAAATACCGCATCCGGGTCATCGAAGAGGAACACCGCTCGATGCGGGAATACATCGCCCAGGCGTGACGATCACGCACGACGGGGACAAACGCTCAGGAAACGCCGCATTCGGCTCAACGTTCGGCGCCCGCGTTCGCGCGAGCGACGCCACGCGCGTTCCCCTACATCAAGACGGAATATTTCGTCTCCTCATAACCGCACAACCCGCCCTCGCTTTTTGCGACGGCGAGGCGACCCTTGCTGCTGGCGGACCCCGCTGCCTTCTTTCGGCATCCAACCGCTTGTCTCTGACGCCGACCGTCACGCCGTCGACAAGGATAATACGCGCTATTCGACGGCTTCTCCCGACAGCGGGATGTGGGCGAAGATGTTCGGCAAGGCCCGCTTCGTCGCCTCGCGCCCGACATGGATGAGCTGTTCCGCCTTATGAAAGTCGAACATGCCGACCTCCTCCAATCGCGCCGTGATCGTGGCGTCGGGCGGGTCGCCGGCCAACCGCGAACGCAGGATTCGATCCTGGATGATGTTGAAGGCGTCAATCATCGCGGTGGCGACGTTTGGCGCATCGCCCGGCTGGCGATCGAAGTAGCGGGGCAGGAACCGATCGACGAAGGAAGCGTCGGCCTTCTCCCCGAAGGGCCCGGCCTCCGCGGCGCGATGCAGCGCAGCGGGATCGTCGCGAATGACGCGCGCGCGATACATCGTGTCGGCGGTGACGTTCACGGCGATCACATATTCAGCGCCCAGCGCACGGCACACGGTGACCGGCACGGGATTGACCAGCGCGCCGTCAAAAAGCCAGCGATCGCCAATGCGCACCGGCTCGAAAACGCCCGGCAACGCATAAGATGCGCGGATCGCCAGCGACATGGAGCCATGCTGCAGCCACACCTCGTGGCCCGTCCCAACCTGAGTCGCCACCGCCGCGAAAGGTATGGGCAGGTCTTCGATCTCCAAGCCTTCGAGCTCTTTCTCGAGGGCGGACCGCAGCCGTTCGCCGGTGATGAGGCTCGCGCCGGAAAATGAGAGATCCATCAGCGTGAAAACGCGCCGCTTGGTCAGCGTGCGGGCAAAGGCTTCGATCTGATCAAGCTTGCCGGCGGCGTAGCATCCGGCGATGACGGCGCCGATCGATGTGCCTGCGATCACATCCGGCTTGATGCCGTGGGCGGCGAGCTCGCGTAGCACGCCAATGTGCGACCAGCCGCGCGCGGCGCCAGCGCCGAGCGCCAGTCCGATCGTCGGCAGACCGCCTCTTTGCCGCTTCGCCTCGGTATCCGCCTTGCGGACCAGTGTCGTCGGTGGAGCTTGTGGTTCGTCCGTCATCGCGCTAGCCGCCTCGGCATCGACAAGTTGAGGGTTGCGTAAGCGTAGCGATAACATATGGGCCTTCCTGCGCCGCTGTCGCCATGATGGTCAGCCGCACAAGATATATTTGGAGAGAAGCCTGCGCTTCGGAAGGTGGCCTTCAGGTTAACTTTCCGCCAAAAAATGGGCGCCTACGCGCCGTTTGGCGAGAAAACCAGCGCGCCACCGCCGCCAAGCGCCCGATAAAAGCAGGACTTCCTCCCCGTATGGCAAGCCTTGCCGTCGCCGCCGACTTCGACCTCGAGCAGCACGGCGTCCTGATCGCAATCAACGTGCAGCGACAGCACTTTTTGGGTCTGCCCAGAGGTCTCGCCTTTGCGCCATAACGCGCCGCGCGACCGCGACCAATAGTGAGCGAGACCCGTCTCGATCGTCTTCTCGAGCGCGAGTTCGTTCATATAGGCGACCATCAGCACTTCGCGCGTCGCCGCCTCCGTCGTGACGCAGACGATGAGGCCGTTCGCGTCGAATTTGGGCGCGAAGACGATCCCCTCCTCCACCTCTCTTGAAGCCTGCGACATCAGCGCGCCCCGCGCAACAGCGTGTAGAAATGCGCCTGCTCGGCCGGATCCTCGCGGAATACGCCGGAAAACTGCATGGTGACCGTGGACGATCCCTGCTTCATCACGCCGCGCATCGACATGCACATATGTTCCGCCTCCACCATCACGGCGACGCCGCGTGGCGTAAGCGATCCATCGATCGCCGCAGCGATCTGCGCCGTCATCGCCTCCTGAGTCTGGAGGCGGCGCGCAAAAATCTCGACGAGCCGGGCGAGCTTCGACAGTCCGACCACCCCGCCGTTCGGATAATAGGCGATATGCGCCTTGCCGACGAAGGGCACGACGTGATGCTCGCAATGCGAGGTAAAGGGAATGTCGCGAACGAGCACGAGATCGTCGTAGCCTTCGACCTCCTCGAAGACTTTCGACAGGACCTCGTCGGCGCTCTCCCGATAGCCGCTGAAAAACTCTTCATAGGCCTTGACGACGCGACGCGGCGTATCGAGCAGCCCCTCGCGCTCCGGATCGTCTCCCGCCCAGCGCAACAGGGTGCGCACGGCGGCCTCGGCCTCCGCGCGGCTGGGACGTTCGAGCTTGGGGGGCGGTTCGAACGAAGACAGGGGAAAGGTCTTAACCACGTCATCCATGTGGCGCCTCCGACTAACAATCGCCGATCGCCTTACAAAAGGGCGTCGGCCGTCTGGGGCCTTGCACGAAGCGTGCAAGTCCCGGTCCCTCAAATCGTCGCCCTCTCCAGATGGTTCGGAATCATGCGAGAATTCGAGACGAACGAGGGCCGTCGGTGGCCCCGGCGCGACCCGCCGCTTTCGCGAAGGCGCGCAAAATCCTATATAGAGATTTAGCAAGGCGATGGTAAGGCCTTGGCTTGGATGCACCGGCGGCGATGCTCAACAACATTTACAATCAACGTATTCTGGAACTTGCCGGAAACATTCCGCGCATCGGCCGCCTGCCGCGCCCGGACGCGACCGCCTCGGCCTATTCCAAACTCTGCGGCTCCACGATCACCGTCGATCTGAGGCTGGAAGACGGTAAAGTGGCCGACTACGCGCATGAACTGAAGGCTTGCGCGCTGGGCCAGGCGTCAGCCTCGATCATGGCGCGCAATGTGGTCGGCTCCACGCCGCATGAGCTGCGCGAGGCGCGCGACGCGCTGCGCAGAATGCTCAAGGAGAACGGCCCGCCGCCGACGGGCAAATGGGCCGACCTGGCGGTGCTGGAGCCGGTGCGCGACTACAAGGCCCGCCACGGCTCGACCATGCTGGCCTTTGACGCGGTGGCGGACGCCGTGGCGAAGGCGGAGGCTTGATCTCACAAGAACGAACGACCAGCCGCCAGGGCGTCCTCGGCTGGTGGCGCACCACGCCCCTTTATCTGCGAATCATAGGGGCCGTGGGGCTGGGGCTAGCTGTTGGCGTCACGCTTGGCGGCCAGGCGGCGCCGCTGGAAATTCCCGCAAAGCTCGTCTTGCGGCTCCTCGGCGCGCTCGCCCCTCCGCTGATTCTGCTGGCGATCATGCAGGCGTTGATGCGCGCGCATCTTGGCGGCCGGCAGGCGCTGCGGCTGGTCGTGCTGCTGTTGACCAACACGCTGGTCGCGATCGGCGTCGGTCTTCTTGTCGCGAACGTCCTTCAACCCGGGTCCTGGGTGAAGGCCGGGCCGATGCGCGAGCCAGCCAAGGCCGCGGCCGCCGCCGATCCCCTCGCGCAATTCCTGGATAGCGTGCCCAAGAGCATTGGCGGGCCGTTTTCAGACAATGGCACGGTGATGGGCGTCATCTTCATTGCCGTGGCGCTCGGCGTCGCCCTGAGAAGCCTGCGGCATCATGAGGTGCGCACCGTCGAAGATCTCGTTCACGTTGCGCTGACCAGCCTGATCACCATTCTGCACTGGATCATAGATCTGGTGCCGCTAGCCGTTTTCGGCATCGTCGCCAGCATCATCGGCGTGAAAGGCTTTCGCGATTTTCTCGCATTGGGGGGCTTTGTCCTCGCCGTGCTCGCGGCGCTGACGATACAGGCCGGCTACTACCTCCTTCGCGTGCGACTCGGCTCCTGGGTGCGTCCGATCGAACTGCTGCGAGGCGTGCGCGACGCCTTGGTGATGGCGTTTTCGACCGGCAGCTCCACCGCCACGATGCCGGTGACCTATGCGCGCCTGCGCGAAAATGTCGGGCTGCGCGAGGAGTCGGCCAGCATGGGCGCGCTGGTGGGCGCGAATTTCAATAATGACGGCACGGCGCTCTATGAAGCCATGTCGGCGTTGTTCGTCGCGCAATTGCTGGGCATGCATTTGACGCTCAGCCAGCAGTTCATCGTCGTCGTGACGTCCGTCGTCGCATCCGTCGGGGCGGCCGGCATTCCGGAAGCGGGTTTGGTGACGATGACCATGGTCTTCAAGGCCGTGGCGCTGCCCACCGACTACATCGCCATGCTTTTTACCGTCGACTGGTTGTTGGACCGCTGCCGGACAGCGATCAACGTCATGGGCGACGTGACGGTCAGCTGTCTGCTGGACGGCAAAACCCGCGAGCCGCAAAATACGCATCCGCCCTGAGGCGTCAGGACGCCGCAAAACTCGCCCGACCGCCCTTTTCCGCCTACGCTCGCCGCATGACCCCTGCCCCGATTCGTATCCTCGGCATTGATCCCGGCCTGCGCAACACCGGCTGGGGCGTCATCGAGACGCAGGGCTCGCGGCTCTCCTTCATCGCCTGCGGGCGCGTGCGCTCTGACGCGAGCCTCAACATGGGCGAGCGGCTTTCGCAGCTGCATGTCGGACTGATGGGCGTCATCGCCGAGCATGCGCCGCAAGAAGCGGCGATCGAAGAGACCTTCGTCAATCGCGATCCGCAATCGGCCTTGAAGCTCGGACAGGCGCGCGGCGTAGCGCTGACCGCCCCCGCGCTCGCGGGCCTCGTCATCGCCGAATACGCCGCCAATCTCGTCAAGAAGACCGTCGTCGGCGCCGGCCACGCCGACAAGACGCAAGTTCAGATGATGGTGCGCGTGCTGCTGCCGGCGAGCGGCGCGACGAGCGCCGACGCCGCCGACGCTCTGGCGGTCGCGATCTGCCACGCGCAGCACCGCGGCGCGAGACTGCGGATTTCGGCATGATCGGCAAGCTCAAAGGCCTCATCGACAGCTATGGCGAGGATTTCGTGATCCTCGACGTCAATGGCGTCGGCTATGTCGTGCATTGTTCGACGCGCACGTTGCAGAAGCTTCCGCGCGTCGGCGAAGCGTCCGCGCTCGCCATCGAGACGCAGGTGCGCGAGGATTCGATCAGGCTCTTCGGTTTTGCGAGCGAGGCCGAGCGCGACTGGTTCCGGCTGCTGCAGACCGTGCAGGGCGTCGGCGCCAAAGTGGCGCTGGCGATCCTGTCGATTCTCCCCGCGAACGATCTCGCCTCGGCGATCGCCATGCAGGACAAGGCGACCGTCTCCCGCGCGCCCGGCGTCGGGCCGAAGCTCGCGGCGCGCATCGTCGCGGAGTTGAAGGATAAGGCGCCCGCTTTCGGCGCGATTGATCCGGCGCTCGCGCGGCTCTCCGGCGAGGAGCCGGAAGGCGCGCCATCGGCCGCGCGCGATGCGATTTCAGCTCTGGTCAATCTCGGCTACGGACGGCCGCAGGCGGCGGCTGCTGTGGCTGAAAGTCTCAAGCAGCTTGGCGACGCCGCGGAGGCGAGCGCGCTGATTCGCCAGGGCCTGCGCGAGCTCGCGCGCTGAACGGCGGCGCTATGCCGCGATCACGTCGCGATAGATTTCGGCGAGCGTCATCTCGAACTCTATCGCCGGGAGGCGCATGGTCTCTTCTATCGCGCCGAGTCTCGGACGCTCGAAGAAGCCTCCCTCGACGCGGTCGATGACGTCGACAGCGAGATGGTCGCGCTCGACCAGCACATAATGCTGCAGCGACGGTATCTTTTGATAAAGCCCCCACTTTTCCCAGCGGTCGCGATGGGCGGACCCTTTCGACACGACTTCCATGAGCACGACCGGGTCGTCGAGCGAGGTCGCGGCGGGAGGTAACGGGCCACGGCGAACCATCACGTCAGGGAAGCACGCGAGGTCGAGCAGCCGCTGCGGCGGGCTTGTCGGGCAGAAGTTCCTCGAAATCGTCGAGGGACATATACTCATATTGCGAGAACGGGCGATTCACGGCGCGGCTCCGTTTGCCGCATCTTAGCATAGCGCCTGCGCCAGCGCATGGGAGCCGCCCGTTTGACCACGCCCGCGCGCCTTATCAGCCCCGAGCAGCGCGACGACGACGCCGACGCGTCGCTTCGTCCATTGTCGCTCTTAGACTTCACCGGCCAGGAGGCGGCGCGCGCCAATCTCAAGGTGTTCATCGAAGCCGCCAAGACGCGCGGCGATGCGCTTGACCATGTGCTGCTTGTCGGCCCGCCGGGACTGGGCAAGACCACGCTGGCGCAGATCGTCGCGCGCGAGCTTGGCGTCAACTTTCGCTCCACATCCGGCCCCGTCATCGCCAAGGCTGGCGACCTTGCGGCGCTGCTCACCAATCTCGAGCCGCGCGACGTGCTGTTCATCGACGAAATTCACCGGCTCAATCCGGCGGTGGAGGAAATCCTTTATCCGGCGATGGAGGATTTCCAGCTCGACCTGATCATCGGCGAAGGGCCGGCGGCGCGTTCGGTGAAGATTGATCTTGCAAAATTCACACTCGTCGGCGCGACGACCCGCGCGGGTTTGCTGACGACGCCGCTGCGCGATCGCTTCGGCATTCCCATTCGGCTGAACTTCTACACGCCGGAAGAATTGGAGCTGATCGTCAAGCGCGGCGCGCGCGTGCTGGGAATCGGCGTCGACGGCTCGGGCGCAAAAGAGATCGCGCGCCGCTCGCGCGGCACGCCGCGCATCGCCGGCCGCCTTCTGCGACGCGTGCGCGATTTCGCCGTGGTGGATGGCGTGGGATCAATCACCCGCAAACTCGCCGATCACGCTCTGTCGCTCCTCGAAGTCGATTCAATCGGCCTCGACGTGATGGACCGGCGCTATCTCAATCTCGTCGCCGTCAATTTCGGCGGCGGCCCGGTCGGCATCGAGACGATCGCCGCGGCGTTGTCGGAGCCGCGCGACGCGATCGAGGACATTATCGAGCCGTTTCTCTTGCAGCAGGGCTTCCTGCAGCGCACGCCGCGGGGACGCCTGCTGACGCCCCACGCCTTCCGTCACCTCGGCCTCGCCGAGCCGGCGCGCCCCGCCGCGCAGTTCGGATTGTTTGGCGAGGGCGACGACTAATCGGCGATCATGCGGTGAGCACGAAATAGATCATTGCGCCAAATAAGAGAACGGCGGCGATCTCGCCGGCATGCTCCAGCGCCCTCAGGGCGCGGCTCAGAAACTTCGCGTTCATGATGCACACTCCGTAGGAGCGTACATGGCGTCTCAAGCTGCGCTTTCCAGCTCCTTCCGAGGAGTCAGCTCGATCGAGCCAACAGGGGAATCGGGTGAAGCATTGTTTTTTTCTCACCCTCGTCCTTCGAGACGCATGCTGCGCACGCTGCTCAGGATGGGGAAGCCCATCACCCGATCGCCCTGAAGATCATCGCGCGCTTTTCTGCGCCCTGCCCCGCATCATTTCGGTTGCGGAACAATGCGAAGATAGGGCCGCGGCGCGTTCCAGCCCTCCGGATAGATTTTCTTGGCCTCTTCGTCGGACACCGAACCGGCGATGATGACGTCGTCGCCCGGCCGCCAATTGACGGGCGTCGCGACCTTGTGGGCGGCCGTCAGTTGCAGCGAGTCGATGATGCGGAGCACTTCATCGAAATTGCGGCCGGTCGTCATCGGATAGACCATGATGAGCTTGATCTTCTTGTCGGGCCCGATGACGAAGATATTGCGCACGGTCTGATTGTCGGCCGGCGTCCTGACGCTGGCGTCGCCGCCGGCGCTGGCGGGCAACATTCCGTAGAGCTTGGAAATGCGCAGATCCGGATCGCCGATCATCGGATAATTCGGCTTGGCGCCCTGAGTCTCCTCGATGTCGACGGCCCATTTGGCGTGATTGTCGACCGGATCGACGCTCAACCCGATGATCTTGACGTTGCGTCGCTTAAACTCGGGCTCGAGTTTGGCCATGTAGCCAAGTTCGGTTGTGCAAACCGGCGTGAAATCCTTGGGATGCGAAAACAAAATGCACCAGGAATCGCCGATCCAGTCGTGGAATTTGATGTGTCCTTGCGTCGTGTCGGCTTCGAAATCCGGCGCGGTTTCGCCGATCTGGAAAGACATGGAGAAACTCCTCGGTTATGGTTGCGGCGCGCCTTGTAGCGCGAGCGACGCTCTTCGTCGCTTGAGAGCGTATTCCTTTAGATGCGATTATTGCGATCAGTATCAAGAACAGCGGCGTTCAAGCCAGTATCGCACAGTATCGCAAGCCAGGTATCGCCTCTCGATGGAACTCCAGCCCAGCCGCCCGCCGAACGCAGGATGACGACGATCGCGCCATGTCAGTCCCTCTCCATCCGAGTGTATTACGAGGACACGGATTTTTCCGGGCTCGTCTATCACGCCTCCTATTTGCGCTTCATGGAGCGGGCCCGCACGGAGCTGCTGCGCTCGCTCGGGCTTGATCAAGGGGCGCTGCTGGCGGGCGCCGCTGGCGCGCCGATTTTTTTCGTTGTCAGGTCGATGGACGTCGACTTTCAAAAACCAGCGACAATGGACGATCTGCTGACCGTCGAAACCGAGACGCTTGAGCTGGGCGGCGCTTCGCTCACGCTTGAGCAGCGGGTTCTGCGGCAGGCGGAACTGCTTGTTCGCGCCCAAGTCAGGATTGTGTGCGTCGAAGCCGGCCGCGCGCGCCGCCTGCCTCCTGACGTGCGCGCGAAATTCGAATGTCTTCTGCCAAATTCGGAGTAGAATGCCGTCGCCATCTGGACGCCGCCTTTTGCGGCCTAAAATGGCGGCGAGATGGGAATCAACGAACCCGCTGCGCGCCTGCGATCCCGGACCGAGCCTTCGGACCCGGCGGAGACCGGCGTTCTGATCGTCGACCTCTCGGCGCTCGCAGACAACTGGCGCACGATGGCTCGGCTCGCCGGCGGCGCGGAATGCGGCGCGGTGGTCAAGGCCGACGCTTATGGCTTGGGACTCGCGCCTGCAGTGCGCGCGCTGCTCTCGGCCGGCTGCCGAACCTTTTTTGTCGCCAACGTCGTCGAAGGCGAAACGGCCCGGGCCGTCGCCAAGGACGCGACCATCTATGTGCTGGACGGTCTCGTGCCCGGCGCGGCGCGGCGACTCATCGCCGCCGATCTCATTCCCGCTCTGGGGTCGCTTGGCGAAATCGACGAATGGGCGGCGACTGGACGCAAGCCCAAAGCCGCGATCCATTTCGACACCGGGATGAATCGCTTCGGCATTCCGATCAGCGAGGCGGCGCAGGCGGCCGAGCGGGCGCGCCATATCGCGCCGACGCTGGTGATGAGCCATTTCGTCAGCTCGCAAATGCGCGACGCGACCTGCAATGCGCGGCAGATCGAGGCGTTCCTCGACGCTCGCGCGCGCTTCGCCGAGATTCCGGCCTCCATGGCGAATTCCTCGGCCGTATTCCTGCCGCAGCGCCCGCACTTCGATCTCGTTCGGCCCGGTTACGCGCTCTTTGGCGGCAATCCCACGCCCTATGCCGAATGCCCGGTGCGTCCCGTCGCGCGGCTCAGCGCGCGCATTCTCTCAACCCGCGAGATCGAGCCCGGCGACTGCGTCGGATATGACGCGCTTTGGTCGGCGCCGAAGCGCACGCGCATCGCGACGATCGGCGTCGGCTATGCGGACGGCGTGCCGGTCGGCGCAACCTCTTGCGCTGAAAAGCCGGCGGGCGAAGCGCTCGTCGGCGGAGTCCGCTGCCCCTTCATCGGCCGCGTCTCGATGGACTATGTCGTGTTGGACGTTTCTGGGGCGCCGCGAGAGGCCGCGCAGCGCGGCGAATGGGTCGAGTTGCTCGGCGAGGGGATCTGCGTCGAGGAAGCGGCGTCGCGCGCCGGCACCATCGGCTATGAGATCCTCACGCGGCTCGGCGCGCGATTCTCGCGGCGTTATCTCGGAGCTTAGCCAAGCCTCACGCCATCGCGAACCACGGCGCGAGCACGGGATAGCCCTCGCCCGCAAGGAGCGACGCCGTCTCGTAAAGCGGCAGGCCGACGACCGCCGTGTAAGACCCGACGATCTTCACCAGAAACACCCCGGCGCGTCCCTGAATGGCGTAGCCGCCAGCCTTGCCGCGCCATTCGCCGGTCGAAAGATAGGCCTCGATCTCGGTCGAGCCGAGACGCTTGAACCGCAGCCGCGCCTCGACGAGGCGCCTGCGCTCCTGGCCGCGGGGCGTGATTAGGCTCACCGCCGAATAGACCCGGTGCTGGCGTCCCGAAAGCAGCCGCAGGCACTCCTCGGCCTCCTCCCGCGTCTCCGCCTTGGGCAGGATGCGCCGGCCCACGGCGACGACGGTGTCGGCGGCGATGAGAAAGGATTCCTTCAGCTCGGGCCGCGTCGCCCTCAGCTTTGCCGCGGCGGCCGCCTTCTCGCTGGCGATTCGCGTGGCGTAGGCGCGCGGCGATTCCCCCCGGTGCGGCGTTTCGTCGATGTCCGCTGGCAGCAGGGCGTCGGCGTCGAGCCCGGCCTGCTGCAACAGCGCCAGGCGCCTGGGCGAAGCTGAGGCGAGGATAAGCTTGGGACGGGCGATTGGAGGATTGGCTGTCAAGAACGTCGCTCCGCCAAAAGAAAAATTACCGGAAGCGATATGTTATACGGCCTTTGGTCAAATCATAAGGGGTCATCTCGACAAGCACCTTGTCGCCGGTCAACACGCGAATGCGGTTCTTGCGCATTTTGCCGGCGGTGTGGGCGATGATTTCATGGTCGTTTTCGAGCTTGACGCGAAACATCGCGCTCGGAAGCAGTTCGGTGACGACGCCGGGAAATTCGAGCAGTTCTTCCTTGGCCATGTGGTTCCTTGTGAGGCGCTGTCCGCCGCGAGTTTGGCCGCGCGGCTTAGATAGCGCGAAAAAAGCGAAAAACCGCTACCCCGGCCGGGGAGCGGACTCGGCGCGGACCCTAATCGAGAACGAAGGATTTGTGAACCGGGGAGTTCGGGAGCCTCAACGCCTCTTCTTAGGTTTAACGGCGGCGAAGGGATCAAGAATTATGGCCCCGAGTCCCTCAACGTCACGAACATTGCGCGTCACAAGCGTCAGATCATTCGCTTTGGCCGTGGCTGCAAGCAGGCAATCCACAACAGGGGCGGTCCGAAGAGCGCTCATTCGCCCCCACTCTTCCGCAACGTCATTGTCGACCGGCAAAATACGTCCGACGAAGGCGCGTTCGACGTCAACCAGCCAACGATCAAGAGCGTCGGCGCCGCTTACGTCCCGTCGCCGCAGCTTTTCCGCCCCCCGGCGGATTTCGCCGAGCGTCAGCATGCTCAGATAAAGCTGCTCGTCAATTACCGAGGCGAACCAGGAGGCGACGCGCGCGTCGCATCTTGCGCCTTTGCGAAACTCGGAAATCACATTGGTGTCGATCAGAAAATTCAAAAAGCGACGTCCCGGTCAAGATCTCGCGGGCGTTCGAGGTCAACCCCTTCAAGCGGCGCGGCGGCGAGAAGCGCCTTGAGCGACCCCGAAGCTGGAGGAGGCACGACCTCGCGGAGAACGGCGCGAACTTCCGCTTCGCGAAGAGGATCGGCGAGCGCGGCGGCGACGCCGCGAACAAGCGCGACATCCTCCTTGCGCGCCTGCACCTCGACACGCACGAGGCCTTTTCGCTTCATACGCTGACGATAGATTTGGACGCTGGATTTTAGCGGCTTCGGCATCCTGGACATTCCTTCCGGAAGAGTTACCGGAAATCTGGCGCGCGCGCAAGCGTCGCGACCGGCGCTTCAATGCCGCCCTTCTCCAGCAAGCGGGAGAAGGAGCTGCACCATTCCGCCAATCTTTCACATATTCACTTCGGCTTGCCCTTCACCGTGCGCGTGCCCGGCTTGCCGCCCGACGAGCGTGGCGAAACGCGCGGCGGCGGCGTGAGCCGACCCAAAGGTCGCGCTTCGCCGCCGCCGAAATTATGCGGCCCCATGTCGGCGTCGGTCGGCTTATGCGCGCGGGTGGCGAGCTTTTCCTCTTCGTCACGGCGTATGGCGCCGCGCCCGCCCCGCCCGAAGGAGGCGCGAAATTGCGGACTCGCCTCGGCGAGCAATTCGGCGCGTTGCAGCCGCTGGATTTCGTCGCGCATGCGCGCGGCCTCCTCGAAGGCGAGATCGGCCGCCGCCGCTTTCATGCGCTTTTCGAGATCGGCGATCGTGGCCGCCAGATTGTGGCCGGGCGCGATGTCGTAGCCGGTGTCGACCGTCACATGATCCTGCTCCGCCACGGAGCCGAGAATGTCGGCGATGCCGCGCTTGATCGACGCCGGCGTGATGTTGTTCTCGAGGTTATAGGCCTCCTGCTTGGCCCGTCGGCGGTCGGTTTCGTCCATGGCGCGCTTCATCGAGCCGGTGATCTGATCGGCGTAGAGGATGACGCGGCCGTCGACATTGCGCGCGGCGCGGCCGATCGTCTGCACGAGCGAGGTTTCCGAACGCAGAAAGCCTTCCTTGTCGGCGTCGAGAATCGCGACGAGGCCGCATTCGGGAATGTCCAAGCCTTCGCGCAACAGATTGATGCCGACGAGCACGTCGAAGGCGCCGAGCCGCAGATCGCGAATGATCTCGATGCGCTCGATCGTGTCGATGTCGGAATGCATGTAGCGCACGCGCACGCCGTTCTCATGCAGATATTCGGTCAGATCTTCAGCCATGCGCTTGGTGAGCACGGTGACGAGCGAGCGATAGCCGATTTGCGCCGTCGCCCGCGCTTCATCGAGTAGATCGTCGACCTGGGCGCGCGCCGGGCGCACCTCGACGCGCGGGTCGATCAATCCCGTCGGTCGAATCACCTGTTCGACGAAAACGCCGCCCGTCTGATTGAGCTCCCAGTTTCCCGGAGTCGCCGAGACCGAAACGGTCTGCGGCCGCATCGCGTCCCATTCCTCGAAGCGCAGCGGGCGATTGTCCATGCAGGACGGCAGACGGAATCCATATTCGGCGAGCGTCGCCTTGCGGCGGAAGTCGCCCTTGTACATCGCGCCGATCTGCGGGATCGAGACGTGGCTCTCGTCGGCGAAGACCAGCGCATTGTCGGGAAGATATTCGAACAGCGTCGGCGGCGGCTCGCCGGGCCTGCGGCCGGTGAGATAGCGCGAATAATTTTCGACGCCAGCGCAGGAGCCCGTCGCCTCCATCATTTCGAGATCGAAACGCGTGCGTTGCTCGAGCCGCTGCGCCTCCAGGAGACGCCCGGAACGATGCAATTCATCGAGCCGCGCGCGCAATTCCTCCTTGATCGCCTTGATCGACTGCAGCAGCGTCGGCCTCGGCGTCACATAATGCGAGTTGGCGTAGACTTTGACGAATTCGAGATCGACCGTCTTCTTGCCGGTCAGCGGATCGAATTCGGAGATCGACTCCACCTCATCGCCAAAGAAGCTGATGCGCCAGGCGCGGTCCTCATAGTGGGCCGGGAAAATGTCGACGGTGTCGCCGCGCACGCGGAAGGTTCCGCGGGTGAAATCGGCGCCGATGCGGCGGTAGTGCAGCGCGACGAGATCGGTGACGAGCTGCCGCTGCTCCAGCTTCTCGCCGAGCGTCACCGAAAAGGTCATCGCCGTATAGGTTTCGACCGATCCGATGCCGTAGATGCAGGAGACCGACGCCACGATGATGACGTCGTCGCGCTCGAGCAGCGCGCGCGTCGCGGCGTGGCGCATGCGGTCGATCTGCTCGTTCACCGAGGATTCTTTCTCGATATAGGTGTCCGAGCGCGGCACATAGGCTTCGGGCTGGTAGTAGTCGTAATAGGAGACGAAATATTCGACGGCGTTGTTGGGAAAGAAGCTCTTGAACTCGCCGTAAAGCTGCGCCGCAAGCGTCTTGTTCGGCGCCAGAATGAGCGCCGGCCGCTGCACGCGTTCGATCACGCTCGCCGTGGTGAAGGTCTTGCCCGACCCGGTGACGCCGAGCAGCACTTGGTCGCGCTCCTCCGCCGCGACGCCTTTGACCAGCTCCTCGATCGCCGCCGGTTGGTCGCCCTTGGGCGTGTATTCGGACACGAGGTCGAACCTCACGCCGCCTTCGGACTTGGGCGGCCGCTCGGGCCGATGCGGCGTCCACGGCTTTTGGTCGCGAATGTTGGGATCGCCAAGGCGCAGCAATTGCGCAAGGCTGTCGGCGGTGGCTTCCACGCCTCCCCCGGCGTGAAACCCCTCGCCGAGCCCGTATTTCTCGATGTCCTCCTCGTCGAGGCCGTGGATGGAGGATGCGTCATAAGCGGCCTGCGGCGCCTCGCCGAAGCCCGGCGCGAGCGCCGGATTGAGGAGTTGCACGAGATGCGGCGCGAGCGGCGCAACGTCCGGCTTAGCCGCCTTGGCGCGCGTCGGCCGCGCTGGATCTCTGGGCTTTTTAGGGGGAGAGGCCATGGCCGCAATATGGGGGAGACGGCGGCGGGATGGAAGCGCCCAAAGGAGCGGTTACGCCACACCCAGATCCGTGACGCTTCGGCAAGCGAAGCTCGGTTCGGCCGGAGCGCGTTCCTCGCCGTGGAGAGCCGCTCCTAGGAAGGAGACGCCGCGCATATGAGCACCTGGCGCTGCCGTCACTCGTTGGACAACGCACCGACCGCGCTATTTGCCTTTGCAGGGGATTGAGATGCGCCGAGGTCGATCAGGAATGAACAAGCTTTTCGCCGACACGCTCAAGATGAGCTTCGTGGCTAATCAGGTGATCGGCCTGCGGCTGATAAAGATCGCCACGGGCGGCGCGCATGGCAAACGGGAAAGCGATCTGATGGTCAGCGAAAAGCTCGAGGCCGCGGCCGAGGCCAGCCTCGCGGCGGCGATGAGCATGGCGACAGGGCAACCGCATCGCGCCGCCGAACGCGCCTTCGCCGTCTACGCCAAGCGGATCGACGGCAATCTAAAGCGATTGTCGAAACGCTGACGCCGACGGTTTGTCTGGCAAGAACCGTGGGTCGGACGCCGCGCGGCTGCGCCGCCACATCGCCAGCGCGCAGCCAGCCCCCACAAGCGAGAGCAGTCCGAACGCGGCGGACCATTCAGCCCCCTCGCCCACCGAAAAATCATACTGCCCGATATATTCCTTGGCGCCGTCGTCGCTGGTCGCCCTGACAAGGGCGATATAATTTCCGTCGCTGACGAAATTATGCGTGAAGCTTGTCGTGCCCTTGTCCGCCAGATATCTCTTCGGCGGCAATACCGCGACGGTGTTGGCGTCGAGATTGTCGCGCCAGTCCGACTGGCCCACATTGCGCAGCACGCGAATTTCGATGTTCATGTCGCGCAGCTCGGCCTGCCGCGCGTCGAGAATGATCATCGTCGGACCGAGCGCCGGCACATGTCGGCAAAATATCTCGTCGGTCTGATTTTCTTGAAAGGCGCTGAACATCATCTGCGTCGGACCGACGCTCATCACGCAATGGCGCGGATGTTCCGCCCCGATCTGCGCCTGAGCGATGTTGACGCATACGCAGGCAAGAAGGGCGGCGAGCAGAAATCTTCCCGACATCGGACCCTCCGGTCATGGCGCGCAAGGAGGTTGGGTGGACGCCGTCGACTTGCAAAATCATGCTAGGCCGCCTCCCCCGTTATATGCGCCAAGCTTCGAAGCTGCCGCCAATCCGGATTTCGACAAAGAAGCGTTCCCGCCAAAGAGCGGCCAGAATTCGCCATCGAGGCGGGTCGACTACTCCGCCCCCTCCAGTTCCTCGCGCTCCGCCTCCAGCAATTTCGCGCGCGCCTCGGCGGCCTCGCGCTGGCGGTTCCACATGCCGGCGTAATGGTCGCCAAGCGCCAGCAACGCCTTATGCGTGCCGCGCTCAACGATGCGGCCGTGATCCAGAAACAGGATTTCGTCGGCGTCGACGATGGTCGACAGGCGATGCGCGATCACTAGCGTGGTGCGGCCTTTGGCGACGCGTCGCAGCGCCTCCTGAATGTCATGCTCGGTGAAGCTGTCGAGCGCCGACGTCGCTTCATCGAGAATGAGGATCGGCGGGCCCTTTAAAATGGTGCGGGCAATCGCCACCCGCTGCTTCTCACCGCCCGAAAGCTTCAGTCCGCGTTCGCCGACCTGCGCGCTATAGGCCTCCGGCACGCTCTCGATGAAGCGGTCGATCTGCGCCAGCTGAGCCGCTTCGCGCACCTCTTCGTCGCTCGCGTCCCACCTTCCATAGCGAATGTTGTAGCCGATCGAATCATTAAACAGCACGGTGTCCTGCGGCACCATGCCGATCGCCGCGCGCAGGCTTTCCTGCGTGACGTCCAGTATGTTCTGCCCGTCGATCGTGATGCGGCCGCCTTGCGGCTCGTAGAAACGATACATCAGACGCGAGATTGTCGATTTTCCCGCGCCGGACGGCCCGACGATGGCGACGGTTTGTCCGGGCTGCGCTTCAAAGCTCACGCCCTTGAGGATCGGCCGGTTCGGCTCGTAGTGGAACGAGACATTGTCGAAAACGATCCGCCCTTCGCGCACGACGAGCGGAGAAGCGCTGGGCTTGTCCAAAATCTCGGGGCTCTGCGCGAGGATCGAGAACATGGTCTCGATGTCGATGATCGCCTGCCGAACCTCGCGATAGAAGGTGCCCATGAAATTCAAGGGCTGCGCCAGCTGCCCCATCATCAGGTTGATCAGGACGAAATCGCCCACCGTATTGCGGCCGGCCTCGATGCCATAGACGCACATCACCATCATGGTGGTGAGCCCGATGATAAAGATCACCGTCTGGCCGGCGTTGAGCACCGCAAGCGAGACATAGGACTGCGTGCTCGCCTGCTCATAGTGGATCATCGATGTGTCGTAGCGCTCAGCCTCGCGCTTCTCCGCGCCGAAATATTTGACCGTTTCATAGTTCAGCAGACTGTCGATCGCCTTCTGATTGGCGTCGGTGTCGCTGTCGTTCATTTTGCGCCGAATGGCGATCCGCCAGTTTGTCGCGAGCGTCGTATAGAGAAAATATCCGGCGAGAGTCGCGACCAGGACGAGCCCGTAGCGCCAGCCGAACTGATAGAGAAAAATGCCAAGAACCAGCGCCATCTCCAGCACTGTGGGGGCGCCCGTCGACATGATGAGACGCGACAGCGTCTCGATGCCGTTGCGTCCGCGCTCGAGAACGCGCGTCAGCCCGCCGGTCTTTCTGCCGATATGAAAGCGCAGCGACAGCTCGTGCATATGCACGAAGAGGTCGCTCGCCAGCCGACGCACCGCGTGCATCGCCACCGCCGCGAATATGCCGTCGCGCAGCTGCATCAGCACGACTGACGCGATGCGGATCCCACCCATCATCAAAGTGAAAAAGACCGCGGCGGCGCCGAGTTTCCCCGCCACGCCGGCGCCGCCTTCGGCAAGCGCGTCCGTCGCCCATTTGAACGCGTAGGGCGTCGCCGCGTTGAACAGCTTGCTGACGACAAGCAGCGCAAACACCGCGGCGACCCGAAGCTCGAGATCGCGGCGCCCGCGTGGCCATATATATGGCCACAAGCGCCGTATCGTCTTGAAAAGAGACGATTCTGACAATTGCTGTTCAGTCACGGGCGGGGGCGCGGCGTCGTCCAGATCGAGCGCATTGGGATCGCTCGATTCGCCTTGATCAAGATTCAGCATAGGTCTCCAATGATGGGCCGCCCTCGCGACGGTTTGCGTCATATATGACCTTTAAAAGGAATGCGCACCCCGAGCCGTAGCGCGGCGATACGCTGCTAGAGAATAAACATGCGAGAAATAAAAAACGTTTGCGTCTATTGCGGCTCCTCGATCGGGGCCGATCCCCGCCATACGGCGGCGGCGCGCGCTTTGGGCGCCGCCCTTGCCCGCGCCGGAGTCGGCCTCGTTTATGGCGGAGGGGCCATCGGCCTGATGGGCGTTCTGGCGAAGGCGACGGTCGCCGCCGGCGGCGTTGTCACGGGAATCATTCCAGAGTTTTTGGACCGACGGGAGATTCCCTTCACGGGCGCGACGGAACTCGTCGTCGTCGATGACATGCACACGCGAAAACGCTTGATGTTCGAACGATCGGACGCCTTTATCGCGCTGCCTGGCGGCGTCGGCACTTTGGAGGAGCTGACCGAGCAGCTAACCTGGATCCAGCTCGGCCGTCACACCAAGCCTCTCGTCATCGCCGACATCGCCGGTTTCTGGCGCCCGCTGCTATCGCTTTTCGCTCATATGCGGAACGAGGAGTTCTTCGGCGAAGTCGATAACGTGCGTTATCTCGTGGCCGAGCGCGTCGAAGACATCCTGCCGATGATTTTCGCGGCGGTCCGCCATGCCCCAGACATCAGCGAGACGGCGATCACCGAGCGGCTCTAAGACGAAGTGCGGTTGAGCCCTTCGCTGGCCCTGTCATTCCCGGCAGGCCGGAGGCCTCTCGCGCGCGTTGCGCGCGTCGGGAATGACCGCGAGAGGTCAGACGGAAATGACGTGGCGATTTTGAATTAAAATATTCCCCGATGAGAATCTTTGAGGACTTTCGAATTGGTTTTTTCGCGCTGGACCGAAATGAGCAGCTTGTAGTTGATCGCGTCGACGAGCGCCTCGAAGGACGCATCGATGACATTGGCCGAGACGCCGACGGTGGACCACCGTGCGCCCTCGCCGTCCGCGCATTCGACGAGAACGCGCGTCACCGCATCGGTGCCGCCCTGGAAGACGCGGACGCGATAATCGACGAGCCGAACGTCTTCGATGAAGCGCTGATAGGCGCCAAGATCCTTGCGCAGCGCGAGATCGAGAGCGTTGACGGGACCATTGCCTTCGGCGGCGGAAATGCGGCTCTCGCCATCCACATTGATCTTGACGATCGCCTCGGCGCCCTGATCCTCATAGCCGCCATTCCTGGCGAAGCGCCGATCGACCGCGACGCTGTAGCGTTCGATGTCGAAGAAATGCGGCGCCTCGCCGAGCACGCGCTTGGCCAGAAGAAAGAACGAAGCGTCGGCGCCCTCATAGGCATAGCCTTGCGCTTCCTTGGCCTTCACCTCGTCGAGCAGCCGCGTCAGACGCGCATCGTCTTTGTCGAGGGCGAGGCCGAGCCGGGCGAGCTCCGAAACGATGTTGGAGCGTCCCGCCTGATCCGATACGAGCACGCGCCGCATATTGCCGACCGAGTCGGGCGTGACATGTTCGTACGTGCGCGGATCGGTCAGCACCGCCGAAGCGTGAATGCCGGCTTTCGTCGCAAAGGCGCTGGCGCCGACATAGGGCGCGTGGCGGTTCGGCGCGCGGTTGAGAAGCTCATCGAGCGCATGGCTCACGCGCGTCAGATGCGTCAGCTTCTCCTGCGTCACGCCAATCTCGAAGCGCTCGGAAAATTCGCTCTTCAGCAATAACGTCGGAATGATCGTGGTGAGATTGGCGTTGCCGCAGCGTTCGCCAAGACCGTTCAGCGTTCCCTGGATCTGCCGCGCGCCGGCGCGCACCGCGGCAAGCGAATTCGCCACCGCCTGACCCGTGTCGTCATGGCAATGCACGCCGATGCGGGCGCCGGGAATATGGGCGACGACCTCGCCGACAATGCGCTCGACCTCGTGCGGCAGCGTGCCGCCATTGGTGTCGCAAAGGACGATCCAACGCGCCGCCGCGTCATGCGCAGCCCTGGCGCAGGCGAGCGCATAATCGCGGTTCGCCTTGAAGCCGTCGAAGAAATGCTCGCAGTCGACGGCGACTTCCTTGCCGCACGCAACCGCGGCGCTTACGGATTGCGTAATGCTCGCGAGATTGTCTTCTTCCGTGGAACGTAAAGCGACGCGAACCTGAAAGTCCCAGCTCTTGGCGACAAAGGTGACGACGTCGGCGGCGCTGTCGAGGAGCGCGGCGACGCCAGGGTCATTCTCGACCGAGCGGCCTTGCCGCCGCGTCATGCCAAAGGCGGCGAAGCGCGCGCGCAGTTTCGGCCGCTGCGCAAAAAACTCGCTATCGAGCGGATTGGCGCCGGGATAGCCGCCCTCGATATAGTCGATGCCGAGGTCGTCGAGCAGCGCCGCGATCTGACGCTTGTCGTCCAGCGAGAAATCGACGCCCGTCGTCTGCGCGCCGTCACGCAGCGTCGTGTCGTACAGCGTCAGCCGCTCCTTGACCCGCTCCTTGGCCTGTTCTTTGGCCATCAATGCGCTCTCCCGGCCGCAGGCCCCGCCAATTCCAGGGTCATCGTCGTATTGCCGAGCCATTGGCCGGCGTTCTCGATCGTGTTGCGCGTTTTGGCCACATAGCCGCGCGCCGCGAAAAAGTCGCGCGCCGCGTCGGAAGCGTCGACGGTCAGCGTCTTGGTTCCGCGGCCGGCGGCGATTTTCTCGATGGCGTCGGCAAGCGCCGACCCGACGCCTTGGCGCGCCATGTCAGGCCGCACATAGAGCATGTCGAACATCTTATCGTCGCGCAGCGATGCGAAGCCGGCGATGTTCCCGTCAACAAGCCCGACGATGGTCAGCGCGTCCGCGAGGCGCGACGCGAAGGCCGCCTCGTCGTCGGCCGCGGACGCCCAGGCGTCGCGCTGCGCCTCGTCATAGTCATCGGCGGCAAGCGCCGCGACGCTCGCGCGAAACAGCGCCGCAAGCGTCGCCGCGTCGGCGGGAAGAAACGGCCGCAGGCCGGGCGTTGGCGTGCTGCGCGCCATCACACGATCTCAAACGCGCGCAGCATATGCCAGGCGATGAACGCCGCGAGCGCCAGCACGATCAGCTTGAACGCGAGATAGAGCGCCCAGTGGCGCTTGAAGGGAAGCGTCTTTTTCCAGTCATCGTTGGACATTTGATATCCCCTTCTGTTCACCTTCATACGCCAAGAAGCGCATCCGCGCTTCATCCTTGCGCCGACTCGCGCCGTTCGCCTCCCTCCCCCTTGCGGGGAGGGTGGCGCGCGAAGCGCGCCGGGTGGGGGAAACGCGGTCGCCTCTCATGACGCCTCCCGCATGTGTTCCTTCGCCCGGGCGATGATCGTCTCCACCACGCCGATCAGATCGGCGTCGATCTCATTGTTCCAGAAACGCAGCACGCGGAAGCCGTTCGCGTGAAAAATGGCGTCGCGCCTGGCGTCATGACGACGCCCGTCGGCTTCGCCGTGCTGGGAGCCGTCAGCTTCGACAATCAGCCGATATTTGTAACAAACGAAGTCGAGCACATAGCCTTCGAGCGGAACTTGGCGGCGAAAGTGAAACCCCTGCGGACGCAGCTTGCGCAACTGCGACCAGAGTTTGATTTCCGGTGGCGTCATGTTCTTGCGCAATTCGCGCGCGCGCAGGTTGGCCATCTCCGTCACCCCACCCGGTTCGCTTCGCGAACCACCCTCCCCGTCGAGGGGAGGGATGGGCCTGCATCAGCAAGACGCGAAATTTTTAAAGCCACGCCGCGCATACGCGATTGATCCTTGCGCCGACTCGCGCCGTTCCGATCCCTCCCCCTTGCGGGGAGGGTGGCGCGCAAGGCGCGCCGGGCGGGGGGAAAAGCAAGCTGGAAGATCACCGCTTCTCCTCCCAGGTCGGCGTGCCGTCCTTGTTGTCCTTGACCGCGATGCCCACAGTCGCGAGTTCGTCGCGGATGCGGTCGGATTCGTCCCAGTTTTTGTCGACCCGAGCGGCGAGGCGCCTTTCGATTGCTCGATTTAAATTTCCGATGTCTAGGCCATCAGCATACAATTGGATGGCGTCGGCGGGAGGAAGTTGCCTCGCACGGTACTTGTTTACGTTTTTTGTAATCATTTTTCCGATGCGCTCGATCTCGCAGCGAATTTCGTCGCTGGTCATTCCAGCTCTAGAAAGAAGATCAATGAGCGGCTGTAACAGCCACTGAGCCGAGTCCGCAACGTCGAAGGCTTTTGCGCGTAATCTAATCATCTCCTCTAACGGTGGAAGGAGACCAACCAACTGCAATGCACTCACAAACTCGTTGGCATTCGTATCCGAAGACGACGCAAGCTCACACGCAGCATGAATTTCGGTCAGTGCAGCTGGGGTATTGAGATCGTCTGCTAACGAAGCGAGGACAGCTTTAGGCTCCGCAATCCCCACAGAGCTAAAATCCAGATTGGAAACCACGCCCATCCACGTTTGGAGTGTCTTTTCCGCCTCCTCCAGCGCCTTGACCGTCCAATCGATTGGCTGGCGGTAATGCGTGCGTAGCATCGCGAGGCGAAGCACTTCGCCCGGCCACTTCCGCCCGCCAAACTTCTCCGTATGCAGCAGCTCGTGGATCGTCACGAAATTCCCCAGGCTCTTGGACATTTTCTCGCCCTCGACCTGCAGGAAACCATTATGTATCCAGTAATTCGCCATCACGTCCTGCCCGAAGGCGCAGCAGCTTTGCGCGATCTCGTTTTCGTGATGCGGAAAGACGAGATCGATGCCGCCGCCGTGAATGTCGAAGGTTTCGCCCAAATGCGCCCAGGACATCGCCGAACATTCGATATGCCAGCCGGGACGCCCCCTGCCCCACGGGCTGTCCCAGCCGGGCTCGGTCTCCTTTGACGGCTTCCACAGCACGAAATCCATGTCGCCGCGCTTATAGGGCGCGACGTCGACGCGCGCGCCGGCCATCATTTCATCGAGCGAGCGCCGCGACAGGCGCCCGTAGCTTGGCATCGACGGCACGTCGAAGAGCACATGGCCGTCGGCGGGATAGGCATGGCCCGAGGCGATCAACCGCTCAATGATCGCGATCATCTGCGCGATGTGCTCCGTCGCGCGCGGCTGCACGGTCGGCTCGAGACAGCCGAGCGCGCGCACGTCCTCCTGGAAGACCTTGTTGGTCTCTTCCGTCAGTTCGCGAATGGAAACGCCGCGCTCGGCGGCGCGCGCGTTGATCTTGTCGTCGACGTCGGTGATGTTGCGAACGTAAGTGACTTTTGTTTCGCCCTTGCCGCCGTCCCACACGCCTTGTTTGGCAAGATGACGCAGCAATCGATACAAAACGTCAAAAACAATGAGCGGCCTGGCGTTGCCGATATGGGCATAGTCGTAGACCGTTGGCCCGCAGACATACATGCGCACATGCGCGGGATCGATCGGACGGAATTCTTCCTTCGTCCGGGTCAGCGTATTGTAAATTTTGAGCGCAGGCGTCGACATGAATTTCCCCGCAAGGCCGCCGGCCGGGGCGTCGCTTCATGTCGTTTTGAGAGACGTGACGGCTCCGGCCAGCGTGATCGCTAGCTGATAATGGTCTCGCGACAAATGGTGAGCCGAAGCGTCATGGCGGCGACCATGCGCCAAAGCCCGCCGCCGCGTCAAGCGCGACGCCCCCTGGCGCCGCAGCGGCTTAACTCGGGTTTTACCGCTATGCGCTAGCCCTGGGCGCAGGCTGTGGGTCGCGTGGGGCTTGTTCGTCATGTCGAAATATGAAGCGCCGCTCGGGCGGCGTGGGTTTGCGTCGCTGCTTGCGGGAATGTTGATCAGCGCCGGCTACGCTTGCGCCGCTCAGGCCGAGGCGAGCGCAGGCGCCGCCTATGTCATCTCCGATCAGGAGGGCTACGGCCTGACGGAATGCCTGACGCGCAAGGCCGATTGCGGCAAGATCGTCGCCGATTCCTGGTGCGCGGCGCATGGCCATGGCGTCGCCAGAGCCTTCGGCCGCGCCGACGATGTGACCGCGTCGATCGACGTCAACGCGACGCGCGCCCCTATCGAGCCGGACGCCGCGGTCGTCGCCTGCGTCGATTAATCAGCGCAGAAATTCTCCGCACTGCGGCACGTCGTTCTGGCCGGCCCAGGGCTGAATGGCGACGGTCGAGGTCGAGCTCTCGGGCGAGCCTTCGACGAGCTTGTCAGAATAGACCATATAGATGAGCACGTTGCGCTTCGCATCGCAGCCGCGAACGATATGCATGCGCTTGAACAGCAGCGAACGGCGCTCGCTGAACGCCGTATCGCCCTGGGCGAACTTCTCCTTGAATTTGATCGGGGCATATTGCCGGCAGGCGAGCGAAACCTCCGACGACTGCTCCGCGACCCCGAACATGCCGGCGACGCCGCCTTTTTCATGCGCCGTGTAGTAGCAGACGACGCCGTCGATGTTGGGGTCGTCGATTCCGTAGGTCGCGAGCTTGTCGTTCGGCGTGAGGAGCTTGAAATCCACCGATTTGCGGAAAATGAGATCCGGCCCGTTCTGCGCAAAGGCTGGCGCGGCGCCAAAACAAAGAAGGACCGTCGAAATCAGAGCCAGCAATTTGGAACGCTTCATGTCGGCAACCTCCTGGATCACGCTGCCCCGGGGGCGGAGTCGCCCAAAGAATAACGTGATCGATGTCCAAAGCTTAGAACGCGCTACACGAAAACCGAATCCCACTTTTTTCGCGAGCCACGCTCTAGCGACGCCGTTGCCGATATGGGCGAAGCAGCGCGACAAGGGAAGGGCTTCGACCCTGGGCGGGGCAAAAAATTAGATGCGCTCCAAGGCGGTTGGCGGCGTTTATCGGCGCCTTGTTGCCGACACGAAGGGCGCGATTAATCGACCGACGTTTGATCCGCGGCCTGGATTGGTGAAAATGACGCGATTCGTCGCAAACGACGCGCGCGTCAGCATCAGTCGCCAAGCAACCGCGCAAGCGTTTCTCGGCTTCTGACCAGATGTGAAGAGAGCCAAAAACTTCAATGAGGCCGCGACCATAAGCCCCTTTTTGACGAAATGCGCCTTCGCGCGGACGAAACTGGCGGCCGCCGCCGGCGTTGCATTCGGCCTCCTCGCCGCTTCGCCCGCAGCAGGGGAAAGTCCCTATTGTACGGAGTTGCGCGCGCAGATCGCCCGCGCCGGCTCCGGCGGTAACGCCGGCCGATTCCAGGGGGCGGCCGCCAAGCAGCGCGGCGACTACGCCCGCGTCTCCGCGAAGGCCCGGGCGCTCGGCTGCGATCGCGGCCAATTCCTGTTCTTTGGCGATCCGCCGCCGCCCCAGTGCGGACAGATCAACGCGCAGCTCAACCAGCTGTCTGGCGCCATCGCCGGCTATGAACGGGCGAACGCCGACGACGGCGGTCAGCGCCAAGCGCTCGCCGCCCGTTACGAGGCGGAGTGCCGCAATCCTCAGGCGGCGCAAGCGCGCGTCGCACGACCGCGCAATTTCTTTGAAGAGCTGTTTGGCGTCGCGCCCGACGAGAGCCCTGGAATGCGTGAAGCGCCGGTCGGTCCGGAACCGGATCAGGAACCTTCGGACGGAAAGCCGCGTGGAGGCCCCATGGCGATCTGCGTGCGCGGGTGCGACGGCGGCTTTTTTCCGATCACCTATTCGGCGCGCAGCTCCAATCTCGACGATCTCGCGACGATATGCCGGGCGCTGTGTCCGAACGCCGAGGTGAAACTCTATACGGCGTCGCAGTGGAAGGGCCTCAGTTCCGCTCTTTCGATCGACGGCGAGGCTTATTCCGACCATCCCAACGCGCATAAATTCGAGACGACCTATGATCCGTCCTGCGGCTGCAAGCCGCCTGGACAATCGTGGGCCGTGGCGCTCGCCGAAGCCGAGCGGCTCATCGCCGAGCGCAATGCGAAAGATCAGGTGGTCACCGCCGAGCAGGCCGAGCAATTGTCGCGTGCGCAGCCGCCCGGCGTCGCGCGCGGTCGGAAAGCGAAGGGCGCTGCGCCGGCGCCAGAACCGGCGACGCCAGAACCCGCGGCGCAGGCGCAGCCCAGCGCCGAGAACGGCCCGACCACTGCGCCGGAAACCTATCGCGAAGTCGTCGGACCTGATGGCATCAAACGCCGCGTGCGGGTCGTCGCCCCGGCGTTGTGAGCCGTTTTTTGCGCCGCGTCAGGGCATATGCGCCTTCACCGTCTCGATCAGCTGTTTGATCGAGAACGGCTTCGCCAGAAAACCGAAATCCCCCTCGGGAAGGTTTTTCGCGAAGGCCTCTTCGGCATAGCCGGAAACGAAGATCACCTTCGCCGCGACGCCGCGCTTGCGCAGTTCGGCGAACATCGCCGGGCCGTCCATCTCCGGCATCACCACGTCGGAGACGATGAGATCGATCTTGCCGTCGACGCGCTCGACGACTTCGAGCGCCTCCATGCCCGTCGCCGCTTCGAGCACCGTGAATCCGCGCGAACTCAAGGCTCTTGCGCCGATCGAGCGCACGGCGTCCTCGTCTTCGACGAGAAGAACCACGCCCTGTCCTGTATAGTCCGCGGCGACCTTGGGCGTGTCCGCCTTCGGCGAGGTCTCCTTCTCCTCAGGCACATAGCGCGGCAGGAAAATGCGGAAAACCGTGCCCCGTCCGACCTCGCTGTCGACGGAGATGAAGCCGCCTGACTGCTTGACGATGCCGAAGACCGTCGACAGACCCAGGCCCGTGCCTTTGCCGACCTCCTTCGTCGTAAAGAAGGGTTCGAAGATTTTTTCCTTCACATCGGCGGAAATGCCGCTGCCCGAGTCCTCGACCTCAACCAGCACATAATCGCCGGGCGGCAGCGCCGCTTCGTTAAAGGCGGCGCATTCCGAGGCGGCGACGTTGCGCGTGCGGATCTGCACCCGTCCGCCTGATTCCAGCATGGCGTCGCGCGCGTTGACGACGAGATTGATGATCACCTGTTCAAATTGGGTGATGTCGGCCTTCACGAACCAAAGATCGCGACCAAGACGCAGTTCGAGCTCGTTCTTTTCGCCGACGACGCGGCGCAGCAAGTTCTGCACTTCGGAGAGCGCGTCGCCGAGCTGCAGGACTTGCGGGCGCAGCGTCTGCCGGCGAGAGAAGGCCAGCAGTTGGCGCGTCAGACCGGCCGCGCGGTTTGCGGTTTCCTTGATCTGACGGATATCGCGAAAGGCGGGGTCGGTCGGCCGATGGCTGGAGAGCAGCAGATCCGAATAGCCAATGATCGCCGTCAGCATATTGTTGAAGTCATGCGCGATGCCGCCGGCGAGCTGGCCGACGGCATTCATCTTTTGCGACTGTGCGAACTCCTCCTGCAGCTTGCGCTGCTCGGTCGTGTCGAGCGCGTAGACCATCGCGCCTTTCTTGCCGGCGTCCTCGGCGGAAGAGACGAAGAAGCGCGCCGAACGCGTCGCCGCGCCGGCGGCGTCTTCCTCGAAGACGACATTGATCGGGCGCACTTCGCCTTTGCCTTCGATCGCATCTTCGATCGCCGCGCGCAGGGCGGCGCCGTCGCGTTCGCCCAGTCCTGTCAGCACCGACCATGGCGCCGCCGCCTGTCCCTGGCCCGACTTCAGCGCCTGGGGCAGCAGTTTCGCGAAGGCCGCGTTCGAGGTCAGCACGCGCCCCTCGCCATCGAGCGTCGCCATCGCCATCGGCGTCGAATTGAAGAAGCGCGCGAAACGCACCTCGGCCGCGCGCAGATTTTCTTCCGGCTGTTCCCCGGAGGCGCGATTGAGCGCCAAGGTGCGCGATGGCCCGGGCTCGCCATCCTGGCCGAAAGCGACCTGGTGCAGCAGCCTGACAGGCAGCGACTTGCCGTTTCGGCATCGCAGGTCGATGTCGATCTGCTCGGTGCGCACGTCGCCCGGCGCGCCTGATATGGCGGCGAGAAGCGCCGCGCCGCTATGGGCGACGATGGAGGACAGAGTCGCGCCGCCAGATCCGACTTGCGTAAGATCGTAGCCCAGCCAGCCGGCGAGCGTTTTGTTCATATAAGAGACGGCGCCGTCTGGGCTCGCGGAAAAAAATCCCGCCGGCGCGTGATCGAGAAAATCGATGGCGTGCTGGAGCTCCTGGAAGACGTTCTCCTGCCGCTGTCGGTCGGCGGTCACGTCGGCCACCGCCCATAAACAGAACCGCCCGCCCGACGTCGTTGGCAGCGGCCGAACGCGAATCCGGTACCAGCCGACTGGCCCCTGCCCCGAGAGCGGCGGCGAAAGCCGCAGATCTTCGCTATGCGAAACGCCGGCGCGCGCCGCCTGGGCCAATCTGTAAATCGCCTCCGAGACCTCGGGGGGCCCGGAGAACAGCCGCTCGACCAGCTGAACGCCGGAAGCGTCCTTCGCGTCGCACATCGCCATATAGGCGTCGTTGGCGTAAACGATGCGGGCGTCGCCTCTGGTGACGAGCAGCCCTTCGCCGGACGTGTCGGCAATGAGCTTCGTCACCTCGTTACCGGCGACTCGGCCAGAAAAGTGAATCAATCCGACCGCATAGGCGAAAAGAAAGAAGATGCCCGCGACGCCGAAAACCGCCAACGCCAGAAGGGTCGCTCGCGGCGCGAGGTCCGAAGGCGTCAGGTAATAGGCGGCGACAGCTGCGATCAATGCGATGACGAGGGCGAGCGTCAGTCCCACATTGGGGGGCCGCTCGCTGCGTCCTAAGGCGGACGCTTCGGTCCTGTCGGTCATTTCTTAACCACCCGCGCCATATATCGCCGAGCGCGACGGCCATGCTGACGCCGGCGCGCCGTTACTCTGCCGACGCCTACAGAATCATCTAAAACAATGGCCGTGAACGCCAATAATAGCAACGCCGGAAGTCAAAGGGCGCTGATTCGTCAAACATTAACCATTCATTAACCTTTTTTCGGCGCTTGTCAGGAAAGCTGTTAATTTGGCAAGGTTCACGCGCGTTCGAACGAGAGACTAGCCGTTCATGCCCGATAAATTCACTCAACTGCTGCCGGCGCTCGGAGCGCTCGTTGCGTTCCTCGTCGCTGCGGTGCTCGTCCTTTATATTTTCCGCCTGTTGTTCGGACGCCGCATCCGTTCGCCCGGAGGCCGCAATCGCGCCCGCCGGCTGGACGTCGTCGATGTCTATGACCTTGACCGCGAGCGCCAGCTGGTCATCGTGCGGCGCGACAATATCGAACATTTGCTCCTGATCGGAGGCCCAAACGACCTGCTGGTCGAGGGGACGATCAGCCGGCTCGAAGGCGCGATAGGCCGAGCGCCCGATCAGCGTCCAGGCGCGCCAACGGCCGCGAACTGGCCGGCCGGCCCATCGGGTCCGCCGCGAGAAATGGAAACGCCGCTGCCGAAACCCGCCGCGGCGGCCGCCGTCAATCTGCCGCCCGACCTCTTCGCGCCGGCGCCCACAAAGCCTGCCGCGCCGCCGACGGCGCCGCCCGCCGGTCCAAGAATTTCCACTCCGGCCGCCCCGCCGCAGCGCCCGGGGGCGCCTCGCGCGCCGACGCCGCCTTTCCTTGCGCGCGCTCAGCAGCGGCTGTCGCCGCGTCCGAACCCGCCGCCCGAAGCAGCGGCTCCGGCGCCGCCGCCGCCGGCAGCTCCTCCGAGAGCCGAGCCGCCACCAGCGCCAAGGCCCGCAGCGCCGCCGCCGCCTCCCCCCGCGCCGCCGCCTGTCGCTGCGCCGCCGCCGGTCGCGGCGAGACCCGCTGCGCCACCGCCTGCGCCGCCGCCCAGGCCCGCAGCGCCGCCGCCACCGCCGCCCCCACCTCCTCCGCCGCCGGCTCCGTCGCCGGCCGACGTGGACCCGCTGGACTCGCTTGAAGCGGAGATGGCGCGACTGCTCGGCCGCTCTGGCGAAAACGAATAAAAAAGGGCGTCGCCAGCGGCGACGCCCTTAAACTTTTCCCCCGATGCTTCGTCTCAATCGTCTCGATAGACTTTCTCGCGTCGTTCGTGGCGTTCCTGCGCCTCGATCGACAGTGTCGCGATTGGACGAGCGTCGAGGCGCTTGAGCGAAATCGGCTCGCCGGTTTCCTCGCAATAGCCGTAACTGCCGTCATCGAGGCGCGTTAGCGCCGAGTCAATTTTAGCGATGAGCTTGCGCTGCCGGTCGCGCGCGCGCAGTTCGATGGCGCGATCGGTTTCAGACGACGCACGATCTGCAAGATCGGGATGATTTTCGTTTTCACTCTGCAGAGTGGCGAGCGTTTCGCGACTCTCCTGCAGAATGTCCTCCTTCCAAGCCAGCAGTTTGCGCCGGAAATATTCGCGCTGCCG
>DATBRI010000090.1:0-18074 GCA_036560365.1 Methylocystis sp.
ATGCGCTGAACATAAAAGGGCACGACCCGCGCGACCGTATCCTTCAGGCTCTCTCCCCCAGGGGGCGGCACGTCATAGGAGCGCCGCCAAAGATGCACCTGCTCTTCGCCCCATTTGTCGCGCGCCTCGTCCTTGTTGAGCCCGGAAAGATCGCCGTAATGGCGCTCGTTCAACGCGCGGTCCTTGATCGTCGGAACGTTCGTCTGGCCTAGCTCCTCGAAAATGAGATCGATCGTGTGTTGTGCGCGCAGCAACGCGGAGGTGAAGCCGACGCTGAACAGAATATCCCGCTTCTTCAGCTCGCGGCCGGCGCGGCGCGCCTCTTCGATGCCGAGCGGCGTCAGGTCGGGGTTTTTCCACCCGGTGAAAAGATTTTTGGCGTTCCACTCGCTTTGACCGTGGCGTACCAGAACGAGAGTGCGATTCATGCTCATAAATTCTCGTCGATATCAGGCGCCGGAAAGGCCGAGCACGTCGGCCATCGAGTAGAGCCCAGGGGCCTTTCCGCGCGTCCACAGCGCCGCGGCCAGGGCGCCGCGGGAAAACACCCCCCGGTCCTCGGCGCGGTGCGAGAATTCGATGCGTTCGCCGGCGCCCGCGAAGATGACCGTGTGTTCGCCGATGACCGTGCCGCCGCGCAAGCTCGCGAATCCGATTTCCCCGGTCCTGCGCGGACCCGTCAAACCATCGCGCCCGCGCGCGCTGTTCTCGCCGAGATCGATTCCGCGACCGTGCGCGACCGCCTCGCCGAGCAGCAACGCCGTTCCTGAGGGCGCATCGACTTTGAGGCGGTGATGCATCTCGACAATCTCCGCGTCCCACGCCGGTCCAAGCGCGCGAGCCGCGCGTTCGATAAGCACGGCGAGAAGATTGACGCCGAGGCTCATATTGCCGGAACGCACGATCGCCGTTTCCCGCGCGCATTCGGCGATGGCCGCCAGATCTTCCGGAGACAGTCCAGTCGTGCCGATAATGTGCGCCACCTGGGCCCGCGCGGCCGCTTTCGCCATTTCCACGCTGGTGCTCGGAGACGAAAAGTCGACGATCGCGTCGGCGTCGGCGAGCGCGACCGCGACGTCGCTCGTGATCGGCACGCCGTTCGGCGCGCCGCCGCCGCTGTCGGCGCCGAGCGCCGGAGAGCCGGGACGCTCCAGAGCGGCAGTCAATCGCACGCCCAACGTGTCAGGAATAATCTGGGTCAGCATCCGGCCCATGCGGCCCGCCGCGCCGACCACCACCAAACGCAATTCGTTCATGTCCAGTCGCCCTCGCCTCCCGCAGCTAGCGGCTTCGATTCGGTTTTCGTCACGCGCCATTTTCCTATACAGGCGAGGCGCCGCGATGAGAAGCGCGCAGCTAGGGCCCGGCGTCGGCAAACTGCCCGAACGGGCGGTTATTTTGCTTTGGGACGAAAGCTTTTGACGAGCGCCGGATCGGTCTCGATATAGGCCGCGCCGATAAGATCGAGACAGTACGGCACCGCGGGCATGACGGCGTCGAGACAGAGTTCGATCGCCCTTGGCTTGCCTGGAAGATTGATCACGAGACATTTCCCGCGATGAGCGGCCAATTGTCGCGACAGGATCGCGGTTGGCGTCTGCGCCAGCGAAACCTGTCGCATCCGCTCGCCAAAGCCCGGCAGCTCGCGCGGGCAGGCCGCGAGCGTCGCCTCGGGCGTCAGATCGCGGGGGCTCGGGCCTGTGCCGCCAGTCGTGACGATGAGGTCGCAACCGACAACGTCGGCTAGGTCGATCAGCGTGTCGCGCACGCTTTCCAGCCCATCAGGGATGATCCGCCGTTCGATGTGGAAGGGCGTCGTCAGCGCCGCGCGGAGATAGGCCTCGATCGCCGGACCGCTCTCATCTTCATAGACGCCGGCGCTCGCGCGATCGGAGGCGGTGACGACGCCGATGATCGCGGCGCGCTTTTCGTCTGTCATTAGCGAGTCTCCCGGCGCGCATGTTTGCCGCCTCTCCTCGCTCTTGTCACTCCCCCACGGCCGCACCGCTTAAGCTAGTAAAGCTTGCACAAATATCGTGCAAAATGTAACTCGTAAAAGACATATAGCTACAACTAACTGAATAAATCGGCTAAATATCTAGAATATTATGCGCTATGACGAGCATATACGCCAGGATATTGGCAGCACATATTTTGCCACATTTCACAATTAACTAATTGGTCTTCGCCTCCATTCAGACGGATGGAAACTGTGCGCTTGACGAAGCCAACGCGCTCGTCAGCATCCTTCACGCATTGTGCGTAAACGGAGCAATCCTGAATGAATCGTATCTGTGGCGTACTGACGATGATCCTTGCACTGATGACGGCGCCGGCTCTGGCGCATCACGCCTCCCGCCATTCCTCGCGCCAGGTCTCTCACCACGCCTCGCACCACGCCTCGCGCCACGTAGAGGCTTTGCAGGGCTTCACCGCCCACGCGTCATTCTACGGCGGCGGCCCGCGCCGTTACGAGCCCAACAGCCACACCGCCAACGGCGAACTCTTCAACATGTGGGATTTGACGGCCGCCCATCGCACGCTGCCGATGGGCACGCGTTTGCGCCTGACCTACGCCGGGCGGTCGGTGGTCGTACGCATCAATGATCGCGGCCCGGCGGCCTGGACGGGGCGCAGCCTCGACGTGTCCCGCGGTGCGGCGACACAGCTCGGCCTCATCGAACGCGGCACCGGACAGGTGCGCGTCGAGGTGATCGGAAAGAGCTAAGCAATTTTAAGCGCCCGGCTTCGGCCGGGCGTTTTGCTGAAAGGCCTTGGAGGCGTAATTCGCAGTTAGAGCAGACGCCCCAAACTGCGAAGTGCCGCTTCGGCGTCCTCCAATTCTTCCTTGCGCCGCCAATAGCCGCATTCTTCGATGAGCCGCCGCGCCTCGGCGAGATCGCGCTCAGCCGATTCCCACGGATAGCTTTCCGGCCGCTTGGCATAGAGACCGAAGAGCCGCGCGCGATGGAGATGAATGTCGGCGAGAAAAAGCTTCATCGGCCCGCGCTCGGCGATGTCGTAAGCCTCGTCGAGGTCGTCCTGCGCGCCGGGAAAGTCGCCGGCGACGACGCGATAGAGGGCTCGGGTGAGGAGACCGCGCGGCTGATGATCTTTTGTGCCCGCGTCACGCAGCCCTTTCACCGCCGCGTCGACATGGGCACCGTCCAGCGCTTCACGCCGCACAATCACCGCGTAAAGCGCGGCGCGCGCGAGGGTGAGATGATTGAGGGCGATGTCGAGGCGCGACCGAGCATGTCCAATCGCCCATCCCAACGTTCGCTCAGTGCGCTTTTCGACATCGGCGCAGCCGTCGAGCAGCGAGGACGCATCGTCATTGCGAGCGGAGCGAAGCAATCCATAGTCGCAGCGAGACTCTTGGATTGTTTCGTCGGCTTCGCTACCTCGCAATGACGGCGACGAGGTTTGCATACCTCCTAGCTCGCCTTTTTCGCTGGGCAATAGTCGCTTCCACGCCGCTCGCTCGACCGGTCCGAGTATAAGATCGCAATAGCGAAAACCCCACAGCGAGTAGAGCAGCGGATATTCCGGTTGCGCCTCTTTCTGCATCGCCTCGGCTTCATCAAACAGCGCCCGCGCCTCGCCAAAAGCGCCGTTTTGATGCAGCGCGTCGGCATGGGTCGTGCGGCTGCCCATGCGCCAAAACTCTTCGGTGCTGCGAAGGGCATGACCGGCGCTATCGGCACCAGCGCGCGAAGCCGCCGCGATATCGCCCAGCGTCAGAGCCAACTCACTGATATTGTTGGTGGAGATGGTGGCGTTTGTCCAATCTTTTGCTCCGACGTCCAAATCGAGCGCGGCCTGCATCGGCTCCAAGGCCTCGCGCAGCCGTCCCAGCGAGCGCAGGCGAGTAGCGGCTTCGTTCAGCAGCCAGGATTGAGCGGGCGGCGAAAGATTTGACGACAGATGCGACCAGACCGTATCGAAAAAACAGGCGACCGCGCCGAGATCGGCGCCGAAGGCGCCGAGCTTCTTCGTGCTGTAGTGTTCGGCCGCTCGCTGAATGCGACGGTAATAGACCTCATCGCACGCCTCCGGCTGCAATCCCGCATGACAGCCATGCGCCACGACCTGATAGAGCGGGCGTAGATCGTCGAGCGTCGGCGCGGCCTTCTTGTCCGTCTCCGTCGCGCAAAGATGCTCGTAAAGCCGCTTATGCGCCGTCTTCCACCCTTCCGGATTTTTTTCGCGCAGCTCTTTCGCGAAAAATTCCCGCAGCAGCGGATGCGCGTCGAGCGAGACCAGCGCGCCGCCTGCATCGCGATTGACGGTTAGAAGCTTCGCATCTTCCAGTCGCTTGATCGCGATGTTGCGATGCGCCTCGCTGAGACCGACGATCGACTCAGTCAGCCCTTCAATCTCCGGCCCTCTCCAAAGGGCGCGAAGGCAACCTAAATCGGCTGGACGGTCGAAGAGGCCCATGAGTCGCAGCATGCCGAGCGCATGTCGGCCGCGCTTGTCCTGCTCGAACCATTGCACATAAGCGGCCGTCGCGCGAAAGGCATGGCCACCCTGTCCTTCTTCATCCGCTTCGGCGAGGTTGAATAGATCGCGCTTGCGAATGTCGCCGCCATGCGCGTCACGCAAATACCCGCCGATCAGGGTCAGGGTCAGCGCATGCCCCTTGGCGTCTTCCGAAAGCGCTTCGCGCTCCTTCTGTGTCCCGTCAACGCAGAGCGTCTTGAGAAGATGTGCGCCAGCTTCTTTCGACAGGCGCTTGAGATCATGTTCCGGTGCGTTCGCGCCCCGATAGGCCCTCAGGTTGGGAATCGAGTAGCGCGTGGTGACGAGACAGAGGCCTTTGCCGTTGGCCGCAAGCGCCTTGACCAACGCGGCCATGGCGTCATCCTTGAGTTCTCTCGGCGGCGACCATGTCGGCGGATATTGCAGGGGCTCCAGCCCGTCGAGAATGAGCAGCGCGCGCTTCTCGCCGATTAGTCGCGCAAGGCGTTTCGCTTTTTCGACGCCGCCTTCGCCCTCTCTCATTTCGCCGCCGAAGAATTTCAGCGCCTCGGCGAGAAAGAGATCGGAATCGCCGCCATATTGGTCGCGCGTTCCCTGAGAGTAGAAGGACCAGGCGAACGCCGCCTCGCACTCCAACCAGCCGTCGATTTGCTTTCGCACGGCCCAGTGGGCGACGAGCGAGGTCTTGCCCTCGCCGCCCATCGCCACAAAAGTGAGTACGCGCGGACGTTTCGCGTCGCCACGAACGACCGCGGCCCATGCGTTGTCGATCGTCTTCGTTTCCGCCTCGCGGCCGATGAGATTTTCCGGCGCGTAGCTGTCGATGCGGGAGATGTCGTAAGAGTTGGATGCGGTCTGAGACGGCTCCGGCCCTCGCCTCATAATCACATTGCCGTTGATGATGAAGCGTTCGCGAATTTTTTCGGCGATATCTTCCGGCGAGCGTTCCTTAAAATCGATCGTGCCATCGCCGCGCAATATTCCCAGTTCGGTCAGGTCGCCCTCATAACCGTAGCGCAAGAACATGATGCGTTTTTCATCGACTGAGGCCAGCATGTCGCGGATATGCCGCCACTCCAGATTGCACCAGCGTTTAGCAGCGTATTCCGGACAAAGGAACAAAACGACGAGTTCAGACTGCGTGCGATAGAGGCTTGGTAGATAGACGTCGAGATTGGGTCGTGCGAATTCGGCTTCATAGTAGTGATCGTAGAGCACTCGATCTCGAGAAAATATCTCGGAAAGACGCCGAGCCACCTCTTTGACAAACGGCCGGTGTTCACCTGGGAATGAGAGCGCAATATCAAATCGGCGGTCGGACATTAAATTGCGTCCTGAAACGGTGTGCGAAGAGAGCATAGCTCTACAATTCACCCGCGCAATCCATTCTCGCAGGAGCGAACGAAGGGCGATGGCGCTAGGAAAATTGCCTAGCCTCCTTCAGAAAGACTTCCTCATCCTGAGGAGTCGCCGCAGGCGGCGTCTCGAAGGGCGAGAAGTCAATTCCGCGCCTGGCTTTCCCCTTCCTCGTCCCTCGAGACGCGAGCGCTCCTCAGGATAAAGGAAGGGAAACGAGCGGCGTCTTCTCAGGCCCCCCTACTTCGCCTCGACGTATATGCTGGCACCCTTCTCTAAAAATTCCGCGCTCTTTTCGGCCATGCCCTTCTGGCGTTCGATCTCTTTCGCCTCTTCGCGCAGATCGCGGGTGATCTGCATCGAGCAGAATTTCGGACCGCACATCGAGCAGAAATGCGCGACCTTATGCGCCTCTTTCGGCAGCGTCGCGTCATGGAATTCGCGCGCCGTGTCGGGATCGAGTCCGATCTCGAACTGATCCTCCCAGCGGAAGTCAAAACGCGCCCGGCTCATCGCGTCGTCGCGTTCGCGCGCCGCCGGATGGCCCTTGGCTAGATCGGCCGCATGCGCGGCGATGCGATAGGTGATGACGCCGGTTTTCACGTCGTCGCGGTCCGGCAAGCCAAGATGCTCTTTCGGCGTGACGTAACACAGCATCGCGGTGCCGAACCATCCGATCATCGCGGCGCCGATGCCTGACGTGATGTGGTCGTAGCCCGGCGCGATGTCGGTGACGAGCGGACCGAGCGTATAGAACGGCGCCTCGCCGCAGACTTTGAGCTGCTTGTCCATATTGGCTTTGATCTTGTGCATCGGCACATGGCCAGGGCCTTCGATCATCACTTGACAGCCCTTGTCCCAGGCGATCTTCGTCAGTTCGCCGAGCGTCTCCAGCTCGGCGAATTGCGCGGCGTCATTGGCGTCGGCGTTGCAGCCGGGGCGCAGACCGTCGCCGAGCGAGAAGGACACGTCATATTTGCGCATGATGTCGCAAATCTCGTCGAAGCGCTCATAGAGGAAGCTCTCCTTGTGCTTGGAGAGGCACCAGCGCGCCATGATCGAGCCGCCGCGCGAGACGATGCCGGTGACGCGATTGGCGGTCAGCGGCACATAGGCGAGGCGCACGCCCGCATGAATCGTGAAGTAGTCTACGCCCTGCTCCGCCTGTTCGATCAGCGTGTCTTTGAAGACTTCCCAGTCGAGCTTCAGCGCATCGCCGCCGACCTTTTCCAGAGCCTGATAGATCGGCACGGTGCCGATCGGCGCCGAGGCGTTGCGGATGATCCAGTCACGGATGTTGTGAATGTTGCGGCCGGTTGAGAGGTCCATCACCGTGTCGGCGCCCCAGCGAATCGACCACACCATCTTTTCAACCTCGTCCGCAACGGAAGAGGTGACGGCCGAATTGCCGATGTTGGCGTTGACCTTCACCAGGAAATTGCGGCCGATGATGACCGGCTCGAGCTCGGGGTGATTGACGTTGGCCGGAATGATGGCGCGGCCGCGCGCGACCTCCTCCCGCACAAATTCGGGCGTGATGAATTCTGGAATGGCGGCGCCAAAGCTCTCGCCGTCGGCGATGCGTTCTTTCGCGACGTCAAGCGCGCGCTCGCGACAGAGATTCTCGCGATGCGCGACATAGATCATCTCCTCCGTGACGATCCCGGCGCGCGCGAACTCGAGCTGAGTGACGGGGCCCGCCCCCGCCGCCTGATAAAGCCCACGCTCGGCGGGGCAAGGCGGCACGAGCCGCTCGCCTTCGGCGAAGCCGTTGTCCTCTGGCTTGACGGCCCGTCCCTGGTAGGATTCGAGACCGGCGCGCGTCGCAAGCCAGGGACGCGCAGACGGAAGACCCGCCGAAAGGTCGGGCGTGAAGGATGCGCAGGTATAGGGTCCCGAAGGGTCATAGACGCGAAGCGGGGGCTCGCCCGAAGACGGGTCCATCGGAATCTCCCGGCAGGGAACGCGAATGTCGTCGCGTCCCTTCGGCGAGGAATAGACCTTGCGCGACTTTCCGATCGGCCCCGTGGTGACGCTCGCCGGCATGCGCTTGTCGTGGACGTTCATGATCGCGTTCCTCCATCGCGCTTCGTCAAGGGAAGCGGACGCTGAGTCATTACGACGAAGGAGGGATGCGCTGTCGCTGCGGCGACGCGATGCGCCGTTCGCTCTTTCGCTGGCCTTCCCTACGCCGGCATGACCCGGATCAGGTTCGACGGGTGCTTCTCAGCCGCGCTTGCGGCGCCCCTCGCCATTACGGGAAAATTACCGCGTTCACACTCGTGCCGCAAGTTCGCGTCGCGATACCGGCAAATAGCTCATAGCCCCGGTGAGCCCAGACCTAGGTGGATTTAAATTCCACAGCCAACGCGAATTCAGGTCGCTGGCCCGAGTCTGGCCCTGCTCCCACGCGCTCCAAGCGCTGCGACAGGACGCCTTCTCCGCGTGGCTGCGAGAGGGGAGCGGGAGGAAGGCTCCGAGGCGAAAAAGCGCTTGTGTTGCAAAGACGTGACAGGCGGAGGAAATCTGCGCAAGGAAGCGTTATTGACGCTGCAGAGCCAACCGCGTCTGGTAATCTGTTAATCAAGGTAAACAATGCGTCGGTTCGGTGCGACGAGCAAAAGCCGTCACGCGGACTAAGAAACATTGCGCTTCGGGACTCACCCCCAATGAAAAACATTGTTTCGCGCACATCCCTACTCACATTGACGGCCCTCTCATCGCTCGCCCCGTCCCTCTCCTTTGGCGCCGACGGCTACTTCCTGACAGGCTATGGCCCGCGTCAGAGAGCCTTGGGCGGCGCCGGCGTCGCGGACTCGCGAGACGCAATGGCCATGTCGATCAACCCGGCTGGCATTGTCGGACTGGAACGGATGTTTCAAGTCGGACTCGGCGTAAGCCTGCCCGAGCGCGGCTACTCAACCACGGGGCAACCGGTGGTCCTGGCGCCTGGCGATGTAAGGAGCGGCCGGCCCATCTTTCCGGTGCCCAACGGCGCCTATGTCCATCCGATCGACGCAGAGTCTGCTTGGGGCCTGGCCACATACGGCAACGGCGGGCTCAACACCTCTTATGACATCGGGCATTTCAAGCCGCCGGTCAAAGCCGGCCCGGGAGGCATTATCACTGTCTCTCCGTCGTTTGGCGGCGTCCTCGGCGGCGGCGCGGCGGGGCTCGACCTCCAGCAGTCCTTTATCAGCGCCACCTACGCCAGAAAATTCGGTTCCTTCAGCGTGGGCGTCTCACCCACTTTGGCGATCCAGATGTTCAACGCGCAAGGACTGAAAATTCTCTCTCCCTACTCCTCCAACATGTACAACTTCACCGATATGGCCTACGATTGGTCAGCCGGAGGGGGCGTGCGGGTAGGTTTCGAGTGGCGCGCGACGAATGAACTGCGCTTTGGACTCGCCGGCGCGACGCCGATGTTCATGTCCCGATTTCTGAAATACAGAGGGCTTATCGCGGACCAGGGCAGTTTCGACATTCCGGCGAATGTGACTGCGGGCGTCGCCTATGACGTGCTGCCGAATCTTACGCTGATGGCTGACTGGAGACGCATCTTTTACTCCGCGACGACCACCGGCAATTCGAGCTTTCCGATTTGGTTCGGGTCCTTCGGCTCATCCGGCGGCCTTGGCTTTGATTGGCGCGACACAGACTCAGCCTCGGTGGGCGCCGAATGGCGGGCCACGCAAAAACTAACCTTGCGTGCTGGCTACCACTACTCAACCCTTGCGATCCGAAACCGCGCCGCCACGCTCGCTGCGCTGGCGCCAGCAGTCGCCGCTCACTCGGTCACCGGCGGATTTGGCTATCAGTTGACGAAGAATTCTTCGATCGACTTCTCGGCCATTTATGACTTCAAAAACTCGGTCAGCTACGCGGAAGAGGTTCCCTTTGTGGGCAGGTCGTTCTTTCCTTCAATTCCACTGAACGTTCCTCCGCACTACAATCCAAACGCCACGATCACCGCCTGGGGACGCGCCACTCAGTTCACGGTGGGCTACAATTACAAATGGGATGCAGGCGACACTTCCTGGATTCCAAGTCAATTCTGAATCATAGCGCTCCCTGACGGCCGCAGCGATCGGCCCGCCTGGCGCGCCTCCTAAAAGGAGGCGCGTTTTTTTATGCGCTTTGCCTCAGCCGACGACGATCTTTGGCGCCGCGCGCGTTTTCTGCGTTTCGAGCAGCGTTTTCACCTTCGCCGCGAGATTGAGATAGACAGCCGCCTGCGGACTGTCGGGCTCGGCGCCCACGACCGGACTCCCGGCGTCCGAGGTTTGACGGATCTTGATGTCGAGCGGCGCTTCGCCGAGGAAGGGCACGCCCATCTGTTCGGCGTCATGGCGCGCGCCGCCATGCGCGAAAATTTCCGAGCGCCCGCCACAGTGCGGGCACAGGAAGTAGCTCATATTTTCAATGACGCCGAGGATCGGCGCCTCGACTTTCTGGAACATCGAAACGGCGCGCCGCGCGTCGATCAGCGCCAGATCCTGCGGCGTCGACACGATCACCGCGCCGGCAAGCGGCACCTGCTGGGCGATGGTGAGCTGAACGTCGCCGGTGCCTGGCGGCATGTCGATGACCAGCGCGTCGAGTTCTCCCCAAGCGACTTCGCCGAGCATCTGCGAAATCGCCTGCGACACCATCGGACCGCGCCAAACCATCGGCACATTCTCGTCGACGAGAAAACCCATCGACATGATCTTCAAGCCATAGGCTTCGAGCGGCGCGAGCTTGCCGCCTTCCACCTTGGGTTTGCCATTCAGGCCAAAAAGCCGCGGCATCGAGGGGCCGTAGACGTCGGCGTCGAGCAGGCCGACGCGCCAACCCTGAGCGGCGAGGCCGAGCGCAAGATTGGCCGACGTGGTCGATTTGCCGACGCCGCCCTTGCCCGAGGCGACGGCGATAATGAATCGGATTTTTTCGAGCGCCGGGATTCCGCTTTTTTGCTGAGGCGGCGGCGCGCCAGCATGCGCATGCGCATGCGCGTGGGCGCGAGGCGGCGGCGCCTCGGGGCGGGAGGCGCGTTCAGCCGTCAAGGTCACGACCGCCTGCTCGATTCCGGGCGCCGCCTTGATCGCGCGTTCGGCTGCGACTCGCGCCGCCTCCCAGGCCTGCTGCTGGCTTGAATCGCCGGCCAGAGAAACGAAGGCCTTGGCGCCCGATAGGTTGACGCCGCTCACCGCGCCGGCGAGCGGCGCGCCGCCCGGTCCGTAGAGCCCTTCAAGGGCCTTCAAAATGTCAGCTTCCGTCGCCACGCGCCCGCTCCTTGCCCGTTTAGAGCTGTTCCAGGCAAGGCATATGCCGCGATTACCGCGCCCCGTCCATCGGCGCGCCGCAACAATCGCCATCGTTCTGCGCAGGTGGGCATGGGACGTCGCCATAGGAGCAGAACACGCAGCAGTCGCCCGCCCTCGGCGTCAGCCGCGCACCGCATCCGGCGCAGACATGCACGACAACGCAGGCGTCCAGCGGCATGTCGAGCGTTTCCGCGCGCGCGCAGTGCGGACAGGTGAGGGTCGATTGCAATTGCATCACGCTTTTCTCTTTTCCGAGAGAAATTGCATCGTTGCTAAGATAGGCGGGAAATTAGCATCCACAGGCGACGAAGTTGGCAGCGTAAGGTCATAGAACATTATTGGCGTGAAGGTAAAAGTATTTGATATTCCAAGCCAAGCAGCAAAGTTATACGGGCTCCAAAAGGCGAGCGCCGGCGGAGGCTCTGCCGCCAAGCAAACTCTTGATAAATACCCACCAGCATATAGTCCATTCACATAAACTATGTCCTCGAATTCAATAGGTCGCGCCAACTGCACGTGCCAGAATTCCGTTTCAGTAATGATCAAATCATATCCTTCGAAACGCGCGCCTCCGGAACCGACGCGAAGCTGGTCAAATGCCATCGTTGCAAGCCACAGTAGGGATAGGCACATAACGGTTGATGCGACCAAATGCGGGATGCAGTCATCTCCTCTAAGGAGACCACGCTTAGAACGGCATTCTCCTTCAATGAAATATCGCTGCAATTCAGTTTCGGCGATATAAATCATCAAGCTGAGAGCTACGCCAAGAACGATCAGCGCCACCCACGTCCATCCGACGCGCGACTGCGACATTCGCATCCTGATCGGTAGTTCCATAGGACATCCCGGACGGGTGCCCGCCTGATGAAATTTCGGCCGACTCAGGGATATCCTGCTCAGGTGCGTCCACTCCGCTTAGACCCACCTCTTTTACGCGAACATCATCGCCGGATGTTCGATGACATGTTTGAATTCCGCCAAAAGCTCGGCGCCGAGCGCGCCGTCGACGGCGCGATGATCGCAGGACAGCGTCACGCTCATCATCGTCGCCACAACGGGCGCGCCGTTCTTCACGATCATGCGCTGCTCGCCCTGCCCGACCGCCAGGATCGTCGACTGCGGCGGATTGATCACCGCGGTGAAACTCTGCACGCCATACATGCCGAGATTGGACACCGCCGACACGCCGCCTTCATATTCATGCGGCTTCAGCTTGCGCGCGCGGGCGCGCCCGGCAAGCTCCTTGATCTCGCCTGCAATCTCACGCACCGATTTCGCCTGCGCGTTACGGATGATCGGCGTCACGAGCCCGCCGGGGATCGACACGGCGACGCCGATATCGGAGGATTTGTGGCGCAGCAACGCGTCCGGCGTAAAGGTGACATTCGCTTCTGGCTTGCGCTGCAGGGCGATGGCGAGCGCCTTCACGACGTAATCATTGACGGACGTCTTCCACGTCGGCTTGCCGTCCGACCCGAGCGGCGCGGCGGCGTTGAAATCCTCGCGCAGGCGCAGCAGCGCGTCGATCTCGCAGTCGATATTGAGATAGAAATGCGGAATGGTCTGGATCGATTCCGTCAGCCGGCGCGCGATCGCCTTGCGCACATTGTCGTGCGGGATTTCCTCGTAAGAGCCGGCCTCGAAAAACTTGCGCGTCGCGTCGGCCGAGGGCGCTGCGGCGAGCGGCGCCGCTCTCGACGTCTCGCCGCGCGCGAGCGCCGATTGGACGTCGCGTTCGATGACCCGGCCGTGCGGCCCTGAGCCCTGCAGCGCCGAAAGATCGAGCCCACCTTCCCGCGCCAAACGGCGTGCGAGAGGCGAAGCGAAGATGCGCGGCGCGCTAGTGTCGGGAGTGACGAGCGCCATTTCTTAGGACCTGTACAGGACGGCCTTCGCCGCCGTGACGACATCCGCCACGCTCGGCAGCGCGAGCTTTTCGAGATTGGCGGCGTAGGGCATCGGCGTGTCCTTGCCGGTGACGCGCAGCACCGGCGCGTCGAGATAGTCGAAGGCCTCTAGCTGCACGCGCATGGCGATCTCGGCGGAAACGCCGCACTGCGGCCAGCCCTCTTCGATCGCGACGCAGCGGCCGGTCTTCTTGACGGAGTCGATGATCGTCGCCGTGTCCATCGGACGCAGCGTGCGCAAATCGATCACCTCGGCGTCGATCCCCTCTTTGGCGAGTTGTTCCGCAGCCTGCAACGCATAGGTCATGCCGATAGAGAAGGAGACGAGCGTTACGTCCTTGCCGGGTCGGGCGATGCGCGCCTTGCCGATCGGCAGAACGAAATCCTCCAGCGCCGGCACTTCCGACGTCTTGCCGTAGAGTATCTCGTTTTCGAGAAACACCACCGGATTGTCGTTGCGGATCGCGGCCTTCAGCAGGCCTTTCGCGTCGCTGGCGTTTGACGGCGAAATCACGATCAGTCCCGGCACCTGCGAATACCAGGCGGAGTAATCCTGGCTGTGCTGCGCGGCGACGCGCGCCGCCGCGCCGTTGGGTCCGCGGAAGACAATTGGACAGTTGATCTGTCCGCCGGACATGTAAAGCGTCTTCGCCGCCGAATTGACGATGTGGTCGATGGCCTGCATCGAAAAATTGAAGGTCATGAATTCGAGGATCGGCCGCAGCCCGGCGAACGCCGCGCCGACGGCGACGCCGGCGAAGCCATATTCGGTGATCGGCGTATCGACGACGCGTTTGGCGCCGAATTCCTGCAGAAGACCCTGCGTAATCTTGTAGGCGCCCTGATATTCGGCGACCTCTTCTCCCATCACGAAGACGTTCGGATCGCGCCGCATCTCTTCGGCCATGGCGTCGCGTAGCGCTTCGCGCATGGTCATCGACACCATCGTCGTGCCTTCGGGCACCTCGGGGGCGACCGTGGTTGATGGTTCCTTGGCGACGCTTGTCGCCTTCGGCGTCGGCGTCGCAGCCTCGACCGCGGCTTTCGTCGCGGCCTTGTTGGCTTCGCCGGGTTCGTCCTGCGGGGCGGTCTGGCCTGGAACGGGCGGCGCCGCTTCGGCTTGCTTTTGCGCCTTGTCCTCCTCGCCAACGCGATCGGCCGGCGCGTGGTCGGCGGTGTCGGCGACCGACTCGCCCTCCTCGGCGATCACCGCGATCGGCGTGTTGACGGCGACATTCTCGGTTCCGCCGGGCACGAGGATGCGCGCCAAGACGCCTTCGTCGACGGCCTCGACTTCCATCGTCGCCTTATCGGTCTCGATTTCAGCGATGACGTCGCCGGCTTTCACCGCGTCGCCTTCGCTCTTGAGCCATTTGGCGAGCTTGCCCTGCTCCATCGTTGGAGACAGCGCGGGCATGAGAACATTAACCGTCATTGACTTGATCTCTCACGCCAGCACGTCGGTCCATAATTCGCTCGGATCCGGCTCCTTGTCCGCAGTGGCGAAATCGGCGGCTTCGGCAACGATCTTACGCGCATTGGCGTCGATTTTCTTGAGTTCGTCCTCGCTGACGCCGTCGGCGATCAGCCGCGCGCGGACTTGCTCGATCGGATCATGCTCCTCGCGCATCTTTTGCACTTCTTCCTTGGAGCGATATTTCGCAGGATCGGACATCGAGTGGCCGCGATAGCGGTAAGTCTGCGCCTCTATGAGATAGGGGCCGTTGCCGGCGCGGCACCATGCGATCGCCTCGTCGGCCGTCGCCTTGACGATTCGCACGTCCATGCCGTCGATTTGCTTGCCCGGTATAGCGAACGCCGCGCCGCGTTTGGAGAAGTCGATTTGCGCGGAGGCGCGATGAATTTCTGTGCCCATCGCGTAGCGGTTGTTCTCGACGATGAAGACGACCGGCAGCTTCCACAGCGCCGCCATATTGAAGGCCTCGTAAACCTGGCCCTGGTTGGAGGCGCCTTCGCCGAAAAACGTGAGGGATACGCGCCCGTCGCCGCGATAGGCGTTGGCGAAGGCGACGCCCGTCCCGATCGGCGCCGGCGCGCCGACGATGCCGTGCCCGCCATAGAAATTCGCTTCGCGCGAAAACATGTGCATCGAGCCGCCCTTGCCCTTGGAATAGCCGCCGCGCTTTCCGGCGAGCTCCGCCATGACGCGCCTGGGCTCCATCCCCGAGGCGAGCATATGTCCGTGGTCGCGATAGCTCGTGGTGAACTGATCGCCGTCGCGCGACGCCATCTTGACGCCCACGACCACAGCTTCCTGGCCGATGTAGAGGTGGCAGAAACCGCCGATGACGCCCATGCCGTAAAGCTGGCCCGCCTTTTCCTCAAAGCGCCGGATCAGCAGCATGTCGCGAAAGGCGGTGAGTTCCTGCTCGCGGGTGAAGGGCGGGACTGTGGGCGCGACCGTGGCGGCGGCGCCGCTTTCCTCGACCATTTCACCGCTCCCGTTGCTAAGCTTTGCTGTGCAGCATAATCGAAGACGCCGACGAAAACGAGCGCCTCGCACTGCCGTTCAATTTGGGGAGCGCGCTAGCGCGTGTCGAGCTGCGACTGGAGTTCCTCGGCGAAGGCGGCGATTCTTTTGGCGTTCACGCCAAAGTCGTGACGTCCATACCGCGACGCTGAGCGTAGATCGATGCGCGTCTGGCCGGGCAGCGGCTTGAAGCGGACGGTGATGTCGTCGTCAAACCCCATGACGAGCGTTTTGTCGATGAAATCGATATGCCCGTCGCCGCTGCGTCCGCCCGACGGCCGTTTGTCGACGAGCGTCCAGCCCCGGGCTTTGGCCGTTTTCAACACCAGAGCATAAGCCTCGTCCGTGTCCAGATCCACGACGATCGGTTCGACGTCCGGATAGGCCGGCCGCTGCGCCTCGCGCGCGCGGGACGTTAGGCCCGGCGGCTGAAAGCCGTTGCGCGCCTCGAAGGCGGCCTTGGAGAAGGAGAAATATGGCGGATCGGCGACGTCCGTCGAAATGTCGGAAAGCACCGGCAGGCGCACGGCCTCGAACGCGAGGTAGGCTGGATATCCCAGCATCAACGCCGCGATGAGGAACCCGGTCGCCGCGGCGCCGGCCCCGCGTCGTCCCGTCCGCCAAATCACATTGCAGGCGGCGCAAAACAAAAGCAGCGCGATCAGCGCCAACGCCATGGCGGCGCCAAGCGAAGCTAGCGCCGAGGCCGGGTCAAGGGCGCCAAGTCGCCCCAGAAGGATCGCCAAAATCGCCACAGTCGCGGCGAAAATCGCGAAGCGTCGGCTCCAAAGCGCGACTTTCGACCAGGGCTCGGGCGGAAGATGACGTCGCATCGGGATCAAAGACTCGCGTGATCGCCGCCACAGGCGGCTCGGCCGCATTCTTCGCAAATTTGCGGCGAATGCAACGGCTCTCGCGCATTTGAAAAAAAAGTTGGGCGGCTGCGTCGCCGCCGCGATTCCTTAGCAGCTCGTTAACTGGCCGAGGACAATCCTAGGAAAACGTCCCGTGAGTTCCCCTCCTATCGTCGAGCGCGCCCATGTCCGACAAGTATTCCGTCGAGTTCAACGAGCCCCAATCCAGCGGCCATCCCCATGACCTTCTCGCGCGGCTTTATCGCGAGATCGGCATTTCCGCCGTCGCCGCGGCGCTGGAAGTGGAGCAATTCGCGCCGCAGCCGACAGCGGTCGTCGAGCGCCTCGACGAGCGCCGCCTGCCCGCGGTGCTGCTGGGCGACGAACTCGCCGCCTGAGCTGGCGCCAAGCAGGGCGGCCAGCGTTCGCGCGCTGGCTGCTTCCTTGTCACGCCCGACCCCGATATGCTTGGGGCAGGAGGACCACGCCATGCGCAAGCCTGTCGCCCTATTCCTGCTCATCGCTGTCGCCACGGTTGGTCTGACAACCGCCGCGGCGGCTGATCCACGCATGCGCGGCGCCCGCGCCCGCGTTCATCACGTCGCGCCGCCGCCGCCATCTTCTGACGAGGGCTATTTCTCCGACTATGTGACGGGACCGACGGGGGCGCCAACGCCCGTCATGCAAGTGCCAGGCTCAACCAGCGTCATCACCCGAAAAATGATGAACGACTTCCAGTCGCGCAATCTCTGCGACGCGCTGCGGCTCGCCCCAGGGGTCAGCGGCGGAGGCTGCTAGCGGTTCGCCGGCATTCGCATCTGGCGGCTTACGGCCGTCCAGCCGATGTGCGTCAGTCGAAGAGTTCAGGGCGGCGAAGACGCAGCGCTTGAACGAGCACGAGCGTCTTCATGTCGACGAAGCCGTCCGCCGCCATCAATGCGGCGAGTTCCTTGAGGCTCAATTCGACGACGCGAACCTCTTCGTCTTCATGCGCGACGCCGCCGCCGTCGCCGACGCGATCCTCGGCCCGGTATTCGGCAAGATAAAGCGTCATGCGCTCGGTAGAGACTCCCGGCATCGACCAGGCGGTCGCGACATGCTCGAGCGCGGCCAGTCGCAAGCCGCCTTCTTCGAGCGCCTCGCGTTTCGCCGTGGCGGCCGCGTCATCTTCACCCTCGACGAGACCGGCGATGGCTTCGAGCGACTCCGTCGCGCCGACGGCGACCAGCTCAGCGGCGCGCAGCTGCGCCACGAGCAGCGCCGTCTTGCGCTGGGAATCGTACGGCAGCACGGCGGCCGCGCAGCCGTGATCCTCGACGTCCCGCAGAATAATTCTACCGTCCGGCATGCGAATGGTCGCGATCGACATCGTCGCCCAGCGCCTGTGCGTGGATTCGAGTTTTATGACGGCGGGTCTCATGGGGAGCTCAATCGCTTGCCGCTCTCTGAAATTGCATAGCCTCTAAAATAAAGGGGCAAGAGCGCGGCTCCTGCCCCTTTTATCCTTTAACGCGCTACGGCGACGATCACTCGACAATGCTGGCGACGACGCCGGCGCCGACTGTTCTGCCGCCTTCACGGATGGCGAAGCGCAGCTTCTCCTCCATGGCGATCGGCACGATCAGGACGACGTCCATCGTCACATTGTCGCCCGGCATCACCATTTCGA
>DATBRI010000091.1:0-14889 GCA_036560365.1 Methylocystis sp.
ATAGGCCAAACAGGATCTGCTTGAGCTGATCGTTCTGATGCGCATAGAGCTGGAAAGCCTTGCCGACGCCCGCGCAGTAGATAGAGGGCTCAGATGACATCGACGATGACCGATTTGTAGCGCATGAAGAACTGATAACCGCCAAGGAACACGGCGTAGGAGACTGCGACAAGCGCGAGATAGCCGAAGACGTTTGGAATTGTTCCATCAAGAGCAAGGCTGCGCAGCATCTCGATGTAATCCCCGACGACGTTAAAACGCAGCCAGAAGGCGGCCGATTTCGACATCGCCGCGATCTGGTCCAGGCGATAGAAGATCGGCGTCGCGAACATGAGCACCGGCACGATGGAGGCCATGATATGGGCGACGTCGCGCGTGAACGCCCCGAGCGCCATCAGAAACCACACGATGCCTAGGATGAAGAGGAAAAAGGGTGCGATCAGGAACGGCGTCAGCACGATCGTTAGGGGAATCGTTCCGGCTGTCAGCAGCCGGAAGACGATATAGACGGCGAAGCCCACTCCGCCATATGTGAACGCGCGGATCGTCGCGGTCCAAGCGATGGTTTCGCTGGGGAAAATCGACTTCTTCACGAAGTTGACATGCTCGTGCAGAAGCATTGGCGCCCGATAGGCGAGTTCGCTAAACAGATTGAAGACAATGAGCCCGATGAAAATCGAGCTGGCATAGTCGGCGACGCTCATGCCGGCGGAAAGCTGCGGCACGGTGATCGAGAACAGCGCCGTGTAGGTGAGCAGCATGAAGAGCGGCGAGAGCACCGCCCAAAGCGGTCCGAGCGCCGAGCCGCGAAATCTGGAAATGAACTCGCGCCGCACAACGGCGCGGATAAGCTCCCGGTTGCGCCAAGCCCGTTCGAAGGGCGCGACATAGACGGGAGGGATCGAGGCGAGCAAGTGTCGGCGCGTCCTTATCAGGTTCAGAACATGATCTCGAAAAGCGCGAGACGTCCCTTGGATAGGATCATGCGCCGATCGAGCGTGATCGCGCCGGGCGCGGCGTCGCCCGCATAGACCAGTTCAGCCCGCCCCCTGTCAATGGCGGCGCTCACCCTTAGTGGAACGGCATGCATTATCGCGTTCACTGTCTTTGCAAACGGCCATGGTGACTCGTCGCGCGACCATCGCAGGTTTAGGCGCCCTCGCGACTCAGTTGATCCTGCCGAGCGCCGAAGCGGCGCAAGAGCCGCCCTATCAGCTGGGCGAATGGACGGGCGACAGTTTCGCCCCCATGCACGCGATCCGCGACGGGCTTTGGCGCGCGCCCCTTTCGGCCCCCGAGCGGCGCGTCGACGTCGTCGTCATTGGCGGCGGAATAGCCGGCCTCGCCGTCGCGGCGCTGCTACGGGATCGCGACCTGCTTGTCTTGGAGCGCGAGTCGGCGCCCGGCGGCGTCGCCAAATCCGGGCGCTGGCGCGATGTCGATTATGCGCTTGGTTCAGCCTATGTGGTTGACATGTCTGAGTCTTTCAGAGCGCTTTACGAGACGCTGGGTCTCGCGCCGCGCCCCGTCAGCGAGCCGGTCGACAAGGCTTTCACAGGCGCAGCCGGCGCAGGCGATCCTCGCGAGGGGGCGTGGCGGGGCGCCTATGAGCGGCTCAAAGGGCTTCTGCGCCGCCTCGGCGAAAGCCCGGATTTTCCCAAGATCCCAATCGCCGAGGCGTCGGACTCGGCGCTTGCCCTGGACCGGCTGTCCCTGCACGAATTTTTGCGGCGCGAGCAAATCGACGCCGAGCTCTTTGGCCTGCTCGACGCCTACTGCCTCTCGGCGCTCGGCGCGCCTGCGGCGGACATCTCCGCCTATGCCGGCGTCAACTTTCTTTCGGAGATCAACGCGCCGATCTACGCCCTCCCCGGCGGCAATGGCGCGATCGCCCGCGCCATGGCGGCGCGCATATCACGCGCCGGCGAGGGACGCGTCGTCACAGACGCCGCGGTCTACGCGATCGAACCCGCGGAAGAGGGCTACGCCCGCGTGGGCTGGTTCGACGCGCGACATCCAGGCGAGCCCCGCTGCCTCGAGGCGCGATGGGCGGTCGTCGCGGCCCCCTACTTTTTCGCGGGCCGCATTCTGCGCGGCGTCGATCCCGCCCTGACGGCGCAAATGACCGGACTGCGGCAGGGCAGCTACCTCGTCGCCAACTGCTGTTTCGAGGGGGCGCCGCCGGAGCTGCCCTACGACAGCTGGGCGCTGGGCGCGCAAAGCTTCAGCGACGCGGTCAATGCCACGGCGGCGTCGCCCATCGCCGAGCGGCCGAAGGATCACAGCGTTTTGACCGTCTACGCGCCGTTTCGAGACCCTCGTGCGGGCCGCGCCCGTCTACTCGCGGACGACCGCGCCGCCTTCGCCGCGCCGATCGTCGAAGAGCTGCGACGATTCATGCCGGAGGCGTTCGGCAAGGCGCGGCTCGCGGAGGTGCGGCTGACGCGCTGGGGCCACCATCACCTCATCGCGGCGCCGGGGACCGTCGCCACGATGCGCGCCTCGCCAAAACGCTTCGGCAATGTGCTGCTGGCGCATTCCGACGGCCAGGGCATGCCGGCGGTCGAGAGCGCCATCGTCGAGGCGCAGAACGCTGCCGAGATCATCAAGAGGGGCTGAGCCCTCTACTCCACCGTCACGCTCTTGGCGAGATTGCGCGGCTGATCCACGTCTTTGCCCATGAAGGTCGCGACGTGATAGGCGAGGAGCTGCGCTGGAACGGCGTAGACGATGACCGCGAAGGGGCCGGCGACGCTTTCCGGCATTTCGATGAAGCCGGCGAGATCGGCCGCCGCGGCGTCCCGCGCGTGCGGCGAGCCGATCAGGATCAGGTGGCCGCCGCGCGCGGCGACTTCCTGGAGATTTGAGACGGTCTTCTCGAGGCTCGCGTCGGGCGGCGCCAGCACGATCACCGGCATGGCGTAGTCGATCAGCGCGATCGGCCCGTGCTTCAGCTCTCCCGCCGCATAGCCCTCCGCGTGGATATAGGAAAGCTCCTTGAGCTTCAGCGCGCCTTCAAGCGCCAGAGGAAAGGCGGGTCCTCGCCCGAGATAGAGCACGCTCGAGGCGCGCGCGACGTCGCGCGCCACGGGTTCGATCTGCGCCTCATGGGCGAGCGCCTGCGCCATCCGCCCCGGCGTGGCGACGAGTTCGGCGACAAGTTCGCGTTCGCGCTCCTTGCTCAGAACGCCGCGCGCGCGGCCCAACGCCAGCGCAAGACAGGCGAAAACCACGAGCTGACAGGTGAAGGCCTTGGTCGAGGCGACTCCAATCTCGGGTCCCGCCAATGTCAGCGCCACCGTGTCGCTCTCGCGCGCGATCGTGGACGTCTCGACGTTGACGATCGAGAGAATGTGCTGGCCGTGTTCGCGGGCGTAGCGCAGCGCAGCGAGCGTATCGGCGGTTTCGCCGGACTGCGAGACGAGAATCGTCAATCCATTCTCTGGCAGCGGCGCTTCGCGGTAGCGAAACTCCGACGCGATGTCGATTTCGACCGAAAGCCGGGCGAAGCGCTCCAGCCAGTAGCGCGCCACGAGGCCGGCGTAATAGGCCGTGCCGCAGGCCGAAATGGTCACGCGCGAGAGCGTTTTGGGATCGAATTTGAACTCGAACGGCAGGCGCACGACGCCCTCGGCGAGATCGAGATAATGCGCGAGCGTCCGGCCAACGACCTCCGGCTGCTCGTGGATCTCCTTGGCCATGAAATGCCGATAGTTGCCCTTGTCGACCTGGAAGGATCCAGCGAGCAGCGGCAGAAAGCGCCGCTCGACCAAAGCGTCGCTCGCGTCATGGAAGCGCACGCCTTCGCGCGTCAGCGTGACCCAGTCGCCCTCTTCGAGATAGGCGATGGAGGTCGCAAATGGGGCGAGCGCCAGGGCGTCGGAGCCAAGATAGACGCCTTCGTCGCTCCGTCCCACGGCGAGCGGCGAACCGCGCCGCGCGCCGATCAGAAGATCGTTCTCGCCCTCGAACAGAAAGGCCAGCGCGAAGGCGCCCTTGAGCCGTTTCAACGAAGCGGCGACGGCTTGTTCCGGGCTCGCGCCGTTACGCAGTTCGTCGGCGACGAGATGGACGACGGCCTCGGAGTCGGTCTCGCTCGAAAAGACATGGCCCTTCGCCGTCAACTCGGCGCGCAGCTCGCGGAAATTTTCGATGATCCCATTATGAACCACCGCGACGCGGTCGTTGGCGTGCGGATGGGCGTTGTTCTCGGTGGGGCGGCCATGGGTCGCCCAGCGCGTGTGGCCGATGCCGATGGCGCCGGAGAGCGGCGCAGACGCGAGCTTTTCTTCGAGATTCTTGAGCTTGCCGCTCGCCCGCAGGCGGGTGAGCCGCCCATTCTCCAGAGTGGCGATCCCGGCGGAATCATAGCCCCGATATTCGAGACGCTTCAGCGATTCGACGATCTTGCCGGCGACCGGAGCCGTTCCGATGATTCCCACAATGCCGCACATGACGACCTCCAAAGGCATAATAGCAAGAGCGCCGCCAAAAGGTGATGAGGGCAAAAAATGACGTCAAATGATGATGCTCGACGGCGTCATCATCGCTTCTCGGCCTTTTTCGCTGCCTGCGCCAAACGAAACGAGACCGCCCAGCCCGCCTTCTCCATCTGCCGCCCGCGCGCCACGGCGAGCGCGTCGGGCGCGACGTCCTTGGTGATGACGGAGCCGGAGCCGACATAGGCGCCCTGCCCGATCGTCACCGGCGCAACGAGCGACGAGTTTGAGCCGATGAAGGCGTTTGCGCCGATCTTCGTGCGATATTTGAGGAAGCCGTCGTAGTTACAGGTGATGGTTCCTGCGCCGATATTGGCGTTGGCGCCGATGTCGGCGTCGCCGATATAGCTCAAATGGTTGACCTTGGCGCCTTGCGCGACATTGGCGTTCTTGATCTCGACGAAATTCCCGACCTTGGCTTTTTCATCAAGCGCCGCGCCCGGACGCAACCGCGCGAAGGGACCAACGCTCGCGCCTTCGCCGACGCGCGCGCCCTCAAGATGCGAGAAGGCGTGAATCACGGCGCCGTCGGCGATTTCGACGCCTGGGCCGATGACGACATGCGGCTCGATCGTCACGTCGCGGCCGATCACGGCGTCAGCTGCAAGAAAAACCGTTTCCGGCGCGGTCATCGTCACGCCCGCCGCCATGGCGGCGCGGCGAAGACGCGTCTGCGCGACGGCCTCGGCTTGCGCAAGCTGGATGCGGTCATTGACGCCGAGCACTTCGGTTTCGTCGGCGACGACGACTCTCGTTTCGAGTCCGTCGGCGCGCGCGAGCTCCACCGCATCGGTGAGATAGAACTCGCCCTTGGCGTTTTTGTTGCCGATCTTTTCGAGCAGCCGCAGCGCGTGGACGCCGTCGATCGCCATCAGGCCGCCGTTGCAAAGGGTGACGGCGCGTTCTTCGTCGTTTGCGTCTTTCTCCTCGCGGATGGCGGCGAGACGCCCGGCGGCGTCACGCAGCAGCCGTCCGTAGCCGAAGGGGTTGGACGCCCAAAAACCCAGAACGGCGACGGCGGCGCCCTCGGCAAGGGCGGCGCGCAACGCGCTGATCGTCGGCGCTGTCACCAGCGGCGTGTCGGCGAAGAGCACCAGCAGGTCGTCGCACCCTTGCGCGATGGCGGCGCGCGCGGCGAGAACGGCGTGCGCCGTGCCGCGCCTCTCGCTCTGCACAAAGACTTCTGCATCAGCGATAGAGCGGCGCGCTTCGGCGCCGACGTCATCGCGTCCGGGGCCAACGATCACGGCGATGCGGCCGACGCCCGCCGTCGCGGCGCTCGACAGCACATTGGCGAGCATCGACCGGCCGGCGACCTCATGCAGGGCCTTCGGCCGGTCGGATTTCATCCTTGTGCCTTCGCCGGCGGCAAGGACGATCGCGAGCGCGCTTCTGGATGTCGGCATCTGGCGCCTGAAGGCTGGACGTTGCTGGCGAGCCGGCGCAGCGACGCCGCTCAGGCCGCGGTTCTGGCAGATTCGAGCGGCGGAGCGCAAGTCGCCGCGGCTTTCGCGCGCAGCCCTCAAAAACCGCCAAGAAAACCATTTTGTCTCCTTAGCTTTCTTGTATAGAGGGGCTGTCGCCAGCCCAGCGCCGCAACGCAACAAGGCTCAATCGCCCGTTCTGGACCGCGCGGATCAGCTTCCTTCGGTAGCTCATGTTTGAACGTCGAGATGTTTTGAAAGCCGGCTTGGGGGCAATCGCGGCGGGGATCGTCCCGTCGCCGTCAAGCGCCGGGGCGGCGGGTCAGGCAGCCCCCCCAACTGTTCAAAAGTCTGCGCCGTTCTCGCGCGACATGGTCGTCGACCTTGCCCGCGCGCTGGCCGCAAAGCCTTACACGCCGCCGCGAACCGACCTGCCCGAGCCCTTCGCCAATCTCTCCTATGAACAATTCGTCGGGATCAAGACGAAGCCGGATGCGGCGATTTGGCGTCACGACAATACGGGGTTCAGTATCGAGCCGCTTCACCGCGGCCATATTTTTGCGGCTGCGGTGGATATCTACGTCGTGGAGAACGGCGCCGCGGCGCGACTGCCCTATGAAGCGGGCCGCTTCGACTATGGCGGGCTCGTTGTTCCGGAGTCGCTGCCGGACCTGAGCTTTTCGGGCTTTCGGGTGCTTCACGCCCAAAATGGCGGCGCCGAAGCGGAGCTCGCCATCTTCCAGGGGGCGAGCTTCTATCGGGCGGTCGCGCGTGGGCAAAATTTAGGCGTTACGGCGCGCGGTCTCTCCATTCGAACCGCCGATCCGCGCGGCGAGGAATTCCCCGCCTTCCGCAGCTTTTGGATCGAGAAGCCCGCGCTCGGCGACAACGCGCTCGTCATCCACGCTCTGCTCGATTCGCCTAGCGTCGCCGGCGTCTACCGCTTCACGCTGCGGCCGGGCGAAGCGACGCTCATCGACACCGAACTGACGCTCTGTCCGCGCACGGCGGTCGATCATTTCGGGCTCGCCGGCTTTGCGGGGGCTTCGCTCTTTACCCCGCTCGACCGCTCCAGGCTCGATGATTGGCGGCCGATGGTCGCCGACATCAACGGCATTCAGATGCTCACCGGCCAGGGTGAATGGCTCTGGCGACCTGTGTCGAACCGCGAAATTTTACAGTTCTCCTCATTTGTCGATGACAATCCGCAGGGCTTCGGCTCGCTGATCCGGCAGCGCGACATCGACGATTACGAGGATGATCAGCAGCACTGGGAGCGTCGTCCGTCGCTGTGGATCGAACCGCTCGGCGAATGGGGCGAAGGCGCCCTGCAGCTGGTTGAAATCCCCTCGGAATCCGAGATCAACGCCAATATCGCCGCCTATTGGCGGCCCAAAACGGCTCTCGTCGCCGGCAAGGAGACGTCTTTCGCCTATCGGCAGTTCTGGTGCTGGGAACCGCCGACGCGGCCGCCGCTCGCGGCCGCCAGGAGCGCGCGCTCCGGCCGCGCGCCGGGCGGCAAGCTCCGCCGTTTTATTGTCGTCTTTTCCGGCGACGTGTTGGCCGACCCTCAACGCACAACGCAGCTGAAAGCGGCGTTGACGACCTCTCCGGGATTGGCGACGAATATTCGGACCTATTTGAATCCGTCGGCAAAATCCTGCCGCGTCGTCTTCGACGTAGACCCTGCCGGCGAGAACTACTGCGAGCTCCGGCTCGTTTTGCAGTCCGACGAGCGACCGATCAGCGAGACCTGGCTTTATCGATGGACGTCGTGACCTTCGCTCCTTCAGACGATCCGCCGCGGGCAAGGGAATGGAGCGCCGCCAGCGCCGATCCCGCCGCCGCCCCGCCGACGCCGATCGAGAGCCGGCTGTCGATGCCGGCGCAGAATCTTTTCAAATGCGACAAGCGGCAGCGGCGCAAAGCCGAAGCGCCTTGGTTGTGGCGCACGCCATGGCTTGCGAGGATTGTCACCTTTGGCGGCGGCTTGGCGCTGACCGCCTATGGCGCGCACGAGATGTATAAGGTCGTCGACGTCGGCGGGGTGACCACATTGAAGTGGGCGCTGCTGGGGCTGTTCGTGCTGAACTTCTCCTGGATCGCGCTGTCCTTCACGAGCTGCGTCGTCGGCTTCGCCCTGCTGATGCGCCAGCGCCAGCGGCCGCCTCTGCCCACCGCGCTCGCCGAGACCACCGCCGTGGTGATGCCGATCTATAACGAGGCGCCGAGCCGGGTCTTCGCCGCCCTGCAGACGATCTATGAAGACGTGCAAGCGACCGGCCTTGGCGCGCATTTCGATTGGTTCTTCCTCTCCGACACCACCAATCCCGACATCTGGGTCGCCGAAGAGCGCGCCTTCATCGGCATTCGCCGCCGGCTCGGCCTACAGGCCCGAATTTTCTATCGCCGGCGTGAAAAGAACACCGGGCGCAAGGCGGGCAATATTGAAGATTTCGTCTCGCGCTGGGGCGGCGCCTATAAGCACATGGTGGTGCTCGACGCCGACAGCCTGATGAGCGGGCCGACTATCGTCCAGCTCGCCGCCGCGATGGAGGCCGACCCGGACAGCGGCATCATCCAGACCCTGCCGCTGATCATCAACCGCAACACGCTCTTCGCCCGGGTCCAGCAATTCGCCGCGCGCATCTATGGCCCCGTTATCGCGGTGGGATTATCGGCCTGGATGGGCCGCGACGGCAATTACTGGGGCCATAACGCCGTCATCCGCACCGAAGCCTTCGCCAAATACTGCGGCCTCCCGGATTTGCGCGGCCGCCCGCCGTGGGGCGGCCACATCCTCTCGCACGACTTCGTCGAGGCGGCACTCATTCGGCGCGCCGGCTACGCGGTCTACATGATGCCGACGCTCGGCGGTTCCTATGAGGAGAGCCCGCCTTCCCTGATCGACCTTTCGATTCGCGACCGTCGCTGGTGTCAGGGCAATCTGCAGCATGCGCGCGTCTTGTTCGGCAAAGGCTTTCACTGGGCGTCGCGACAGCATTTTCTCACCGGCATCTTCGGCTATCTGACCTCGCCGCTGTGGCTCCTGCAGCTGCTGATCGGCATCGTCATCGTGTTTCAGGCGAGCTATTTCCGGCCGGAATATTTCACCGGCGAATTTGCGCTCTTTCCGACTTTTCCGCGGTTCGACGCCGAGCGGTCGCTCGAACTCTTCGGCCTCACCATGGGAATCCTGCTCGCGCCCAAGGCGTTGGGGCTGATCGTCGCCATCGCCGAACCGGAAACCCGCAGAGGCTCCGGCGGCGTGATCATGCTGCTGATCTCGACACTGTTCGAAATCGTGCTGTCCGCGCTGCTCGCGCCGATCATGATGCTGATCCAGACCGGCCATGTGCTGCACATCGTTTTTGGTTTTGACACCGGTTGGGATCCGCAGCGCCGCGACGACGGCTCGGTGCCGTTTGCCGATATCGTCCGCCGGCACGTATGGCACGTGGCGCTAGGCCTCTTAAGCCTCATCGCAGGCTTCATGATTTCGCCCTCGCTCGTCGCCTGGATGTCGCCGACGATCGCCGGCCTCGTGCTTGCAATTTTCATTTCGTGGGCGACGAGCCAACGTTGGCTCGGGCTTGTGTTCCGGCGGGCGGGCGTCCTCTCGACTCCGGAAGAAACGGCGACGCCGCCGATCGCCAAGCGCGGCAAGGCGCTGTCCAAGGCGCTGGCGCGCGCTGATGAAGACAACGTCAACGGTCTGTTGGCGATCCACGCCGATCCCGAATTGCGCGCGCTGCACGAGAGCTGGCTACCGACGCGGCGCTCGCGGCAGCGCGGTCAGATCAGCGCCGACCGCGCCTTGGCCGAAACAAAAATCGCCGACGCGGAGACGATCGAGGACGCGGTCAATTGGCTTAACCGCGGCGAGCGGCTTGTGGCGCTCTCCGACCGCGCGCTCATCGGCATGGTCGCGCGTCTGCCGCGCCGCGCCGCTCTGGCGGCCTCTGAGCAGAGAGCCGCGCGCGCCGCGGAGTGACGCGGCGCGTGGCGCAAAGGCTGGTGACCGATGACTCATATCTACAAGATCGTTTCGCAGTCCGAGTGGCGCGCGGCGGAGGCGTCTGGCGTTTTTAACGGCGCGGCGGTCGATCTCGCCGACGGCTTCATTCATTTTTCGGCCAAAGAGCAGGCCCAGGAAACGGCCGCGAAATATTTCGCCGGACGGTCCGATCTGCTGCTCGTCGCCGTTGCGTCCGCCGTGCTCGGCGAGGCGCTCAAATGGGAGGTTTCGCGCGGCGGGGCGCTGTTCCCGCATCTATACGCGCCGCTTTCCCTCGCCGCGGTGGCGCGCGTTCACCCGCTGCCCTTAGGCGGGGACGGCGCGCACGATTTTTCCGCCATCCTCAAATGACCGACGCCTTTGCGATCGCCGCGCCGATGCTGCGCCTGCTTGACGCCGAAACGGCGCATCGCGCGACGCTCGCGGCGCTTCACCTGCTGCCCCGCCGCGCGCCGCCGATGAATGATCCGCGTCTCGCGGTCCGCGCCTTCGGTCTCGACTTTCCCAATCCGATCGGGCTTGCCGCGGGCTTCGACAAGAATGCGGAAGTCGCCGACGCGATGCTCGGTTTCGGGTTCGGCTTCGTCGAAGTCGGCACGTTGACGCCGCGCGCGCAGCCCGGCAATCCGCGCCCGCGCGCCTTTCGACTCATCGAAGACCACGCCGTCATCAATCGCTACGGCTTCAACAATGACGGCCATGCGCCGGCGCTGGCGCGCCTCTCAACGCACTCGCCTCGCGGAATCGTCGGCGTGAACATCGGCGCCAACAAGGACTCCGCCGACCGCGCGGCGGACTATGTCACGGGCGTCGCCGCCTTCGCCGACGTCGCGAGCTATTTCACCGTCAACGTCAGCTCGCCGAATACGCCGGGGCTGCGAGACCTGCAGGAGCCGGAAGCGCTCTCCGAACTGCTCGCGCGCGTCACCGACGCCCGGGATGCGGCGCGCATCCGGCGCCCGCTGCTCCTGAAAATCGCGCCCGACCTCGCGCTTGCGCAGCTTGACGGCGTCGTGCGCGTCGCGCGCGATCGGCGCATCGACGGCATGATCGTCTCGAACACCACGGTTTCGCGGCCCCTAACGCTGCGCTCGCCATTGGCGAAGGAGAGCGGCGGCCTTTCGGGCGCGCCGCTGTTCGATCTCTCGACGCGTATGCTCGCGCAAACCTATTTGCGCGTCGAAGGACAGTTTCCGCTGATCGGCGTTGGCGGAATCGACAGCGCCGACGCGGCGCTCGCCAAAATCGAAGCCGGCGCGACGCTGGTGCAGCTTTATTCGGCGCTCGTCTATGCGGGACCAGGGCTGGTCACACGCATCAAGCGCGGATTGATCGATGTTCTCGCGCGCGACAAAGAAACGCTGGCCGCGAGGATCGGCAGGCACGCAACCGCCTTGAGGAACGCCGATTGAAGCTCCGTATGCAGCCTCGGCGGATCGCAATTGTCTTAGGAGAGAAGCTTGGCGCGTTGATGGCGATGCGCGCGCCACTATCACGCGGCCAAAGGGCCGGCAACGCCGCCTAACCTGAGGGTCATCGGCTTCCATGTGACGGCGCGCGATGCTATCGAGCGCTCACTCAACGCAAGAGGAATGACGATGACCGAGCATATTTGGCTAGCCACGGGCGAAGCGACGGTTCTGGCCGCGGATGGACAATATACCGACGCCATGCCGGAGGTGATGATCGGCAACGTCAAGGGTCCGGTCGGGCACGCCTTCGCCAGCATGGCGGGTCAGGTCGCCGGCCATCCGCGCATGTTCGTCATCCGCGACCTCAACCAGCAGGTGCGGCCGGCGACGATGATGACCACCAAGATGACGGTCAAATCGGAAGATTACGTCGAGCTTCTCGGCGGAGTCGTGCAAGCGGCGACCGGCGACGCCATTGTCGACTGCGTCGCCGAAGGGATCATCCCCAAGGATCAGATCAACGAACTCTGCATGATCATCATGGTCTGGCTCGACCCGCGCTGCGCCAAGCATCAGAAGAAGCTCGACAAGAAAGATCTCTATCGTACGAATTACGAGGCGACGAAGCTCGCGATTTCACGCGCCATGAAGGGCGAGCCGACGGCCGACGAGCTCATCGCCAACCGTAAGAGCGTCCAGCATTACGCGCTTGAGGGCGTGTTCGAAGACTGATCGTCCTCGCGGACGCGCACGCCGATAATCATGCCGTCCTCGAACCAGCTCGACAGACATTGCGCCAGCCGCTCTGGCGCAATCTCGCCAGCCTGCTGAAAGGCGGTCATCTGACAGATGTCGCCGAAGGCGTGGCCGGCGCTCGCTTCGGAAAGCGCGACATATTCGTCGGGCTCGAGCTGGCGGAAGGCGGATTCATGATCGACGCGCCAGACGGCGGCATATTCGATTTGACCGCCCGCCGCGGGCTTATCGACTTTTTCCGGCGCCTCCTCGCTGATGGCCGCGTCATAGGCCTCGATCGTGCCGGCGACGAGTTCGAGCAGCGTGAGGCTCGGGTCGAATTCGAAGGCGAGCCGCGCCCAGTCCTCCGGCGCAAAGCCTGCCAGCGCCTGCACCGTCATTGGCGTTTCGTCAGCTGTGTCGAAGGCGTCGACCATGGCGCGCTCGAACAGCGCCATGGACACCGCCGCAACATCGTCGCGCCAGCGCGCATTTTCGCGCATGAAGTCCGGAAGCCCCGTCGTAAACCAGCGCGCGTTCGGATTGCGCGACGGACGCTGGTCGATGTAGTCGTCGACCAACGCGTCAAACGCCTCGTCTCCGAGAATGGCGCGCAGCCCCGGATGATCCTGCGAAACAAAGTCCGCCAGTCGTATCCGGTAGCCCCTCTGATAGACGTCGAGCAGCGTCTCCGGCGCGGCGCCGCGCGGCGACGGCCGCAATTTTTTCAGCAGGGGCTTGTCCGCCTCTCCTGAGCCGGCCAGCACACGCTGCTGAAAAAGAGACTGAAAATCGGCGAGCTTCATGCCGCGCTGAGCGCTCGCTCTTTTGAGATGCGGGCGTCGATGTCGCGCATATTCTGGAGTTCGTCCAAAAGCTCCGCGAGCGGCGGATAATTGTCATCGCGCTCGATCATGGCGGAGACGTCGCCGCAGCGCCGACGCGCGTGCTCGTAAAGCGCCCAGACTTCGTCGCAGACAGGCTGGTCATGCGTGTCCACGCGATGAGTCTCATTATTGGTATGACCAGCCATGTGAAACTGCACGACGCGCTCGGCCGGAACGCCATCGATGAAAGCCACCGGATCGAAGCCGTGGTTGAAGCTCGAAACGAAAACATTGTTGACGTCGAGCAGCAACAGGCAATCGGCGCGCTCGGCCATTTCGCGAACGAACTCGTGTTCGCTCATCTCCGAATCGACAAAGGACACGTAGGTCGAGGCGTTTTCAACAACCAGACGGCGCTTGAGGAAGTCCTGCACACGTTGGATGCGTTCGACGATATGCGCAAGCGACTCGCGCGTATAGGGAATGGGCAGCAGATCGTGGAGCGTCACGCCGTGAACGCCTGTCCAGGCGACATGATCCGAAATCCAAGCTGGCTCGACCCGTTCGGCAAGCGTCTTCAACTGCCGCAAATAGTCGAAGTTGAGCGGATCGGTTGAGGCGAGCGACATCGAGACGCCATGCATGACCACGGGATAATCGGCGCGTATCCGATCCAACATCGCCAGCGGCCGGCCGCCGGCGAGCATGTAGTTTTCAGAAATGATTTCGAACCAGTCGATCGGCGGGCGCGACGACAGGATCTCTTCATAATAGATCGGCCGCAGGCCCAAGCCGTAGCCAAGCGGCGCGGGCTTTTCCATGACGTGTTCCCCTTTCAGGCATCGCCGCTCATGCGGGAGCCGCATCGGCGTGGCGGGGGCGGCCTTGCGAGCCGCCCCCGCACAACCGGGCGATTACTTGGTGTGGCAGCGGCTCTTCATATTGCAGTGGCCCTTGTGATGGTGACACTGCGCCTTGTGGTGGCATTTGGCCATGTGGCGGCAGCTTCCCTTGGCGCCGCAATGCGTCTTGGCGTGGGTCGACTTCGCGGAATGCGCGTGGGCTGGCGCAACCGTCGCGCCGCTGAGAGCCAGGGCGATGGCGGCGGCCGCGAGAGCCGATCCTGAAATAATATTCGTCTTCATCTCTTTCTCCTCTTTATATCCCTATCGCAACGACGGGAAGTCTACGCTCCCGCCGTCTGGACGGGAAAGCGAAGTTCTGGGCTTTGGCCAAGTGGCCCGGCGCGCCCATGTGGCGCCGAGCGGCTGCTTTCGCCGCTGCTGACGCCAAGGCGCCCCGAGGCTTGGCAGGCGATGCAGACTATGCGTGCGGCTGCGATTCCGCCAGCGAGAAATCGCCAATAAGAAGGCCTATTTGCGTTATGATTATCATATCAAAACAGTATATTGTTAATATATTGCACTGCAATATCAGGGTTTTGACGAGCCTGCGTCCGCGCTTTTCTTTATGGCGCGCTTGCGACGGCGGCGCGCCGCTGGTAGATAGGCCCCGCCTCGGCAACCAAGCTGGGGCATTCGCTTTGGTTTTCGACATCGGGCCGCGCCGGCAGTTCGCTTAGCGAACTTTTCGTCCAGCCTCGCGTTTTAGCCGCGGGGGACGTCCGATCGCCGAAAGCCGATCTGCAACGCTAACCCATGCCGGCGCCGCCCTCTCTGGGCTCTCAGGAGAACAAATGTCCGCCACGACCGATCGCGCGCCTACGCGCGAAGATTTTGCCGCCCTGCTTGATGAGAGCTACGGCCAGAACGAGGCCTTCGAAGGCTCCGTCATTAAGGGCCGCGTCGTCGCCATCGAAAAGGATGTCGCCGTCATTGACATCGGCCTCAAGACCGAGGGCCGCGTCGCCATCAAGGAATTCACCGGCTATGGCCGGGACCCCGCCCCCCAGGTGGGCGAAGAGGTCGAAGTCTATCTGGAGCGCGTCGAGAACGCGCTCGGCGAAGCCGTCAT
>DATBRI010000092.1:0-17530 GCA_036560365.1 Methylocystis sp.
TCTTGCCATGGTCGACGTGCCCAATCGTCCCAATGTTGCAGTGCGGCTTCGTGCGTGAAAACTTTTCCTTGGCCATGATCCTCGTTCCGAGTGGTCACGAGCCCGTCGCTCGCGCGCGGCGAGGCTTTAAGGCCGTTGGCTCAATTCTTCAAGGGGCGCGCTAGCTCTGGGCGATCGGGGAAGACCCAGCCAGCGCGCCAGCAATCCGCAGTTTGGGGTCATAATGGCGTGGCTAACGTGCGGCGCGCGAAGACAGGCGGCGCCGAGACGCTTTCCCCTGCGATAAGTTCGATCGGTCGTCGAGAGATCAGCTACAGCCGGAATGACAGGCCACGTCCGTAACCACCGGCTTCGTTTCGCCCACCGTATTGACGTCGATCACGACGTCCTTGCGCTTCCAGCGAAAAATGCAATTGGCGTTCCCGGTGCCGGCGCAAGCGACCGTTTCGGGTCGTCCCTTGCAGCGCGGATCGCCCTTCTGACAGACAAAACCCGCCTCAGGCTCGTGAACAGGCTTCCAGCCCTTCTTCACGAGGGCTTTGCGCGCCTTCGCATAAGGCTCGTCCTTAGGAAAGCTCGGGACCTGCGCGAGCGCGCTTGAAGATAAGGACAGCGCGACAATAACGGCGGTTGCGGCGAAAAGCGCTTTCATAGATTCCCTCCAAATTCTTAAAGGCAGTCTTATGTTCATAACGCAGCTCACGCATTCCTCAAGAGCGGCGGGTTACCTTCCCGGACCATAGTGGCGGGAGCCCTCGCCACGCCTCGCGTTGAAATCGCCGCCGCACGCGCCAACTGCTTCTGTGGCGGGGGCGCAAATGCGGCTTTAAAAATTGCGCTATGATTTCTTCGACGATCCGGTCGATTGGGCGTTCGCCGCCCTCTTCGCCTTGCTCACCCTCGCCGCGTGGGGATTGCGGCTTTGGGAGCCGTTGATCGGCGGTCCGCTCACAAATCTGGCGCTGAACTTCGCCGCGCTGATCGTCGCCCTGCTCGCCGGTCAATATCTGTGGCGCAGCTGGTTTCCGAACTACCCTTTCGGCATAGGCCCGGCCTGGACGCGGTTCGCCGCCTATCCGCTGCGCCAATTCGTCTATGCGGCCGCGGGCCTGCTCATCGTGAGCGGCGGATTAGAAGCGATTTTCAGCGGCGCCGCGTTTGACGTTATGGGCGTCTCGATTGGATCGCCGGGTCTCGCGGACGAAGGCTTCGCCGCCGTCTCACGCGCCTTGAACCAGATCGCGGCCTTCGCGCTCCCGGCCGGATTGATCGCTTATCTCGGCTTCATCGCTTTGGCTCGACCAGCGCGGCGCGCCACGTCGAGGGCGCTTGTCGCCGCCGTGACTCCAACGCGCGCGTTGGCGCTCTCGCCGGAATCGGCTCTCGTTGGGCAGGATCTTGGCCGTCGCATCCGCCTCATGGGTTGGATCGGATTTTGGCTGGATTTCATCCTGGCGTTCCTGACCGCTCCGCTCCTCGCCTTCGGCGCGGTTGGCCAATCCATCAGCTCAACTGTCTGGGTCAGCGATCCGATCCATTGGGGGTATTTCGGACTGGGACTTTTGTTCGCGTCATTGTTCCTGGATTTATTTTCAACGATCGCCTCCGGCAGGCTGATGCGCGATCCGGCCAGCATGCTCAGCGCCGATCAGCCTGCGGCATTGTGGTTTCTCGGGGTCGGTTCGCTCGTCAACGTGCTCGGCTCGGTGGTCTCGTTCATCGGCGTCGGCTTGAGCATCGCCCTGCTTGTCGCCAAGACCGTCTCCCAGCCGCCGGGTATCGCCATCACCGATCCAGACAGGATCGTGCGCGCGCTCGACGTCTTCATCTTAATGGCGAACTTTAACTTGCTTCTTGCTCATTTCATTGGGGCTGGAGCCGCCGTATGGCTCAGCATGCAAGCGCTGAAGGCGCGGCACAAATTCGCCGTCGCCTTGGGATGAGGCGCGAAAGCCCGCCAAAAAATCGCCCCTGAAGGAACCTCGATCAGCCGCCGTGGTTTAAGCCCCGCTGGGGATTGAACAAAGGAGAGTGTCATGACTGACAGCTATGGCTGGTTCGTCCCCGCCTGGATTCTGGGCGCGCCGTTTCTGCTGATGATCGTCGAAGCGTTTCGGGCGAGCCGACACGTTCGTTAAACGCTGGCCGGACAGACTCGATGTCCTCGCCCTCTGTCCGGCATGAGTCAGGCCGACATTTCCTCATACACGACCTCGCCCGCGACGATCGTGGCGTTGACCACGCCTTGCAGCAACGCGCCGGCGAACGGCGTGTTTTTTGAGCGCGAGTGAAGCGTAGCGGGATCCACGACGAAAGGCGCGTCCGGGTCGAAGCGGATGATATCCGCTGGCGCGCCTGCCTGCAGCCTGCCCTGCTCTAGCCCGAGAATTTCCGCTGGCCGCGACGTCATGGCCTCGAGCAGGCGCATCAGCGTGACGTCGCCCGAATGCACGAGCCGAAGCCCCGCCGCGAGCATTGTCTCGACGCCGATGGCTCCATATTCGGCTTCGGCGAAGGGCAGCCGTTTGGTTTCGACGTCCTGAGGATCGTGGTCGGACACGATGACGTCGATGAGGCCTTCGCCGAGCGCGCGAACGAGCGCCTTCCGTTCATCCTCATGGCGCAATGGCGGTCTGAGTTTAAGGAAGGTGCGATAATCGCCGATGTCGTTCTCGTTCAGCGTCAGATGGTTGATCGAAGTTCCGCAGGTGACGGGCAAGCCCTCGTCCTTGGCTCTGCGCAAGGCGTCCAACGACAGGGTCGTCGTCACGATCGCCGCGTGATAGCGCGCGCCGGTGAGCGCGACGAGCCTCAAGTCACGATCGAGCATGATCGCCTCAGCTTCACGCGGCGCGCCGGCGAGGCCAAGCCGATGCGCAAATTCGCCCTCATTCATGACGCCCACGGAAAGATCCGGGTCTTCGGCGAAATGAACGACCAGCGCATCAAAATCGCGCGCATAGGTGAGCGCCCGCCGCATGACGAGCGCGTTTCGCACGGAGCGCGCGCCGTCGCAGAAAGCCACCGCGCCGGCCTGCTGCAGCAGGCCAAGCTCGGCGATCTCCATGCCCTCGCGGCCTCTGGTGAGCGCCGCCATCGGGGCGACGCGCACGCGTCCCGTGTCGCGCGCGCGGCGAAGAACGAAATCGACGACCGCAGGATCGTCGACGGGCGGCAGCGTCGCCGCGGTCGACACGAGCGTCGTCACGCCGCCCGCCGCGGCCGCGAGCGTGGCGCTGGCGATGGTTTCGCGATGCTCCGCGCCCGGCTCGCCAACGAAGGCCTGCATGTCGATGATGCCCGGCGCGACAACGTCGCCAGTGCAGTCGATAACGCGCGCGCCTTCGGGAGCGTCGCCGTGTCGAACGGAATCGCCGATCTCAGCGATGATGCCGTCAATCGTTACGAGGCCGCCGCGCATGTCTCGACCGGAGCCCGGATCGATGAGCCGTGCGTTGAGAAGGAACAGCGGCGCTGGAGCTTGAGGCTGCGACATGGCGTCTGCTTAGGCCATTTCTTGGAGGTTGAAAATGCGCCTGGGTCGGGGGCATTGGGGTTGAACCCGTCCCGCCAGCGCCTAGCTACCGCGAGTTGGGGCTGCGAGCGGCGCGTGCCGGGCGCCCCCGGGGGAAAACGTATGAGTTCCCTCAGCCCTCAAGACTCATCACTCCCGCCAAGCGTCGCGGGTGGCGAAGAAAGCCCCGATCTGCCGGCGATGATGAACGCCGCCTTCGACGGAATCATCGCGCTCGACGAGCACGGCGTGGTGCGGTCGATCAGCAGGGAGGCGGCGTCGCTTTTCGGCTGTGCGCCTGGCGACGTCATTGGGCGGGATTTTGGCATGCTGACGCGAGAGGCGACGCAACGCCATCGCGACTATCTGCGTCGGGGAACGCCAAGCATTCGCCGACAAATCGAAGGCTTGCGCGAGGACGGCTCCGTCTTTCCCCTGGAGCTTGTCGTCAGCGAAGTCGCCTGTGACGGGGAGCGGCTGTTTATCGCTTTAATCCGCGATCTCAGCTCCAGGCGCCGCTTCGAGCAGGGCGTTCAAGAGCTTCAAGCGAATCGCCTTGAGCTGATTGAAAATATGGCGGCCGGATTGGCGCATGAGCTCAAGCAGCCGTTGACGGCGATCGGCGCCTATCTCAATTTCGCGCGTCGGCATTTGAACGAAAAAGTCCTGTCCATCGAGAAGGTCGAGGAGATGTTGGACAACGCCGACGCGCAAGTCTTCCGCGTCGCGGAAATCATGGACAATCTTCGCCAGTTCATCGCACGCGGAGAGACGTCGAAAGCTCCCCATAATCTGAACGCCGTCATCCGAACCGCCTGCGAGTTCACCGATGCGCTCGCCAAGGAACATCATGTCAAAACCTCGATCGACCTCGAAGCGTCGCCGGACATGGTGGTGATCAACAAGGTTCAAATTCAGCAGGTGGTCGTCAATCTCAAGCGTAACGCCGTCGAGGCGATGCAGAACTGTGAGCGGCGCGAGATGCGGGTGTCGACTCGCCTCGTTGAAGGCAATTTCATTCGCGCCGATGTCACGGACACCGGTCCAGGATTGCCGGAGGAGATCAAAGACAGGCTGTTCGAGCAGTTCACGACGACGAAGCCGCACGGTCTGGGCGTCGGCCTCTCCATTTCGCGCTCGATCATCGAAGCGCACAATGGGAAGATCTGGGCGGAGCCGAACCCCGGCGGCGGGACCATCTTCAGCTTCGTCTTGCCTTTAGAGGATCGCTGACCTTTCCGTCAGGCGGGCGATGGAGCCGCCGTCAGGGGCGGCGCCAAAGCTCCCAGGCCAAAAAAGCCTTAAGACAAGAGATCGTTAAGAGTCATTATGGTTAAGCAGGGATGAACTGCTATTGTGGCGCGGCGCGCATCCGTTCCGAGCGTCATTCGAACCCCCGCCGTTCGGGGCCATCCTTGGGAGAGACGGCTTCGTGTTGACCTTCGAAAATGTCGGCTTGCGCTATGGCGTCGGCGCCGAAACGCTCCGCGACGTCGATTTTCAAATCGGGCCGCGATCTTTTCAGTTTCTGACCGGCCCGTCGGGCGCAGGCAAGACCACCTTGATGCGACTGATCATCATGGCGCTGCGGCCGACGCGCGGGCTGATCAACATCTTCGGCAAGGACACGGCGGCGCTCAGCAATGAGGACGTCGCCGAGACGCGCCGCAAAATCGGCGTCGTCTTCCAGGATTTCCGCCTCCTGGATCATCTCACGCTTTACGAAAACGTCGCCCTGCCCTTGCGCGTGCTCGGCCGCGAAGAGTCGACCTATCGCGCCGAGGTGATCGAACTGTTGCGCTGGGTGGGCCTCGGCGAGCGCGCCCACGCGTTCCCAACGATCCTTTCGGGCGGCGAGAAGCAGCGCGCGGCGATCGCCCGCGCGCTGATTTCGCAACCCAAACTGCTGCTGGCCGACGAACCGACGGGCAACGTCGACCCGACGCTCGCGCGCCGAATCCTGCGCCTCTTCATCGAGCTCCACAAATCCGGGACCGCCGTCATTATCGCCACTCATGACTTGAGCCTCATGGACCAGTATGAGGATGCGCGGCGTCTCGTGCTCGCCGATGGCCGGCTTCACATCTTCGAATGAGCAGACGATGGCCCTGATCCGATTTTGGTCTTCGAGTCGCCAAGCCGCGTCGGACGTCGACGAAGACGTCGAAGAGATTCCGACGCAAAGCGCGCTGGTGCCCGCCGATTCCGTCGTTGGCCGCTCGCTCGTCATCGTCATTGCGATCATGACCTTCCTCGCCGCGCTCGCCGCGAACGTCGCCATTCTCGTCGCGGACGCCAGCGTCGAATGGCGCAGCGACGTCTCGCGCGAAGCGACCGTGCAGGTGCGTCCAGTTCCCGGCCGCGACGTCGAGGCCGATGTCAAGGAAGCGGCGGAGGCGATGCGGCGGACGCCCGGCGTGCGGGACGCGCGAGTCTACGCCAAGTCGGAATCCGAGGCGCTGCTCACGCCATGGCTCGGCGAGGGTCTGAATCTATCTGAACTGCCCACGCCGCGCATGATCGTGCTGAAGCTCGACGCCGAACATCCGGCGGATCTCGACAAGCTGCGCATGGAGCTCGAGCGCGCCGTTCCCAACGCCGTGCTCGACGATCATCATGTCTTCATCGAGCGTCTGGGCGATATGGCGCGAGCGGCCGTGGCCATCGCCGCCCTCATCTTCGTGTTGATCCTCGCGGCCATGGCCGTCGCCGTCGCCTCGGCCACCCGCGCCGCGGTGGCGACAAACCGCGAGATCGTAGAGGTGCTTCATATCGTCGGCGCCGCAGACTCGTTCATCGCGCGAGAATTTCAGCGTCGCTTCTTGGCGCTGGGCTTTCGCGGCGCCCTGATCGGCGGCGGCGGCGCGATCGCCTTTTTTACCCTGGCGCAATTCGTCGCGCAGCGTTGGCGTGCGACCGGCGGCGGCGAGCAAATGGAGGCCATGTTCGGCGATTTCACGATTGGCCCGAGCGGTTTCGTCGTCATCTTGCTGCTCGCGGGCGGCGTCGCCGCGCTGACCGGCTATCTGTCGCAGTTCATTGTGCTGCGCCACCTGCAGCGGCTCGGGTGAGCGCATTCACTCAAATGGGCGCCTCCGATAACATCGGCGCGAAATACGCCTATAGTCGCGTCAGAATCGCGCCTCGCGCGTTCTGGGCATGAGCATGGGCGAAGGATCCCAAGATTGACGACCCCCGCACGCCAGGAAATGAAGAATGGGTAGCGCCATCCGCAAGGCCGCCTGCGCGATCTTCGCCTGCGGCGCTTTTGTCGCGACGGCGCTCCTCCTGGGTTTCACCAGCTTCGCGCTGTCGCTGCCGCGCGAGGAGTTCTCCATTCCGGTGCAGGCGGAGGGCGTCGTCGCGCTGACCGGCGGCTCGGATCGCGTGCTCGACGCGGCGACCCTTCTTGCCAGCGGGCAGGCGCGACGCATGCTGATCACCGGCGTCAATCCCTCGACCCGCAGCTCCTTGTTGGCGAAAATACTGCCCGTGTCGCGCGAGCTTTTCGACTGCTGCGTCGACCTCGGCTACCAGGCGCTCGACACAGCCGGCAACGCCAGAGAGACGCGCGATTGGGCGCGCGCGCACAATATCACCCGCACGCTCATCGTCGTCACGTCGAACTACCATATGCCGCGCGCGCTGGTCGAGATCTCGGCCGCCCTGCCGAATGTCGAGCTCTATCCCTTTCCGGTCGTCAGCGAACACATCAACGTCGCCGACTGGGTCAGCGATCTTCGCGTCGCCCGTTTTATCGGAAAGGAATATGTGAAATACGTCGGATCGCTGCTGCGCACAAAGCTTTTCAGGGAATCCGAGGAGTCGGAGCCTCCCCCGCAGCTTCGCCACAGCGTCGCATCTGAGTGAAATCTTGTTTCACCGCCTCATGGCGCCGTAAAAGCGCGCCACGCCCGCCCCTTTACCCAGATCTCGCCAATGCTCCTCCTGCGCTCCCTCGTTTTCCAGATCGTGTTCTTCCTGAACATGTTCACGCTCATGATCATCTGGCTGCCGGGCCTGATGATGCGCCGTCAGATCAATCAGGAGCTTGGACGCACCTGGGGACGCACGAATCTCTGGCTGCTCGACAAAATCTGCGGCGCGAAGATCGACTGGCGAGGTCTCGAGAATATCCCTAAAGGCGCGGTGATCGTCGCCTGCAAACACCAGTCGATCTGGGAGACCTTCGTTCTGCCGATCAGATTTCCCGACTTCAGCTATATTTTGAAGCACGAACTGATCTGGCTACCTTTTTTCGGCTGGTATCTACGGGCGGCCGAGCAGATCGCCATCGATCGCGCCAAGGGCGGCAAGCTGCTGCCGCAGCTGATCGCCAAATCGAAGAAGATTTTCGCCCAGGGACGGCAGCTCTTCATTTTTCCCGAAGGCACGCGCCGCCCGGCCGGCGCCCCGCCGCAATATAAATTCGGAATCGCCTTTCTCTACGCAGCGACCGAAACGCCGGTGCTTCCCGTCGCGGTGAATTCGGGACTTTTCTGGCCGCGCCGCTCTTTTCTCATCCGGCCCGGTACGGTCGTGATCGAGTTCCTGCCGCTGATCGCGCCGGGTATGGAGCCGCGCGTTTTTTTCGACAAGCTCTCGACCGACATCGAGTCGGCGTCCAATCGACTGATGGAGGAAGCGCTCGCGAAAGACCCTTCCCTGGCGGAAATCGTCGAGAAAGGCCGTGCAAGCGCCCAACATGATGCGATGCCGGCGCAGGAATGAAGGAGCCGCATGCTCCGGCCGAATCTCAAGAGTGTCCTGTTCAAGGTTGATGCTGCTCGACCAGCCGAACACGCGCTAAGCATCTCGAGCGGGTCTTTTGAACTCCCGCAATATTTACCCGCTTCTGCGCACACGTTAACCGCGCGCCGTCCCTGTCAGCGCCTGCGGCGCCGCGAGCAGCGGATATTCCGCCTCGACGATGTAGGGGCCGCCGCCCACGGAATCGCGTGACGAATAGAGCACGAAGCGCTCCGCCGTGAAGCGCAGCGGCGGGAAATAGCCGCGCGCGCCAAGATAGGCGGCGACGGCGCCGGCGCTGGCGCCGCGCAGACGCGCGAGCGTCACATGCGGGATGAACTTGCGGGGCTCGGGCGGCGCGCCGAGCCGGCGCAACAGTCGTTCCTGTTCCGCCTGCATGTCCATGAGCGCCGGCTCCGGCCGCGCGCGCGTCACGATGGCGCGCGGCTTGTCTCCGCCAAATGACGTCAGTTGATCGAAGGTGACGGTGACTTCCGGCCGGCGGATGAATGAGAGCGCATTCGCCGCGTCCCGCGCGAAAGCGTCGTCGACGTCGCCGATAAAGCGCAAGGTGACATGATAATTCTCAACGTCGATCCAGCGGGCGCCGGGGATTCCGCCGCGCAGGCGCGCGAGGCTTTCGGCGATTGATCGGGGCATCTCCAGGGCCGTAAACAGTCTGGGCATGACATTCTCCCCAAGCTGGATCGCGCAGCCTCACTGCGCGCGCGAGGTCCTATTCGCCCCCATCGAGACGAGCGTTCTTTCAACATAAGGCGCGAGTTTTTTGACGATCTTCGCCACGCCGGCGGCGTTGGGATGAATGCCGTCCGAGATGAGGAGCGCGGGCGAGCCCCAGACGCCTTCCAAGATAAAGGGCACAAGCGGCGCCTCATGTTTGGCGGCAAGATCCGGATAAATCGAATCGAATTCCTTCTTGTAAGCTTGCCCGTGATTCGCGCTCGAGACCATCGCCGTCAGCACCGGGCGGACGCCTTTTTGCTTCAGTATCGCAAGAATCTGATCGAGATTGGCGCGCGCTAATTTCGGATCATGCCCGTTCAGCATGTCATTCGCGCCGAGTTCGACAACGGCGATGTCGAACGGCCCGGCGCCAAGAGTATAGTCGAGGCGCGCGAGCCCGGTCGTCGTCGTGTCGCCGGAAACGCCGCCTTGGACGACCTCTACGTTATATCCGTCCTCACTCAGGCGTCTCTTGAGCTGCGCCGGAAGCGAATCTTCGGCGCTGACGCCCGGCCCGGCCGTCAGGCTGTCGCCAAAGGCGAGGATGCGCACTGGCTGGGCGTGCGCGGATGCAAGCGCGACCGTTAAGAGGGCTAAGGCCGCGAGAGCCGCGGCTTGGAGAGGACGGCGGAAAGCGCAATAAGGCGACTGGGCCAAGGGCGTCGGATGCGGCGCGTCAATCAAGGTTTTGCTCCGTGCGGCGACAAGTCATCGAAGTTGAAGGCGTCGATCTCACGCTCGGCGAAGGCGCCGCCCGCGTGCATGTGCTCAAGGCAGTCAGCCTGAGCGTGGCGCACGGCGAAACCGTCGCTCTTCTGGGACCCTCCGGCTCGGGCAAATCGACTTTGCTCATGACCCTCGCCGGACTGGAGCGACCAGACGCCGGAAGCGTCAGGATCGACGGGCGCGATCTTGGCGCCCTTTCGGAAGACGCGCTCGCGCGTTTCCGAGGAGAAAACATAGGGATCGTCTTTCAGTCTTTCCAGCTGATCCCCACCATGACGGCGCTGGAAAACGTCGCCATTCCGCTTGAATTGGCTGGAAAATCAGACGCTTTTCAACGCGCCGAGGCCGAGCTTACGGCTGTCGGGCTGGCCGAACGCCTGGCCCACTATCCGGCGCAGCTTTCGGGAGGCGAGCAACAGAGGGTGGCGCTCGCCCGGGCGCTCGCGCCCGACCCGCTGATCCTCGCGGCGGACGAGCCCACGGGCAATCTCGATTCCGAAACCGGGTCCGCGGTCATTGAACTGATTTTCGCGCAGCAACGTCGCCGCGGCGCGACGCTTGTGCTCGTCACCCATGATGCGGCGCTCGCCGACCGCTGCAAACGACGCGTTCTGCTGCGCTCGGGCCGCATCGAGGCGGGCGAGCGGGCGCCGTCATGACGCCGATGCGCTTCGCCGCACTTCCCTTCGCCTTGCGCTTCGCCCTGCGCGACCTGCTCGGCGACCCGCGCGGCTTTGGCGTCTTCATCGCCTGCATCGTCATCGGCGTCGCCGCGATCTCCGGCGTCTCCGGCCTGTCGCGCTCGCTGGCGCAGGGGCTGGCGCGGGAAGGCCGAACGATCCTGGGCGGCGACGCCTCCTTCAGCCTCGTCTCGCGGGAGTTTTCGCCCGAGCAACGCGCTTTCCTTGAGATGCGCGGCCGGCTTTCCGAAATTTCGCTGATGCGGGCGATGGCGCGGCGCGACGACGGCGAAGCGGCGCTGGTGGAGATCAAAGCCGTCGATCCGGCGACTTATCCGACCTTCGGCGCGGTGTCGCTCGATCCCGACATGCCCTTGGCCGAGGCGCTGGAGGTACGAGACGGACTGCCGGGGGTCGCGGTCGATCCGATGCTGCTGGCGCGCCTCGACGCCAAGCTCGGCGACATGGTGACGATCGGCGTTTCGCGCTTCATGCTGCGGGCCATGCTACGCAGCGAACCCGACAAGCTTGCGGGCGGCATAGGCTTTGGACCGCGCGTGATGATGACCCGCGCCGCGCTCTCAGGCGCGCAGCTGGCGACGCCGGGCTCGATCTTACGGCATGTCATCCGCGTCACGCTGCGCGAGGGGCCCGACTCTGACGTCAAGACGTTCGCCGCCGACGCTGCGAACGCCTTTCCGCAAGCCGGATGGGAGTCGCGCACCCGAGACGCCGTCTCGCCGCAGTTCTCGCGCAATCTCGACCGCTTCGCCCAGCTGCTCACGCTCGTCGCGCTCACCGCCCTTGTCGCCGGCGGCGCCGGCGTCGCGAACGCCGTCCAGGGCTTCGTCGAGCGAAAGCGGGCGCAATTCGCGATTCTGAAGGCGCTTGGCGCCGAGGGCTCTCGGGTCTTCAGAATCGCCCTCGCCGAGGTTCTGGCGGCGGCGTCTATCGCCATCCTGCTGGGACTCATCGCCGGCGCGGCGATTCCCTGGGGAGCGGCGCAAGCGCTGCGCGATCTCGCCGATCTCCCCGTGTCGGCGTCGCTCGATGCGCAAGGCGCGCTCTATGGCGCTCTGTACGGGGTGCTCGTCGTCCTGATTTTCGCGCTCGTTCCCCTGGGCCGCGCCCATGAAGTTCCGGTCGCGGCGCTGCTGCGCGACGATTCGCGCGGCGCGACTCTCGCGCGCTACCGCGCCGGCGCAGCGGCGGCGGCGATCGCGCTCGCCGCCCTGGTCATGGCCACGTCTTTCGACGTGAAGCTCGGCGCCGCCTATCTCGCCGCCGCTGTCGCGGCCTTCGCCCTGCTGCGCAGCGCGGCATGGGTCGCCATGCGGCTGGCCCGCGGCCTTCCGCGTATGCGAGACGCGCGGCTGCGGTTTGCGCTCGCCAATATCTGGCGGCCGAAAAGCCTGACGCCGGCGCTGATGATCTCCATTGGCCTGACGCAAACGCTGCTCATTTCGCTGGCGCTGGTTGAAGGCGCAATTCACAATGAGCTGGCGCGGGCCGACGCCGGAGAGATTCCCAACTTTTTCTTCATCGACGTGCCGAAGGCGCAAACCGAGGCTTTTGCCGATTTCCTCTTAGCCGAGGCGCCCGGCGCCCGCATCGAACACGTGCCAATGATGCGCGGGCGGATCGTCGCCGTGAAAGACACGTCCGTCGACAAGACCGCGGTGGCCGACGACGCCAAATGGGCGCTCGAGGGCGACCGCGGCGTGACGTTTTCCGCCACGATTCCGGCGAACTCCACGCTCGCCGAAGGCGAATGGTGGCCGGCGACCTACGGCGGTCCGCCGCTCGTTTCACTGGAGCAGAAGGTCGCCGAAGGATTGGGCCTGACCCTCGGCGACTCGATCCGAGTCAATGTGCTCGGCAGGGAGGTGACAGCGAAGGTCGCCAATCTGCGCAAGGTGGATTGGCGCAGTTACGCCATCAACTTCATCATGGTGTTTTCCCCCAATGTCTTTGCCGAAGCGCCCTACACCGAACTCTTCACCGTGGCGTATGGCGCGCCATCGGTCGCGGCGCGCGATTCCAAGGACGCGCGGCTCGCGCGCGAGGCGGCGAAACGCTTCCCGAGCATCGTTTCAGTGCGAGTCAAGGATGCGCTGGCGGCGATCGACAAGATCGCCGGACAGTTGGCGCTGGCCGCGCGCGTCGCGGCGGGACTCGCCATTGTCACGGCGGTGCTGGCGCTCGCCAGCGCGCTTGCGAGCGGCCAGCGCGCAAGACTGCACGATGCGGTGGTGTTGAAGACGCTCGGCGCGACCCGCGCCTGGCTGGCCACAGCCTATGCGCTGGAATTTGGGCTGGTCGGCCTCGCCGCCTCATTGATCGCGATCGCGGCTGGATCCGGCGCCGCCTACGCCATGACCACGATCCTTATGAAGATCGATTTCGCCTTCCTGCCTTGGACGACCGCGCTGATCTCGCTCGCGACCCTCGCCGTCACCATTGGCCTCGGCCTCGCGGGGACTTGGCGGGCGCTCTCCCGCCGTCCCGGACCCGAGTTGCGCCAGCCGTAGAACTCAGCGATTACAGGAATCGCTCAATATCAAAATCTTGGAGCAGATTCCCGTCGAAAAAGTTTTCGCAACCTGCTCAGGCGGAGAGGAAAGGCTCGACGATAAACGGAAACGCGCCTTCGACGATCGCGCCATCTGTCGCGAGCACACGGTAATCAACCTCATAGAGGCCGGGCTGCAGAACCGGCGTGTCGAGGATCAACTCTCGGGAGGCTTGCTTCTGCGTCGCTTTGGCGACCACCAGGCCGTTCTTGCTCTTGAGCGTTATCGTCGAGATGACGGCGTCGGCCTTCCCCTCAAATACGAGCCTGATCTGCCGCACAGGCTTGATGACTCGCTGTCTCGACGCAGGGAACGACTCGACGAGAAATTGGTGGTGAGCCAGCCCAGGCGTCGTAGAGCAAAACCCCAGCCCTGCCGCGAGAACCGCCGCCCAAGTGTAACTTATTAGCTTCATTTGTCTTTCTCCTGACCGGCAACCGCCGCCCGCCGAGATGTCTGGAGAAATAACTTTCCCTCGCCCGATTTGTTCGAGCGCAAGCGCAGGCAAGGCGCGGCGACGACGGAAATTTGCCAACGGCTGCGCCGCCTTGCCCTTTGGGCTGCGACCTCCTAAAACCCTTCGAGCGTCGACGGTCCCGCCGGGCGGCGCCTTTTTGCGTCATGCGCCCCATGCGCGACGCGCCGTCAGCGGAACCCAATCTTGTCCGACAAGAACGCCCTGTCCTGGCCGAATTTCGCCGTGTCGATTCTGGGCGGCGTCGCAGCGGCCGTGATCTTCGCCGTCGTCGCGCGCGGCGGTTTCGGCGGTCTCCTCTTGGCGCATCTTGCGCCCTTGCCGATCATGATCGTCGCTTTCGCCTTTGGCCTGATCCACGGCGCGACAGCGGCGATACTCGCGTCGATCATCTTGTGCTTCTGGCCGCATCCGGTGATCGGCATGGGCTATGCGCTACTGGTGGCGGCGCCGGCGTGGTCGGCTGTCTACGCGGCGCTCGGCGCGCCCCGCGGCGGCCGGGACAGGCTGACCCGTAATCTGCCGGGCTGGGCGGCGCTCGCGCCGGCGACCTTTCTAACGACGGCGGTCATTCTCTGGCTGATCGTCTCCACCCTTGCGTTCGGATCGCTCGATGAAGCGTTGAATCCGATCCGGGCGCGCGCCTTCATCCTGCTCGACCTTATGGTCAAGGAGCGCGATCTTGGCGACACGATCGATCCGACAACGCTGTCCGGGTCCGTCGCGCGCGCCGTTCCCGCGTTTCTCGCCGCCTATGTCCTGCTGATCCACGTCGTCAATTTGTGGCTCGCCGCAAGAGTTGCGCAAGCGTCCAAGCTGCTCAGCCGCCCTTGGCCGGACATCGCCAGCGAATTCCGCCTGCCCAAGCCTGTGGGCGGCCTGTTCCTGAGCGGAATCGCGCTGATCTTCTTCCCAGGGCTCGCCGGCGCGATCGGGCTGGTGCTGACGACGACCATGGGATTGCTGCTTGCGTTCCAAGGGCTCGCCGTCGCGCATATCTACCTGCGCGGTTCGCGCTCGAGCGCCCTGGTTCTGGCGATCATCTATTTCACGCTGGGACTCTTGGGGTGGCCCCTGCTCTTTTTCGCCGCGCTCGGCGTCGCCGACCTGATCTTCAACTATCGCGCCCGAAAGACGGACGCCGGGCCCACTGCGATGCAAAAACCGGATTGACTTTCGCCCGGTTTTTCTCGACATAGCCCGCAATCTCGGAGAAGTAGCAAAGATGGACGTCATTCTGCTTGAACGCGTGGCCAAGCTCGGCCAGATGGGCGAGACCGTGCGCGTGCGCGACGGCTACGCCCGCAATTTCCTGCTGGCGCGCGGCAAGGCGCTGCGCGCCACGGAAAATAACAAGAAGCATTTCGAGACCCAGCGGGCGCAGATCGAAGCGCGCAATCTCGAGGCCAAGAAAGAAGCCGAAGCCGTCGCCGAAAAGCTCAACGGACAAAGCTTCAACATCATTCGCCAGGCGGGCGAGAGCGGCCAGCTTTATGGCTCGGTTTCGGCGCGGGATGTCGCCGAGGCGGCGACGGCGGGCGGCTTCTCGGTCAGTCGCGATCAGATCGTGCTGGTGCACCCCATCAAAACTCTCGGCCTGCACCAGACGCCCGTGCATTTGCATCCGGAAGTCGATGTGAAGATCACGATCAATGTGGCCCGTTCGGAAGAAGAGGCCGAGCGGCAGACGCGCGGCGAAAGCGCTACGCTCAAGGAAGAGACGTCGATGGACGATCTCGGCCTCGAAATCGGCGCGGCTCTGGCGGAAGCCGGCGACGTCGAAATGTAAGCTCCCGCAAGCGCGCGTGCGTTAATCCCGGCGGCCCTTCGGCCGCCGGTTTCTTTTTCGGGGCCCATCTCTGATTCGCTTTCAATGCAAGAAGAGTCGGACGCGCGGAACGAATCTTTTTCAGCCATGTGGATAAGACTCGCTTCTCGCCGCCGCCGACAAAAGGATGTGGCGGGGCCGACGGCTTAATGTATTGTTAAGAACGTCTCAGGCTCGCGCGTCGCGTTCGCAGCCCGGAACAGTCTCAAACAAGTCCGATCATCCATGCCACCAATTGAACAATTGGCGGGACGGCGCGCGTTTCAGGTCGCGCAGCCGGACGCGCCTGCCTATCGCGCGCCGCCGCACAATATCGAGGCCGAGCAAGCGCTACTCGGCGCGATTCTCGTCAACAATGACGCTTTCGACAGAGTCTCGGACTTTTTGAAGCCCGAGCATTTTTCCGAGGACTTGCACCGGCGCATTTACGAAATTGCGGCGCAGCTCATTCGCGCCGGCAAGCTCGCGACCGTCGTGACGCTGAAGACGTTCCTCGCCGACATCGAGCTTCCGGCCGGCGTGACGATCCAGGCCTATCTTGCGCGACTCGCCGCCGAAGCGACGACGATCATCAACGCCGAAGACTATGGCCGCACTGTTCATGATCTCGCGGTTCGCCGGGATCTCATCGTCATCGGTCAGGACATCGTCAATACGGCCTATGATTCGCCGATCGATTCGCCGCCGCGCGCGCAGATCGAAGAAGCCGAACGGCAGCTCTATTCGATTGCCGAGACGGGTCGCTACGACGGCGGCTTTCAGCGATTTGCCGACGCGCTCACCACCGCGCTCGACATGGCGAGCAGCGCCTATATGCGCGACGGCCATCTGTCCGGCGTCGCCACGGGCCTGCTCGATCTCGACGAAAAGATGGGCGGCCTGCAAAAATCCGACCTCATCATCGTCGCCGGGCGACCGGGCATGGGCAAGACCGCTCTCGCCACGAACATCGCCTTCAATGTGGCGCGCGCCTATCAATCCGAAGCTGAGCCCAACGGAACACATAAGACGATCAATGGCGGCATCGTCGGTTTCTTCTCTTTGGAAATGTCGGCTGAACAATTGGCGACGCGCGTCATCGCCGAGCAGTCCGGGGTGCCGAGCTACAAAATCCGCCGCGGCGACATCAATGAGGACGATTTTCGCCGCATCGCCGACGCGGCGCGGGAAATGCAAAGCATTCCCTTCTACATCGATCAGAGCGGCGGCATTTCGATCGCGCAGCTGACCGCACGGGCGCGGCGCCTCAAACGCCAGAAAGGCCTGGACCTGCTCGTCGTGGACTATCTGCAATTGCTCTCCGGGTCGCGCTCTCGCAATGACAATCGCGTGCAGGAGCTCACTGAAATCACCACCGGCCTGAAGGCGCTAGCGAAGGAACTCAATGCGCCGATCATCGCGCTGTCGCAGCTCTCCCGCCAAGTGGAGAACCGCGACGACAAGCGGCCGCAGCTTTCCGATCTGCGCGAGTCAGGCTCGATCGAGCAGGACGCGGACGTCGTGATCTTCGTGTACCGTGAGGAATATTATCTGCGCAATCGCGAGCCGCGCGAAGGCACGGAAGAACACATTCAATGGATGGCGGAGATGGAGCGCGCCCATGGCCGCGCCGAAGCGATTCTCGGCAAACAGCGTCACGGTCCGACGGGGACAGTGCAGCTCGCCTTCGAGGCTGAGATGACGCGTTTCTCCAATCTCGCGGACGAGGACAAGCTGCCGGCGCGGATGTGAGAAAGCCCCGCCGCTGTGCGGCGAGGCTTAGCTAGCGTCGAAACTAGATCGAGGCGGCGGTTACTTGCTGCCGAGGGTCCAAAGTCCCCTGTTCTTGTCGAAGCGGAAGCCCGTCGCGCTCTTCAACTCGTCCTTGGTGGCGTTCACCGTCAGCCACCATTTGTTGTTGCGCTCAGTGGCCTGGAGATCGTTGAAGGCGATAGCGACATCCTTCTGGCCCATGCCGAGAAAGCCGCCAACCGAAATGATCGCCGCAGTGACTTTGCCGCCGCGATCCAGTATAAGATCCTTCACTTCGCCAATCTTGTTCTCCTGCGGATCGTAGACGTTCTGGTCGTGGATGTTCGAGACCAGCAGGGCGTTCTGCGGAAGCGTCGTCAGAAACTGCGGCTGCGCGCCGGCGGTCCCCATGGTCGAGCGATCCATGGCGCCGGACTGACGATCCGTCGTGCGATTCATCATCTGTTCGGCCAAAGCCGCGCCTGACAGCGTCGCGATAAGCGCACCGGC
>DATBRI010000093.1:0-10808 GCA_036560365.1 Methylocystis sp.
TTCATCCGATTCGCCTGGAGATCGACCGGCGCAATGTTGACCCGTGCCTGGCGCATGGCGCGGCGCTTACTTGCTCTCCGCCTTGGCCTTCAACGCGGCGAGGCCCGACTTATAGATATCGCTCACCGCCTTAATGCCCGCCTCGTCGGAAAGCTCCGGCGGCGGATCATTGTTCATGAAGCCGCGATAGAACGCGCCCTTCCATTCGACGACGCTCTTGCCGCCCTCTTCCTTCACGCTGATCGTCGAAGCGTAGTTATTGACCGGCAGCACTTTCACGTCGACGGCGTCGATCTTGTAGCTCAGCGACTTGCCGTCGGCGTCATATTTGGTCAGCGTCTCATCGATTGTGCCGCCGTTCTTCAAAGTCAGCTTGCGCTTGGCGTCGGCGGCGTTGCCGCCCGTCCCTTCCGTCTTGGCGATGGCGGGATGCCAGTTCCAATCTTGGAAATTGCCGACGATCTCCCAGACCTTCGCCGCGGGGGCGTCGATTTCGATTTTTTCCACGACCTTCTGGCGCGACGGGCCGTGGGCCAGCGCCGACCCAGCGAAAAGAAGCGACAGGGCCGCAACGACACATGCGCGGCGCGCAAGCACAAACGTCATTAGGATCTCCCAGAAAGCCTGACCTTAGCCGCCAATGCGCGGCGGGCCGGCGCACATAAGGGCGCCTAGAGCGGCGGCGTCAAGAGTTGCGAAGCGGGCCGGCGCTTCGACCGCGTGCGGCAAGCCGTCAATTCGGCGATGGCTATCAAAGTCGCGCCCGCCAGTTGCGCCGGCCCCTCCTACCATCCATATACCATCCATACAGATGGTTTGAGGATGGCCATGGCGGACATATACAAATTACGAGAACGGCCGCCGGAGGCCGAGAAAATCACGATCAATGTCGGCTACGTCGATCTCGGCCATATCGACCTCTTGGTGCGCGAGGGCTTCTACTCCAATCGCACCGACTTCATCCGCACGGCGATCCGCAACCAACTCAGCACGCATTCGGAAGCGGTCAAACAGTCCATCGTGCGGAATACGTTGGAGCTCGGCTTACGCCACTACAGTCGCGAGGACCTCGAGGCGGTGAAGGCGGCTGGCCGCAGACTGCGCATCCATGTCCTGGGACTGGCGTCGATCGCCGAAGACGTGACGCCTGACCTCGCGCGCGAAACCATCGAATCCATCTCCGTGCTCGGCGCGCTCCAAGCGAGCAAGTCCGTCAAGGCGGCGCTCCAGGACCGCATCAGTTGACCTTTCCCACTCTCCCGCGAGGCGTAGACAAAGTGAAAAACCTCCTGACGAGCGCCTTGAATAAGGCGACGCAATTGACGCGCGAGCAAAATCTCACGGAAGCGACGCGCGTGCTGATGCGCGCGCTGACTCCGGGCGGCGCTGCGGCGCCGGAGCCGGCTGCGCACGCCGAGCCGCATCCCCCAACTTTTCGTCTACGCCGCCCGCTCGGCGAGACGGTGGAGTTGCTGCGTCACGCCGGTCTTCCGGGTCTCGATCAAAGCGGCGCGCCGCTCGCCGCGCTACGAAAAACGCCGAAAATCGACGTTCCGCCGGGCGCCGACTATGTCTCGCGCAGCTATGCCGGATCGGTGGGCGCCCGCGATTACAAGGTCTATGCGCCAGGCGGCGCGCGAGACCGCGACCGGCCGTTAATCGTGATGCTTCACGGCTGTGCGCAGAACCCCGACGACTTCGCCATCGGCTCGCGAATGAATGAGCTGGCCGACGAACATGGGTTCATCGTCGCCTATCCGGCGCAGTCGACCGCGGCCAATCAGATGGGCTGCTGGAACTGGTTCAACCCGGCGGATCAAACGCGCGAGAAGGGCGAGCCCAGCCTCATCGCCGGCCTGACCCGCGCCGTAATGGCGGAGTGGCGCGTCGACGAGTCGCGCGTCTATGTCGCGGGTTTGTCAGCCGGCGGCGCCATGGCCGCGACCATGGCCGCGACCTATCCGGAACTCTACGCCGCCGTGGGCATTCATTCCGGCCTCGCGCATGGCTCGGCGAGCGACGTCGCCTCCGCCTTCGCGGCGATGGGCGGTAAAATCGAACGCGGCGCGGCGCGCAGGTCGCTGTCTGACGGCGTGCGGACGATCGTTTTCCACGGCGAAGCCGACCAGAAGGTGCATCCGACCAACGGCGAAACGATCATTGCAGGGGCTCGGCTCGATCTTGCCGATGCGCTGGCGCGCGAAACGCGCGAGACCGGATCGGCGGGCGGTCTCAAATACAGCCGCACCGTCATCGCGGATGCGCGCGGCGTGCCGCAGCTGGAACATTGGGCTGTCGAGGGGCTCGGCCACGCCTGGTCGGGCGGCAATCCCGACGGCTCCTTCGCCGATCGCCATGGTCCCGAGGCCTCCCGCGAGATGGTGCGGTTTTTCCTCGCTGACGCATCAGAGGCGCAGTAGCGCAGGCGCTGTCATGCGCCCGTCTTAGAGACGCTGCATCTGCGCGCCATGGCCTATCTGCGCGCGCTCGCCTTCGTCCTCACGCTGGCGGGCGCTTTCGTCTTTCTCGTTCCGCTGCAGGCGCTGGCGCGCCGGCGCGGCTGGCCGATTCAGCACGCGATCCAGACGCGCTTCTGCCGCGCGGTTTGCGCCATCATCGGCATAAAGGTCGACGCGCGCGGCGCCCTGCCCGCAAAGGCGCCGCGCTTTGTCGTCGCCAACCATGTGTCATGGACCGACATCATCGCGCTCGCGAGCCTCCATCCCCTCGTCTTCCTGGCGAAGAGCGAAGTCGCAAGCTGGCCTGTGCTCGGACTGCTGGCGCGGCTGCAAGGCACGGTCTTTGTCGAGCGCGGCGCGAAGCATGATATTGCGCGCGTCAATGACGCGCTCGCGCATGTGCTGCGCGCGGGCGGCGATCTCGTCATCTTCCCCGAAGGCACATCCAGCGACGGCGCCGCGGTTTTGCCTTTCCGTTCGGCGCATTTCGCGCCGCTGGAGGTCATGGCGGCGTGCGGCGAAGCGCCGACGCTCGCGCCTGTGGCGATCGCCTATTCCGACGGCGCGAACAAGATCGACGTCGGCTGGTATGGCGACATGACATTCCTGCCGCATCTGTGGCGCTTGATGAAGCGCGGCGGCGCGCAGTGCCACATTGTCTTCGGCGAGGGCATCGAGACGAGCGACAAAGACCGCAAGACGCTCGCGGTCGAGACGCATGCGCGGGTGCAAAAGCTGCTCGCATCGCATGGGCGGGAATCGCCGCAATCGTCGTGCTTCGAGACGGTTGCTTAGCAACCGCCTCAGCATGAGGACGGCTCATTGTCCTGACGAGACATGGCGAGAGAGAACAAGGCCCCTCATCCTGAGGAGCGCGCGCAGCGCGCGTCACGAAGGACGAGGAGCCGCTTTCATTGGCGCGCCGTCATTCCCATCGCCCTTTGCGCGTCGGCAATGAACGAAAAACTAAGCCGCCCGGCGGTGCGGCGCGCCGCCGAAAAATTCGAGATAGCGCGCGTCGATCTTAGCGACGGGCATCACGACGAAAACATCCGTCGTGTTGAATTTGCGGTCCACGACGGCGCCGTCGCCAAAACGCGCGCCGAGCCGCAGATAGCCTTTGATCAGCGGCGAGAGCGCGTCGCGCGCCTTGCGCGGATCGAACGCGTCGCGCGCCAGCATTCGCATTGAGGTATGCCGCTCTTGTCGCGCGCTGACGCGCCAAGCGTCTTCCGCCGGCGCATAATGCGCGAGATAGCTCAACGCCTGCGCATGGGCGAGCGGATTGGCGCCGTGCAGGCTTGCGCAACCAAACATCACATCGACGTCATGCGCCCACACATAGGCGAGAAGCCCGCGCCATAGGAGTTCGATCGTGCGCTTGCTGCGATAGGACGCGAGCACGCAGGAGCGCCCCAACTCCAGCGCGCGCTTGCCGGCGTGGCGCGCGAGAAGCGGCCCGACGTCATATTCGCTTTCGGAATAGAAGCCGCCGGCTTTCGCCGCCATGTCGTCGCGCATCAGCCGATAGGCGCCGACGATCTTCGGCCTGATCTTGCCGCGCCTGGTCTGCGCCGCGTGATCGATGACGATGAGATGATCGCAATATTTATCGAACCGGTCGGCGTCGCGGCGCGTGAAGGCCGTGCGCGCGTCGGGAATGGCGCCGCCTTCCTTGTAGAAGACCTCGTAGCGCAGGCGCTGCGCCTTGCGCACTTCCCTCTTGCCGCGCGCGAGCCGCACTTCGAGCGCGCCGAGACGGCCAAGCGTTTCGCCGAGCGCTTTCTTGGCCGCTTTCGGCTTTTTTGAATCCGCTTGCGGAAAATTGACGAGGGCGAAGATCGTCTGACCGAAATCCGCGTTAACCGTCCACATGTGCGTCGCTCCGCTGCGATCCACTCGCTTGAAGATCACGGGGAGGCGAAGTTTTTGTGACGCGAGAAGCGCTCGGCGGTTAATGAGAGCGATTATGATGAAAGGCTTGCGGCCCGCCGCCGAGACAAGGCTGCGCCTGCCGAACGCCAGCGCCGGATCAAGCCCCAGGAGAGCGAATGTTCACATCTCATCTGACAATTAGCACGGCGATCTGCGCTTTCATTCTCGCGACGGTCGGAGCGCGGGCGGAGCCGCTCCCTTCACTCGGATGTTACGAACGCGTCTATGACAAGGCGCATCTTTCCGCCCACAAAGGCCAGATCGTCGACAAGGCGTGGCTGTCGATCGAGACGCGAAAAGACACGCCGCCCTATCCGTTCTCGGCGACGCTGCAACTTTCGACCACGGGACGCGGCAAGGCGACCTTCTCCACTTTCGGCGCCTGCAAGGCGGACGGCGGCGCCCTGCTGTGCAACGCGTCGCTTTCCGCCGAGGAGACCGACCTCTGCAAGGCCAAGAATGATGGCGTGCGGCATTGCCGGATCTCCTATGTCAAATCCGGCGCGTTCCGGATCGCCGCGCAGCGAGAGGGCGCGCTCGTGACAATCGTCGAACGGTTGGAAATGCCGGGACCCGATTCGGGCCGGCGCTCCAGCTATCTCTATCTCAGCCCGGATAACGCGGAGAACCACGCCTTTTCGCTGCAGCCGGCGGACGCGAAAGCCTGCAAGTAGCGCGCGGCGTTCCTGAGCCGAGCGTCGAGGCCGTTTCGCCGGCGTTTTGCGTGCGCAGCCTGCAAGCAGTCTTCATCTTGAGGAGCGCCAATAAGAGTCCTCATCCTGAAGAGCGCCCACAGCAGTCCTCATCCTGAGGAGCGCCGCAGGCGCGTCTCGAAGGACGAGGACTGCGCCATTCAGCTTACGGAGGTGATGACTTTCACTTGTCCCAGTTCTCAGGCGACTTCGGCGTATCACGCCCATCAGGCTCCTTGGCAACGCCCTTGTATGGGCCAGGCGACCACTTCACTCCCATTAGATGTCCAGTGTGCTCGTCGCGCTTTTGCCAACGGCCGTCAGGACGCTCAAACTGCGTCCGTCCGCTTACAGCGCCACGGCGGAAATCATCACCCGTGTTCTTTGCCATTCTGGCCTCCAACTTCAGCTGCGCCTAATAGCAGTGCCGCAGGTCTCGCACTTCAAATTCGTGCCGTTGCGCACGACGGTGAAATTGCCGCACTCGGGACAGGCCTCACCAACATAACTTGCGCGGCGACTCTTGAGACGAGACATTCTGTCGGCGGCGTACATTTCGGGAAAATCAAACTGCTGACAGAGGCTCACTTGGTCTTTACAGCTTCCAGCAAGATGATCGGGTGCCAAAAACTGTTCAGCGAACCAATTCGCTTGCGGCTCGGCCCGTTCTTCCTCCGGCCACGCTTTAAGATGCCCCTTGCCATCATGTGAAAACGCTTGACGATAATGACCATGCAAAAAGATATGGCCAAGTTCGTGCGCCAGTATGAAGCGCGACTTTGGTTCTCCTAGGCGCGCATCCATCCAAATCTCCTGATGAACGTGCAACGTTAACCGCGGTTTGAAGGAAACCCACGCCAGATCCTCGGCGTCATACTTAAACAGATCGAGATGGAGGACACCTAGCTGTCCAATGGTTCGACCAACGAGGAATTCGATTTGTTTTGTGATGTCGAATGTATAGTAAGCATCGATTCCCAGCCAACGACGAACTTTGCGTACTTCTTCACCTACCGTTTCATATCGGCGGTGTTTAACTTTGCAATCGGTACCCATGGGGTTCGCTCCTCACGAACACCCCGTGGTCGCGCCGCAGGTCTCGCACTTCAAACAGGTGCCGTTGCGCACCAAGGTAAAATTCGCGCACTCAGGGCAGGCTTCGCCGACATAGCCCTTCATGCGCGCTTCGGCGCGTTTTTCGGCGATGCCGGTGACGGTCCTCGTCGGCTCGGTCCAGCCGAGCGTCGAGATCGGGTCGCCGGTCTCAGGCGCTGCGTCCGGCGTCTCGCGCAGCGCCACGGCGCCGATGTTTCGAGCGCCGTCAGGAGCCCCGCCGCCCTGCACCACCATCAGCCTGTCGGTCTTGGAGCGCAGCAGCCCGCGCGAGATCGACGTCCCTTCCGGCGCCTTGCCCTCATGCTCGCCCTTGCCGAGCACGTCATGGCCGACGTCTTCGGGCGTGACATGCGCGAGATCGTTGCGGCCGAGATAGGACACGGCGAGTTCGCGGAACACATAGTCAAGAATCGAGGTCGCGTATTTGATCGCGTCATTGCCCTGCACCGGGCCGGACGGCTCGAAGCGGGTGAAGGTGAAGGCGTCGACATATTCTTCGAGCGGCACGCCATATTGCAGGCCGAGCGAAATCGCGATGGCGAAATTATTCATCAGGCTTCGGAAGGCCGCGCCTTCCTTGTGCATGTCGATGAAGATTTCGCCCAGCCGCCCGTCTTCATATTCGCCGGTGTGCAGATAGACCTTGTGGCCGCCGACCGTCGCCTTCTGAATGTAGCTCTTGCGCCGGTTCGGCAGCTTCTCGCGCTCGCGGATCAGCTGATGCACGACGCGCTCGACGATGCGTTCGGCGATGGCCGCCGTGCGCGCCGGCATATTGGCGGTCATGATTTCCTCGACGACGTCCATCGCGTCGATGTCGTCGTCGCCGGCGATGAGCTGCGCCGAGAGCGGCTGCGAGAGCTTGGAGCCGTCGCGATAGAGCGCGTTGGCCTTGAGCCCGAGGCGCCAGGACAGCAGATAGGCCTGTTCGCAATCCTCGATCGTCGCGTCATTGGGCATATTGATGGTCTTGCTGATCGCGCCCGAGATGAAGGGCTGCGCCGCCGCCATCATGCGGATATGCGACTCGACCAGGAGATAGCGCTTGCCGGTGCGCCCGCAGGGATTGGCGCAATCGAACACCGGATAGTGCTCGCGCTTCAAATGCGGCGCGCCTTCAAGGGTCATCGCGCCGCAGACGTGGATGTTCGCCGCTTCGATCTCGGATTTGGCGAAGCCGAGATGAGACAGAAGATCGAAGTTCCTGTCTTCGAGCGCGGCCGCCGGGACTTTCAACACGCTGGTGAGAAAGTCCTGCCCGAGCGTCCATTTGTTGAAGACGAATTTGATGTCGAAGGCGGACGGCAGCGCCGCCTCGATGGCGGAGATCTTTTCATCAGTGAAGCCGCGCGCCCGCAGGCTTGTGGTGTTGACCGCCGGCGCGTTGGAGAGCGAAGCGTGGCCGACGGCATAGGCCTCGATCTCGGCGATGTCGCTCTCGCGATAGCCGAGCGAGCGCAGCCCTTCCGGCACGGCGCGGTTGACGATCTTGAGGTAGCCGCCGCCGGCGAGCTTCTTGAATTTCACGAGCGCGAAATCGGGCTCGATGCCAGTCGTGTCGCAATCCATCACCAGGCCGATGGTGCCGGTCGGCGCGACGACGGTGACTTGCGCATTGCGATAGCCGTAGAGTTCGCCTTGCGCGAGCGCGCGGTCCCAGGCCGCGCCGGCGCGCTCGACCAAGATCGGATCGGGGCAGGAGGCGACGTCGAGCGGCACCGGCGTGATCGCCAGCTGCTCATAGCCGACGCGTTCGCCATGCGCGGCGCGGCGATGGTTGCGGATGACCCGCAGCATCGCTTCGCGATTCTCCATGAAGCGCGCAAAGGGCCCGCGCTCCCTGGCCATTTCGGCGGAGGTTGCGTAGCACACGCCCGTCATGATCGCCGAAAGCGCGCCGGCGACGGCGCGGCCGGCGTCGCTGTCATAGGCGAGGCCTGACGACATCAACAGGCCGCCTACATTGGCGAAGCCCAGCCCCAGCGTGCGGTAGTCGTAGGAGAGCTGCGCGATCTCCTTTGAGGGGAACTGCGCCATCAGCACCGAGATTTCGAGCACGACGGTCCACAGCCGCACGGCGTGCTCGTAAGAATCGACGTCGAACCGCCACCCCGACCCTTGCTCGCCCGTGGAGGCGGGAGAACGGAACTGCAGCAGATTGAGCGAGGCGAGATTACAAGCCGTGTCGTCGAGGAACATATATTCCGAACACGGATTGGACGCACGAATGGGGCCGCCCGCCGGGCAGGTGTGCCAGTCGTTGATCGTCGTGTGGAACTGGATTCCCGGATCGGCGGACGCCCAGGCGGCGTAGCCGATCTTCTCCCACAGATCGCGGGCTTTCAGCGTCTTCGCCGGCTTGCCATCGAGGCGCCTGATGAGGCTCCAGTCGTCGTCCTTCTCGACCGCCTGCAGGAACGCGTCCGTGACGCGCACGGAGTTGTTGGAGTTCTGACCCGAGACGGTGAGATAGGCTTCGCTGTCCCAATCCGTGTCATAGGTGTCGAAGTGAATATCCTTGTAGCCCTGCTTGGCGAACTGAATGACGCGCTTGATGTAATTGTCCGGCACGTCGTTCTTGCGCGCGAGCTTGATCTCGCGTTTCAGGGCGGGATTGATCTCGGGGTTGAAGCAATCGTCGCCGGGGCCTTCGCAGTTCATGCAGGCGCGCATGATCGCCTTCAAATGCTTCTTGACGATCTTCGAGCCGGTGACCAGCGAGGCGACCTTCTCTTCCTCCTTCACCTTCCAGTCGATGAAGGCTTCGACGTCGGGATGATCGATGTCGACGACGACCATTTTCGCCGCGCGCCGCGTCGTGCCGCCGGACTTGATCGCGCCCGCCGCGCGATCGCCGATCTTGAGAAAGGACATGAGGCCGGACGATGAGCCGCCGCCAGAAAGCTTCTCCTTCTCGCCGCGCAGCTTGGAGAAATTAGTGCCGGTGCCGGAGCCGTATTTAAACAGCCGCGCTTCGCGCACCCAGAGATCCATGATGCCGCCGTCATTGACGAGATCGTCGGCGATCGACTGGATGAAGCAGGCGTGCGGCTGCGGGTGCTCATAGGCCGATTTCGACTTCACCATTTTGCCATTGGCGTAGTCGACGTAGAAATGCCCCTGGCTCGGCCCGTCGACGCCGTAAGCCCAATGCAGGCCGGTGTTGAACCATTGCGGCGAATTGGGCGCCGCCATCTGCATGGCGAGCATGTAGCGAAGTTCGTCGCTGAACGCCTGCGCGTCTTCCTCGGCGTCGAAATAGCCGCCCTTCCAACCCCAATAGGTCCAGGCGCCGGCGAGCCGGTCGAACACCTGCTTGGCCGAAATTTCAGAACCATTGCGCTGGTCCTTGGGGAGTTCGCTAAGCGCTTCCGTATCGGCGACGGAGCGCCACAGGAAGGACGGGACGGCGTTTTCCTCGACGCGCTTCAAGCGCGCCGGCACGCCGGCCTTGCGGAAATATTTCTGCGCCAGAACGTCGGCGGCGACCTGGCTCCACTGGTTGGGGACGTCGATATTGTCGAGGGCAAAGACGATGGAGCCGTCGGGATTGCGGATTTCGCTCTTAGTCGTGCGGAAGGGGATGTTCGCATAAGGAGATTCGCCCGCCTTGGTGTAGCGCCGCTCAATTTTCATCGTCTCATCCCCTCAAAGCGCAGGCGTCCGCCCGCACGCAGCCGTTCGCCGGCCCGCGACGCAATTTCTTGCCAATTCTGAACTCGAAAGACGCTCGCCCTGCGCTCGCGGACAGACACGCCGCGATTGAAAGCACGCCAAAAACGAGGATCACGCCCACGCAAACCAACGCTCTCGTCCGGCTGTCGCCGAAACTCGCCGAACGTCTTTGAGATCGTTCGCCGCGTCGCCATTCCGTGTTGCCTCCAGACTGCGCGAGTCTCGCGACGACGTCAAGATATAGTGACGATAATTAACAGGGAGACAATATGTGGATAACTTAGTGGATAAAGGGGAAAATTCCAGTCGGCGGGGTTGAGGGTCAGGCATCCGCGCAGATTCGGCAAGCGGGACGATTGCAGCGCAGGCGGAGTTCACTCGCGATTTCCCGCTCCAAGGCCTCTTGAAGAGCGCCCGCGCCGCTCCCTTTAAATCAAGAGCGCGGCCGCGCGCCAAATCGCCGCGCAGGAGCAAGAAACATGGACGCGAAGAGAGTGACCACCCCTGAAGAACGCCATGAGCTGCGCGAGGTCGTCGGCCTGTTCGACACCGTCGACACGCTGCAGTCGGCGATCGACGATCTTCTGACTGGCGGTTTCGACCGCTCGGAGATCAGCCTTCTCGCCGAAGAGGACAAAGTGCGCGAAAAGCTCGGCGACACGGACGTGAGCGCCGACTCGCTCGAAGACAGTCCCCGCGCGCCGCGCACGCCCTACATCGACAGCGAGTCGCTCAACATCGGCAAAGCCTCGATCGTCGGCGTGCTGTTCTACGTCGGCGTCATTATTGGCGCCGGAGTTTCCTTTGCCTGGGGCCTGTCGCTGACGAGCGCCATCGCGGTTGGCTTGCTGACCGGCGGCGCCGCCGGGGGGTTGGGCCTGATGGCGTCGAAGCTCGTCGGCGATCGCCAGACCAAATGGGCGCAGTCGCA
>DATBRI010000094.1:0-37254 GCA_036560365.1 Methylocystis sp.
AGCCACCACCCCTGAAGAACGCCATGAGCTGCGCGAGGTCGTCGGTCTATTCGACACCGTCGACACGCTGCAGTCGGCGATCGACGATCTTCTCACCGGCGGTTTCGACCGCTCGGAGATCAGCCTTCTCGCCGAAGAGGACAAAGTGCGCGAAAAGCTCGGCGACAAGGACGTGAGCGCCGACTCGCTTGAAGACAGCCCCAGAGCGCCGCGCACGCCTTACATCGACAGCGAGTCGCTCAATATCGGCAAGGCCTCGATCGTCGGCGTGCTGTTCTACGTCGGCGTTCTCATCGGCGCCGGGATCACCCTTGCCTGGGGCCTGTCGCTGACGAGCGCCATCGCGGTTGGCTTGCTGACCGGCGGCGCCGCCGGGGGGTTGGGCCTGATGGCGTCGAAGCTCGTCGGCGATCGCCAGACCAAATGGGCGCAGTCGCAGTTGAAGCATGGCGGACTGCTGCTTTGGGCGCGCGCCTGGAACGAGGAGCGCGAGCGGACCGCGATCGAGATCATGCAGCGTCACGGCGGACGCGACGTGCATGCGCATGTGGGGGCGTAAGCGCAACCGTCGGTTGTCAACGGAGCGCTTCCCTTTTAGCATGTGACGCCGGCGGCCAACCGTCGGCGGGTCGACTGTTGTGCGTGGCGCCATGCGTGTCTTGGCGGTTTATGTTGTTGTTGGCTTTTGCGCCGTTGCGGCGCAGTTGGCGTTGGCGGGCGCGTGGCTCATGCCGCCGGGCGACGGACAGGCGATCGTCACCACGACCTTCGCCGACGCGCGCAAAGCCTATGACGCCAGTGGCCGCCTGATCCAGACGCCCTCCTATCGCAAATTCGAGACGCGCGTATATGTCGAGCACGGCCTTTTCGACTGGCTGACGATCGTCGCCGAAGGCGGCTATATGAATTTCAGCGGCGCCGCGGGGCCCTACGATCACCTCAACCTGCTTGTCGAGGAAGCCAAGGCCGGCCTGCCGCTGTCGCTGCAAGGGCCGCCGGGCACGCGTTATGCAGGCCTGGGATTAGGCGCGCTTGGCGCGCGGACGCTGCTGTTCACCTGGGGCGATTACATCGTCTCGCTGCAGGCGGGCGTGCGGGCCGCCTCGCCCGCCGCACGGCGGTTTCTCGATATGCGCGATCCCCTGCAGGCCGACCTGCGGCTGCTTGTCGGCCGGCCCTTCGCGCTTTTCGGCTTGCCGGCCTTTGTCGATGCGCAGCTGGGTTATCGCTCGCGCGGACAGAACGGCGATGAGATCCGCGCCGACTTCACCGCCGGCCTGCGTCCCCTGCCCCCACTCCTGCTTCTCGCGCAAAGCTTCTCGGGCTTTGCGCCAAGAGGCGGTCCGGCGGGCGTCGTCGCCGCACAGAAGTTTCAGCTGAGCGCGGTCTACGACGTGACCGCGTCGCTGTCGTTGCAGATCGGCGCGATCGCCGCGATCGGCGGCGTGAATTCGCCCGCCGAACGCGGTCTGATCAGCGCATTGTGGTGGCGTTATTAGTCCACAACCTGCTCGACCTTGACATGCGCGACGCCCGCCGATCTGAAACCGAGGCTGTCGGCGGCCGCGACGGAAACGTCGATCACCCGCCCGCGCGTGAAAGGTCCGCGGTCGTTCACCGTGACGACGACCGACCGATTGTTATGCAAATTGGTCACCCGCACCTTCGATCCGAAGGGCAGCGTCCGATGGGCGGCCGTCAGCGCGCCGACATGCGCGCCGCTCGCCGTCCTGCCCTTATGCGCATAATAGGACGCTTGGCCGACCCACTCGCCCGCTTGCGCCGCCGTGGGAACGAACAGGCTCGCGGCGCCCAGCGCCAGAACTCCGGACATAACTTGTTTCACAACATTCTCCTTGCAAAGGGCGCGCGCGACTCCACAGATCTCTCGCCAATAGAAATCGCTCGTGACCAAACAATGGCGAGATAAGTAGCGTCACGCCGCCGTCCGCTGAACACTTCAGAGGTTTATGAAACGGCGCTCGAACCAATATTGTTCCATTACTGCTTATTCTTGTCTTTGATCGACATGATCGCTTTGCGTAAACGCGTCATTTAGGTCTGTGACATAAGCGCAACACATCAGAACTATTTTCAACATGATGATTTTTCCCGAGTGCGAACGTCGAATGCAGCGCTTCTTGAACTGCGTGCGCCGCGCGCGATTTAGTCACCTTGGCGGGGTTGGCGGCGAAGATGCGCGCCAGGACCGCGCATGGATTTTCGCCCGCCAGCGCAAACGCGTTGAGACCACGATCAGGAGCTGGAAATGTCTCAATCGGTCAAAACGGCGGTCGCTGCGGCCGCGTTGGTTATCGGGTTGCTGGCCGATACGGGCATGGCTGAGGCGCAAAGGGGCGGCTTTGGCGGCTTCCACGGCGGCGGGTTCGGCGGCGGCGGCTTTGGCGGCTTTAGAGGCGGCGGGTTCGGCGGCGGCGGACTTGGCGGCTTCCGGGGCGGCGGTTTCGGCGGCGGCTTCCGTGGCGCGGTGCTGCCGGGCGGCTTTAGAGGCGGCTGGGGCGGCGGCGGCTGGGGTGGCGGCGGCTGGGGCGGCGGATGGCGCCGCGCAGGATGGGGCGGCGGCTGGCGCGGCGGCGGTTGGGGCTGGAGACGCCCCTTGTATGGCGCGGGCCTGCTCGGCGCCGGATACGGCTACGGCTGGGGTTGGCCCTACTACTCCAACATCGGCTATAGCGGCGGCTGCTATCAGCTTCGCAGCGTCTGGACCAATTGGGGCTGGCGGCCCCAGTGGGTGAACGTCTGCAACGGCGGCTGGGGCGGCGGTTGGGGCGGCGCCGGTTGGGGCGGCGGCTGGGGCTGGTAAGTCGGTCGCTTCGCGTCAGCATCTCGAGACGAAACGCCCTTCCGATTCGGGAGGGCGTTTTTGCATTGGGGGAGGAGCTGGACATGTCGAAATCAATTAAAGCGGCGGCAGCGACCGGCGCGCTGCTCATCGGCTTGATGGCCCATAGCGGGTTCGCAGAGGCGCAGCGATGGGACGGATGGCATGGCTTCGGCTGGGGCGGCGGCGGCTTTCATGGCGCAGTATTGCCGGGCGTCGGCTGGGCCGGCCGTTGGGGCGGTCGGGCCGGCCCGGGCCGGCCCGTGGGCTGGGGCCAGCCTTGGGGTTGGAGCTATTACCGCACAGACGTGCCCGCCTATTCGCCGGGATACGGCGCGGGAAATGACGGGGGCTGGCCCGGCTACTCCAACGCCGGCTATGGCGACTGCCATCAACTCCGCAGGGTGCGGATCCATGGAGGCTGGCGACGCCAATGATGAACGCCTGCCCGGGTTGGGGCGGCGACAACGGTTGGTAAGCCGGACTTCCACGCGGCGGCCTGGCGAGCGGTTGCGGCGACGCTGATAATGGCTAGATTGCGGGCTTCGTCACTCGCGAGGCCACCTCATGCCGCAGCATGCGCGCGTCATCATCATTGGCTCCGGTCCGGCCGGCTACACCGCGGCGATCTACGCCGCCCGCGCGCTGCTCGAACCGATGCTCATCGCAGGCTTCGAGCAGGGCGGCCAGCTCATGATCACCACCGAGGTCGAGAACTATCCCGGTTTCGCCGAGCCGATCCAGGGGCCCTGGCTCATGGAGCAGATGCGCCTGCAAGCGGAGCATGTCGGGACGAAGCTCGTCTCCGATCACATCGTCGAGGCGCATCTCGACGAGCGCCCCTACAGGCTCACTGCAGATTCGGGCAAGTCCTACACGTGCGACTCGCTCATCATCGCCACCGGCGCCAAGGCGAAATGGCTGGGTCTGCCGAGTGAGGAAAAATTCAAGGGTTTCGGCGTCTCCGCCTGCGCGACCTGCGACGGGTTTTTCTTTCGCGGCAAGAAAGTGCTCGTCGTCGGCGGCGGCAATAGCGCGGTCGAGGAGGCGCTATATCTGTCAAATCTCGCTTCGCAGGTGACGATCATCCACCGCCGCGATGAATTCCGCAGCGAGCGCGTTTTGGTGAAGCGTCTGCTGGCGCAGGAAAACGTCTCGATTCTCTTCAATCACGTCATCGACGAGATCGTCGGCGACGAGAATCCGTTGAGCGTCACCGGCGCGCGCGTCAAGAATGTCGCGACCGGCGCGATCCACACGCTTGCGGCGGACGGCGTCTTCGTCGCCATCGGCCATTCGCCGGCGTCCGAACTTTTTCGCGGCCAGTTGACGATCAAACCGTCCGGCTACATCGCCGTCGAGCCGGGATCGACGCGCACCAGCATGCCGGGCGTCTACGCCGCCGGCGACGTCGCCGACGAAGTCTATCGTCAGGCCGTCACGGCGGCGGGGCTCGGCTGCATGGCGGCGCTCGAAGTCGAGAAATTTCTCCTCGACGCGCCAAAGCCGGCGATCAAGGAAATCGCCTGAACCTTCGTGCGGCTGCGTGATCACCCTCCCCTTTGACGGGGAGGGTCGAACCGCGAAGCGGTTCGGGGTGGGGTGATCAGGCCACTCGCATGCTCGACACCTTGTGAAGCTCGCTATACCAAACCTTTTGATGAAAGCTCTGCTTTCACCCCACCCCGCATTGCTTCGCAATGCGACCCTCCCCGTCAAGGGGAGGGTTAATAACGCCTCCCCGCCGGAGGGGAATGGTCTGCGCAATGTCCGATCTCCTTTTCGAACTGTTCTCCGAAGAAATTCCGGCGCGCATGCAGCGACAGGCGGCTGACGACCTGAAGCGGCTCGTCACCAATGCGCTCGTCGATCGCGGCCTGACCTATGAAGGCGCCGCCGCCTACGCCACGCCGCGCCGTCTCGCGCTGCAGGTGGTCGGCCTGCCGTCGCGTCAGCCGGACGTGCGCGAAGAACGCAAAGGTCCGCGCGTCGGCGCGCCGGAGGCGGCGGTGGCCGGCTTCCTGAAAAGCGCCGGGCTCGCCTCGCTCGATCAGGCGACGATCGCGAAGGATCCGAAAAAGGGCGAGTTCTATGTCGCGATCATCGAGCGCGCCGGCGCGGAGACGATCGACGTTCTCGCTGAAATTCTGCCGGCGATCGTCAAGAGCTTTCCGTGGCCCAAATCCATGCGCTGGGGCGCGGCGTCCGAGCGCGGCGATTCGCTGCGCTGGGTGCGGCCGCTCCATTCGATCGTCGCGACCTTCGGACCGGAGACTGAATCTCCCGAGGTCGTCCATTTCGGGGTTGATGGAATCGCGTCGGGCAATGTGACCCACGGCCATCGCTTCCTGGCGCCGCAGCCCATTCGCGTGAAGCGCTTCGAGGATTATGCGCTCTCGCTGGAGCGCGCCAAAGTCGTCATCGATGCGGCGCGCCGGCGCGACATCATTCTGCATGACGCGAAGGATCTCGCCTTCGCGCAAGGGCTGGAGCTCGTCGAGGACGGGGGCCTTCTCGAAGAAGTCGCTGGCCTCGTCGAATGGCCGGTGACGCTCATGGGCGCATTTGACGAGAGTTTCCTCTCCATTCCGCCGGAAGTCATCCGTGCTACGATCCGCGTGAACCAAAAATGCTTCGTGCTGCGCAGGGACGACACGCTCACCAACCGCTTCATCCTGGTCTCGAATATCGAGGCGAGCGACGGCGGCGCGACGGTCGTCGGCGGCAATGAGCGCGTCATCGCCGCGCGGCTGTCGGATGCGAAATTCTTCTACGAGACTGACCTCAAGTTGAGGCTCGAAGACCGGCTGCCGAAGCTCGACGCCATCGTCTTTCACGAAAAGCTCGGGACGCAAGGCGAGCGCGTCAAGCGCATCGCTGCGCTGGCGAAAGAGCTTGCGCCGATCGTCGGGGCGGACCCGGAGAAAGCGGAGCGCGCGGCGACGCTTTGCAAGGCGGATCTTGTTTCCGAAATGGTCGGCGAGTTCCCCGAACTGCAGGGGCTGATGGGCCGCTATTACGCCAGCGCGCAGGGCGAAGACGCCAGCGTCGCCGCGGCGATCGAGGAACATTACAAGCCGCAGGGACCGAACGACCGCATTCCGACCGATCCCGTGTCGATCGCCGTGGCTCTTGCCGACAAGCTCGACACGCTCGTCGGCTTCTGGGCGATCGACGAAAAGCCGACGGGCAGCAAGGACCCCTACGCGCTGCGCAGGGCGGCGCTGGGCGTGATCAGGATCGTGCTGGAGAATGAACTGCGGCTGCCGCTCCACGGCGTTATGGCCGGGCTTGTCCCGGCCATCCACGCGCAGCTTAAGGGCGTGGATGCCCGGAACAAGTCCGGGCATGACGTCGCCTCAAACCTCCTCGAATTTTTCATCGATCGCCTGAAGGTCTACTTGCGCGACAAGGGGGCCAGACACGATCTGATAGATGCGGCGCTCGGGGCTGTTCCGGAGACGGAGGCCCTCCCCTCCCCGCAAGGGGGCGGGGAACAGGCGCCGCTACAGGACGATCTGCTCATGATCACGCGTAAAGTCGAGGCGCTCGACACATTCCTTGCAACCGACGACGGCAAAAACCTGCTCGCCGGCTATAAGCGCGCCAGCAACATTCTGAAAGCCGAAGAGAAGAAGGACGGGCCCGACGCCTATCAGCAGCGCCACGCGCCGAACCTGCGCATCGAGCCGCAGGAACATAAGCTCGCCGCGGCGATCGCCCGCGCGCGCGAAGAGACCGCCGAGCATCTGGAAAAAGAAGATTTCGCCGGCGCCATGCGCGCCCTGTCAAAACTTCGCGAGCCGGTCGACGTCTTCTTCGACGATGTGACGGTCAACGCCGACAACGCCGACCTGCGCCTCAATCGCCTGCGGCTTCTTGCCGAACTGCGCCGCGTGATGATGGGCGTCGCCGATTTCGGCAAGATCGCAGGCGAAAGCGCGACCGCCTAACCCCTATCCGGGGCAGGCGCTGCACCCGAGCATGCAGGAGATCTGCGCGAAGGGGTCGTCCGGCGGGATGGGGACCTGCACGCAGGCATTTACGCAGTCGTGGCACGCGTCGCGCAGGCCTGCCTCTCCCGCCGCTTGCAAGATGGGCGTCACCTTGCGCATCACCGCGAAAAGCGCGGTCTCTATCCCCTTGAAAAACGCGGCGAAGGCCTGACCCTCGGGCGAACTCGGCTCTTTCATGCGCAAGCGGACATGCGGATGGCTGTCCCCGCCGCACTTCGCGTCTCCCAAAACTTCGATGTTTTCGACGAGCGCGACTGGCACGTTGATCCAAACGTCCCGCGCGACATCCAGAGCGAACAGAACGTAATTCTTGTCTGCGCTCGGCTTTGAAACGCCGACGACGGTCAGCGGCAGCATACAGGCGTCGCCGCTCTGGCGTTCCAGGAATTCGGAGGGCGAATAGACGTTCGTGCGGTTGGTCGCCATGATATCCTCCAATAGAATTCAATGAATGCTGACTGAGCTTACTCATACTTAGAGCGCCGCAATGGCGCGTCGCAAACCAAGCGCTATGCGCCGTTGCCCGTGAAATTGCGCGGCGCGGGCGAGATGATCTTCGCCGAACCGCCGCCGATCTCGAGCACCGACAATCCGCGTTCATTGCCGCCGTCCGGCTTGAAGCGGAAAACGCCGTCGGCGCCGTTGAAGCCGGAAGGATTGGTCAGCACGCTTTCGGAATAGCGCTGCGATCCTTGCGAGCGCGACAGCGCGATGGCGAGCGACACCGCGTCATAGGCGAGCGTTGCGACGCGCGCGGGATCGGACCCGAATTTGGCCTTGTAGCGCTGCGCGAAAGCGTTGAAGCCGGCGTTCTCCGGGGCCGTGAACCAGGCGCCCTGCAGCGCCGGCAGGCTCAGCGTGCGCGCGTCGTTCCACAGGCCGGTGCCGAAAATCTGCACCTTCTTGGAATCGATGCCATTCGCCACGAGCTCCTTGGACACCGCCTGCATCTGCTCGGCCTGCTCGGGGATGAACAGCGCGTCGAACTGATCACGCGCGGCGGCCAGACGCTTCACCGACTCGCCGGGCGCGCCGGGCTTGTAGCGCTCGATGACCGGCACGCGGATTCCATAGGTGGCGGCGCTCTGCTGGAACTGCGCCATCGCCAGCGTGCCATAGTCATTTTCAGGCACGAGCGCCGCGATCGACTTCTTGCCATGTTGCGAGGCGAAGCTGACGCCGCGATCGACATAGCCCTCGACGGGGAAGGACAGCAGATAGCTGCCGCGGCCGGCGGCCGAGGAATCCGTCGAAAAGGCGATCATCGGCTTGTTAGCGGAACGCGCGACGCGGCTGGCCTCCTTGACGCCGGCGCCGAACACCGGCCCCAAAACCACTTCGGCGCCCTCGTTGATCGCGGCCTGAGTCGCCGCGGCGGCGCCCGACGGCGTCGAGCGGTCGTCTTTTACGAGGATGGTCACGTCATTGGCGCCGCTGTCGGCATAGGCGAGCTTTGCGGCGTTGAGCAGCGAGGCGCCGACAGAGGACGGACCCGAGGGGCCCGTCAGCGGCACGATCAGCGCGATTTTCACCGCGCCTGTTCCGATCGTCTCGCCCTCTGCGGGGGCGGTCTGGGTGGAGCCGCTGAGCTTTAGATCGCGCACGCCGGGCGCCCACGGTCCGCTCGTGGGGCTGCAGGCGGCGAGCGTGGCCGCAAGGCAAACGAGCGCAGCGCGCTTTGTCACGGCGGCGTGCGCGCGAGAAGACAATGTCGACATGAAACCCCCTGCTGCGCCCGGGCTCCCGCCATGGCGCGGCTATTCTGCGCTAAGGGTCCGAGTCCCTAGCCGAAAGTCAATAGACGGTCCATTTGGAGGAATTGCGGCTGGCGCGCAGTTGGCGCTTGTCCTCTTAAACGAACATCTAGTATCTTTAAACGAACGAAGATCGGCGACGCCATGACCATCGAGGCCCTTTCTCTGCCTGCTGCGAGCTACACCGCCTTCGGCCTGCGCGCCGAAGCGGAGAGCATCGAGCCGGGACTGCATCTTGTCGCGACGCCTATCGGCAATTTGAAAGACGTTTCGTTTCGCGCCCTCTCCACCCTCGCCGCGGCGGATGCGGTGGTCGCCGAAGACACAAGGGTCACCAAGACCCTCCTCGCCCATTACGGGATTTCGACGCCGCTCGTCGCCTATCACGAGCACAACGCCAGGGTGATCCGTCCTCACCTTCTGGCGCGGCTCGAGGCGGGGGCGAAGCTCGCGCTCGTTTCCGACGCGGGCACGCCCCTCGTCTCCGATCCCGGCTTCCGGCTGGTGCAGGAGGCGCTCGAGAAAGGCGTGCATGTGACGTCGGTGCCCGGCCCTTCCGCCGTGCTCGCGGCGCTGGTCGTCGCCGGACTGCCGACCGACCGCTTCTTTTTCGAAGGATTCCTGCCGCACAAGAGCGGTCCCCGTCGGGCGCGGCTCGCCGAACTTGCGCAGATTCCCGGCACGCTGGTGTTTTTCGAAAGCCCGCGCCGGCTGGCCGAAACGCTCGCAGATTGCGCGGCGATTCTTGGAAAACGCGAGGCGGCGATCGCCCGCGAACTGACCAAGATGTTCGAATCGGTCAGGCGCGGCGCGCTTGATGCGCTCGCGGCGACGCTCGCCGCGGAGGAGCCGCCAAGGGGCGAGATCGTGCTGCTCGTCGCGCCCCCGGGAGCGGACGCCGCGCAGGCCTCGGCCGCCGATCTCGACGCCCGAATCGAAGAAGCGCTCACGGCGCATTCGGTGAAGGACGCGGCGAGCGTCGTTTCGGCGGCGACGGGACAACCGCGCCGACAAGTTTATGCGCGCGCGCTGGAGCTGGCGGCGGCGAAGCAGCATAGCGAAGGGTAGTGGCTCCCCGGCGATCGACTATGAAAAAGTCAGGCCATCCGTAATTTCACGGAAAATGCCAGGAGGGCCTCATTTGACCGTCGTCATTACCGCCTTTGAACGCTCGCCAGATGGCGGCAAGGGTCTTGCGCGTGATACGCGCGTTCGCTGGGCGCTTGAAGAAGTGGGCCAGCCTTACGAAGTTCGCCTTGTTTCGTTCCAGGCGATGAAGGAACCTACACATCTGGCGCTTCATCCCTTCGGCCAGATTCCCACCTATGAGGAAGGCGATATCACCCTCTTCGAGACAGGGTCGATCGTCTTGCATATCGCCCAGCGCCGTGCGGGGCTGCTGCCAGACAATGCAAATGCGCGGGCGCGCGCGATCACATGGATGTTTGCGGCGCTCAACACGGTTGAGCCGCCGATCCTCGAACTTGCAACCGCCAGACTGCTCGAACGCGATAAGTCTTGGTATGAGGAGCGCCTTCCTCTTGTCGAGGATCGTGTGCGCAGCCGGCTGAACCAACTTGCCGCGCGCCTTGGCGATGCCGATTGGCTCGACGGCGCCTTCAGCGCGGGCGACCTGATCATGGTTTCGGTGCTGCTCAGGCTGAACGCGTCAGGCATGCTGAATGAATTTCCGAACTTGGCCGCCTACGTCGCCCGAGGCGAAGCGCGGGCCGCCTACAAACAGGCTTTCGCCGCGCAATTGGCGATCAACGCGGGTAAGTTGCCTGCGGGTTGATTGAGGTCGTCCTGGCCGCAAGGTCGCCGTCCGAGTTTTTTGTTCCGTTTATGGGTCCTGACCTTGGTCCTGGATTTGGAGTCTATTGCTTGGACAGCGACTCCCACTCCCGCCGCGCCGCCTATGTCTACGGCCTTCGCGCCGAGACGGCGGCGACGCTTTGGCTGCGGGCGCGGCTCTATAAAATTATCGCGCGTAATTTTCGCGCGCATGGCGGCGAAATCGACATTATCGCAAAGCGCGGCCGCACGATCGTCTTCGTCGAAGTGAAGGCGCGCGCCGATCTCGAGGACGCGGCCATCGCCATCACACCGCAAAAACATCGCCGCTTTTCGCAGGCTGTCGGGCGCTGGCTCGCCGCGAACCCCTGGGCGATGAATTACACGCTGCGCGCCGACGCGGTCTTTCTGGCGCCCGGCAGGCTGCCGCGGCATCTGGAAAACGCCTTCGAACTTCGCGTCGGATGAGCGTCACGCGGTCTGGATAAACCGCCGCTCGGAGCCTTCCAGCGCCACCGCCGTCAACACGCCGGTCTTGAACGCATGCGTGTCGAGATTGATCCGGTTGTGCAAATCCTCGACGTTGTTATGCGGCGTGTGTCCATGCACGACCACCTTCCCGAAAGGCTCGCCGCAGTCGAGAAATCCCTCGCGGATGTTCATCAAATCGTGGGGGGACTGGATATGCAGCGGCGCGCTGCGCCGCACGCCGGCGTGACAGAAGAAATAGCCGCCATATTCGGCCCACAGCCGCGTTTCTTCGATAAAGCGGCGATGTTCCTGCGGGAAATGCGCGAGGAATTTCACGCGAACCTGTGAGGCTCCGCCTTTCGCCACCTCCTCGCCGGCGTCGACGCCATAGGAATGCAGCGTCATCAGCGCGCCGCTGCTGACCCAGTCGTCGAGCGCCGCCGCGTCGTTGATGAAGCGCAGCATCGTTTCTTCGTGATTGCCCCGCAGGGTCACGACGGGCGTCGGGAAGTCGCCTGAAGACAGACGCTTCAACACGCCATTGGAGCCAAGTCCGTGGTCGACATAGTCCCCGACGAAGACGGTGACCGCCTGCCCGCAGCGGCGCGCCGCGATATCTTCGGCGATCGCTTCGGCGAGAACGTGCAGAAGATCGGCGCGGCCGTGAACGTCGCCGATGGCATAGATGCGCATGCCGGGCGGCACCTCGGCGGTCTGCACAGCGGAGGGGAACCAACGCGTCGTCATGGCTTCTCCTGAAATCATCATGTATCGCCAGGAAACGTTTTGACGAGGCGTCGGGCAACTGAGGGGGTGGCCTCATCGGCGGAGAAGCCTGTGGTCCTTTCCTCTGGCCGCCTCGGCGCCGACAATGCAGCCAGGCGCAGAAGGGGCGAGGGAGAGCATGCTGAATTCACAAAGGGTTTCTTATTACGCGGCTCGCCTCGCGCTGATCTTCGCTTTCGCCGTGACCTTTGTCTTTTGCCCGCCGGCCCTCGCGGACACCCCGGATGAAACCTTCAAGGCGCTGGGTCTTGCAAAGACCGCCTCGCCCAAGGAGCTCTATGACGCGCTGACCAAGCGCTACTACGACGAATCGCAAGGCGCCGGCAAAGGCTCGTTCTCGAAATATTGGGAGCCGATCCCGATCTCGAAATATCTCAATCCGCACGACTTCTATAAGCCGCCGCAAACGATCGACGTCGACGCGCAGCGCGCGCAATGCGTCGAATGCCACACCCAAGTGACGCCCGGCTGGACGCATAGCTGGAAGGGCAGCGTGCATGGCAATCTCGACGCGATCCGCAATCTGCCGGACTCGGATGCGCGCGCCTATAAGAAGGCGATGATCACGGAGGTCGAGAACAACCTGCGCTCGATGGGAACGCTCAAGAACGGCGAACCGCTAAAGGAGGTCGGCTGCATCGACTGCCATATGGGAGTGGGCAAGGATCACGGCCAGCATAAAACCGAACTGCGCATGCCGGACGCCGCCGCCTGTGGACAGTGCCATGTGCAGCAGTTTTCCGAACGCGAATCCGAACGCGACACCTTCACCTGGCCGCAGGATCAGTGGAAGCCTGGCCATCCGTCACATGCGCTATCGATGAAGGCCAATGTCGAGAACGCCGTGTGGGCGGCGATGGAGCAGCGCGAAGTCGCCGAGGGCTGCACCTTCTGCCACACGCCGCAGACGACCTGTAACTCCTGCCACACGCGGCACGAATTCTCAGCCGTGCAGGCGCGTAAGCCGCAGGCCTGCGCCATCTGCCACAATGGCGTCGATCACAATGAATTCGAGGGCTACATGCTCTCGAAGCACGGCACGATCTATCAGACGCGCGGCGACACATGGGATTGGAACGTCCGCCTCGCCGACGCGATGGAAAAGGGCAATATGAACGCCCCGACCTGCGCCTTCTGCCATATGGAGTACGAGGGCAAGTTCACGCACAACATGGTGCGCAAGTCGCGCTGGGCTTTCGTGCCGATGCCGAAGATCGCGGAAAACTTGAACCATCCCTGGTTCACCCAGCGCAAGGAGTCGTGGGTTTCGACCTGCTCGAACTGTCATTCCGACAGCTTCGCGCGCGCCTATCTCGACGGCATGGACAAGGGGATCATCTCCGGACTCGACATCACCGAGAAGGCCCGCAGCGTCCTGGTGAAGCTCTACAACGACAAACTGCTGCCGGGGCAGACGACCAACCGCCCGGCGCCGCCGGCGCCGGAGAAGGACGACGCGGGCGGCTTCTTCCAGCTGTTCTGGCAGAAGGGCAATAATCCGAGCGCCATCGAATATGTCTTCGCCGACATGTGGGAGCATCATCAGATTAAGCACTACAAGGGGCTCGCGCATATGAACCCCGGCGGCTACACCTATACCGAGGGCTGGTCGCAACTCATCGGCGCTGCGGCGAAGATCAACGACGAGGATACGAAGCTGCGCGAAGCCGCGGAAATCCGCGCCGAGCTGAAGCGCATCTCCGGCGTGAAGCGTGGCGACCTCGAGCTCGATTCGCCAACGCGCCGCGCCTGGGCGGGCGGCCTGGGCGTCTTCGCCGTGCTTGCCGGCGCCGGCCTGCTCATGCGCCGCGTGCGCAAGCGCGGGTAAGCGCTCCGCCTGTCGTTCCCGGCGCGCGAAAGCGCGACCGGGAATCCAGGGGCGTTCTTTGAAATATCTCGCCGCTGCTCCGGAGTCCCGCTTTTGCAGGAATGATATTTTGGTGCGGCAATGACCTCTGACAGTGGACGCGCATGACTCGCCGCATTCAGCTCATCGCCGGCGTCTCCCTCATCGTCTTCGGCTTCGCCCTCCTCGGCTGGGCGATCTACGCCGGGCTCAATCCAACGGTGCCGTTTGAAACGCGGCTCGCGCCGATCTCGGCGGACGCGGCGAAGGATGTCGAAGGCTTTGGACTTACGCCCGAGCGCCTTCAGCAGATCGAGGTATCGGCGAAGGACGAGCGTTCTCGCCTCGCCACTGGCGTCGTCGCGCGCGACGACGCGGGCCGGCTGACGCCGCTCGTGTGGCGTAATCAGGTGACGGAGCCGATCTTCTTTGCCGACGTGTCCGCCGCCGATGCGGCGAAGGTGCTCAGCGCAATCCGTGAACACGTTCCGCAGGACGCCGTCGTGCTGGCGTGGTGGGACTTCTCGCGCGCCGTCCGGCTTGTCGCAGGGCGCGAAGCGCCGCTCGACGACGCAGAGGCGCGCGGACTTCTATTGCCCGCGGCCTGGTCGGCTGCGGGGGCGGCGGAGCGCGCGCGATGGGGCGCGGGAGTTCCGACCTCGTCAGCGAATAGTTTCACGCGTTTCATGGATGCGCTGCTCGAGTCCGATGAGGCGCGCGCGAGCGAGGCGTTGAAGAAACTCGCCGACGGCAAGCCTGCCTATGTCGCCGTGCGCATTTCGGATGCGTGGATGCTCGCCGCCGCACGTCCGCAACAGCTCTCCATCGCCTATAAGGATTTCGCCGCGACCGGCGTTTCGCACGGACTCATCAAATCCGCGCAACAATGGATGCGCGAGCAAAAGATCGAAGGCGGCTTCGCCGTCGAACCGATGGGGGGCGCGACGCGGCTGCATTATTTTCAGCGCAAGAGCGACGGCGACAGGTTGATCGCGCGGCTATTGCCGTTCTCCACCTCCCTGCCCGCGCCGCCGACGCGGCTTTCGCTCGTCTATCAACTCAAGGGATGGTGGATTTATCGGCTCAATGAGTGAACCCTGCGCTATGATGTCCCCCGCAAGACATGACGCGGGAAATGCAGCAACGACCAACCGACATTTGTGACGCGCCACGGCCCGGGCGTTCCCCCGCCATCTGGATGATCCGTCGCCCATAAAGTTCTGGCAAAGCCGTCGAAACCGCCTTCCACGCGCCTTGCTTAACCCTCACACCTTGTTAACGCCTCCCCATTATGGTTTGTTGTGCGGCGCACCGCGGCCCAACAAATGGCCAAATTGCGGGCGATAGACCGGGCGTCGCAGCCAAAGCCGCCGCAGAGCGCCTGCCGACTCAAGGACAAATCATGAATCCAGCCGAGATCGCCGCGAGCCCTCTCGCCGCTCCCGTCGCCGACATCACGATCTGGAGCATGTTCTGGGGCGCGCATATCGTCGTCAAGATCGTCATGGTCGGGCTGCTCGCCGCTTCGGTGTGGTGCTGGGCGATCATCATCGACAAGACGCTGCTGTTCGCGCGCATGCGCCGCGCCATGGACCGCTTCGAGGAAAACTTCTGGTCGGGCAATTCGCTCGAGGAGCTATACGGCAAGCTCTCCGAACGACCGCAAACCGGCACGGCGACTCTGTTCGTCGCGGCGATGCGGGAATGGAAACGCTCCTTTCAAGCGGGCGCCAGCGCCTCCTTCATGGGCCTGCAGGCGCGTATCGAGAAGGTGCTCGACGTCTCCATCGCCCGCGAGGTGGAGAAGCTTGAATCCAATCTGCTCGTGCTCGCGACGGTGGCGTCCGCCGGCCCCTTCGTCGGCCTCTTCGGCACGGTATGGGGCATCATGACGTCGTTCCGCTCGATCGCGGCCTCGAAGAACACGTCGCTCGCCGTCGTCGCGCCCGGCATCGCCGAGGCGCTGCTCGCCACCGCGATCGGTCTGTTCGCCGCCATTCCCGCGCTGATCGCCTACAACAAGATGCAGGGCGACGTCGCCAAGGCGCAGGCGCGCATGGAAAGCTTCGCCGACGAGTTCTCCGCGATCCTGTCGCGGCAGATCGACCAGCACACGGCGTCTTCGAACCGCGACCGCGCGGCGTAAGGAGCCAGCATGGGCGCTTCCCTCTCGACCCCGGGACGCAAGGGCGGCAGGCGTCGACGCGGCGTGCCGCGCTACGGGGCCATGGCCGAAATCAACATGACGCCGTTCATCGACGTCATGCTGGTGCTGCTCATTATCTTCATGGTGGCGGCGCCGCTGCTCGCCACCGGCGTCGCCGTCGATCTTCCGCAAACCAAAGCCGGCGCGCTCAACATCGATCAGAAGCCGGTCTCGATCGCCATCGACGAGAAGGGACAAGTGTTCCTGATGGATCAGCCGGTCGAGACGACGCAGCTGCTCGACAGGCTGAAGGATACCGTGAAGCAGGGGTTCGACGAGCGCATTTATGTGCGCGGCTCCAAGGCGGTGAACTACGGCCGCGTCGCCGAAGTGATGTCGCTTGTCATAAGCGCCGGCTACAAGAAGGTCGCGCTGGTGACAGAGCAGGAGAAGAAGTGAGCTGAGCGGAAGTGAAAATTTCGCGCTCCGAACCCGGTTTTCCTCTCTCCTCGGCGATCCACGCGGGAGTGCTTCTGGCGGCGTTCGTGCTGTTTTCCGACGCCCGGAAATTCGATGACGCGGTGGAGATGGTTCCGGTCGACCTCGTCACCGACAGCGAACTCACGCAGATCATGAAGGGTGAGAAAACCGCGCGGGAAATCAAGCCCTCGCCGCGCGTCGACAAAGTCGCGCCCGAGACTGAAACCAAGCCAGAGCCTCCGCTCGCGGAGGCGAAGAAGGACATCGCGCCGCCGCCGCCCCCCGTACGTCCGCTGCCGCAGCCGACCGCCGAGGATGCGCCGCCGACGCCGCCTAAGCGAACCGCCGCGCTGCCGCCAAAGCCGGAGCCGCCGCCAAAGCCTGTCGAAAAACACCCCGAGCCTAAACCGGTTGCGAAGCCTAAGGCCGCGGCGCCTGAACCCGACAAAACTGAGCCCGAGAAGAAAGAGCCCGACGAAGCGGAAGTCGTGAAGCCGAAGCCGCCGACACGCATGAAGCCGGACAACGCCGCAAAGGACGCGGCGGCGACGGAGAAACCGAAGGAGCGGCTCAAGATCGACGAAGTGGCGAAACTCCTCGACAGCAAGAAGCAGCAAGACAAGCTTGAGCCCGAGACGTCGATCGGCGAACTCGCCGAAAAGGCCGTCAAAGAGGCGAAGCCGAAGTCGGGCGAGGAGAATGCCCCGAAGTCGAAATTCGACGCCGCGAGCATCTCGAAATTGCTCAGCCGTGAAGCGCCGCAGCGCAAGGCGTCGACCGGCAAAGCAATGCAGGCGGCGGCGCTGGGTGCCCCAACGGGAGCGGCCGCCAGAATGTCGGCGTCGATGGAGGCGCGCATCGCCGCCTACATCCACGATCACTATTATCCCTGCTGGGCGTCCGGCTTGTCGCTCGGCGGGCAGACCTATACGCCGATCGTGGAGTTCCATCTTTCGCCGGAAGGCGAACTCGAAGGGCGTCCGAAACTGCTGAACGCCGCGGCGAGCCCGACCGAACACGCCCGCGGCGAGCAGGCAATGCAGGCGGTGCGCCGTTGCAGCCCGATGCGGATACCGCCCGAGTTCATGCCCTACTACGAAGAGGCGCTGCACGACGTCACCATCCGCTTCCAGGATGCGAATTAGTGAACTGGTTCGTTCGTGGCGAAAGGCTTCACTTCCTCCCAATCCTCCCCCGCTGTCGCGGGAGAGGGAGCAAACTCTGCGCTCCATCGGCCTCGCGCAAACGCCGATCGCGAGCGTTCCCGTTCCTGCGAGCGAAGCTGGGGAGGATTTGGGAGCGAGCCGAGACGCCCCGATCAACTTCGTCCATCTCTGCAAAGCGCTACGCTTTCTTCACGCCGATGCTTGAAAGATTTCGCCCATGACACGCTGCATCACCCGCCGCGCCGCCGCCGGCCTCCTCGCCGGCGCCGCGTTCGCCCCTGTCCTTCCCGCTTCGCTGGCGCGCGCCGGACGCATCATCGATCTCAAGGGCGGCGGCTTTCAGCCCGTCAATATCGCCGTCGCGCCTTTTGTCGGCGACGACGCCGCGCGCACCGTGACGTCGGTGACGCTCAATAATTTCAAGCGCTCGGTGTTCTTAAATCCGATCGACCCCGGCGCCCTGCCCGCGAACGCCGCGCCGCCAGACGCCGCGCCCTATCTCGCCGCCTTCAAGGCGGTGAACGCGCAATTTGTCCTCACCGGTCGTTCGCAACGCGCTGGCGACGGCAGGCTGAAAACGGAGTTCCGCCTCTTTGACGTGACGACAGGCGAACAAGTCGCGGGCCAGCAATATGTCACCGAGGCCGCCAATATGCGGCGCGTCGCGCATCTTCTCTCCGACGCGGTTTTTTCCCGCATCACCGGCGAGAAGGGATTTTTCGACACGCGCGTCGTCTTTGTCGATGAAACAGGCGCAAAGGACAGGCGCCGCAAGCGCCTCGCCATGATGGATCAGGACGGCGCGAATGTGCGCTATCTGACTCGCGGCGACGAACTGGTCGTCACGCCGCGAATTTCGCCCAACTCGCTCGACGTCACCTACATGTCGTTTGGCGCCGACGGCGACCCCAAAGTCCTGTTGATGAATATCGAGAACAGCCAGCGCGAAGTGGTCGGCAATTTTCCGGGCATGACCTTCTCGCCGCGGTTCTCGCCCGACGGACAGAAGATCATCATGTCGCTGGCGCAGGGCTCGACGACCAATCTTTATACGATGGATCTTCGCTCGCGCACGACGACGCGTCTGACCGACACCGGCGCCATCGACACCGCGCCCTCCTACTCGCCCGACGGCGCGCGGATTGTGTTCGAGAGCGATCGCGGCGGTTCGCAGCAGATCTACGTCATGGGCGCGCACGGGGGCGAGGCGAAGCGCATCTCCTTTGGCGGCGGCCGCTATTCGACGCCCGTCTGGTCGCCGAAGGGCGACTACATCGCCTTCACCAAACAGAACGGCGGCAATTTCGCGATCGGCGTCATGAAGATTGACGGCTCCGGCGAGCGCATTCTCACCGAGGGCTTTCACAATGAAGGGCCGACCTGGGCGCCGAACGGTCTCTTCCTGATGTTCTTTCGCGACTCCTCCGGCGGCGGCGGACCGAAAATCTACATGGTCGACGTCTTCGGCCGTTCGGAGACTCAGGTGCCGACGCCAGGCTATGCGAGCGATCCCGCCTGGGGCCCGCTGCAGGATTAGAAATCCTTCGCGATCTCGCCGCATCCGATAGTCGCATAAGCGCTTGCCAATGCGTCCTGACTTGGAGACGGCCGGCGCTCTGCACGCCTGAGCCAGCCCGCGGAAACCTGAGCCCGGTTCATTCGCCAGGGAATTGACAATACTCACTTTTTGATTGAACATAATTTCTATTACAACCTTACGTTGCATTCAGTGCTGCGTCGCCTCATTTCTTACTAGCCTCATTGCAGGTGCTTCATGTCCACGCCCTGGCTTACCGTCTCTCTGTCGTTCATGAATAAAAAGGAAGTTCCGGGACCGTCGTCCAATCCAGACCTCATCGAAATGTATCGTCTCTGCGGTCACAAGCAGCAGGACGACGCCGTTCCATGGTGCGCCGCCTTTGTCGGCGCCTGCCTCAGCCTCGCCGGCTACAAAAACAGCGGCTCGCTAATGGCGCGCAGCTACGAGAATTTCGGCAGGAACCTATGGGGCGCGCCGGAGCGCGGCGCGATCGTCGTTTTCCCCCGCGGACCCGCGAGCTCCGGACAGGGTCATGTCGGCTTCGTCGAACGCGTGGAAGGCGATCAGATCGTCTATGTCAGCGGGAATCTCAGCGATATGGTGAAGCGAGACACCCGCGCCAAGTCGGAGATGATTGCGTGTTGCATGCCGACGGAAACGGCGCCCCTGCCGCAGACTTCCCTGCCGACAATCCTGCAGATCGCGCCCCAGGAAGCGCCGCCACACCTGCGGGGGGTAGCGTCGGGCGAGATTATCTTGCCGCGCCCTGGAGAGCGTGAGGCGAGCGACGAGCTTATGGAGGGCGCAGGAGGCCCTGAGGTTGAGTCTCTACAACGAGCGCTTCGCGACGCGGGTTTCAGCCCCGGCGAGATCGATGGCGAATACGGTCCCAACACTCGCAACGCCATTGGCGCATTTCAGTCGTCCCGCCGATTACCGGTGACCGGCGTCGCCGATGAGCGGACCCTGAGTCTGCTGAATATCCCAGCGCTAACGCCAAATCCGATCTTCATCGGGCGGCAGGATGTGCAGCGCCGCGAAGAACGCGAACAGTTCCTGGAGCGTGTCATCGCTCAGCTGATCAACACAAGCGGGAGGCAGGAAGTGAGTCCGCCGGAAACCTCAGCGGGGGACTTACTGTCTAATCTTATCCGTCAAGCGGTCGCCGCAAAGTCGAACGGTCAAGCGTCGGGAGGTAGCGCGACTGCGGACGCCATCTTGCAGCAGCTGCTGCAAACGGCGCTTCCACAAGTCCCCGGCGCCAAGCCTGTCGTGAATGGCGTCAGTCCAACACCCGCGGACATCGCCAAGACGTTGCCCATGTCCCCAATCGACAAGGTGTTGGGCGGCGAAGCGCTGGTCGGCATGAAGACTCCGCTGGCCGTCGGCGCCTATACCGCGCTGTCGATCTTTCAGAGCCTCGGCATCGCCGGCCCGTGACCGCGACCGCCACGCAGCAGGCGTCGACAACGAGCCAGGTTCTTCTGACCCTGATCGGCGCATTCGGCGCGCTCGGCGGACTTTCCAAAGTCGATCGCGCGGTTCGCGCGCTGAGCATCATCGCCGCGAAGCGATAGTCTTTTTGCTTACGCGCCACTCGGCGCGAGCAATCCCTTTTTCCAAGGAAAAGCGGATGTCTCACTATCGATTTGCGGATTTGGAGGCGGAGTACTCGCAGCTCTGGCGCAACATGCGGATTCGCCCGGAGCGCAGCGCGGATGTCGACAAGATAGCCAGGAAGCTGCTCGCGAACAAGGCGCGCTACCAGCGCGTCTCACAAATGGTCGGCGCGCCGTGGTATCTGATTGCTGCCATTCACCAACGAGAATCGAGCCCGGATTTCGCTCGCCATCTTCACGAGGGTTCGCCACTCACGGATCGCACGAAAAACGTTCCGAAAGGCCGCCCAGCGACTGGCCAACCTCCCTTCTCATGGGAGGAAAGCGCAATCGACGCACTCACTGTTGGTGATCACGACATGCGCCACGTTGGGCGCTGGACCATCGAACGCATCTGCTACGAAGCCGAAAAATACAACGGCTACGGATACCGAAACCAAAACCTGCCATCGGCTTATGTTTGGTCGTACTCAACCAATTATCTTTCCGGAAAATATGTCAGCGATGGTCATTTCGATCCGCACGCCATAGACCAGCAGTGCGGCGTGATGCCTATCATCAAACGGCTCGCGGAACTTGATCGAACGATCAACATTGGCGGCCCTGGCTCGGATCTCGTCTTCGTTCCCGATTGGGAGCAGTCCCACGTCATGCCCATTCCCGCGCCTGAAAAGGAAGACGCATTCGCGCGTGTCATTCTCGGCAGCCTCTTCTCGAGACACAGCGCGCAGGCCCCTAACGCCGGTGCGCCAGCGCCGCCGAAAATACTGTCTCCGATCGACAAATTTCTTGGCGGCGAAGCGCTTGCCGGCAACAAAACGACGCTTGCGATCGGCGCCTATGCGCTGCTTTCAATTTTAGAAGCGACGGGGACCGCCAATGCGCATTCTCCGACAAGCGAGATCATGACGACTTTGATCGCGAGTTTGGGAGGCCTCGGCGTCCTGGCCAAGATCGACCGGGCGGTCAAGGCGATTTCGATAATCGCCGCGGAGGAAGGTCGATAGCACCGCGAACACATGGCGGTGGAAAGCGTGAATACCATTAGCGCGGCGCCGTGGCCTTCGGCTAAATTCGGCCGCATGACCAAACCCGTCCGTCTCGAAGAAAGCTGGCGCAAACATCTCGCTGCGGAATTCGACCAGCCCTATTTTCGTGAGCTGCGGGAATTTGTCCGCGGCGAATACGCCGCAAGCCGGATATATCCGCCGGCGCCGCAGATTTTTCGCGCCTTCGACGAATGTCCGTTCGACAGGGTGAAGATCGTCATTCTCGGACAGGACCCCTATCACGGCGCCGGCCAGGCCTGCGGTCTTTGCTTCGCCGCGGGCGCCAACACGCCGCCGCCGCCCTCGCTCCAGAACATCTTCAAAGAGATCGAAGCCGATCTCGGTCGTCCGGTTTCGCGCGATCCCGATCTTTTGCGTTGGGCGCGGCAAGGCGTGCTGCTCCTCAACGCGACGCTCACCGTGCGCGAGGGCGCCGCCGGCTCGCATCAGAACAAGGGATGGGAGCAATTCACCGACGCCGCCATTCGCGCGCTGTCGCACGAACACGAAGGCGTGGCCTTCATGCTGTGGGGCGCCTACGCACGTCGCAAGGGCGCGGGCATCGATCGGCGCAAACATCTGGTGCTCGAATGCGCGCACCCTTCGCCGCTTTCCGCTCATAACGGCTTTTTCGGCTGCAAGCATTTCTCGAAGGCGAACGACTATCTCGTCGCGCGTGGCGAGACGCCAATCGAGTGGTGAGGCGTTAATCTGGTGGCGAGGCGCAATGCCATTTCCGATCGGGAATCCACAAGAATATCGACGTTCTGTATCGGCTCTGGATTCCCGGTCAGGCCTTCGGCTTGCCGGGAATGACGGGCCGCAAGGCAAAATAATCAGCCGCCTTTCGCCTTCGCCGCCACAGCCGCTTCATGAATCTTGAGCAGCTCTTCGTCGGTCTGTGCGACGCGCGCAAAGCAAGGACGCGACGTCACGCGCTCGACATAGGCGGAGATATGCTCGCTTTCGGGAACGAGGCCGAAACTCACCGTCCAACGCAAGGCCGCTCCCCACAAAATATCGGCGGCGGTGAAGCGCTCGCCAAAGAGATAGGGGCCCTGCGTCAATTGCGCGTTGATCAGCGCCATGACGCCATCAAAATCGCCGTAGGGACTTCTGTTTGCAGGGGCCGGCTCGCGCTTCATCGAACGATCGACGATCGCGGGCTCGAACGCCGACCCGTAGAACACGAGCCAGCGCAGATAAGGACCGCGCAAGGCGTCCCCAATCGGCGGGGCGAGGCCTTTTCGCGGAAAAGCGTCGGCGAGATAGATGAAAATCGCGCCGAGCTCGGTCACGAGCGCGCCATTGTGAACGATGGCCGGCACTTTTCCGAGCGGATTGACGGCGAGGTATTCCGGCTTGCGTTGTTCGCCGAGCTGGAAATTCAACACGCGCAGCTCATAGGGAACATCGAGTTCCTCAAGCAGTGTCAGCACGCCTGAAGCGCGCGTGCGCGGCGCGTAATACAAGATCGGACTATCGTCGTTCATTGGCGCTCTTTGCATGAAGATTAGGGCACGAACAATAGAAAAATATATGTCGCGAAAACGACGAGATGCACCAGCCCGGTCAGGAGATTCGTTCGGCCGGCGCCGAAGCTTACAACGCTGAGCAGCAACGTCAGCAGCAGCAAGACGGTGTCTCGCTTTTCGAGACCGAAGACGATGTCCCGGTTCGTCGCGACGCTCAGCAGCGCAACGGCGGGAACCGTGAGCCCGATCGTCGCGACGACCGAGCCGAGCGCGCCGTTGAGGCTTGTCTGAAGCGCATTACGGGTCGCCGCGCGGATCGAGTTCATGGATTCGGGAAGCAGGACCAGCATCGCCACAGCCGCGCCGGTCACCCGGTTCACGTCGTCGACGCCTCCCCAGCGAAGCGCCTCTTCAAGACCAGGAATGACGCGCTCCGCGAGAAGCGAAACGCCAAGCAGGCTGGCGCCCAGTCCCACAACTGCGAATATCGTCACCGCGCGCGAAGGCTTCGCCTCGCCGCGGCCCACGGCGGCGACATGCACATCGATAAAGTAGGATCGATGCCGCACCGTCTGAATGAAGAGAAAGGCGCCGTAGAGCAGCACCGATAGAACGCTGAGGAAAATGAGCTGAGTTGTCGACAGAGTAGGTCCGTAGCTCGACGTCGTATAATCGGGCAGAATGAGCGTCAGCACGGAAAGAGCGATCAGGATGGCCAGATAGGCGCTTGTCGCCATCGGCTGGAGTTCCTGCTCGTGGTGACGGAAGCCGCCGAGCAGAAGGCAGAGGCCGACAAGGCCGTTGCAAACGATGATGATCGCGGAGAAGACCGCCTCGCGCGCTTCGGTCGGGTCCTCTTCGCCATATTCGACCATCGAGGCCATGATCGCGACCTCGATAATTGTCACGGCGATGGTGAGCACGAGCGTGCCATAGGGTTCGCCCGTCCTGGCGCCGAGAATTTCGGCGTGCTGCAAGGCGGCGAAGACCGCCCCGATCAACAATACCGCCGCAAGGGTCGGCGGAACGAAATCGATGGACGCTGGAATTTGCGAGATCCAGCGCTCGCCGAACAGAAAAACGCCGGCCAGCCCCAGCGCCAGCGCCGGAACCAGGACCGCGCCAACGGTGATCCTCGCCGCCTGCATGCCGTCCCCTGATGTCGCAGCCCAAGCTTTGCAGGACTGTGGCCAGACGGACAGGCCGGCGCAAGGCGGCGCTCAGCGGAAATGCGCGGCGGGTCGAGGTTCTACACAGAACTTTGGTCCGGCAGCTCGCGTCTAAGGACGCTTTCCATCGCGGCCGTCGGCGAATAGATCTAGGTGAATGACCGCTCACGCAAATCCGCGCGATCTTCCCCCTGAAGAAGACGACGTCTTCGAAGCGCCCGACGCCGCCGAGGAGGCGCAGGCGGAGCTGTGCGACACGGGAGCCGAGGCGCCCGAGACGCCCGAAAGCGTCAAGCGCGGCGTCGACGTCATCAAGAAGCATTGGCGGCACGCGCCGAACGGGCCAGGCGTCTATCGCATGATCGCCGAAAACGGCGAGGTGCTCTACGTCGGCAAGGCGAAAAACGTGCGCAAGCGCGTCGCGAGCTATACGCGTCTTGCCGGTCACGTGAACCGCATCGCGCGAATGATCTCGGCGACCACGACGATGGTGTTCATCTCGGTCGAGACTGAAACCGACGCGCTGCTTCTCGAAGCAAATCTCATCAAGCAGATGAAGCCGCGCTTCAACGTGCTGATGCGCGACGATAAGTCCTTCCCTTATATTCTGATCGCCATGGATCATGATGCGCCGCAGATCCTGAAGCACCGGGGCGCCCGCGCGCGGAAGGGAGACTATTTCGGTCCCTTCGCCAGCGTCTGGGCGGTCAATCGCGCGCTGAACGCGCTGGAGCGCGCCTTTCTTTTGCGATCGTGCTCGCAAAGCTTCTTTGAAAATCGCACGCGTCCGTGCCTGCTCTATCAGATCAAACGCTGCTCGGGTCCCTGCACCGGCGAAATCTCCATGGACGATTACGCCGAGCTCGTGCGCGAGGCGCGGGATTTCCTCTCCGGCAAAAGCCGCAACGTCCGAGAACAGTTGGCGCGCGAAATGACCGAAGCCTCCGAGCGACTGGAATTCGAGCGCGCGGCGCGGCTGCGCGATCGAATCTCGGCGCTCTCGGCGGTTCAAGGCGCGCAGGGGATCAATCCGCGCAGCGTCGAAGAAGCCGATGTTTTCGCGATCGCCAAGGACGCCGGACGCTTCTGCGTCGAGGCGTTCTTCTTTCGCGCCTATCAGAACTGGGGCAATCGCTCCTACTTCCCGCGCGCCGACGCGACGCTGTCCGAGTCCGAGGTTCTCGACGCCTTTCTGGCGCAGTTTTATCAAGAGCACCCTTCAGCGCGCTGCGTCTTTCTCTCGCATCCGATCGAAGACAGCGCGTTGCTCGAAGAAGTGTTGACCGCGCGGCTTGGCCGCCGCGTCGAAGTGCTCGCGCCGCAGCGGGGCGAGAAACGCGAGCTTGTCGAGCATGCGCTTCAAAATGCGCGGCAAGCGCTCGGCCGCAAGCTCGCCGAGGACGCAAGCCAGCAGCGCCTGCTCGCGGCGCTCGGCCAGGCCTTTGGTCTGGCGGTTACGCCACGGCGCATCGAAGTTTACGACAATTCCCATATCGGCGGCGCGCAGGCGATCGGCGCGATGGTCGTCGCGGGCCCCGCCGGATTTATGAAAGCCCACTACCGCACCTTCAACATCAGAAGCGCCGACATCACGCCGGGGGACGACTTCGGCATGATGCGCGAGGTGCTGACGCGCCGGTTCGCACGGCTCGCCAAGGACGCAGAAACGGAGCAGGACGCTTTTCCGACAAAACCAGATCTCATTTTGATCGACGGCGGACGCGGCCAATTCGACGTTGCGCGCGAGGTTTTGGGCGCGCTCGGAACCGAAGGCGTGGCGATCGCGTCGATCGCCAAGGGCGCGGATCGCAACGCCGGGCGCGAAACCTTCTTCGTCGAAGGGCGAGAGCCGTTTCGCCTGCCGCCGCACGATCCGGCGCTCTACTTCATCCAGCGGCTGCGCGACGAAGCGCATCGTTTTGCGATCGGAACGCATCGCGCGAGGCGCAAGAAGGAATTCACCAAAAATCCGCTCGACGAGATCGCCGGCGTCGGGCCGGCGCGCAAGCGCGCGCTGCTCCTAGCGTTTGGGTCGGCGAAGGCGGTGTCGAAGGCGGCGCTTTCCGATCTCGAAAAAGTGCAGGGCGTCAACAAGACGACGGCGCGGCTCGTCTACGAGCATTTCCAGCGCGAATAGCGCCAGTCGAACGCCCGTGAACAGCGCGCTACTGCCCGCCGCAGGAGACGTCGCCTTCTTCGCAGGTGAGCTGATGCTGCAATCTTTTGGTCTGCTGCTCGGTCAAATCCGTGAGACATTGCGCCACGACCATGCTGTGAATGCTGCCGTCGATCGTCCCCAGAGTCTCAAACGCGCATTCTTCATCCCGGTAGGCGATCCAGGATTTTTGCGCCTCCCGTAATTTTGACTGCCCCGCCGCGCTAATCTTTTTCAGCAACTTGGCGTAGACGGCGTTGAGTTTCGCGTCGGCCTGTTTGAAATTCTCTCCTGCGCACAGATTGAGGTCGGTCTGAGAGCCGCGACCGTCGCAATCCTTAGCGAGCGCCCAGCTCGTCGAATGCGCCACAACCACAAAAGCCGCGCTGATGGCGGCGGCGCGCCATAAAGGAAAGCTTTTCATCGACGAATTCACCCTTCCGCCATCGCCATTCCGGGGCGCCACGCTATCATGAGTCCGCCATGCGAAAGTTTTTTCAAATCTTTTATGACGCCTATCTCAAGTTCGACCGCGACGATGGTTGGGCGGTCACGAGCTATATTGCGCTCGCAATCCTAACGTCGTTGTTTCCGTTCCTCATTTTTTTGACGGCGCTCGCCGGCTTCTTCGGCTTGGGACGCGAAGCGGACGCGGCGACAAAACTGCTCTTCGACACATGGCCGGAGAGCGTGGCCGGGCCGATTTCTGGGGAAATCCGCAATGTGCTGACGCAGCCGCGCGGCGGGCTGCTGACTCTCGGCGCTGTCTTCGCCATCTACTTCTCCTCGAGCGGAGTCGAAGCGCTCCGCGTCGCGCTGAACCGCGCCTATGACGTCAAGGAGAAGCGTCCCTGGTGGCTGACGCGGCTTGAATCCATCCTTTACGTCTTTCTTGGCGCGGCGGCGCTCCTCGCCGTCGCCATCCTGCTCGTGCTCGGGCCGCTCGCGCGGGCGATCGCCGAACGATACGTTCCGCTCATCGCCCATGAGCTGCAGCCGCTCTACGGTCCGGTGCGCTATGGCGTCACCACTGGCCTGCTCGCGATTGCGCTCCTCGCGGCGCACAGCTACTTGCCCCCCGAGCGGCAAAGACTTTCCGTCATCGCGCCCGGGATCGCGCTGACGCTCATCGCGTCGCTCGCGCTCGGCGTCGGCTTCGGCGCCTATCTCGCGAGATTCGCCGGCAGCTATGTTTCGACCTACGCCGGACTCGCCTCGATCGTGATCGCCATCGTCTTTCTTCAAATGCTGGCGGCGATCTTCATTTACGGCGCCGAGCTCAATCAGACGATCGCAGCCGGCGGCAAGGCCCCGGAAAACCAGGGTTAAGCGCACCTTAACCGAGATTTTTTACGCTGCCGCATCCGCGCGCCGTTGGCGGCGCTGCGATCAAGCGAGGCGTCTCCTCCTATGCGCAGCCATGCAACTGGCCATTTCACCGAGCAGCTTCGCGAGTTTGCGGCGCGGAGACTGGCGGAACTCCTGGGCGCCGCCTTGCTGGTGAGCGCCGCCGCGCTGACACTGGCGCTCGTCAGCTGGTCGGCTCGCGATCCATCGTTCAACCACGCAACCTCGGGCCACGTCCGCAATCTGCTCGGCGGACCGGGCGCGATCGTCTCCGATCTGTTGATGCAGATCGTCGGCTTCGGCGCGATCGCCGCCATTGCGCCGATCGCGACCCAGGGCTTGCGTCTCATGAGACGTCGGCGGATCGGCCGCGCATTGCTGCGCGTCGGCCTCTGGGTGCTGGGCGTTTTCGCAACCGCCGCGACCGCGTCGCTTCTGCCGGCGACCGATCGCTGGCCGCTGCCCACCGGGCTTGGCGGCGTCGCCGGCGACGCTATCCTCACCGTTCCGCGGACGATCTTTGCCGGCTCCGGCGTGCTGATGGCGGCCTTTGGCGTCGGCGCAGCCCTTGTCGCCATTCTCGCCGTCACCGGCGCGGCGGGGCTGGGCTTCGAATCCGAAGCGGATATGCGCAGCCGGTCCTCTGAAGATGACGCGAAGATTCGTCCGGGCGCCGACGATGACGACGACGCCGGCGGTGAGCCGGGCGTCGCGTTGATCTCACTTGGCGCGCTGATACATCTCGGACTGGCGCTGAAAGCCTGGATGCTCCGCGCGGCCGGAAGGCTCAGGCGTCGCGCCACGACGGCGGACCGGCCGCCGCCGCCGCGCTATCCGCGCGTCGAGCCGACCTTCCAGGATCTGGATCCTTACACCGCCTTTGCGCCGCCGCAGCCCCGCGATCTCGACGACGAGCCTATTGAACCCGCCGTCGCGCCGCCCGCCCCTCGAAAGACGCGCGCGCCCGCCCGGGCCGCGCAGCCCCGCTCCAACACGCGCTATGAGACGCCGCCCCTGACCCTTCTCGCCGAGCCTAAGAAGCAGGCGAGCGGCGCCAAGCCCCCGCAGGAGGCGTTAGAGCAGAACGCGCGCGTGCTCGAGGGCGTGCTCGAGGATTTTTCCGTCAAGGGCGACATCATCAACGTCCGCCCCGGGCCAGTGGTCACGCTCTATGAGCTTGAGCCGGCGCCCGGCATCAAGAGTTCGCGGGTCATCGGCCTCGCCGACGACATCGCCCGCTCGATGTCCGCCGTCTCCGCCCGCGTCGCCGTCGTGTCGGGGCGCAACGCCATCGGCATCGAATTGCCGAACCAGCGTCGCGAGACGGTCTATCTGCGCGAACTCATCGCCTGCGAGGATTTCATCCGCTCCAACCACAAGCTCGCCATCGCGCTTGGCAAGACCATCGGCGGCGAGCCGGTGATCGTCGACCTTGCCCGAATGCCGCATCTCTTGGTCGCCGGCACCACCGGCTCCGGCAAGTCTGTGGCGATCAACACCATGATCCTGTCGCTGCTTTATCGCCTGAAGCCTGAAGAGTGCCGGCTCATCATGGTCGATCCGAAGATGCTGGAGCTCTCCGTCTACGACAACATCCCCCATCTGCTGACGCCCGTCGTCACCGATCCGAAAAAGGCGGTCGTGGCGCTCAAATGGGCGGTGCGCGAGATGGAGGATCGCTACAAGAAAATGTCGAAGCTCGGCGTGCGCAACATCGACGGCTACAACGCCCGCGTCGCCGACGCGCAGGCCAAGCGCGAGACGATCACCCGCACCGTGCAGACCGGTTTCGACCGCGAGACCGGCGAAGCGATCTTCGAGCATGAGGAGATGACGCTCTCCACGCTGCCCTATATCGTGGTCATCGTCGACGAGATGGCCGATCTCATGCTCGTCGCCGGCAAGGACATCGAGGGCGCGATCCAGAGACTGGCGCAGATGGCGCGCGCCGCCGGCATCCATCTGATCATGGCGACGCAGCGCCCCTCCGTCGACGTCATCACCGGCACGATCAAAGCCAATTTCCCGACGCGCATCTCCTTCCAGGTGACCTCCAAGATCGACAGCCGCACGATTCTGGGCGAACAGGGCGCCGAGCAGCTGCTCGGCCAGGGCGACATGCTCTACATGGCCGGCGGCGGCCGCATTTCGCGCGTGCATGGGCCTTTCGTGTCCGACCACGAAGTCGAGGACATCGTCGCCCATGTGAAGACGCAAGGCGCGCCGCAATATCTCGACGCCATCACCGTCGAGGATGATGCTGGCGAAGACGGCGAAGCGCCCCTGCCCGGCTCGATGGACGCAGAGGAAGGCGGCGACCTTTACGACCGCGCCGTCAATATCGTGCTGCGCGACAAGAAATGCTCGACGAGCTACATCCAGCGCCGCCTGTCGGTGGGCTACAACAAGGCCGCTTCGCTCGTCGAACGCATGGAGCAGGAAGGCGTCGTCTCCGCGCCGAACCACGCCGGAAAGCGCGAAATTCTCGTCGGCGGCGGCATCGATCGGGGCGCCTTCGATATCGAGGCGGCGGAGTGAGGCTTCGCCCCCAATTCCGCCAACTTATGCTAGGAAGACGGCGACAGCTTCCCAGAATCGGAACCCGCCGTGAAACACGTTCACTTTGCCGCCCTGCTCGCCGCGCTTTCACTCGCCGTCCCGGCCGCCGCTGCGACTGTCGCGCGCACTGCGCCGCCGTCGCAGGGAAGCGTTCCGGCGGTCGCCGAGAATAAGGCGGCGGCGGCGAAGCCCGCTGAAATCAGTCCTGCGGAAGCAAGGCCGAAATCGGCTGAGGTCAAGCCTGAGGACGAAAAGAACGTCGACGCCAAGCCCGTGACGGTCAAGCCCGTAACCGCCAAGCCCGGCGAGGCGAAACCTGCGGACGCCCCGTCAGCGGGGAAGAAGGGCGCCAAGCCATCCGCGCAGGGGCCCTCCTCCGCCGCCGCGACGATCGCGCCTCCGCCAGCGCCGGAGCCGGAGAAGCCGCTGACGCGCGCCGAAGCGCTCAAGCGCGCCAACGCTTTTTTCAACGCATCGCCAGTGATGACGGCCGATTTCGTGCAGATCGGCGGCGACGGCAAGCGTTCGGAAGGCAAGCTAAGCGTTCAGCGCGCCGGCCGCGTCCGTTTCGAATACGCCCAGCCGGCGACGATGGAGGTGGTGGCCGACGGCGCACAGGTCGCCGTGCGCGACCGCAAGCTCAACACCCAGGATCTTTACTTCATCACCCAGACGCCGCTCAAATTCCTGATGTAGGATAAGATCGACCTCGAAAAGGACGTCGTCGTCGAGGATGTGAAGATCGATGATTCCGGCGTCACCGTCTTCATCGAGGACAAGGCGACTTTTGGCGGCACGTCGCATGTGCGTCTGATCTTCGACCCCAAGACCTTCAAACTGAAGCAGTGGCAGGTGAAGGACCCGCAGGGCTACGAGACCTTGATCTCGATCTTCAACATCGACCAGGCGAAAGTGCCCGATCCGACGCTGTTCAAGATCAACAAATAAGCCGTTGCCGTCTGCGGAGTCGATTTCGACCGCGGTGATCGCCTTCGGGCGTTAGGCCGCCTTCTTCTTTGGCGCGAGCAGCTTGCGGTTCATCAGGACTTCGGCGATCTGAATGGCGTTGAGCGCCGCGCCCTTGCGCAGATTGTCGGAAACGCACCACAGCACGAGTCCGTTATCGACGGTCGGGTCGGTGCGGATGCGCGAAATATAGGTGGCGTCTTCGCCAGCGGCTTCGTGCGGCGTGATGTAGCCGCCGTCTTCGTGCTTGTCGATCACCAGCACGCCTGGCGCCGCGCGCAAAATATCACGCGCCTCGTCCGCCGAAATCGGCTTTTCGAATTCGATGTTCACCGCCTCGGAATGGCCGATGAACACCGGCACGCGCACGCAGGTGGCGACAAGCTTGATCTTGGGATCGAGAATCTTCTTTGTCTCCGCGACCATCTTCCACTCTTCCTTGGTGAAGCCGTCCTCCATGAAGACGTCGATGTGCGGAATCAGATTGAAGGCGATGCGCCTGGGGAATTTCTTCGCTTCGACGGGATTGGCGACGAACACCGAACGGGTCTGCGCAAAGAGCTCGTCCATGCCCTCCTTGCCCGCGCCAGAGACCGATTGATAGGTCGAGACCACGACGCGCGTGATCGTCGCCGCGTCGTGCAGCGGCTTCAGCGCCACGACGAGCTGCGCCGTCGAGCAATTCGGGTTGGCGATGATGTTCTTTTTGGAAAACCCCGCCGCGGCGGCGGCGTTCACCTCCGGCACGACCAAAGGCACGTCAGGGTCCATGCGCCAGGCCGAAGAATTGTCGATGACGACGCAGCCCTGCGCGCCGATTTTGGGGGCCCATTCCTTTGCGACCGAGCCGCCCGCCGACATGAGGCAGATGTCGACGTCGGAGAAATCATAGGAGTCGAGCGCCTTGCACTTCAGCGTCCTGTCGCCGAAGGAGACTTCCGTGCCGATCGAGCGCGCCGACGCGAGCGCCACGACTTCCGAAACCGGGAAGCGGCGCTCGGCGAGAATATCGAGCATCTCGCGGCCTACGTTGCCCGTAGCGCCGACGACCGCGACCTTATACGCCATGTTCAAACTCCAGCCGACGAACGCCGGCGCCTGAGATGATTAGAATGGGAGGCCGACGGACATATTGCCCGAGGGCGACACGCCAATGGGCAATCCGCCCTTCGGCAAGCTCGTCGCCTCGCCTTCCTTCTCCTTCGGCTTTCCACCGGGCGGCGCCTTGCCGGGCGACCAGCCCTCGAGCTCGCCAAACTGGCGGTTGCCGCCGCCCCCCTGCTGCTGCTGGCCGGCGCTGGCGCCGGCGTGCGGGGACTGCTGCGCCTTGGCCTTTTTGGCCTTTGGCTGCGTCGTTACCGACCCCGCCGCGTCGAGCGCTCCGGGATCGACCTGAAGCTGCTGCGCCGAGGCGGCCTGAGGGCCGGCGGCGATCAGGCAAGGGGAGATCAGGCAAGCGGCGATGAGAAGCGAGGCGCGATTACGACGAGCGCTGGTCGGCATGGCGCAAAAATCTCCGAAGACGTTTGTTCCGTCCTAAACCGGCGGCGCGGCGGGATCAAGGCGGCCCGGCGCTCAGCGCGACTCCGCCTCGTCCTGTGCGATCGCCATGTTTTTTAGCTCCGCGATCGCCTTCGCCGGCGACAGCCCCTTCGGGCAGACCTGGGTGCAGTTCATGATCGTGTGGCAGCGGTAGAGGCGGAAGACGTCGTCGACATAGGAGACTCGATCCTCCACCGCGTCGTCGCGCGAATCCTGCACCCAACGGAAGGCCTGCAGCAGCGCCGCGGGACCAAGAAAATGATCGGCGTTCCACCAATAGCTCGGACAGGCGGTCGAGCAGCAGGCGCAGAGGATGCATTCGTAGAGACCGTCGAGCTTGGCGCGCTGCTCCGGCGATTGCAGCCGCTCCTTCTCGGGGGCGGGTCCGGCGCGCAGCCAGGGCTGGATCGCCGCGTATTGCTCATAGAAGATCGTCAGATCGGGCACGAGATCCTTGACCACCGCCATATGCGGGAGGGGATAAATTTTGATCGGGCCGTCGATGTCGTCCATGCCCTTGGTGCAGGCGAGCGTGTTCAGGCCCGCGATGTTCATCGAGCATGAACCGCAGATGCCCTCGCGGCAGGAGCGACGGAAGGCCAGCGTTGGATCGATTCTGTTCTTGATCCAGATCAGCGCATCGAGAACCATCGGCCCGCAGTCGTCGGCGTCGATGAAATAGGTGTCGATGCGCGGATTGGCGCCGTCGTCAGGGTCCCATCGATAGATGCGCAATTCGCGCAGCCGCTCGGCCCCTTCGGGCTTCGGCCACGTCTTGCCTTCGGCGATGACGGAATTCTTGGGGAGGGTGAATTCGACCATCTTAATACACCCGCGCCTTCGGCTCGACGTAAGCGACCTCATTCGTCATCGTGTAGCTGTGCACCGGACGATAATCGATTGAGGTGGTCTTCCTCTCGCGATCGATCGTCGCGAGCGTGTGCTTCATCCAGTTCTTGTCGTCGCGCTCCGGAAAATCCTCGCGCGCATGGGCGCCGCGCGATTCCGTGCGGTTGGCGGCGCTTTCCATCGTCGTGACGGCCTGCACGATGAGATTGTCGTATTCCAGCGTCTCGACGAGATCGGAGTTCCAGATCAGCGAGCGATCGGTGATCCCGACGTCGGCGCCGTCGCGCCAGATGGCGTTGATCTGCTCGACGCCCTCGGCGAGGACCTCGCCCGTGCGGTAGACGGCGCAATGCGACTGCATCGTGCGCTGCATCCTGTCGCGCAAGACCGCGGTCGGCGCGGAGCCGTTGGCGTTGCGGAAAAAATCGAGGCGCGACAGCGCAAGATCGGCCGAAGCCGCCGGGAGTTCCGGCTGCGTATCGTTCGGCTTGATGAGTTCGGCGGCGCGCTGCGCCGCTGCGCGGCCGAAGACGACAAGATCAATGAGCGAATTGGAGCCGAGGCGATTGGCGCCGTGCACGGAGACGCAGGCGGCTTCGCCAAGCGCCATCAGACCCGGCACCACCTCATCGGGATTGCCGTCGCGCTTGCGCAACGCTTCGCCATGATAATTCGTCGGTATGCCGCCCATATTGTAATGCACGGTCGGGATGATCGGGATCGGCTGGCGCGTCACGTCGACGCCGGCAAAGATTTTGGCGCTTTCCGAGATGCCCGGCAGCCGCTCATGCAGAATTTGCGGATCGAGATGTTCAAGATGCAGATAGGCGTGATCTCGATTCTTGCCGACGCCCCGGCCTTCGCGAACCTCGACGGTGATGGCGCGCGAAACCATGTCGCGCGGCGCCAGATCCTTCACCGAAGGCGCATAGCGCTCCATGAAGCGCTCGCCTTCGCTGTTCGTCAGATAGCCGCCCTCGCCGCGCGCGCCTTCGGTGATCAGGCAGCCCGCGCCATAGATTCCCGTCGGATGAAACTGCACGAACTCCATGTCCTGCAGCGGCAGCCCCGCGCGCAGCACCATGGCGTTGCCGTCGCCGGTGCAGGTGTGCGCCGAGGTCGCTGACAGATAGGCGCGGCCATAGCCGCCGGTCGCAAGCACGGTGAGCGCGGCGCGAAAACGATGGATCGTTCCATCGTCGATCTTCAGGCACACGACGCCCCGGCAGGCGCCGTCCTGATCCATGATGAGATCGAGCGCAAAAAATTCGACGAAGAACTTCGTGTCCTGCTTCAGCGCCTGTCCATACATCGTATGCAGCATCGCGTGGCCGGTGCGATCGGCGGCCGCGCAGGTGCGCTGCGCCGGCGGGCCCTTGCCGAAGTCCGTCGTCATCCCGCCGAACGGCCGCTGGTAGATCGTCCCTTCGCTCGTGCGCGAGAAGGGCACGCCCCAATGCTCCAATTCATAGACGGCGGGCGGCGCGTTGCGGCACATATATTCGATGGCGTCCTGGTCGCCGAGCCAGTCGGATCCCTTGACGGTGTCGTACATGTGCCATTGCCAATCGTCCGGCCCCATATTGCCGAGCGCGGCGGCGATGCCGCCTTGCGCCGCGACGGTGTGCGAGCGCGTTGGAAAGACCTTCGTGACGCAGGCGACGTTCAGTCCCGCCTCCGCGCAGCCGACGACGGCGCGCAGCCCCGACCCGCCCGCCCCGACCACGACGACGTCAAAGGTGTGATCGACGATCGGATAGGACCGACCGCCCACTGACACATTTGAAGCGGGACTCTTTGCAATCATCGATCAAGCCTTCTCGAATTCATTCGCGTCGCGCGGCGTCGCAGCGTCGTTACAAGACGGGATCATTGCGATCAAAGAAGCGATGTCGCGCTGCTTCCTGCTCTCGCCTGCCCCGTCGACGTCCGTCGATCGCATCGTCGACTACTTTGGCGCAGCGATGAGGAGGATCGCGAGGACCCAGATCGCTGCGATGGCGCGCGACGCCCATGTGTTGGCGACGATCGCCTGCGCCTTCAACGCTTTGTCATGCACGTAATCTTCGATGATGTCGTCCATGCCTCGTCGCGCATGGATCATGCCGACGACGCCGAACGCAAGAAGCACGAGCGCGGGAATTGGTCTGCCGATTTCGGCGCGCACGCCTTCCAGCGGCTTGCCGGCAAGTCCGAGGATCCACCAGGCGCTCAGGGCGCCCAGCGGCGCCAGCGCATAGGAGGTGAGCCGCATGAAGCGGGCGTGCGGCGAACCGCTATGGTCGGAGACATAGGCGTCGCCGGGTCCGGTTCGACCGCTCTTGAACCTTGTCGCAACCGTCATGCGTTCTCCCCGCCTAGCTCGCCAGCGTCTTGAAGATGTAGACGAGCAGCGTCAGCAGAATGCCGCCGACGAGCGTCCCTTGCGCCAGCAGTTCCCGCCCTTTCGCGTCCATGTAAAGGCCGCGGTCCCAGAGCGCGTGACGCACGCCGCCGAGCAGATGGTGGAAGATCGCCCAAACGACCATCAGCACCACCAGGTTGCCGATGAAGCCCGATCCGATCCAGGACACGGCGGAGTATGCGCCGCCGCCGACCGCGGCGCCGAGCAGGAACAGCGCCAGAAGCGCCATGCCGACGTATAGCCCCGCGCCGGTGATTCGATGCGCCACCGACATCATCATCGTCAGGATGGGCTTGAAGATCGTCAGATGCGGCGACAGCGGCCGCCGCGCGGCGAGCCTGTCAGTGTCGGCGTCTGCCATGTGGAACCCTCTCGCGTGCGGCCGATTTCTTCTCGGAACGCTTCCAAAGCAGATAGTTCAATTGTTGCGGCGCCGCAACCACGCGGGCGCTCCTTCAGCAAAAGCAAGAGGGCTGGCCCCTTGAGAACCAGTGCGCATCTATCTGTCACTGTAGCGGGTATGATCCACCCGCATTCCGAGCTTTGCCGTTAATCTGAGCGACTGGATGCTGACTCTCGTCATGGCGTGGATTTGCCATGCTGCGGCCCCTGCGTTGATTACCCTGACAATGGACCTACACATGGAACTACACGTCGATTTGAGTGTGGTACAGCCTGCGGTGGCGTGGGACCGAGTTGGTATGGCAAATCCATGCACGCACGTGTGACTTGGGTTGAGCGAAAGAATCTCAGTTTCGGCTTAGGTTCAGCGCAGGGGGTGCGACTACCCCGCCCACACCTCATTTTTTCTTAGGCTGATGAAGAATGTAATGAGACTTTGGGTCTCTGTGTTTTTTAGAGATAAAATCTAACACCTGTCTATCAACGAGACGCCTCAATTTGGCGTTCGCAGTGTGCCAGTATGTCGTACTCAAAATCCGTAGCGTTTCGCTGGCATTGATACGGCCGTGTTCCATCACATAGTTGACTATTCTGCGTTCATCCGGGTCGAGCGAGAACGCTATAGCCTCCCCCAGCGCCTTATACGCTTCGCTATCAAGGGAGTTTGTCCGGTTTGCTACGTCATTGAAGAGCGTGGCGCGCACGCTATTTTGATCAGACTCATAGCGAATATTGGGGAGATGAGCCTCTGATAACTCGCGCCTAATGCGTTTCGTTCCTTCGCTGATGCACCGAACCTCCCCATACTCTCTTAGGATGAACATCAAAAATGGATTTCGCGGCTTGTGAAAAAGGTTCTCAGGCGTAACAGAAGGCA
>DATBRI010000095.1:0-39564 GCA_036560365.1 Methylocystis sp.
TGGAATTGCTGGCTTCCGGCGGGATTTGGGACGGCGAAGACCGTTGGCAGCCAATCGTCCGTCGTGAACAGCCGGGCCATGAGATCGCGGCCGATCAGCAAAATCTCCCGCTCGCTTTCGGCGAGTTCGACCATCGACTGAATGTCCCAGATGAATCGCCGCAGCGCAGGTGGAACAGGCTTTCGCCCGATGACTCGCACATTTGGATCAGCCGCATTGATCTCGGTCATGATGTTGAACGGTCGTCGCGATTTGAGGGAATGCGCGCTCGAGCAAAGCGCTTCGCTGAGGCCGCGCCGAGAGGCGTGGACTGTTTTCCCGCGCTCATCGTTCTTCCTGCGCGCAAATCATATCGATGGCGGATATCGCGGCGTCGATGTCGCTTTCCTCAACTGTGAGCGGCGGAAATAGGCCAAGAACCGACCCCATGGCGCGGGTGAGGAGCCCGTGCTCGGCCAGCTTCGCACGCAAGGGCTCCGCGTCTCCTGCAAGCGTTAGCGCCTGCATCAGGCCAAGGCCGCTCAAGTCCATAAAGACTGAACGACGCCGATAAAACAACGCGGACAGCCGATCTTCGAGATGCCAGCTTCGGTTCTGCACGCGCTCTTGAAAGCCTGGCGTCGAGAGCGCGTCGAGAAGGGCGTGCCCGGCGACAAGCGCGGCCCGGTCAGCGAGCGGCGCGCCGCCGAGCGCCCCCCGCGCTAGTCTTTGCGTAACGACGAGCGCGGCCAATGGCGGGGCGTCTGCAGGCGCATGACTGGCGATCATCAGGTCCGGGGTGACGCCTGTCCATTCGTGCGCCCAGAGCATGCCTGAGCGGCCGAGTCCGCAAAAGCTTTCGTCGAAACCGAGTATGAGCCCATATTCGTCCGCGGTCTCGCGCAATTGCGCCAGCACGCTGCCTGGGACGACCTCAAAACCGGCGCGCGTCCGAACTGGCGCGATCAGAATTCCCGCGGTGCTCGCGTCGACTTCCGCCTGCACGGCGGCAAGGTCGTCCGTTCGGAGAATGGTGATCTCGTCATCGCCTTCAAGGCCAGGCGGTAGGTTCGCCGTTCCATCCGCAGGCCCGACGCAGACAATGAACCGACGGCGCTTGGGGCGACCGACGATACGATGGTAACGCCGGACCATTTCGACGGCGGAACGCCAGGCATCGGCCTCGGCGGAAAGCAAAAGCACGCGGTCGCCAAAGGATAGGGGCGCAATCTTCGCGCATAACGCATCCGAAAGCGCCGCTGCTTCCGCCGCTGATGGCGGCGAACCTATGGGATCAATCGTGCGGGGCGCCGATCCTGTAGAATTCTCCGAAAAGAAGAGTAACGCGCCGGAAAAATCGAGCGGCGCGGCCGCGACGGATGCGTCGTCGGCGACGGCATGTACAATAGACTCGCTCGGCGAATTTGACGAATGGGCTGACATGTTACCTGGCTCTCTGAGACCCTGACGAGCCGAAGCGAGCACGGCGAAGCAGGGCGTTTCAGGCGCCGTGTTCAATGAGGTCAGGGAGTCTTTTGGCGAGAGAGTTCAACACGCTCTGCGAGCCTTTGAGCATGATGTCGTAGACCGCGTCGGCTGTGGGATCAGCGTCGATTCCCTCCTGGACAAAAACGAAATGCGTGCCGCCATTCGGCAGCGGCGAGATTGTCCATGTCACTGTCGTGTCGATGTATCGGCCAAATCCTTTGAGTTCGTCGTGACCGCCCGACCAACTGAAACGCAACATGGCGCCGGGCTCCACAGCGAGAACCTGGCATTTGAACTCGCCGTCCCAACGCTCGATCGGACGGCTCCAAATCGTGAACTTGTGGCCGACCGCCGGCTCAACGTCATTGGGAAAGAACCAGACGGAGAGCCATTCGGAATCGGTCATCGCGCGCCAAACGGCCTCGACCGGATATTCGAAGTCCTTCAGTGTCGTGAGGCTGCGTGTTTGTGAAGCGTCCAGCACCGTGAGTCCTGCTCCTTTTAGCGTGTAACAAGCAAGGCTCAAGCCACGAGGCGTGGCGTATGATCTCACACTGGGCGATTGTCTGGCGTCCTAAGCGCGTCGAGCCAGCGCGCGTTTGGCTTCGAACATGCATGGCGCATGGTCCAGCTCTTGTGAAGGCTTTTGCATAAAAACGGCGGAGCGCGGGGTCAGTTGATGCATGAGCGCTTTGTATGACGGACAAAGAGCAATGGGTCGTCTGGAACGGCTCAATGGGAATACTTGATATGGCGACGATCGGCGATATCCAACATGACGAGAGCGGCAGGAAGGCGTCCCTGGCGCCGCCCTACGGCGTCGTGGGGCCGTTCAGTCTTGACGAGCTTGAAACGCTAGGCAGAATCGCCTTTGGCGAATGTCTCGTGATGTCGCGCCACAGATGGCAAGAAGACCAGCTGAATCTGCGTCTCGAGGCGCGAGAAAAGCGCCGCACGCTCTTGTTTCAAGTGAATTTCGACGATGACCATGAACACCGCGAAATCTTAGGGCTGGCGTTCGACAGCTTGCTCAGTCTGTCGGAGATCAACGCCGCCTTCCGGCTATTGGCCAAGACCGCGCATCCCGACGCGGGCGGCAGCGACGAACAATATCGACGTATTGTCGAGGCGCGCGACGGGCTGCTCAAGAAACTCGGTTTGCGTAGTTGATGACCGCTTTGGCTGGACCCGGCCAACCAATCTGAGATGGAGATGCGGCGCCTGCCGTTTTTGTGCCATGGCTTTTGCGATCCGCTCGAACTTCGCTGCGGACGTTCGGCGTGTGGTACTCGGCTTGATATTTTAAGCGCCTGTGCGCCGCTCCTCATTACAGCGCAAGCAAAGGTTAGTATTCTTAAGCTTGGCTGGCGAGCGTGACGGCTCCAGACATGGGCTAGACTGCGAATTTATAGCGAGAGCACAAGTCGACAGGGAACATCTAAGCCGGCGGAAAGTTTTATGCTCGTGAAAGCTAGGCCCGGGCTCGGCTTTCCACGGCGTCGCCGCGGTTGCGGCCGCCTCCCCACCAGGAGGAATTCATGAACTGGGACACGATCGAAGGCAATTGGAAAAAGTTTACCGGCAACGTGAAGGAGCAGTGGGGCAAGCTCACTGACGACGATATCGCTCGGGTTAACGGGAACCGCGAGCAGCTCGAAGGCATGATCCAGGAACGCTACGGCGTCGCCAAGGACAAGGCCAAGGAGCAGGTGGACAGCTGGATGGCCCGCCACTAACCCCCAGGGTCATTAGGACACGCCGGCGAGTCGCCCTCGCCGGCGTTTTCATTTTCAAATGCCCGAAGCGCGCAGACGAGCGATGTGGACAATTTGCTTCCAGCATTCGGAGAGCCGGAACATCTGGCTCGGCGCCGAGGTTTTATAGAGGCGCCCTCAAGACGAAGGTCCATCGATGAAGAAAACCGTTCGCTCGTTCACCGTCGAATATCGATCGAAACGCGGCAAGTCGCGCACGGTCCGAGGCGGCGGCGCATCTCGTTTTTCGGATCGTTCCACCGAGCGGATGTCTGGGGGCAAGGACATACGCGATGAACTCTCCGCCTTGCGGTCGCTGTTCAAGCAGGAGGCGCGTTCGCTATGACTGTCGCTTCCGCGAAACTCGACCGTCGACAAGGCAAGAGAGCGGTGCTGCGGCGCTCCATGAGCGAGGCGCTCGTAAAGCGCTTCTCGCTTTTATATCTCGACTTGATCATGAAGCCAGTGCCCGAGGACTTAAAAGGCCTCCTCATAAAATTGGACTTCACCAATCGTCCGAACCAGACGCATTGAGCTTCGAGACATATCGCCGCATCGAGTTCACTCGGCGGCGCTTACTTGGCTAAGCTCTTCCAGAAGGGCGAGCATGTCGTCAGGCAGCGGTTCGGACGCGATATCGGAAAATTGGCGTCTAAGCTGCTCGCAAAGCCCTTTCACGTTCGGCTCCAAACCGACCGTATCGCGCGTGTATCGACTTCCTCGCATCTCTATCAGTCTCGCTCGCTTTTCATGTGGCGGCATGAGCAGCTCTCCACACGTGGAATGAAGCGCCGATTCGAAAAACTGTTCCGACAATGCTCCAAAATATTTAAACAATAGAAAAGCTTAGCCGGAGAGAAGCGTTGTGGAGAACTTGAAATGAGCCCCACAAGCTTAGGCGCAGCTGACGTCCTCCGGAGCGGGGGCTTGGAAGCCCCTCGCTGAGAACCGCTACTTTCGATCAAGCCGCTATTTTTTGCCCCCGGCGCGAAATTGCACGGGCACTTCGAAGGTCAGACTCTCGTCCGCGATCACCGGTGGCGGCGGCGGAACGGGGTCGGCCCGCTTCATCATCGCGAGCGCAGCGTCATCGAAGAGCGGGTGGCCCGCAGAACGCTTGATGCTGTAGCTGACGACATGGCCGCGCCTGTCGAGCGTGAAGGAAACGCTCGCTTCGGCAGATCGACGACCGGCGGCGCTCGGATAGCGCTTGTGTCGGTTAAGATGCGAGAGCAACGACTTTTGCCATGTCAGCTTGACGGCGTTGGCGGCGGCGTCGGCGCCCTGAACAGGCGCCGCAGGCTTGTCGGACTGGCGGTCGGCGTCGGACTTGGGCGGCGCAGTCGCCTCCGAGGCGGCGGATTCAGCCGAGACGACCGGCTGCGCCTGATGTGTCTTCTCCTCCTCGACCGGCTTCTCCGGCCGGACGTTGTGGGTAAGCTCGGCGTCTTCGGACTCGGCGCGGGTGATCCGCTCCTCATTCGTCTCCTTCGCCTCGGAGGCGGCGACGGAAGGCGCGGCGGCGGCGGCTTCGTCGGAGAGGGGTCCTGGCGGCAGATCCACGGCCTCGGCGTCGCGCGGCGCGGCCGGCTCGAGAGATAATTCAATGGCTGGCGCGCCGGACGCGTCCTCGTCGAGATCGCCTTGCAAGGTCATGAGCGCCGCGACGGCGCCGCCGACGTGCAGAAACAGGGCGAAGGCGATCGCGGCGCCCCAAAGCTTGCCGTTCGATTGCGGTTTCTGGAGAGCGGCGGCGGCGCTCATTGCGGGGCCTGCTCCTTGCCACCGGCGTCGAGCGCGACGAGCGCCACGTGCAAATAGCCGCCGGCGCGCAGACGCTCAAGGATCGACATCATCTCGCCATATGGCACGCTGGAGTCCGCCCGCAGATAGATGCGCTTCGACTTATCGCCGAGGCGCGTGTCGAGGGCCGAAACGAGATCATTGCGTTTGACGGGCGTCTCGCCGAGGGCGAGCGCGAGGTCGCCCTGGATCGTCACGTAAGTGGGCTTGTCGGGCTTCTCATGCGGCGCGGCGTTGGAGGCCGGAAGATCGACCGGAAGATCGACAGTGGCGAGGGGCGCCGCCACCATGAAGATGATGAGCAGCACGAGCATCACGTCGATAAACGGCGTGACATTGATTTCGTGCGTTTCCTGAAGATCGCTTTTGAGATGAACCGCCATGATCTACTCCGCCGCATGAATCTTGGTTGTTGCCGCGGCATGTCCGGCGCGGTCGAGGTCACGCGAGACGATGCGAAGCAACTCGCCGGAAAGATTGGAGACGAGCTCGAGATAGGCCGACGCCTGGCGCGCAAGATGATTGTAGATGAGCACCGCCGGGATGGCCGCGAACAGGCCGATCGCCGTCGCCAGCAGCGCTTCGGCGATGCCGGGCGCAACGACGGCCAAGTTGGTCGTCTGCGCTTTCGAAATGCCGATGAAGCTGTTCATGATGCCCCAGACGGTGCCGAACAGTCCGATGAAGGGGCCCGTCGATCCAACGGAGGCGAGCAGTCCGGTGCCCCGCTTGATCGAAAGCGCTTCGGCGCGCTCAATTTCCGCGAAGCACGCCCCAATGCGCTCCTTCACGCCCGGCGCCGAGAGAATATCGGACGATAGCTTCATCTCCCGCGTCGCCTCGCCAAGCAGCGCCTGCGTCAAACGGTCGCCGCCGCCAAGCGCTAGCCGCGCCTCGGCGAGGCCACGCGCTTCGGAGAGGCGGCGTATCGCCGTCGTCACGCGCGCGCTCGCCCGTTTCAGTTCGATCGTTTTGGCGATGAGGATCGTCCATGTCGCGACCGACGCCAGCAACAAGCCAACCATTACGAATTTCACGACGATGTCGGCGTTGACGAACATCGTCCACACGGAAAGATCATGAGGCTTGGTGGCCGCAATCGCTGCATCGAGCGCTGGCGACCCTGGTGCGGCTGCGACGCTCTGCGCAGCGAGAAGCGCGATGATTGAGATCACGAGGTACTGCAAAGGACGTTTCATGCTTCAGCCCATGTTCGGATCAGATTGTGATAAACGCCCGACAATTTGACGCTGGCAGGATCGCCGGCGCCGAGCCGGGTCGTCAGGGATTGAATGGCCTGGTCAAGATCGAAGAGCAAAGCGCGCGCCACATTGTCGCGAACCATGCTCTGCATCCAAAAAAAGGAGGCGATACGCTCGCCGCGCGTAACTCCTTTGACGAGATGAAGGCTCGTCGAAGGATAAAGCACGAGATCGCCTGCGGGAAGTTTCACTTCCTGCCGTCCGACACGATCCTCGATCACAAGCTCGCCGCCGTCATACTCGTCCGCCTCCGAGAGGAACAGCGTGCAAGAAAGATCCGTGCGAATGCGAATCGGCGTTCCGGGAATGCCGCGGATCGCGTTGTCGACATGCAATCCAAAGTCGTGTCCAACGCCATAGCGATTGAACAGCGGCGGAAAAATCTTGTGCGGCAGCGCCGCTGAGACGAACATCGACGACTGCGCAAGCGCCTCAAGCACATGTTCGCCAAGTTCGCGCGCGATTTCGCCGGCTTGCGGCAGTTGAAGATTGTTCTTCACCAGAGAGGACTGCGAACCAGCGGTCGCGCGCCCGTCCTCCCACGACGCCGTGTCCATGGCGGCGCGAAAGAAGGCCACCTGCTGCTTGGAAAGCACTTCGGGAATGCAAATAAGCATCAGCGCTATGCTTCTCCCCAGTAGCGGATGAGATTGTGGTAGACCGTCACAAGCTTGCGCAGATCCGGATCGTCTGCGCCCACGCGTGGGGCGAGCTCCTGTATCGAGTCGTCGAGATCGCAAACGAGGCTGCGCGCCTCGTCTGCGCGGATCATGCTTTGCAGCCACAAAAATGAGGCGAGACGTAGGCCGCTCGTGACAGACGTCACCATATGCAGACTGCCGGCCGAATAAAGAATGAGATCGCCCGCCGGCGGCTTGAAGCGCCTTGACCCGTAGATGTCCTCAACGATGAGTTCGCCGCCCTCATATTCCTCGGGATCAGAAAGAAGCACAGTCGCGGCGAGGTCAACGCGGATACGCGCGCCGGTCATGGCGTCGCCGCGAATGGCGTTGTCGACATGCGGATCGAAGTGGTCGCCGACGCCATAGCGATTGAACAATGGCGGATAGATGTGCAGCGGGACGGCCGCCGAAATAAAGGCCGGATTGGCGAGGAGCGACGAAAGCAGCCGCTTGCCGAGCGCGCGCGAGATTTCAGAGTCCGGCGGGAGTTGCTCATTGCGCTTCCCCTCGCCGGCGTTCGCCCCGGCGGTGGAGGCGCCGTCCTCCCACCGCGCCTGCGCCATGGCTTGGCGGAGGACGTCGACCTCCTGTCGCTCCAGCGCGCCCGGTATGTGAGCAAGCATCTATCTTCTCCTAAAAGAGGACGCGCGTTTCAAAATAGACGGAGCGGCCGGGCGCCATTTGCGCGAAGGGCGCCGCTGATTGATAGAATGCGTCGTAATACGTCCGGTCAAAGAGATTGTTGACCGAGAATTTCATCGTGATGTTCTCGCTGATCTTGCTCTCCGCGAAAATGTCGAAGCGCCAGTATGAAGGCAGAATAGTCGGAACGTTCAGGACAGGATTTGAGGCGGTCGGCGCAGGCAGACCGTACGCATTGACCACTGGGCTGCCATTGGCGACGAGATTGGTGCCGCCGTAAACTTTCGAGCGATAAATCGCCTGGCCGCCAATTTCAAGCCAGTCCGCCGGCAGGCCAATGAGATCGCCGAACTTATATTTGGACAGCATACTGAATGATTCATGGGCGATATTGGCGAGTTGAAGGCCGACATTCGTTGGCACAAATGAATTGGTCACCCGCGACTGCATCAGCACGAGGCCGCCAAGCACCATCCACTTATCCGTGATATTGCCAGCAACCTCCAGGTCGACGCCCTCAACGGTATAGGACGCGTTGCCCGTCGTGACGCCTGAATTCACCTCGCGCGCGCCGTTGACATCGGTTCGAAACAGCGCGCCGGTTGCTAGCAGATGACGGTCGAACAGTTCCCATTTCACGCCAAATTCGCCCGCACGATTATTTTGAGGCGCGAAAATTTGCGCGGCGGTGTTCAGGCCGCCATAGTTCGCAGCGGAGCCGTCGAGCTCCGCGCCGACGGGAGTGGAAGAAGTCGCATAAGCCGCATAGATGCTGGCTTCCGGCAGCGGCTTCAGCACAATGCCGGCGTTGTAGTTCACCATGGTCGAGTGGCTTTGCGCAAAGGTCGGCTGGATAGCGCCGCCTGAAATTGTGTAACCCGTCTCGCTGCGGCTCGTGATGTTGTAGTCGTCGGCGCGCACGCCGCCGTTGACCAACACGATGTCCTGATAATTCGCCGTTTCGATCAGATAGCCGGACTTCGTATCAACCGCTATGCGCGCGGGATTGCCAGAAAGATAGGGCTGGCGAGAGAAGGGCAGATAGGTCGGCGGAAGAAATAGATTACCGACGATGCTGTTGCTATTGGGGTTGGCGCTGAAGGCCTCGGATTGCAGTCCGGTGTACGTGTCACGCGTGACGCCTTCCCGAGCAAATTCGACGCCGGCGACGACGGCGTGCTTGATCGGGCCCGTATAGAATTTGATCGTCGCTTCGGTCTGCTCGTCGACGATATCCGTCACCTGATGACGGCTTTGGGGATTGAGGTTCAACGTGCCTTTAAAAACGCCGGGGATAAAAAGGCTCGGGCTCTCAGGAAGGGTGCCGATATAGCTGAGAACCGAGCGCCCCTGCCGCAGCCGGCTGTTGATCGTCACACTCTCGTTAAAGCGATATTCGCCTGTATAGGTCCCAAAATTCTGCACCGCCGTCTGTTTGTCGCGGTCGAGGAACCCATACCAGACTGTGCGGGGCACCAAACCCTCCGTGAACGGACGGTTCCAGACGCGATTGTAAGCCACACCGAAATCCGGCAGGCCATTCATGTAGACATGCGTATATTCGGCCGTGAGCTTCAAGTCTTCCACTGGCTTGAAAACGACCGAGCCCGCCACGCCATTGCGATCATCGGTGACGAAGCTGCGCCCCGCGACGTTGGAGTTTTGGTACAAAGCGTTGACTCGAACGGCGAGAATCGGGCTGATTGCTTTGTTGACGTCGAGCGTCACCCGCTTCATGTGGTCGGAAAAACCGCCAATCGTTTTAAGGTCCGTGAAGTCGCGATCGGTCGCCTGTTTGGTGACGATGTTGATCGCGCCGCCCGCCGTGCCGCGCCCGGCGAATGTCGATCCCGGTCCGCGCAGGATTTCGACCTGCTCGGTATAGAAGTTCTCGCGGATGCTGACGCCTGGGTCGCGAATGCCGTCGACGAAGATGTCGTTGCGCACGTCGAAGCCGCGAAGGAAGAAGCGATCGCCGAAGGCGTTGCCGCCCTCGCCCGTCCCCAGCGTCACGCCCGCGGTGCTGCGGCCGATTTCGCGCAGGGAGAAAGCGTTCTTATCGTCGAGCACTTCCTTGGTCAGGACCGTGATGGTGCGCGGCGTGTTGAGCACCGGCTCGGTGAATTTCGGCGAAGACAGGCGGTCGACCTTATAGGGCGCAACCGGATCGGCGTAAGGATTGGCGTTCGGCGCCGTGGCGAAGATCGGAAGACCTCCACCCCCCGCGCCCTGGCCACCGCCGCTTGAAGCCCCCGGCGCGCCGCGGCGCTGCCCCGAAGCCTGAGGATTGGCGGCCGCATGACGCGCCGGATGCGACTGCGCGGCGGCGATGGGCTTGGGTTGCGCCGGCGCTGTCGCGCGCGGCTTCTCCTGCGGCGCGTCGACTTTGACGGGCGGCAGCGTCGTCGACGCCGACTGCGCCAGAGCCGAAGCGCTGACGCTCGAGGCAAGCGCCGCGGCAACGCTCAGCGCCTTCATCGACGTCAGGTCCGCACGAGTCCGCGGAAGCGCCTGAGTCAACATTCTTAGAGAAATTGGAGATTTCACGTCGCTCATCGGGAACCGCCAGGGAGGGTTGTGCGTTTTCTACTTTCGCGTCGTGCGAAGAAGTTGATTAAAGCTAAATTTGGCGGTCATCGCGGTCAACTGATGAAACGTCTGAATGGAAGTCTTGTAAGCTGTATAGTTTCAGACAGATACGATGTATTATTTTTGACGAATGTTACTTTTCTGCCACAGCGGCCGTAGTCTGGAAGCGTTTTAATTCCAAACTACGCGCTCTACTTTACGAAATGTGTCGTTTAATGAGCGGCAAACGGCGCGGAGCCGCGCGGCAAAGACCTGCGGCCGAAGGATTTGCCTGTTTGGCGGCGCGCCAATTTCGCAGCGCTATTGCTGCTGACAAGCTGCGCGACGGTTGCAAACGAGATTCCAAGCCATGGTAGTGGCGCCGGTTCGCAACGCTTCGCATGTTGCGCGGCACGCTCCTTGCTTGCATTTCGTCAGTCAATTACCGCGCGAGGCTGCCATGCAGATCGGCGTAAGGATGACGAATGTCATCGAACGCAGGCGCGTCTTTGTCGTCGATGACAATGAAATCATTCGCACGGCGATTCAGTCGACGCTCCATGACGCCTATGAGGCGCATGAACTCGCGAGCGCGACCGAAACGCTCGCAAAAGCCGAGCGAATGAAACCGGATTTGCTTGTGCTTGCCGAAGGCGTCATCCGCGTCAATGGCTTGGATCTCATTCAGGAGTTTCTGGCGCGCGTTCCCGAAACGAAAATCATCGTCATCGTCGATCAGATTTCGAGCGGGTTCGGCCAAAAATGCGTCGCCGCGGGCGCCCATGGCTTTCTGGCGAAGCCGTTGCGGATTGAACTCGTGCGCGACAAGGTCGACGCGCTGCTAAGCACAAAGAAAAAGGCCATCGCAACGCCGCTGACCGTTCTGAACTTGCGCTAGAGCGCTTCCCGATCATATCGAATCATATGATCGGGAAGGAAACGCTCAAATCGAAATGCCGGCGCAGCTAGCAAACGCCGCACAATGCAGGGAGGTCGCATGGAGCCGGCCGTCATTCCACCGATCGAGGACGCCGCCGAACGCGAGAAGCTGGAGGCCGCGATCGGCAATTGCGTGCGTCGCTTCTACGCCAAGAGCGCCGACGATCCCCTGTTGGGGCCGATCTTTACGGCGATCGACGGTCTCGACCAGCACATGGGGATCGTCACGAATTTCTGGTCCAGGTCCTTGCTCGGCACGGAGCGCTATCAGGGCCAGCCCTTCGCCGCGCATATCCATCCGCCGATCGAGCCGGCGCATTTTGCGCGCTGGCTCGAACTCTTTAGCGAAAGCGCCAATGAAACGCTGCCAAAGACTCAGGCCGAGCAGGCGATCGTCAAAGCCGCCCACATGACCCAATGTTTCCAGTCTGGGCTGTTCCCCTTCCTCGGCGCCGATGGCAAGCCGTCGCGCGTTCCGGCGCAATAACGTCCATCGGCCCGAGCGCGTTAGTCGACCGCGATCATCACGTCCGAGGACTTGACGACCGCTTTGACCTTTGACCCTTCGCGGAGCCCTAGCTCCTCGACGGATTCGTTGGTGATTGAAGCTGTGACCGTCAATCCGTTGACGTCAACCGTCACATGCGCCGTGGTCGCGCCCTTCTGGATGTGCTTGACCGTCCCGGGAAGGCAGTTACGCGCGGAAATCTTCATGCCGTCGGCTCCTAAGAAGTGATTGCTATGGTCCGCCCCTCGATGGCGCTACGGCTACGGCAATAACCAGCCGCTCTGGCCGGGTTTCCTTCGATGAAATGGGACACCCTCGTCTATATCATCGGCGACGCACGGCGCATACTAAACCGCTTCTGCGTAAACGCCCAATAACCATCCAGTCTGTTGTATATCCAGGCAGCAGCGCTCAGTAGCGGCGGGAGTTTGCTGAAAATGCATTGGGCGCGACAAACGCGCCATGGCGGCGAAATGCCACATAACGCACGCAGACGCCTGCAATTTCGCTATTGGCTCGTTACGATGCGCGTGGCGCTAAGCGTCTCGCAATTCTTCACGCCGCCGGCGCCAAGGGCGGTTGCAATGAAACACGGTTCGAGTGACCGCCGTTTGATCGGGCGGCGGCGCCGGAGGAGGCGGCAGAAGGCGCAAGAGTTGATCAGCGCGCGCGCCAACGTCGATTTTGTCGCAAGCGCAGGCCTTTGTTTTCGTGACACTCTGGACATAAGGACGGCATGGCACGATGTTTGCGTCTAAACCTTCGAAAACACCCACGCCTGTCGTGAGGCTAAAACGTATGGGTTTGCAGCTAGCAGGCGGCGCGTATGCGCCGAAGGCGCGCGAATTCGACGTGAGAGACACCGCTCTCGTCGGCATTTACGAAATATCGAAGCTCCTGGCGTCGCCAAATCGTCTGGAAACCACGCTTGCGGGCGTGTTGGCGTTGCTATCGAGCTTTCTTGATATGCGCCATGGCTTGGTCGCGCTGCTCGGCGCGGCGGGCGAGCCAGAAGTTGTCGTGGGATCTGGCTGGAGCGAAGATTCCGCCAAGCGTTTCTTCGACAGGCTGCCCGAACGCGCCGTGGGGCAGATCGTCGCGACGAAAATGCCGCTCGTCGTCGAGAACGTCGCAGCCTCGCCGCTCTTCCAAGGCACCGACTTTTCCGAATGGGGACCGACCGACGGCCGGCCATTCTCGCTGATCGGCGTCCCTATCAAGGAGGGCGACGCCGTCGTCGGCACGCTGACGGTGGATCGCGTCTACGACGAACGTTCAGTGACCCTGTTCGACCACGACGTGCGCTTTCTGACGATGATCGCCAATCTCGTCGGTCAGACTCTTCGACTGCACAAGCTCATTGCACGCGACCGCGAGCGCCTGATGCAGGAAAAGGCCTGGCTCGAAAAAGGCGACCGCCTTCCGCACATCGAAACCAAGGTCAGCGGCATAAACGGGGTCATCGGCAACAGCCCGGCGCTGCGCGCGGTCATCGAGAAGATTCGCGTCGTCGCCAAGGCCAAGTCCACCGTCCTTCTGCGCGGCGAATCGGGCACCGGCAAGGAACTGTTCGCCGCGGCGATACACAATCTCTCGCCGCGCCGCTCGAAACCCTTCATCAAGCTGAATTGCGCGGCTCTCCCCGAGAGCGTGCTGGAATCGGAGCTCTTCGGCCATGAGCGCGGCGCTTTTACCGGCGCCGTGAATATGCGTAAGGGGCGGTTTGAGCTGGCCGACGGGGGCACATTGTTTCTGGACGAGATCGGCGAAATCACGCCGGCGTTTCAGGCGAAGTTGCTGCGCGTTTTACAGGAAGGTGAATTCGAACGGGTGGGCGGCACGCGCACGCAAAAGGTCGACGTTCGACTCGTATGCGCGACGAACAAAAATCTCGAAGAGGCGGTGAAGCGCAATGAATTTCGCGCCGATTTGTACTATCGGATCAGCGTCGTGCCCATCTTCGTGCCGCCGCTGCGCGACCGCAAAGGCGATCTCGAACCTCTCGCCAGCGAATTTCTGCGTCGCTTCAACGCCGAGCAGGGCGGACGGCTGAGCTTTTCGGAATCGGCTCTGCACGTGCTTACCGCTTGCGCCTTTCCGGGCAACATCCGAGAGCTGGAAAACTGCGTGTTCCGCACAGCGACTTTGGCGCAAGGGAATGTCATCACCGACAAGGATTTCTCCTGTCGCAACGATGGCTGTCTCTCCGCGGTGCTTTGGAGCGGCTCATTGGAACGTTCGCCGCCTCCGGGTCCCGTCGCGAGCTTGCCGACCCTTGCGCCGCCGCGCGACCGTCAGCCTGCGCCGCCTCCGCCGCCGACAACGACCAGTGAGCGCCCCCAGGCCGACTCTTCGCCCGACGCCTGTCCCCGCGCTGAAAACTGCACCGTGGAGCGTGACTCGCCATCCGACCGCGACCGTTTGATCGATGCGATGGAGCGCGCAGGCTGGGTCAAGGCGAAGGCGGCGCGGCTGCTTGGACTAACCCCTCGTCAGATCGGCTACGCGCTGCAAAAACATGACGTCGAAGTCAAGAAGTTCTGAGTTCCTCGCCGCCGAGAGGAAAGCCCGGCGGTTTGCCTGAAAAGCGACAATCGCGGCACACACGCATGTGCCCCGGGCGACGCATAACGCGCTCCAAAGAGACGATCTAAGGCGGCGGACGATAATCCCCGGCAGCTATGGTTACGCGGCGAACTGGCGCTCAAATCACTTCGATGGGGGAAGGAACCGGCGCGATCACGAACTCCGCGCCGCGAAAGCCGGCGCACAGCCCCTCTCAGCAGTCGTCCGCATCGATTGAGACGTCGGCGATCATCTCGCCCTTATTGTCCTTCAGCACATATCGCATGACGGCGCCGCTTGCGCGACGATGCGGCATCGTCAGACAAACGCGGCTCTGCAGCTGCGTCCTCAATTCAGCGAGCTTCTTGGCGTTGCCGATCAGAGATCGCGCCGCTTCATCGTCAACGATCGTATAGCTGTAATTGAAGGCGTTGCCCGGACCGGCCGTCGCCTTGTCGAGGCGAACGCCCTCGCTGACCATCTCCGGAAGAGTCGCGTTCACCTCCGCCGCTTCACGCTCCAAAACCAGCGAGAGGGGCTCCGGCGCTTCATCGACATAAAGGCTTTCCCGGTATTGCCTCGCGAGAAGGAAAGCCGTCGCCACGACAAGGATCAGCGCGGCCGCTTCCCAAACTCCCATCCAAGATTTCGTATCGCCCTCGTCCCTCACCGTCGCCCTCGCTCAAACCCCAGTCGATTTTGTCTCGACGACGCTCGTTGCGCAAGGCGGTCATGTTAGTTTTCAGTGCACCTTGAATTCCTTGTCGAGGAGCTTCAGCTCAGCGGGCTTGATGAGGTTCGTATGGGCGACGGTGACCGAATGTAGCGGGCCATCGAGGCTTCGCATCCAGAAATCCAGAAATTTGCGCAGCTCCGGAAACTCGGGATGAAGATCATATTCCTGCCAGATGTAGGACTGGATGATCTTCGGATAGTCGGGCAGACGATAGAGAATATTCGCCGTCGTCAGGCCGTAGCCCTCAAGCTGCAAACGGAAGCCGCGGGACGCCATGGCCTGCTCCTTGACGATCTGATTCCCTTCAGATTAGGAGCAAAATCTGCGAGAGCAAGCACCAGGACCGGCAAAGGCCTGAGAAAACAATATGCTATCAGCAGTCACGGGTGAGTGCCAAAAATGCAACGGTCGACCGGCGCAGCTCAAAGGAAATAAACTCGCCCAATGGCAGGCAGAAACAGAGGCGCCGTCGCAAGCGACGGCGCGAACTCAATGTTTACGCGAGTCAGCGAATCGCGGGCCGTCGCTTCAGGTGAGTCGCGCGCGATATGAACCGCCGCGAATTGGCGGATCAGATCTCGGCGGATTCGTAGCTTGTGATTTCCATACCGACGCAGATTTCGACGATGATCGGTTGCGACCAGGCCATGGCGTTGCTCCTCAATTTTTGTCGACCGCCCGACACGGCGGGTCCGGTGAGAATAATGAAGCGCGCGTATCCTTTCACCTTAAAAATTTCGTCATTCAGGCTTCCAAAGTTTCCTGTTCCGCGACGGGCGTCGGACGAACATGCTCCTTGTCTCAACTCATTCTCATTCGCCGTCGTCCCGCAGGGGAAGCAGCACCGTGATTCGCGTGCCCCCGGACTCCGGGCTTTCGATCCGCTGCGCGCCGCCAAGCGCGCGCACGCGTTCGTTCATGCCAAGCAGGCCCATGCCTGGAGTAAAGCGCTCCGTAATGCCGACGCCATTGTCCTCGACGGTGATTTTTAGTTGCGGCGGCGCTTCCGCGTCGGGTTCGGAGGCGTCCGCTGACGCGTCCAAGTCGAATTCCAGCGTGACCTCGCCCATATCCGCGCCGGCGTGGCGGAACATATTGGTTACGCCCTCCTGCACCACGCGGTAGGCCGCCAGCGCCGCCTCCTCATCGAGCGATGAGAGGTCGTGGCGAACGACGAGCCGCAGATCGACTTCGGGATGGGTGTGCGCCCATGACGCGAAAAGAGCTTTCAGCGCCGCTTCCAGACCGAGTTCCTCGAGGCCCTTCGGCCGCAGTCGGCCAAGCAGGCCTCTGAACAGAGACTGCAGCGACTCGCTGGCCTTGTCGATCGTTGCGCTCATCTGTCTCAGTCGCCCAAGATCGGGCGCGGGCTGCGAGACAAGCTCCTGTAGCGCCGCCGACGTGGCGCGTATCGAAAACAGGCACGGTCCCGCTTCGTCGTGGAGATCCCGCGCGATATCCTTGCGTTCGCCTTCCTGCACCTGAATAAGCCTGTCGACGAGCTGGCGATTCTCCTGCTTGACGCGATCGAGCGTCGCGCCGAGCGAATTCAGGGCGGTCGCGATCGACCTGAACTCCGACGCGCCGCCGACCGATAGGCGCACGGCGCTCTTGCCTGCCTCCAATTGCGCCAGACCGGACGTCAGCGCAGCGAAGGGCGCAAGCGCGTAGCGCAGGAAGAGCAGCACTAGCGTCAGGAAAACGATCATGACTGCGAGGCTGATCGCCGCAAGCCAAACCATATCGGACCAGATCTCTTCGAGCTCATCGAAGGGATTCGAGATCACCACGATATTGCTGTAGGCGCGCCCGCCGACAATCACGGGGATTGTCAGCACCCGCGGCGCGGCGCCGACGAGCTTCACAAACCATTCCGGCACGTCCTGACCGGAATGGCGAATCTTCTCTAGCCAATCGCGCGGCGCGGTTTCGTTAGCGGCGAGGATTTCAACATCGGCATGGCGAAGATTCCCCAACGACGCGTAAAGACGCCGCAAGGCGGGCGCCGGATCTTCGCTTTCGGGAAGATTTGCAATCGTTGCCAGGACAACTTCCCGCATCAATCTGAGATTGCTTCCCGCTTCCGCACGCACGCGCGGTCCGGCGTGAAGAAGCTGGATTGCAAGATTGATCAGCAACGTCGCGATGAGCACGACGCCGATCAATCCGCCAAGTCTGGCTTTAAGCGAACCCCCGCGCATGATGAACGCCCTCTCCTCCCAGCTTATCCGTTGACGTCCACTTACAGTCGATTGACAAGACTCGCAGTTTTCACAACATAAGTTCAGACTCTCAAACAAGCGAAAATGGATGCGCATTCTCATCGTCGACGACCACCCCATGGTGATCGAGGGCTGCCGCGGCATGCTTTCGGGACAAAAGGATATCGAAGTGCTCGATGCGCATGACGCCAACGAAGCGCTTGACTCCTACGTGTCCGCGGCACCCGACGTCGTGGTGCTCGACATCAATTTACCCGGCGTCTCCGGCTTCGAGCTGCTGCGCCGCATCCTGAAGCGGGACGCAAACGCCAAAATCATCATCTTCAGCATGAACGATGACCCGATTTTCGCGGCACGCGCGATCGAGGGCGGCGCGCGGGGCTATGTCGCGAAGAATGAAGACCCGCGAGTCTTCATCAAGGCGATCCGTACCGTGGCGGCGGGCGAGCGTTATCTGTCGAACACTCTCGCGCTGAAACTCGCCTTCGCTGACCAGAGCCGCGCCAGCAATCCCCTCGACGCGCTGAACGGCCGGGAAATCGAGATCCTGCGCAATCTTGCTGACGGCAAGGACATGACCGAGATCGCGCATCTTCTCAAGGTCTCTTACAAGACCGTCGCGAATAATTGCATTCTGCTGAAGCGCAAGCTCGGCGCCCGTTCGAAAGCGGATCTTCTCCGTATCGCGGTTGAAAACAAGGTTGCGATGAAACTTGTTTAGAGCAGGCTCCGAAAAAGTCGACGGACTTTTTCGATGAGAAGCTGCGCCGATATTTTGATTTTGAGCGATTCCTATCGATCAAATGATTCCAGGTGATCGGGAAGCGCTCTAGGCGGCGCTATCTGAATTGCTTCTGCATGCGATAACGTGCGGCGAGCATCCGCAGCGCCTCATCACGCCCGACCCCGCGTGGCGCAGATTGTAATAATGCTGGCAAAGCTCGCCATACGTCTGCTTTTGTCCGGCCGTCGCGGCGACCTCGACAAGTGAGCGGATCAGCTGCGCAAACTCCTCTGGATGGCCGTCGGCGGCGAGCATCTGCCCGACCTGAGCGGTACGGTTGGCGGGCATGCGGTCGGACTCGAGGAAGTGCGCCCGCGCCGAGAACAGAGCCGCGCGCATGCGTTCTACCGCAGGTTCACGCTTGCCAACGGCCGCGCCGCCTTCGCGTTGAGCGAGCCAGAGCGCAGGTTCCGTGCGATCGGTGGCGCGCAGCCAGTCGCCATCGCCCTTACGAGCCTCGGCCGCGATCAAATCATCCTGTTCGGCGCTGCGCCTTTCTTCGCCGCAAGAGGGGAAGAACGCGCAGACGCCTGCAAGAATGATCGCTCTGCGAAGGCGCATCGCGGCGCCTACTTCCCTTCCACTTTCTTCTTCAGGCCTTGGAGACCGTCACGCAAATAGCTCGACATCGCTGCTCGCGCCGCATCGTCATTGAGGTTCTCCGGCGGCTCATTGCTCGTGTCGCCGCGATAGAGACGGCCATACCATTTCACCAAACTCCCTCCCGCCGGCGCAGGTTCGATCGTGAAGGTGACGGTGTAGGAACTTACGGGCAGCGCATCGAGATTTGGATCGGACATGCGCCAGGCAAGCTTGAACGCCGAGGCGTCAAATTCATCGAGCCCTTCCTTCAAAACGCCGCCCTTCTTGAGGGCTATTTCGCGCTCAGCGCCGGCGGCGTCTCCGCCCTTGGCCGTCACGCTCTGAACGTCGGGATGCCAGTTGGCGAGTCCGTCGAATTTACCGGCCACGGCCCATACGGCCTTGGGATCGGCGGCGATGACGATCGACTCGTCGACCTTGATCGGCGTCGGTCCGTGCGCGAGCGCAGGCGCGCAAATCAAAAGGGCGAAGAGCCCCAGCAGTTTCCTCATTTTGATCTCCTTGGTTGGGAAAAGCGGTAGAACGGCGTGATTCCGCGCCCGCGAATGAAGGCGTGCGCGAAAAACGTTGCGGCGGCGGCCAGGGACGTGAAAACCCCAGCCGCGGCGCCAAAGAACGGGCGCAGATCGAGCGCTGCTTCACGCGGTCGGACGGATGCGACCGCGGCATAATCCTTCCACAGTCGCTTACCGTCTTCGAGATGGGCGTAGGAAAGCCCGGCCTTTTCGGCGAGCGAACGCAAATAGTCTTCCTTCACCGAAGACAGATGCTCGACGCCAATTGCTGCACTCGCGCCGAATGGCGCGTTGCGGGCGTTGTAGCCCTCACGCCGCTCCGGGCCTTCAGGCGGCAGGCCGAAGCGGCTCTCGTGCGGAACGTCGTCGGCGCCGAGAAATCCGACGTCCCGGCCCCTGTCGTCAAATTTTGGGATGGGCGAAAGCTCATAGCCCCCGACGCCGACGACGACGCCGCGCACCTCGCCCGCGCGCCCTTCGAAGGTCGGCGCGCCACGGGGGGGAAGCGGCGGGGCTTCCTGGCCATCGCTGAAAAACAGCAAATCGCTTTTCAATTCTCTCGCCATATCGATGGCGCTAAAAAAGCCCGCCGAAATCCGACTGTCGCCTTCCCAGGCCATGCGCCAGTCGAGCGCCTCAATCGAAGCTTGCAGGGGCGTGAAATCTGCGCAGACGTCGATGGGTGCGAACAGCAGGAATGGCCTGCGCTCGCTAAAAATGCCGAGAGCGACATGCGACGGACAGGGCAATTCCGCTAGCATGGCGCGAAGCGCGGCTTTCACGGCGTCGAGACGGCTGACCGGCCGGCCGGAGGCGGCGTAATCGCGAACGTTCATGCTGCCGGTGATGTCGACGATGACGAGAAAATCGAATGAAGGCCGCCGGATCATAATCTTTGGCGCGAAGAAAGTGGTTGCGAGCGACAGCGTCGCTAATGCGAGAAGAGCGAGGCGGGGATCGCGCAAATCCGGACGCATCACGGCAGTCCTTTCGGCTTGCCGGGAATATCGGTCCAGAGCTTCTTGGGATCGGCGCTCAGTTCGTCGCCGCTCTTTCTTTCGAAATCCGGAAAATCCCGGACGAGCCGCGCCGCGACGTCGAGATTGAACTTGGCGTCCCAATAGTCTGGCGCGAGCTGCAGCGCACGTCGGTATTCGCGCTTGGCGAGATTGACGAACGGGTTGGCCGCTTCGAGCTGCGATCCTTCGATATGATCGAACGCCTTGCGCAGCAGCGCGTTCGCCAAGAGATAATGTCCCCGCGCGCGCGCCTCGATGCTCCCGCTGCGATCGAGCGCCTCCAGCAAGGCTCGAGCGCGATCGATTTCGCTCCGCGCCGCAAGAAAGGCGACGCGCGCGAGAATCGCCTCCGGCCTGTCGTTCGCGTCGACAGCGACGTCGCGGCCCTCGCGCATCGCCTCGATCGTATCTTTGGCGACGACGGCGCCGCGCCATTGGCTAAGCAATGCAGCCGTCGTGAGGATCAGCGCGAGAAAGAGCGCGACCAGAAAGGTCGATTTTGTTTCACGCCAAAGCGCGCGCGCCTTGTCGCGCACGATCGCGGTCCTCGTCGCGAAGATCGTCATCGCGCACTGTCCCCGACGTTCAGTCGGACCTCTGCGAGCTTCGCAGCGAGGAGAAGCATCGTCGCGGCGAGCGCGAGCGCGAACGCCCATGCGCTCAGATCCGTACGTGGCGATTTTTCGACATATCGAACGGGATGGCGTTCGAGCCTGTCGATCTGCTTTAAGGCCGCCTCAGTCGCCTCGGCCCCTTCAGCCTCGAAGGCGCGGTAAGGGACGCCGAGCGATTTTAAGAAAAGATCGAGATGGCGTTCCGGCGCGGCCTGCGGCGACTCGTCGTCGTCCGCCGGCCGATCAGAAATGCCTCGGCTGCCTTGGGTGCGCAAGAACAGCCAATAAAGGCTGACGTTGGTCTTGCGGAATTCCGCCTTTAAATCGTCGCGCAGCTTTGGATCGATCACGCCGGCGCCGTCGGATATCAGCAGGACCGCGCGCGATAGATCAGCCTGGCTCGTCTTGAACATCGAGAGCGCCATGGCGAGCCCACGCGCAATATTCGTATAGTCGAGGCCCGGTCGGTCGATTGCGTCGATTGCGGCTTCGGTGGCGTCGATATGATCCGAAATCGGCGTCACCAGCATTGGCGCGGTCGAAAACGCCGCTACGCCGATGAGATCGTGACGGCGCGCGTCGACAAAGCGCTTCAGAATGCGCTTCGCCGCCGCGGCCTTCGACTCTTCGCCGCCAGTCGGCGTTCGCCCCGCGAAGGTCTCGTTCATACTGCCGCTGCGGTCGATCAGCATGACGATCTGCGCGCCTTCGGAAAAACGTTCGACGTCCGCGCCGGCGATATGGGGGCCCGCCGCGCCAAATAGGCTCGCGCCGATGGCGATGACGCCGCCGAGCTTCAAGACAATGCCGGCGAAGACGGAAAGGCTGTCGTCGGGCGCTGATAGGAGCGAGGGAATCGTCGCGCCGCGCAGGACGGACCGCAGCAGCGGAAGCAGCGCCAGAGGAGCTAGGAACAGAGCCTCGATGTGATCAAAGCCGAAGGCGCTCATCCTGCGCGCTCCTGCCTGGCGAGCGCGCTGACGAACCGCGCGAGCTGCTCGGCGGCATCGTCGTCCTTGGAGCTTTCGTCCTCGAAGAAAAGGCGCTTTGACGATACGAAGAATCGCTCGAAATCGACCCGCAGCGGCGCGTATTCCGGGCGTCGGCAGAGAAACTCCGGAAGATCGCCTGACAACAGAGTTGCGCCATTGGCCAGATCGAGCGCGCGGTGCACCGATTGGATCGCCGCGGCGAGATTGGCGTCATCCGCGCCACGCCGCCTCGAGATTTCACGCGCGAGAGATGAAAAGACACGCCCCTTCCGTTGCTGGAAGGGCGGCCAGGCGCGATCCCGCGCAACGAGAACGAACGCCAGCAACGCGGCGGCGCCTGCGCCGATCGCCAGATTGAGAGGCGTTGCTTCATCAACGAATGCCGACGAACCGTCGGGACGCAGATAATCCGACGCCTGCTCTTGCTTCTGCGGCGCAATCTCCCGCAAAGGAGAAACGCCAACGCGCCGTGCCGGAACGATGACGGGCTGGGCGCCGATTGCCGTCGAAATGGAGAGTTCGAAGCCAGGAATCTCTATGTCACGCGCATCGAGCGCGACATAGAAATTCTGATAGGTGAGATCGAGACGCCACAGGCGTGCGCCGTTTTCCGACGTCTCGCTCAGTTTGACGTCCCGGAGATCGAGCGAACCGGTGAGCGGACCGGGATTGGGCAAGGAGGCGCGCGAAAGCACGGCGTCCCCCGGCGCGGAGACGTCGATGCGCGCATAGATGAGATCGCCCACGAAATAGCCGAACGGGCGCGCCGAGTGAATCCGCACCGTCGTCTCTTGCGCGGATGCAGGAAGCGTCGCGGCGAATATGAAGGCGACACATGCAATGCGCACCGCTGGCCTCACGCCGCCGTCAGCCGCATGCTGAGATCGCTGGCGTCGAAACGATCCAAAATGAAGATCGGCGCCCGGCTGCGTTTTGAAGACGCGCGGGTAAGACGTCGTCGACGAGACTGCTCGGCTTCGACCCAGCGCCGCAGAAGCGCTGGCCTCATCAAAAGAAGCTGGCGGCGGCCGCTCTGGCTGTCGCAAAGCTCCAACACGCCCCATTTTGGCGGCGCGGCTTCAAGAGAATCGATCAGAACGAGGGGCGCGACATCATGCAATGCAAGCGCGTCGAACGTCTGCTCGATCAAAGGCGCGGGCCAGCGAAAATCGGAAATGAGGAACACGAGCTTGCGCGTGGCGCCGAGCGCCTCAACAGCGCTGAGCACGCCTTTGACGCTCGATCCGCTGGGCGTTTCGACGCCGATCCTTTCCACGGCGGCGAGCGCCGCCCGTCGCGAACGCGTCGCCGGCAGCGTCGCTCGACCGATCAACGTCTCTTTGAAAGCGAACATGCCAAAACGATCGCCGTTGCGCGTCGCCGAATACGCCAGTGCGCCGCAAAGGTCGACGGCGATTTGAAATCTGTTGACGGCTCCGGTGAAACCCATTGAGGCCGAAAGGTCCACGAGTGCGTAGACGTCGATCGCCGCTCTTTGCTCGAAGCGTCGCACATAGGTTGCGCCGAACGGATCGCGCAGCGTCGCGCGGAGGTCGATGCGGCGAGCGTCCGGATAGCGCATGAAGGGCGCCTGGTCGCGAAAGACTCCAAAGCCGCCGACTTCGCTGGACGTGTGCGCGCCGACGTGGTTGGCGGCGAAGCAACCGCGCGGCCGGTATAATATATCGACAAGCGTCTTCATGGCACTGGCGTCGCGTCGAAAGCCGCGTGGCACAGCCGCTTGACGATATCATCGCCGCGCAGAGCGTGAATGGGATCGACAAAGATACGGTGCGCCATGACTTCAACGAAGACATCGCGCACATCTTCCGGGATAAGGTAATCACGCCCTTCGAGCCAGGCGCGCACCCGCGCGGCGCGCACAAGCGCCGCGAGTCCGCGCGGACTGGCGCCGCCCTTGACCAAACTGTCGAGGTCGACGTCCGGCAGCGACACGCCCGCCGAACTTGGCCTGACAAGTGCCTGCCAGAGGTTCAGCACATAACGTTCAAGCGCGTCGCTCGATCTTACATGCATCTGGATCGCGCGCGCGATCGCAGGGGTCTCGCGGTAGTCCAGCGTCCCAGGGCCAACGCTCTCGAGAAGCGTTTCCGTATCGTGAAATGCTGGGTCGAAAACGAGTCTGCGCCGCGCATCGGCATCGTCCGGCGCGGCCATGGGAATTTCCATGAAGAATCTATCGCGCGCGGCCGCCGGCAGTTCGAACGTCTCCTCGCGCTCCACCATGTTTCGATCAGCGAACACATTTAGATAGGGGAAGTGATGCACGCGGTTGAACGCCGACACGCTGCGCTCGGCCATCAGCCGCAGCAATAGCGAGTGAACCTGGGGGCGCGCGCGGTTGATCTCGTTGAAGAAAAAGACCGGCAGCGTTTCCGCCAGGCGCAGCAGCTCGGAGGGATCGACGCGCGGGCGACCATCTTCGCCCAGATAGGTATGATAGAGAATGTCGCTCGGCATCATATCGACGGCGCCCTCGATGCGCGCAAAATCGCCGCCAAGCGCGCGCGACACTGAACGCAGCAACGTTGTCTTGCCGACGCCGACATCGCCTTCGATCAGCACGTGGCCGCGCGCGAAAATGCAGATCGTGACGAGCCTGACGACGCGCGCTTGCCCGATCACCGCCTTTTGAAGTTCCTGTTCGAACTCAAGGGCGCGCGCGCGCCAGTCGGAGAGCTTCCGGACGAGGTGTAGAGTTTCGTTCAAGGCCTGACCTACGCGCGCCGAACATAAAAGGCGGCCACGATCTCGGGAAGTGGACCGATGCGCTGTTGTCGAATACGCCGGCTCCAGATCGTGGCCGCTCTAATCATCGCGCTTTTGTCGCGATGAAACCTATTGAGCGATCTTGCTCACGTCATATTCCCACTTGCCGGTCTTCTTGAAGTTCTCGACCCGCTTCTTGTTGCGATCTTCCATGCCCTGAACGGACGCTTGCTGTTTGGCGATTTCCTTGGGGTCGTGCTTGGGATCGTATTTCGACCCCTCGACTTTGTCGGGGAACCCGGGCTTGGGTTCCCAGCAATTTCCGGGCGCCTTGCATTTGGTGCCGTCATAGGCGAGCGCGCTCCCGGCGCTAAGCAAAATGCCGACGGTAAGCGCCGCGGCGAAATGCATCTTACGCATCCCTGTTTCCTCCTTTTTGCGAGGCTTGCGCCTCGGTGTTTGCGCCTCCGGCGACGGCGGCGTGGGACTTACTTCGCCTTTTCCTGACATTTGCCAGGCGGGTTGTCGGGCAGGGTTTCGTGACCCGCGTAGGGTTTGAAAGACTTGCGCTGAACCTCCGTCAGCCAGCTCGCCTTTTCCGGCGCATCCTTGAAGACGTGACGGACCCAGGCCATGACCTTCAGCATTTCGTCGAGCGTGAGGTTTTGATATTGCGGCCCCATGGACGCTTGGCCGCCGCCATAGATCGTCGAGAACAGGCCTTCGTCGGTTTCGTTCTGCGGATAGGTCCAATAGGCGTCATTGAGGCCGGGACCGATCTTTCCTTCGGCGAGGTGGCCGTGACAGCCCGAGCAGGCGGAAAGAAAGAGCTGTTCACCCAGCTTCAGACAGCTCGCATCCTCGTTATAGGGATTCTTGCCCGACACCATGAATTCTTTGACGCCCGCGGTGTCTTTTCCCTCGGGCAACGCGTCATCGAAGTTCAGCACCTCGCCGGTTATCGTGTTGCGGAAAGTGATCCCTGCCGTCTGCGCGACGGCGCCGAGCGCAACGATACAAACCGCGGCGCCGAGGAGGTATGCCGAAACGCTTCCTTTTCTTTTCAACACGTATTTCGTCCTGTTTTCGTTTGCGCGCGGCGCATCATTGGGTGACGGGAAGAAGAGGAACGCCTTCCGCCTTGAGGATTTCATCGATCTTTGGCCGAGCCGCGACGAGCGCCCGATCGACTTCAGCCAGCAAGGCGTTGTCATCGCGCCGCACCGCGACCGACTGATCGAAACGCTGCGGCACTTTTTCGCCATTGCTCTTCGCTGCGTCGTCTTCGATCAGCGTCATTCGCAAGGGTATCGACGACGCCTTGACGTAGCGGGCGACGTCGGGCGCGAAGCCGACCGCGACATCGGCGGCGCCGCTGACCACCTCGCCAACCATGCGGGCGGGATCAATCTGCGTGTATTGATTGCGCGCCGATTTGAAATTCACCAGCGAATAGAGATAGGCCATATCGTTTTCATACTGGCCCATGTCCTTTAGCAGCATTTCGCCCGGAGAACCGAAGGCGACGGCGATGTGGCCGAGCTTCTTCAAGCGTGGATCGGACCAGGACTTGATGTCGAGGCCGCGATCGGCGCGGGTGACGAAAACATAACCGGACCGATAATACGGCTTCGACGTCGCGACGCGTGGATCCCCGGTATCAAGGCCGATGACGACATCGCAGAGCTTCTTGTCGAGGGAATCGCGCACAAGATAGATCGCCGGCTGCTGCGACCACACGAACTGCGCCTTGCGTTTCATGGCGTCTGCAAGCTCGGCGCCGATCTTGTTCTCAAGCCCGGAGCCGTCTTCCATGGAAAGCGGCGGCTGGTTCTTCGCCGCGCAGATGCGAAGCGTATTGGGGTCCGACGGTTCCGCCGTCGAAGCGGTCGCGGCGTTCGAGACGGCGTCGCCAGATACGCCAAGCGAAGCGCCTTCCGCGCTCACGGTCGCAAGAGCGACCAAAAACGCGCCGCATGCGCCGACGGACAAGCGAGTGAATCGCAACATGGTTTTCTTTCCGTGATCATTTCGATCGCCTGCTCGGACGCACGGGGGCGCGTCCGAGCAGGCTTTCGTAACCGCCTCAGGCGGATGAGATCGATGGAACGGCAGGCGATCAGTTCGCCTTGTATTCGCCCAAGCTCAGATCGTCGTAGGGGCCCTTGCCGTCGAGCGAGAACACCATCACGCCGCCGCCCATCTGCGTATAATTGGCGAGCTGCTTGAAAGCGCCGACCGCGCCGAGGCCGGCTGTCGGATCCTGGAGATCGAACACAAGGCCAACGCCCGGCCAACCGCCGACGCCATACATGATGGCGAGATATTCGACGCCCTTGTGCTGATAGACGATCGGATGGCCGATGACGCCGGAGGGAAGTTTGAACTTCCACAACAGTTCGCCGGTGTCGCTGTGACGGGCCTTGATGAAGCCGTCGAGCGTTCCATAGAAGACGACATTGCCGGCGGTGGCGGCGGTGCCGCCCCAAACGGCGAAGCGTTCCATCTTCTCCCATTTGAACTTGCCGGTAATGGCGTTGTAGGCCTTGATCTGGCCGAGGCCTTCCGCCTTCTGACGATCGCCCTTCGGACCCGGAAACATATTGAGCGTCGCACCGACGAAGAACTGACCGGCGCGGTAGGGAAGCATGAAGGGCTCCCAGTCCATGCAGATGTGGTTCACGCCGAGGAAGAACAATTCCTTGTTGGGATCGTAGGAGTCGAGGCCCTGGTTGTGATAGCCCATCGCCGAGGGACAGATGTCCTTCGCGAGATGGTCCATCCGCGTGCCATATTCCGGATCGCGGACCGGTAGGCCGCTCTTCAGATCCACCTTCTTGAACACATTGACCGTGTCGTCGATCTTGTCGGCGGAGACCAGCGTGCCGTCGGTGCGGTCGAGCGTGTAGACGATGCCGTTGCGGTCGGGATGGGTCAGCAGCTTGCGTAGCTTGCCGTCCTTGTCCTTCTGCTCGCTGAGCATCATGAAGTTGATGCCGGCGTAGTCCCATTCATCGTGCGGCGTCTTCTGATAGCCGAACTTCGCTTCGCCCGTGTTGAGATCGCGGCCCCAAATGGTCATCGTCCACTTGTTGTCGCCAGGACGCATGGTCTCGTTCCACGGCGCCGGATTGCCGCTGCCGTAGTAGACGAGGTTGGTGCCCGAATCGTAAGCGAACCAGCCCCAATTGGTGCCGCCGCCGATCTTCCAGGCGTCGCCTTCCCAGGTTGCGGTGCCGAGGCCCTTCTGGCCGTAATGCGGATTGGCCTTATTGAAGTCGTCGCCAATCAGCACGTCCGAATCCGGGCCGGTGGCATAGGCGCGCCACTTCTGCTCGCCGGTGCGCACGTCATAGGCGGTCATGTAGCCGCGCACGCCGAGTTCGGCGCCCGAGCTGCCGATGAGCACGATGTCCTTATAAATGTGCGGCGCGACCGTCAGCGTGGAGCCGACCTTGAAATCGGAGTTTTCGATTTTCCAGTATTCCTCGCCGGTGTTGGCGTTCAGCGCGACGACATGGCCGTCGAGCAGCGTCTTCACGATCAGCGCGGGCGCCTTGCCGTCGCCGGGCCAGTAGGCGAGACCACGATTGACGATGTCGCAACAGGCGACGGCGCGCGCCGCGGCGTTCTGCTTGGGCTTATGCTGCCAGAGAATGCGGGTTGGATCGTCGAGGTTGAGCGCGAATGTATTATTGGGGAAAGACGTGTGAACATACATTTTGCCGTCGATGACGATCGGCGAACCTTCGTGACCGCTGAGCAGACCGGTCGAGAACGACCAGGCGACCTTGAGGTTCTTGACGTTATCGGCGTTGACCTGGGTCAGCGTGCTGTAGTGGTTGGAGCTGTAGTTCTTGCCCTGCATGGCCCAGTTGTCTTCGCTCTTCGTCAAAGCTTCGAGCTTGTCCTCGGCAGTCGCAGCAGACATCGTCACGATCGGCGCCGCGATCAGCACGGACAACAGGGACACGGAATTCAGCAATTTCCTCATCGACGAGTCCTCCTGCAACCTCGCCCGGACGCCTTTACGGCGTCTTCGATGGCGACGTCGCCCCGCAAATAGACGGCAAAATGCAAGCCGCCATGGTTCATTGACGGTCGCTTATTCTCGCTGCGCGTTCGCGCGCAAATTCGAGAGACGATCCGCCGGCATATAAGTTTAAGCGCAAGGCCGAGTCTTCACGATTTATCGGTAATGTGTCGCGGGAAAGATTGGCATGTCCGCTACCCATGCTTCCCGACATCGCGGCGCTTGACGCCAAATCGCGCACAGATTTTGTTGAAGGGCCGATCATCCCCTCCTCATCAGAAGCATCGAATGCCAAAACCTCTCGCGCCAATGTATTCGCCTGCGCGCCGCCATCGCCTGTTCACTCCGGCGAATCTGCGCTCGTCCGCTCTTCCGGCGGCCCTGATCATGCTCATGCTGCTCGGCGCGACGCTTGCGCGCATCGGCGCGCAAACAGCCCACGCCGCGCTTTACCCCGACGACAGGCGGCAAGCGATGACCGAGGCTGACGCCACTCGCTTCGCCGGCGCCGGCGTGCTCATGTGCTACTCCGATTTCGGAACGCTGGAGCGCGCGGCGGCCGCCTGGCTCATCGGTTCGCATGATCTCGTCGTGATGAACGCGCATAATTTCGTCGACCGGCGTCTCGCCCCTACGCATCCGGTGACGAACTGTTTTTTTAGGATCGCGGGCGGCGATTACTATTTCAATGAGGACAGCCTGCGCATCGGCGCGTCCGTCGAATCGAAAGCCCTGCACATCACAGACGACTGGGCCTTGCTGCGCCTGCTTCAGCCAACGCCTGAAACCGTAAAACCGCAGCCCGCGCCGGACGCGAGCGATATCGCCACGGGCGCGCGCTTCAAGGTCGTAATGGTCTCGCCGGCCGGACACTCCAATACCCGCCTCGCGGCCACCACTGAGTCATGTGATGTTTATCGCGTCGACGAACCGACCGAAGGTCACACTCGTCGTGTGCGTCACGACTGCAATGACGGCTATGGCGGTTCGGGTTCCGGCCTGTTCACCGAAGACGGCCGTCTGATCGCCATGCATAGCGCTTCGCTCGACATGAATCAGAAGCGGCCTTTCGATATCGAGACGCATTTCGGTTCGGCGATGCTTTTCGAAGGCGAACTCGCCGAGGCGATCCGTGACGCCGCATCGAAGCCGCGTTAGCTCATTCTCTTGGCGGAATCGTCCGTATCCAGGCGACGAGCGCGTCGAGATCATCGGGCGACATTTTCGAAAAATGCGCCTTGGAGAGCGTCGACATCGGCGGCCTCAGCGGCGCGCCATCACGCGCCACGCCTTGTGTGATCGCGCGCTTCAACTCATCGTCCGACCACGCCCCGACGCCCTTTACCGGATGCGACGTGATGTTGGAGGCGACGACGACGCCAGCGGCGTTGCGGAAGGTCTTTCCGCCGGCGCCGAGACGGTTGCGGTAGTCGGGAGCGCCGTCGATTTCCTCGCTGTGACACGACATGCAACGAGCGAGCGACGCGACATAGAGGCCCCGCGTGTTTTTGTCTGTGAGCGATGATTCAGCGAAGGCCGTCGCCGCTCCGGGAATCGGGCTGGGCGCCCATTCGCCGCTTCGCCGCTGCGGCGTTTGAAGCGGCGCGCGGATCGGCGTCGCCGAGCGCAGAAAGGCGATGATCGAGTCGAGATCGCCTGGCGTCAGCGGCTTATAGGAGTCCGACGGCATGACGGGCGCAAGGCGACCTTCCCGGCCCGCGCCGTTCACAATGGCGGCGCGCAATTCTTCGTCGGACCATGCCCCGACGCCGGTCTCCCTATCTGGCGAGATATTGGAGCCGCGAACGACATAGGACTTTTCCGAGAAGGTCTGCGCGCCGCCGGAAAAGCGATTGGAGAAATCATAGCCAACGGCGCCGCGCGGCGTATGGCAATTGTCACAGGCCGTCAGCGCTTCAACAAGATAACGCCCGCGTTCGATAGCCCCCGCATGAGCCGTGGAACCGATCAGCCAGCCGGCGAGCAAGGCGATTGGCGCCCGAAGAATGGACCGCAGGCAATTGGCGTTCATGATGCCACGTTTTGTTGAGATCGGTGGGGCGCTCTTAATACACCGCGCTCTTTGCGTCTTGCGGAAATATTCCCGGTTTATTCGGGCATTTTCGGCAGCCGGCGCGGCGGCGCTTAGCGCCCGAGAGATAGGTTTGAGCCATCGAGCACCGCATAGTCGAAGCGCGCGCCGGTCACCACCGCCGCGGTGAAACTGGCCCCGGTAAGAACCGCGTGAGTAAGATTGGCTTGCGTAAGATCGGCCCCGTCGAAATTGGCGTCCGGCAGTTCGGCGCGCACGGGAACCATGCCCTGATTGGCGGGATCGGCGCCAAGATCGGCGCCGATTAGCTTTGCGTTGCGAAAACTCACGTCCTTGCCGCCGCCGATGATGCGCGCAGTCGAGAGGTCGGCGTTCGTAAAATTCGCGCCGTCGAGAAGCGCGGCGTAAAGCGTCGCGGCCTTCATCGAGGCGCCCGAGAAGTCCGCATCCTGCAAATCGGCTCGCGTGAAATTCGCGCCGGACAGATCGGATCTTGCAAGCTTTGCGCCCGTGAGCTTGGTGGAGAAGAAGTCTGCGCCATGCATGTTAAGGCCGGACAGATCGACGCCTGAAAGATCGAGATTTGAAAGATCGATCGGTTTGCCTTGCGCACCGACAAGCTTTTGCTCGATCTGCAGGCGCGTCAGCTCCGCAGCGAAGATGCCGCGCATCGGAGCGACGATGAAAAGAATCGCGCTTGCGGCAGTGGCGAGGCCGCGGCCGATCCGCATTAGATTGGATGCTTCCATGTCGGACCCGTCGCACATCAGCGTGGAACTGTAGGTTCGTCAGCCTGCGAGACGCAACAGGACAATCTCCCGTGCTCGTAGGGAAATGGCGACACCTATCGGCCACGGCGACGGCGACGGCCACGGCGACGGCGACGGCGACGGCGACGGCGCCTCGTAGATCGCCATGCGCTTTCGCGATAGAGAATAGCGATGCAACGCTCGCAAACTTTTTCCTCCGAACTCGTCGTCGCTCTCTTGCTGTTTGTGGGTGCGCCTTCGCCTGCATTCGCAAGCGACGCTGAACCGCCAAAGCGCCGGCCGGGCCTATGGCGCATTTCGACGATCTCGCCGGAGATCGGGCTGCAGACCCATGACGTGTGCATCGAAGACGGCGATAGCATCGTCGGCGCCCAGGACGAAAGTTGCGCGAAGCCTTCCGTGACGCATGCGAATGATCAGATCATCGTCACGATCGAATGCGGCCCAAAGGACACGCGCGACGTCACGAGCCTGCTGTTCACCGGCGATTTCCGCAGCTGGTATCGCGCGCAGTCGAAAACGACGGCGAGCGCCCGTCGCTCAGGCTTCACGATCGACGCCAAGTTTCTATCCGAAAGCTGCACGAGATAGCGCTCGGATAGGTTTCTCTCCACATACATCACCTTGGTGGCGCCGCATCACGAACCAGGAGAGCGCACAATGACGAAAGCAAAGGTCACGTCCAAAACAGTCGCCATCAAGCATATCAAGATTTGCTCGGCGAAAACGTTTGCTCAGATTCGTGAAAGACTCGAAGCTGCGCTGCCGGAACTCGATGCGCAAATCGTCGAACGTTTGAGCCAGGGCGACGGGCAAGCGGCCAAGACCTACGAAAACGCCGGTCCCAGTCTGTCGATCTTCCTCGTTCGGGACCATGGCGCCTTATTGCAATCAGCTGGAGGACGCCGCAACGCGATTCAATACGAGATTGGCAATCCCTTAACCGCAACTAAAATGACGCGCCACCGCCTCGCCGCCGCTCTCTATGCGCCGCTACGCGTCGTGCTGTTCGAAGATGAAGATGGGAGCTCGGTCTTTGAATATGACCATCCGTCATCACTCTTCGGGCAGTTCGACAATGAATGCGTAACTGAGGTCGGCCGATATCTCGACGCCGCGCTTGAAGCTGCATTGCTCCAAGCGGCCGACTAAGGCGACGCGAAAATCGCACACTGACGCAATCCCTGCTTGTAGCATTACTCTTATCTTCTCTCTTGCCCATCTCAGCGAGATCCACCAGGGGATGACGAACGTCCCTGATCGGGTGGAGCAGTGGGAGACTTTCGCCGCTCGACTCGGTATTTGTCGTGCAACCCGGCGAGCGCGCGATTTACGTAAGTGTGGAACTGCGACGCTTTCTCGATTGGCACGGTGAAAACGGCGATCCCGAAACCTATCGCTGCGGCGACCAAAGCCGTGACGACGACAGAAACGAAGCCGTAGACGATCGTCCGAACGACCCCGCGTCGGGGAGCAGGATGCACTTCGAAACGACTTTTGTATCCTTGATTGTTTCTTGCAATCTCAGGCGCGTTTCGCTCAAACACTTGTTCGTGAGCGTCCAAGTTTGTTCCTGCCTCTGGTGGTTGAACCTCCGCCTGAACAAATTGCGGTTGTTCGACCCCCTGCAAGCGCCCCTGACTCTGATCAGGAGCTGCGTCGGTCGAGGTCTCCAAAACGACCTGTTGCGGCTCTTCCTCGCGCCGGGCGTGCGCCGCAGCCTCGACGCGTTCAGATCGCCGGCGTTCATCTTCTCTTTGTTCCACAGCGGCGAGTCTTTGCTCCATAGCGGCAAACCGTTTCTGCAGAGCGGCGATCGTCCACTCGCTGCGCAGCGTCTCGCTGTCGCGCGGCGGCGCCTGGGCTGGCGCGAACGAGGCCGTATGAACCTGCTCTCTTACGCGACGACGTTCTTCTCCACGACGCTCTTCCTCCCTTTGTTTGAACGCGACGAGGGTCCAGTCGCTGAGAAGGGTCTTGCTCATCTTTCACTCCAGTCTTTCGATGTTCGCATCAGACGCCTCGCGTGGCATTGCCAGTATCGTAAAATCCCGTACAAACTTTCAGCATCGTCCCGAGCGTTCAAAAGCTAAGGCTGGGACGATGTTGGACTTTTGTAAAGATCGGCGCGCGGCGCCGAGCACGTGAACCCCTTCCGATAAAATTAGGTCCTCACGCAGGCAGAGCATCGAAATGTCACTATTGTTTCAACCCCTGCGTCTCGGCGAGATGGAATTGCCGAACCGCATCATCATGGCGCCTCTCACCCGCTGCCGCGCCAGCGAAGGGCGCGTCCCAAACGCGCTCATGAGGGACTATTATGTGCAGCGCGCTTCCGCGGGCCTCATCCTCACTGAAGCGACATCCATCACGCTGATGGGCGTCGGCTATCCCGACACGCCGGGGATTTGGTCCAACGCGCAGACCGAAGGATGGAGTCGGATCACGGAGGCGGTTCACGATGCCGGCGGCCGCATTATGCTGCAGCTCTGGCACGTCGGCCGCCTCTCGCATCCGATTTATCTCAATGGCGCGCTTCCTGTCGCGCCGAGCGCGATCGCGCCGGCCGGACATGTGAGCCTGTTGCGTCCCTACCAGCCTTATCCGATTCCCCGCGCCCTCGCGCTTTCCGAGATCGGGGAAATCGTCGAGGCCTATCGGCGCGGCGCTGAAAACGCCAAGGCGGCCGGTTTCGACGGCGTCGAGTTGCATGGCGCCAACGGCTATCTGCTTGACCAGTTTCTCCAGGACAGCGCGAACACGCGAACGGATCGCTATGGCGGCGCGATCGAAAATCGCGCGCGTCTCATGCTGGAAGCGACCGACGCCGCGATCGACGTCTGGGGACCGGGCCGCGTTGGCATGCATCTGGCGCCGCGCGGCGATTCCCAGTCAATGGGAGATTCCGACCGTGAGGCGACCTTCGGATATGTCGCGCGCGAACTCGGCAAGCGCGGCGTCGCCTTCATCTGCGCTCGCGAACATCCGGGACCCGACGCGCTGGGGCGCCTTCTCAAGGAGGAATTCGGCGGCCCTTATATCGTCAATGAGGGCTATACCGCAGAGACAGCTGAAGCCGCGATCGTCGCGGGCGAGGCCGACGCGGTGGCGTTTGGCAGACTCTACATCGCCAATCCAGACCTGGTGGAGCGTCTTCGCGTGCATGCGGCGTTGAATGAACCCCAACCGGCGACCTTCTATACGAAGGGTCCCGAGGGTTACACTGACTATCCGGCCATGAGCGCTTCCCGATCACATGGAATCCTGTGATCGCTAAGGAATCGCCCAAATCAATCTTGGGGCGGGTTCTCATCGAAAAAGTCCGTCAACTTTTTCGGAATTTGCTTGCGGCAGGCGGGCGTCCCCCCCCAAGGGAATGCCGCATGAGCGCGGTTCGCCGCCCAGAAGAATTCCGCTATGAGCGCGAACGCCAGCCGGACAGAGGTTTCACCGGCGCGCCACTCTCGCGGGAAGAACGACGACGCGCGTTCCCGCAGCCGTTTTTTGATAGAGATCCATCGCGTCCTGATTGATCATCCGGATGCAGCCGGACGATTGGCTCTTTCCGATCGTCCATGGCTCGTTGGTGCCGTGGATGCGAAACAGCGTATCTCGGTCCCCTTGCCAGAGATACATCGCGCGGGCCCCCAACGGATTGCCGGGACCGCCATGCATGCCAAGACCGCTTTGCAGCTCAACCAGCTGCTTTTTGAGGTCTGGCCTGCGTTCGATCATTTCCTTTGGCGGATACCAGTCCGGCCATTCCTGCTTGCTCTTGATCGTCGCTTCGCCCGACCAGGCGAACCCGTCGCGTCCGACGCCGATGCCATAGCGGGTCGCCCGGCCGCCCGCCTCGACGAAATAGAGATAGTGCCCGGCGGGATCGACCACGATCGTCCCGGGCGTTTCTCTGGTCGCGTAGGCGACGTTGGCGCGATGGAAGGCTGAATCGACGAGGCCCGGTCTGACGGCGGGAACGATGAAGCCGGCGTCTTTCGTCTCGCCGTAGAGATCGCCTCCCTGGACGGCGACGGCGTCGACGCGTCCCGCCGGCGCGGCGAGATCGCCGCGCAGCGCCGGCGCGACGGCGGTGGCGCTCAGTGTCGAAGCCGTCTGCGTGCTGGCGCATCCGGCAAGGCCTGCCCCAGCCGCTGCTGAGGCAAATATGATCAGGATATGACGGAATGCGGGAGGCATAGGCGATCACCGTGCTCGGCTGCGTTCCCCGAATATAGCTATATCCGCGCCGTTAACCAATTCGCGCGATGAGGCTCGCAGCGAGCTGAGCAAGAGCGAGAGCTGAGACTGAGCTTTTTTCGTTGAGCTTGCCGCCCCGAGCTCTGCTCGAGATTGCATGCATTCGACGCGCGTCGTTCCAGGAAACCTTGAAAAGGTTGATGCGGACCGGCCATCGACGAGGGTTCTGGGTCAAAGATCGGTCTCTAGGCTCGAACGCGCGCGAAGACGCCGCGCCTTCTCGATAGCGCCAAGAAACTGTCGAACGGACGAAGCCGACGTAAATCAGGAACCCATTTGTCGAGACGGCGCAAAAAAGCGTCTACGCGAAAGTTTTATCTCGTAAGCGATTGATTTTGATGGTGCCCAGGGGCGGGATCGAACCACCGACACTGCGATTTTCAGTCGCATGCTCTACCAACTGAGCTACCTGGGCTCGCGCGAACGCGATGTGTCGGGCTTATAGAAAGCGCGCAACGACTTGTCCAGACCCGCCGCCGTCGCGAGATGTAACGCGACAGATGTAACGCGACAGATCAGATGGCCTAGGCGGGTTTAGGTGGGATTGAGCGGGATTGAGCGGTCATATGGCCCGGAAAAGCGGGCGATGGCGCATTCCGCAGGGCTTTGATAGCGGCATGCGCCGCGACAGATCAAATGGCCTAAAATCTCGCGCGGCGCCGTGCCTCGAAAATCGAAAAAGCCCGGAAAAGCGGGAGTTAAAGTTTGGCCTAGCGCGCGAACTCGGAAGTCAGCGCCGATCGAGAGTGCAAGGACCAAGCAGCGAAACGTCCAAACATCTAAGGAGAGCGCCCTGTCTGGAATAGTCTAGCGTACATTGTAAACTAGGAACTGGAAAGTGGCTTTGAACAGCAGCCGTGGGTCGATTTGAATTCCGCAACGCGCCATTTGCAGACACCCGTGGCTGGAGGCAACAGGCAACACACTTTACGCGAACTTGATAAGCTTGCAGATTGCGCCTTGCGCTGCCTAGCGGCGAGTCTTCCTCCCGCGGGTGCCAACAAATCAAGGGACCTGCCAATCTTCGGACAGGACAAACAAAAAGGCGATTTCCGCTCATGTTTGGACTTTCTACCAAAGCATCTGCGTTACCTAAGGACTCCGTTTCGATTGAAAAATTGATCCGCGAAGAAATCGATAGAGATAGCAAATATTTCGAGTTCGCTAAACAGCAAATTGAGGCAGACCGAAAATTTTACACGCATCTTTATAAATATGCCGGCGGCTTCTTGGTGTTCATGGTCGCGGCGGCTGGGTATTTTCAATTTTCATCTGTAAACCAAATGCGGAGCGATATGAAAGCAGCTGTTGAAGCTGCTCTCGCGGACGTTCGAGTGGAAGTCAAAAACCGCATTGACAGAGAATTTCGGAGCGAGAACATCACCAACCTTGTTGAGAAAGTCGCTCGAGAACGCACAGAAAAAGAACTTTCCGAAATAATACGGTCAGAAACCTCTGCTCGAGTAGCAAGTGGACTCAAGGCTCAAGAGTCAGAAATTAGAGGGCTCGTTGAGGGCCGAACGAAAAAATTGGTTGACGAACTAGAGCCGACCATCAAAGAAATCATTTCTGAGCAAACAGATGAACGAGTTAAGGTTGCATTGACTGAAACAAACGCAAGCCTTGCTAGCATGAACGGCACCATTTCTGAGGCGAAAGTATCTCTTGGAAAGATCCTTGCGATCGTCAACCTTACTGAACTCATAACTGACGCACAAAACGACGACCGTAGAGCCTTCGATGAGTTAAGAAAGATTGGGAACGACCAAAACAACCCACTTGCGAAGAAGGCCGACACAGCTTGGAGGTCACTATCAACTTCCTTTAGTACTGCCCTCCAACTTGGGTTTAATGTGCCTTGGTTACCAGGCGTGGACCCCTCTAAGCTGAGCCTATGGGCTTTTGAACTCGCTTACAACGATGCCGCAGAACAGACAACGCGAATTGGGATTTTGCAGTATATGTGGAATAGATCAGATATTCCCAAAGTGCAGAAGCTTGATTTGTTATTGAAAATAGCCAGACACGATCTAAGCCTTAAAACTGTCGCCTATGCGCTTGTTACATTCGAAATGGCGACCTCCGCCAATACACCCATATTCGACGTCGATTATGCCGAAAACTGGTGGGAAAGGCATAGGCAAGAATTTGTAGACAAGTGATTATGCTGAAATCGAAGGTCTGCTCAGGGTCGTGAACTGCCCTTCTTCAACGGCTGCTTCGCGCCAGAACCGGCCATTGTACGACAGCTGTCGCAACGTGAATATTCGCGCTAGCGTCGGCGCTACAGTGTATAATTCTACGCCAAGCAGCACGCATGCCCCGTGTGCGTCTGATACGGGCCCTAGGCTTACCCAGGGCGGCGGATGGGATTTGCGCGATTTGAAGTCGTTTCAGGAGTTTGAGCAGCTTCTCGATGGCCATCTCGCGCGGCTCGAGAGCCTGAATTGTGACGCCAACGCGGTTCTTGGGTTGGCTAGCAACATTCAAGAGCACGCTGCATCCAGGATGGAGACGTTTGGCCTTGCTGTGTCATTTTCACACGGGGTAACGATCCTCGCCCCACATCTCGTAAGTGGCAAGGAAGGGCCGCCGCCCGACATTGAGACGCTTATGTCGGATCTCTCGTTCTGCGTGGTTTACTACTCGCTACGCGAATTTTTATACTATTCGTACAACGTGCCTGGGGCCGTGGAGTGGACGTTTGAAGATGGGAAGGTACAGGTCCGCTACACCGACCCGTCACTCCCACGGCAGTTCTATACGGCATGGAACGAACATCTGGAGCTTTCGCGCGAGATGTTTGCTGATAGCACTTACGCCGAGGGGGCCCGCGCGCTGCTTAAGGGCGAAGTCGAGGGCCAGATATCCCCAAATGTCGAGGCCGCATCGCTTCAAATCGACCAAGAGGTGGATCAAAAGCTGAAGGCATATTTCTCAATACTCGACCCCACGTCCTCAGTGGATCTCGGCGGCTACACTTATGCTGAATTGCTGATCGTTTATCGCTTCATGCTTGGCAATGCGCTCTATCACCGGCGCTTCGGCGAGGCCAACGATAAGGTAGGGGCCATCTTCATTGAGTACAATGAGCTTATGAACGACCTGGAGGTGGCAACGGGATTGCCGCCGTCCAGAATAGCGCGCGTTCTAGACGACATGATTTTCGATGATACAAAGCATCGTGAGAGGCTTGATGCATCGTATTTCTCCCTCATGAGGGAGGGAGCGGGGGCCCGCCGTATCGTACTGAGGCCGGTCGATTTCACCACCCACGAGGGACTGGTCAATGTCTTGAGGGTGGTCGCTATCCGACGCCCACAATTGTTCCTGCGCAATGTTAGCGGGGAGCTCGGCGTTGGGTTTGTTGCAAGAGTGAAAGCTGCTTTCGAGGCGGCCGGCTTTCCATGCCTTACTGAGATTTCCCTCTCCCAGTTCGACCCGCAACTTCCCGACATCGATCTGCTCGTCATTTGCGAGGAACCCACGCTCGGATACGTGCTTTTCGTCTGCGAACTGAAGGGCGTCATACCGCCTAGGTGGGCGAAGGACCAGCTTAAGGCGCTTCGAAAAGATGGTGTCTCGAAAGCTTTTCGGCAGTCAAAGGCGATCCAGAAGTTCTTGCGCACCCCTACCGGAATAAGCGCGATGAAGTCTTGGCTCCCCCCAGACAAGCCACCGCGATTCGAGTCGTTCGTTCTTGTGGTGGAGCCGCTGATCGTGACATCGGATAACGCGGGGATGTTCTTCGGCGACGAAAAGACACCGATTGCAAGTTTTAGAACAATCGAACGCCTTTTGAAGGCCTCCGATGGTGACACGGCCTTCATCCAACACGTCATCCACACCTACGACGAGGAGGTGGACAAGATTATCAATCGTGTCGTAGCGAAAGCCGAATTTGCGGGAATTGTCGTGGAGTACGAGGGCGTCACGGACTCTCCCATTATGCGGTTCCCGCAACAGTCATGGCGAAACTCCGCAGAACGGCAGGGCATGCTTGACGAGTTTCTCGCTGGCGATGCGCATCCATTTGATGTGGTAG
>DATBRI010000096.1:0-9656 GCA_036560365.1 Methylocystis sp.
GTTGGCGTCCTGATCGAAGTTCCAGTGATGCTGAGCGTCGTCTGGATCGTCAATCGCAGCAAAGGTTGGTACGAGCGCGGAGCGCTCCGATCTCACGATCGAGTCTCCGCGCCCGTCGATCTACCCTAAATCAGCAGAGGCGATAGCCGTACGCCGCGAGCTGCCGGCCGGTAATTCGCAGCATGGGCGCCGGAGCTTGGTTGCCGTGGCGCCGCACGTGAGCCATGAAGGCCTGGCGCAGCCCGGGCTTGTAATGCGCGGCGAAGATAGCGGTCATGCGCGGGTCGACGACGCCCCCCTCGGGGCCTCCAAACCACGGCGCATGAAAGCCGAAAACGGCGCCCTCGGAAACGCACGACTGGGGATGCGCCAGATAGAGCGTGCATGAGGAATCGCATTCTGTCGGGCCGATACGGATCGGCTCGCCCCGCGCTCTTGCCCTCGCAAGTCTGGCTTCATATTGCTCGACGCGTCCCCCGTAATCGGGGGCCATGACATCGAAAGCATTCGCGGGCGCAGTCAACAGTACAAGCGTCATCGTTCCTGCAAGACCGATAGATCGCAGCATAGGGTTTCCTTTTGGGGCGCTCGTAAGGGGCGGCCACGCCGCCGAATGGCTGTCAGGGCTCAGTCGACCGAGCGCATGTCTCGGGCCCTTGGGGAAGGGGAAGGGCTTCTGAATCACGCATCTTCCAGCTTCAGCGTCCCAGTTCTAAACAGGCGATATCTGAAGTGCAAGCAGGGCCTTAACTTTATGGTTAAATTTTTTTGTAGATAGCGCTTGGCAAGACGCCAGAGCGCCCTAACGCCGTCGGCTCAACGATGGCCCTAAGTTCCGTAGCGCGCGGGATTTCCGCCTGGGCCACGGCTAGTTCATCACCAGAGTAACGAGATCAGAGTAACAAGAATTTATTTTGCAAGTCTTAGCAGCGCGAACGACGGGCGGCGAAATTCTTCCGCAGCTTTCCTCAACGCCGCGTTTCCGCACGGCGTTAATGATGCGATGGCGGAGCGTAAAGCCCTAGCGCGAACGCTTGCGTTTCTTCTCAGCGTCCATCGCAAGCGACTTGCCCAGGATGTGCTCGTCACGGCCGATGACGTGTGCACTGGCGCCGACGATGAGCGGATCGGGTCCGTGCACGACGCCATAATCCTTATTCGGATAATCGAGGCTCGACAAAAAGTGCTGCATGCAATTGAGGCGCGCGCGCTTTTTGTCGTCCGATTTGATCACGATCCAGGGCGCGTCGGCCGTATCGGAGAAGAAGAACATCGCCTCCTTCGCCTCGGTGTAATCGTCCCATTTGTCCATCGACGCACGATCAATCGGCGAGAGTTTCCATTGCTTCAAAGGATCGTTCATGCGCGAACGAAAGCGACGCTGCTGCTCTTCGCGTGTGACCGAAAACCAATATTTGTAGAGGCGAACGCCGGAATTGACGAACATGCGCTCGAGATCCGGACATTGGCGCATGAAGTCGAGATATTCATTTGGCGTGCAGAAATTCATCACGCGCTCGACGCCGGCGCGATTGTACCAGGAGCGGTCGAAGAAAACGATCTCGCCGGCCGCCGGCAGGTGCTGGATGTAACGCTGAAAATACCACTGGCTTCGCTCGCGCTCTGACGGCTTTTCCAAAGCGACGACCCGCGCGCCGCGCGGATTGAGATGTTCCATGAAGCGCTTGATGGTGCCGCCCTTGCCGGCGGCGTCGCGCCCTTCGAACAGCAAGACGATGCGTTGACCGGTCTCCTTCACCCAGTTTTGGGCTTTGAGGAGCTCCACCTGGAGGGTCTCCATGTGCCGCAGGTAGACCTTCTCACTCAGGCGCGTCTTGTATGGAAATTCGCCCGATTCAAACGCCTTCCGGATCGCCTCGGAATCGGCCCGAAGGCGACGCACGTCATGATGTAGCGCCTGAGGATGCGCCGTGTGCTCGGCCCCTTGAACGTCCCCGGGCTCGGCCTCGACTTTAAGCCCTGGAGCCTCGGCGCCGGTCTCAACGACGGCGTTGACAGTTTCATCCATTATCGGCTCTCATTTTCGGCGCGCGCTCCGGTTCGGAATTGCTCAGGCGCGGCTTCTCGCCGGAGGAGACTGCAAGCATACGGAATACAGGGCAATAGCGCATTTCGACGCGTCGGCCGTTCTTTGCGGAACGCATTGCCACGCGCCCGCCCCCTCCCTATAGTCCGCGCCAAAACCGGGAAGCCGGCTCAAACGCACCCAAGGAAGCAATCCTCATGCTAGAAGGCCTGCGCGTCGCCTCGCAGAACTGGATCGGCCGCACCATCATGGCGCTGGTTATGGGCGTCATCGTCATCAGTTTCTCGGTCTGGGGCGTCGGAGACGTGTTTCGCGGCATGACGGCCCAGCGGCTCTCCCGCGTCGGCAGCGGCGAAGTCACGGTCGAGGCCTATCGCAGCGCCTATCAAAACGAGCTGCGCCGCATTCAGCAGCGGATGCGGCGCGCGATCACCAATGAGGAAGCCCATCAGTCAGGACTGGATCTGCAGATCCTTGAGCGCCTGATCACCGAAGTCGCGCTCGACCAGAAGACGCGGCAACTCGGACTGGCCGCAAGCGACGAGACCACCCAGCGGCTGCTCGCGTCTGAAAAGGCGTTTCAGGGCCCCGACGGCAAATTCGACGCCGCCAGGTTCAAGCAGATCGCCAATGACTCCGGTTTCACCGAGCGGGGCTTCGTCGCGGACCAGAAGAACGCATATCTGCGCAAGATGATTACAGACATAGTTGTCGTCGGCGTGGAGCCGCCCAAGGTGATGGTCGAGGCGATTCATCGCTTCCGCAATGAATCGCGAACGATCGACTACGTCATTCTGCCGCCGTCGCTGGTCGGCGCCGCCGTGACGCCATCCGACGAAGAGCTGAAAAAATACTTCGATGAGCGCGAGCAGAGCTTCCGCGCCAAGGAATACCGCAAGCTGACGACGCTGGTCGTCAGCCCTTCGACGGTCGGGAAGGCGGAGAACATCCCTCCCGAGCAGGCGCGCAAGCTCTACGACGAGGTAAAATCGAAGCGCTATGGAACGCCAGAAAAGCGTGACGTGCGGCAGATCGTGTTCAAGACCGACGCGGAGGCCGAAGCTGCCCTCGCCAAGCTCAAAGCCGGCGCGGACATCGACGCGATGGCGTCCGAACTGAAACTCAATCCAAAGGACGTCAACCTCGGCCTGGTCGAGCAGCGCGACTTCGGCGACCCCAAGGTCGGGGCGGCTGTTTTTGCGCTTCCGCAGCCGGGATTGACCGAGCCCGTCCACACAGCATTTGGCGCCGTCGTGTCCCAGATCAGGAGCATCGCCCCGGCGGTCTACAATAAGACGTTCGAGCAGGCCGAACCGGAACTGCGCGCGGAAATCGCCGCGCAAGCCGCGATGCCAGAGGTGCGCCGGCTCCATGAGGCCATCGAGGATCAGCGCGCCGCGGGCAAAACGCTTGCCGAATCCGCAAAGGCCGTCGGGCTGGACACCCAGGTCTATGAAGGCGTCGACGATGCGGGGAATGACCGCAGCGGCAAGCCGATCGCCGGGCTTCCTGCCGGACCAGACCTAGTGAAGGCCGCCTTCGCATCGGACATTGGCGTCGACAACGACACCGTCGCGACGCGTGACGGCGGCTATGTTTGGTACGAGGTTAACGGCATCGAGACCGCGCGACAGAAAACATTCGAAGAGGTGAAGGAGGCCGTCGCCGCCGCCATGCGCAGCGAAGCGGCGCAAAAGGCGCTCGCCGCCAAGGCCGACGAAATCGTCGCCAAGCTGAACGCTGGCCGGTCAATCGAAGACGTCGCCAAGGAACTGGGCGTTCAGACCCAGCGCGCCAATGACGTGAAGCGCGAGGCGCGTCCCGACTTCAACACCAACATCATCGTTCGCTTCTTCGATGTTGCGCCGCGCAGCGCCGGCTCCGCCGTCGTCGACAATGGGCGGCTGGTGTTTTTCGTGCGCGACTCGACGGCTCCCGCGTTCGACCCGAACTCGATCGAATCGAAGACGATCGCCCAGCAACTGAAGCCTGCCTTTCACAACGACCTGCTGGAGCAATATGTCGGCGGCCTTGAGAAGGCGCTCGGCGTCGACATCAATCAGCGAGCGCTCCAAGCCGCGACCGGAGCGGAAAGCGACAGGTGAGCGGCGCGCTGTTCGAGCCTGACTTCGACGCCTTCGGCGCCGATTACGACGCCGGTCGGCCGCAGCTGGTCGTGACGCGGCTGATCGCCGACCTCGAAACGCCGGTCTCCGCCTATCTCAAGCTCACGCGCGACCGGCGCGGCGCGGCGTTTCTGCTCGAATCCGTCGAAGGCGGCGCCGCGCGCGGCCGCTACTCGATGATCGGACTCGACCCTGACGTGATTTTTCGCGTCGTCGGCGACAGAGCGGACATCAATCGTGCCGCGCTCGACGACGCGAGCGTGTTTACGCCTTGCGAGGCGGCGCCGCTCGTCGCCCTGCGTCAGCTCATCGCCGAATCGGCCGTGCCACAAGCCCTGCAGCTGCCGCCGATGGCGGCGGGAGTCTTCGGCTATCTCGGCTATGACATGGTGCGCCAGATGGAGCGCCTCGCGCCGGCCAAGGATGACAGGATCGGCGCGCCCGACGCGCTGTTCATGCGCCCGACGGCCATGATCGTCTTCGACACGGTTCGCGACGAAATCTCCATCGTCACGCCCGTTCGGCCCAAGCCTGGCGTTGCGGCGAAGGCGGCCTATGAGGCGGCGCTCGCGCGGCTCGACAAGGTCGTCGCGACGCTCGAGGCGCCGCTGGATCATCGCGATGGCGGCGCCGACGTCCAGCTTCTCGCTCAGGAGCCGGTTTCAAATACGCCGCAGTCGCGTTTTCTCGAGATGGTCGAGCGCGCCAAGGAATATATTCGCGCGGGCGACATCTTTCAGGTCGTGCTGTCGCAGCGGTTCACCGCGCCTTTCGCCCTGCCCGCCTTTGCGCTTTATCGCGCGTTGCGCCGTGTGAACCCGGCGCCGTTTTTATGCTTTCTCGATTTTGGCGCGTTCCAAATCGTCTGTTCGAGTCCCGAGATCCTGGTACGCGTCGCCGAAGCCAAGGTGACGATTCGACCGATCGCTGGCACTCGGTGGCGCAGCGAAGAGAAGGCGGAGGACGAGCGTCTCGCGGCTGATCTCCTCGCCGATGAAAAGGAGCGCGCCGAACATCTGATGCTGCTCGATCTCGGCCGCAACGACGTCGGCCGCGTCGCAAAGACCGGCACGGTGCGCGTTACTGACAGTTTCGCCATCGAGCGCTACAGTCACGTGATGCATATCGTCTCCAATGTCGAAGGCGAACTCGATGCGCGCCACGACTGCATCGACGCGCTCGCCGCGGGGTTTCCTGCCGGCACCGTCTCCGGCGCGCCAAAAGTGCGCGCTATGGAGATCATCGACGAACTCGAGACCGACAAGCGCGGCATCTACGGCGGCTGCATCGGATATTTCGGCGCCGGCGGTCAAATGGACACCTGCATCGTGCTGCGCACGGCGATCGTGAAGGACGGCAAGATGCATGTGCAGGCGGGCGCTGGCGTCGTCTACGACAGCGAACCGGAATATGAACACCGCGAATGCGTCAACAAGGCTAAAGCGCTGTTTCGCGCCGCCGAGGAAGCGGTTCGCTTCGCAACGCGCGCGCGGCGGGGGCAATAAAAATTCCCGCCAAAGCGCACGGACAGCGAGACAGGCGGCGACGCATCTGATGGACGGCCCAACGATCTACGACGACGGCGACGATCCTTACCGCGCCATCCGGGTCGGCGAACCGAATGGCGGCGACGCTGCAAAATGGGGCGTGCTGCTCTCGCGCTTCATGCGCATCGTCGCGTTGTTTTGGCTCGTGCAAGGCTTGATGCAGTGGCGGATCATTCTCGCTACGGAGCGCTCGATTTTTGAAATCATGCCGCAGAGCGCGGCCTTCGCCGTTATTTTCTTCGCGGTGCTCGATCTCATCGCCGGCGTGGGCCTTTGGCTGGCGACGCCATGGGGCGGCGTGTTGTGGCTGCTGGTTGCAAGCGCGCAGATTTTTCTGACGCTCAGCATGCCGGGGTTCTTCACCGGCGGTTACTGGCTGATCGGCGTTAACGCCGTGCTGATCGCCATGTATTTCGGGCTGACCTTCGAGGCTGGACGCGACGTCGAGACGCAGCGCATGCGTGAACGCCGCCGTCGCCGCAGATTTGACAGAAAACCAGTGAAACCTTCTTGAGACCGCATCGTCCAAGCGTCGGGACGAGGCGTCTGCCAGCGCGGATATTAGCGTAAATGGAACCTTTAAGTTCATCCCTCATTCACCGCAAACGACCCTATCGCGGTAAACGCGAGATTCAGGCTGTTGTTTAAACCGCCTTTCATCTGCGTCGATCTAATTTGATTTCATCGAACGCCGATCAAGAGATGCGCGACGCATCCGCAGCGATGGAGAAGATGATGAGCGCCATGATGAAGACCGCCCCGCAGGCTCGCGAGGATCGCGCCAGCGAGATCCGACCGGTTTATCTCGAAGCGCTCACGCTCGTCGAACGCCTTCACCGCCGACTGCTCGACGTCATCAAGGACGAATTCGACCGCCGGGATCTTGGCGACGTCAATTCCGTGCAGGCGTTGCTGCTCTATAACATCGGCGACAAGGAGTTGACCGCGAGCGAACTGCGCACGCGCGGCTATTATCTCGGCTCCAATGTCTCGTATAACGTCAAGAAGCTTGTCGACATGGGCTATATGCATCATGCCCGCTCGCGCCTTGATCGCCGTTCGGTGCGCATCAGCCTGACCCCGAAGGGCAAGCAAATTCACGACATCGTTGCGCAGCTTTATGAGAAGCACGCGCTGACCGTCGAGCAGATTGGCGGCGTCTCCTGCGACGAGTTTCGCAACCTCAATGCGTCGCTTTCGCGGCTGGAGCGCTTTTGGACCGATCAGGTCCGCTATCGCCTCTGACGCGATCTCGCTTTCTTCTCATCTCTCGCCTGTTGTCTCGTCTATCGCCGGCAAGCGCCCCACGGCCGCTTCGCCGGCGTTTTTCGTGCGCGTCCCGCGCTTAGAGCAGCGAACCTGCTCAACATTTGTTGAGCGCTTCCGTATCGCTCACATGATCCATGTGAGCGGGGAGCGCTCTAGCGCAAACCGCCGCTCAGTCCTATCTTACCGGCTGTTAACCACGACCGCAGGAAGCTCAAATGCGATGGTCCCTCACGATCGGCTCCTTCATGGGAACCGCCGTGCGCATTCACGTCACGTTCCTGCTGCTTTTGGGTTGGATCGGCTTTGCGGCCTACCAGCGCGGCGGCGCCGTCGCAGCGCGCGACAGCGTGCTGTTCATCGTCGCAATCTTTATCTGCGTCGTGTTGCATGAGTTCGGCCACATATTGACCGCGCGACGCTATGGCATCGTCTCGCCGGTGATTACGCTGCTGCCGATCGGCGGCGTGGCCGACATGGAGAGCATGCCCGATAAGCCGCGTCAGGAGCTGCTGATCGCGCTGGCGGGTCCGGCGATCAATCTCGTCATTGCAGCTGCGCTGATCCTTTTTCTTGGCGCCGTCGACCTGTCCGACGGAATCCAGATCAGCGACCCCTCCGTCCATCTTTTGAAACGTCTTGCCGCCGTGAATGTTTTTCTTGCGGCGTTCAACTTGATCCCGGCCTTTCCGATGGACGGCGGCCGCGTGCTGCGGGCGGCGCTGTCAATCTGGATGGGCAAAGCCCGTGCGACGCGCATCGCCGCGCAGATCGGTCAGGGCTTCGCTTTCCTCCTTGGTTTTCTCGGGCTGTTTGGAAATCCCCTGCTGCTGTTCATCGCGATTTTTGTCTATATCGCTGCGGCGGGCGAAGCGCAGATGACGTCGATGTCCGAGGCGGCGCGTGGCCTGAAGGCCGCGGACGCCATGGAGACGCGCATCGCCGTAATCGAGCGCAGCGCAAGCGTGCGCGAAGCGGTCGACATCCTTCTGGCCACCTCTCAGGACGAATTTCCGGTCGTGGACGCCTCGCGCCGGCTCAGCGGCTTCCTGTCCCGCGCCAACATCATCGAAGCCTTGCGGGCTGCCGAACCCGGCGCGCCGATCGCGCCTTTCGTTCGCCAGGAGCCGATGACGATCGATGGTCGCGAGAGCATCGACGCCGCCCTGCCCAGGCTCACGGGCGGAGAGGCCGTCGGCGTGGTCGACGAGGACGGCCGGTTCTTGGGCCTTCTCACCCGCCAATCGCTGGCCGAGATCATGATGATCCGGGACGTTCGGCCGGATTGGCGCTTCTCGCCGCGGGACGATAGCCGTCCGACGGTTGCTTAAGCTCGCCGCCCGGCCTATTGCACTGTCAAATCCGGTCTAAACCCGCCCAGGAGGCTGGACAGCAGCCCAATGTCCAACGTCACGCTTATCGACAACTACGACAGCTTCACCTTCAACCTGGTTCATTATTTCGGCCAGTTGGGCGCGAACGTCACGGTGCATCGAAACGACGCCGTTTCGGTCGCCGAAGTGCTGGCCGGCGGACCCGACGCGATCGTGCTGTCGCCCGGCCCCTGCACGCCGCATGAAGCCGGTATCTGCATGGAGCTGATCTCCGCCGCCGCCGAGACCGTGCCGATTTTCGGCGTCTGCCTCGGCCATCAGTCGATCGGCGAGGTGTTTGGCGGCGACGTCATTCGGGCGCCGCTGCCGATCCACGGCAAGATGGCGACGATCCTGCACCACGGCGACGCCGTGTTTCGTGGCATCGAGGGGCCATTCCAGGCGACGCGCTACCACTCGCTGATCGTCAGCCGCGACACCCTTCCCGACTGCCTGCGCGTGACCGCCGAGACGCCGGACGGCCTCATCATGGCGCTGTCGCATAAAACGCTCCCCACGCATGGCGTGCAGTTCCATCCCGAGAGCATCACCTCGCAGCACGGCCACAAAATTTTGCAAAATTTCCTCGATCTCGCGCGAGAATGGAACGAAGGGCCCCGGCGGCGTGAGAAGGCCGCGTGACCGCTGTCGCGAAGATCGCCCGCTTGTCGTTGGCGTCGGGCCGGCCCTCGGCGATCGGCGCTGAGTTCCCGTGAGCGAGGACTTCAAATCCTACATCGCCGCGCTGGTCTCAGGCGCGCCTCTCGCGCGCGACGAGTCGAGAGCGGCGTTTTCTCTGATTTTCCGTGGCGACGCCACGCCGGCGCAGCTTGGGGCCTTTCTCATGGGCTTGCGAATGCGCGGCGAGACGATTGACGAGATCATTGGGGCGGCGGAGGCGATGCGCGCCGCGATGACGCCGGTCGAATCGCCGCCCGGCGCGATCGACATTGTCGGCACGGGCGGCGATGGCGCCGGCACCTACAATATTTCCACTCTGGCCGCGATCGTCGCCGCAGCAGCCGGCGCGATCGTCGCCAAACATGGCGGCAAGGCGGCGTCGTCGCTTTCGGGTTCCTCCGACGTGCTCGGCGAACTCGGCGTCAAGGTCGGCGTTTCGCCGGCCGCCGCCGCCGCATCGCTCAAAGACGTCGGAATCTGCTTCATGGCCGCGACGACGCACCATCCGGCCATGCGCCACGCCGCGCCGGTGAGAAGCGAGCTGGGCGTGCGCACGATCTTCAATTTGCTTGGTCCTCTGTGCAACCCCGCGCGGGTCGAGCGGCAGACGATCGGA
>DATBRI010000097.1:0-6040 GCA_036560365.1 Methylocystis sp.
TGGACGCTGATAATCGCCCGCTGCACGACCCGCTGGAACCCGGCGGTCGGCTTGCATTCATCCGCGTCTTCGTTGACCAGGTTGTCGAGCTCGCGATCGATGTAGTCGCGCAAATTCTTGGTCAGGACGTCGAGATCCACGGAACAGGCGCGCAGCACCGCCGACGCGTCGACATCCTCGACGAGGCTCAGCAGGAGGTGCTCGAGCGTCGCATATTCATGGTGCCGTTCGCGGGCGGAGGCGAGCGCTCGGTCGAGGGTCTGCTTGAGATTGCGCGAGAAGGTCGGCATGCGCTCGTCCTATTTCTTTTCCATGATGCATTGCAGAGGATGCTGGTGCTTCCTTGCAAAATCCATGACCTGGGTGACTTTGGTCTCAGCGACCTCGTAGGTGTAAACGCCGCATTCGCCGACGCCGTGATTGTGGACGTGGAGCATGATGCGCGTGGCTTCCTCGACGGATTTGTTGAAATATTTACGCAGCACGATCACCACGAACTCCTGTGTCGTGTAGTCGTCGTTCAACAGAAGCACCCGGTACATATTGGGCTTGCGGGTCTGAGCGCGCGTTCGGGTGACGAGCGCGGTTCCGGCCCCCGGACCGACGTCGCCCCCCTTTCGAGGCTCCTTGGCCGCACGCGGCGCATGGGCCGCCATCACTCGCGTTAAATCCTCCTCCGCCACGTCGTTACCCTTTCGATCCTTTTCATGTAGGTCGGCACAGTGGTTCTTTTAGGGTCGCCTCGCAGAATCTGGGCCACTCCACGGTAAGGGAAATCAAGAATATCGACAGTTTTGAGCTTTCCCTGCGGCTTGGCAAGGGGTCGCGCGACACGCCCACGCCGAGCTTTGTCCAAAGGGGCATCAATAAAAAATTTACGTTCGCAAGATTAGCGTCTCACCGCTAACCTTCAGGCTCCCAAGTGCGCCCAACCGTCGAGCATCGCCGTTTCAATCAACCCCGCGCTGGGCTTCCGGCGGGCATTTGGAGTCTCGCGGCGCTGTCGGTCGCCGCTTGTTTGTGCAGCGTGCTCGGCGCCAAACTGCTCTCAAATATGTTTGAGCCTCCCGAAGCGCTGGCGCCCGCGCGCTTTTCCAGGGGCGCAGAAGCCGATCAGCGTGGCCTTGCCAAGTCGGCGCCGCAACTCGAGGCGCCAGCGTCGTCGACGGGACAGCGCAACGCCGACGTCGACCCTTTGCCAACCGGTACGATCCCGGAACGGCGAAAAGGGCGTCAGGCGCTGACGCCGTGCGGCGAAACGGGCGAACGCGCCGAGCATTAGTTTTTTTGCGTCAAGCCTCGCGCTCGCGGCTCGACTGGCCCATATACTTATTGACAATCCGCCAATTGCCCGTAAAGCATCTTCGTGGCTATCGCCCGCGCATCTTTGCGGCGGACCGTCGGCGGGCCAGATAGCCGTTGCGGCGACGACGGCGCTTCTCTCAACATCCCCGCGCGCTTCGTTACGGCTGGCGCGCAAGCGGAGTTTCCGCATATGCGAGCCGTAATTCAGGATAGTTAATGACATTCGAAGAACTGGGCCTTTCCCAAAAGGTTCTCGCAGCCGTCCAAACGTCCGGCTATACGACCCCCACGCCAATTCAGGCGCAGGCCATCCCACCAGCCCTGCAGGGGCGCGACATTCTTGGCATCGCCCAAACGGGCACCGGCAAGACCGCCGCCTTCACCCTGCCGATGCTGAGCCGTCTCGAAAGCGGTCGCGCCCGCGCCAGAGTGCCGCGGACGCTTATTCTGGAGCCGACGCGCGAACTTGCGGCGCAAGTCGAAGCAAGCTTCGCCAAATACGGCAAGAACCATCGTCTTAACGTCGCGCTGCTGATCGGCGGCGTCGCCTTCGGCGAGCAGGAAACCAAAATCATGCGCGGGGCCGACGTGCTGATCGCGACGCCGGGCCGCCTGCTGGACTTCTTCGATCGCGGCAAGCTGCTGCTCACCGGCATCGAAATCCTCGTCATCGACGAGGCGGACCGTATGCTCGACATGGGTTTCATTCCCGACATCGAGCGCGTCTGCAAGCTGGTGCCGTTCACGCGGCAGACGCTTTTCTTCTCCGCGACGATGCCGCCCGAAATCACGCGGCTCACTGAAGCCTTTCTGCATAATCCGATCCGCTGCGAAGTCTCGCGCGCCGCGACGACGGCGACGACGATCAGACAGGTTCTCGTCGCTTCGCGGGGCCACGCCGACAAGCGTGCGACGTTGCGCAATCTCATTCGCGACGCCGAAAGCTTTAAAAACGCGATCATCTTCTGCAACCGCAAACGCGATGTGGCGACTCTTCATCGCTCGCTCGTCAAGCACGGCTTTTCCGCCGGCGCCCTGCACGGCGACATGGATCAGCTGGCGCGGATGGCCTCGCTCGAGGCCTTCAAGACTGGCGATGTGTCGCTTATCGTGTGTTCGGATGTCGCGGCGCGCGGCCTCGACATTCCGGACGTGAGCCACGTGCTCAACTTCGACGTTCCAACGCACAGCGAAGATTACGTGCACCGGATTGGCCGCACCGGCCGCGCCGGACGGTCGGGCGTGGCGATCACGCTCGTCACCGAAGACGACATGAAATATATCGACCAGATCCAGAGCCTCATCGGCAAGGCGATCGACTGGGAGGGGCCGGGCTTCAACGCCTTGCCGCCGCCGATGGAGACGAGCCGCCCGCAAGAGCGCCGCGGCGGGGACCGCTCCGAACGCGCGCCGCGCCGGGAGCGCGGCCGTCGGCCAGCGGCCGGCGAGCGCGAGGCGCCCGTCAACCGCCGGACGCCAGCCGAGCGCGAAGCGCCCGTTAACCACCGGACGCCGGTCGTCGCCGCCGAGCGTGAGGCGCCCGTCAGCCGCCGACCGTCAGCCGGTGAACGCGAGGCGCCCGTGAGCATCGGCCGGCCGCGCGGGGGCCGCGCCAAATCCGGCGGTGAACGTCTCCGGCCTCCGGCCTATGGGACGCCAGTCGAGGCGCCTGCCGCAGAGCGCCGAGAGCGCCGCCCGCGCCATCATGAAGACGATGGGCCCCCCGTCATTGGACTGGGCGACCATGTGCCGTCGTTCCTGCTGCGCCCGGTGGCGCTGAGGCCAGCGAAGGTCGGGGAAGAATAGGTTTTTCCGGTAAGGGCTTATTCCGGCAAGGCTGCATCCCCGGCAAGGCTTGCCCGATCAGGCAAGCCGACGCCCTCAACCTTCGAAAGGCGCCATTGCGCCGCGAATTTTCTCCGCCTGTTCAGCGAGCTTCGCGTCGTCGGCCATGGTCCCCGGGGGGCGCAAGGCGACGCCCTCCCAGCGCGGCAGCAGGTGGAAATGCAGGTGATAGATCACCTGTCCGCCGGAGCTTTCGTTAAATTGATGCAGCGTCAGCCCGTCCGCGGCAAACGCCTTTTCGATCGCCTTCGCGACATGTTGCACGCGCTTCATCAATTCGCCGAGCGTCGTCGGCGAAACATCGAGAAGTCCGCGCGCGCCTTCCTTTGGAATCACTAGAACATGGCCCTCGGCGCGCGGCATGACGTCCATAAACGCGAGCGAGACGTCGTCCTCAAAGACCTTATGCGCAGGGATTTCGCCGCGCAGAATCTTGCCGAAGATGTTGTTGGGATCATAGGCGACGGCCATGGGCAGTTCCCTTCGAGCGCTTGCTCCTGAAATCATTTGGCCGTTCTGCCGGGCGCTTGCGTCTAGAGGGACGTCGCTCATGGCGCGAACGAAGCGTCGCCTGGCGCGACAGTCCCGTTCCCGCTGAAGAAGGCCGGCAAGGAAAGCAATTGCCTTTGAGGCCGTCAATCCCCAAAGGCGAAGGCGCGGATATTGGTGATGCGAAAATCGCTCGCAGGATAAACGCCGAGAATTTCGACTTCCTTGGAGAAGAACTGCAATTCTTCAAGCGCGCGCGCCATCGCAGGCTGTTCGGGATGTCCGTCGGCGTCGGCGAGAAAGCGCGTCGCGGCGAATTCTCCGTCAACCATGTAGCTTTCAAGCTTGGTCATGTTGACGCCATTCGTGGCGAAGCCGCCGAGCGCCTTGTAGAGCGCGGCCGGCACGTTGCGCACGCGAAAGATGAAGGTGGTGATGGTCGAACCCGCGTTCGGCGCCGCCCATTGCTTGGTCTTCGACAGCACGATGAAACGCGTCGTGTTATGCGCCTCGTCCTCGATGTTCTCCGCCAGCACGTCGAGGTCGTAAATGTCGGCGGCGAGTCGCGGCGCGATCGCGGCCTTGGTCGGATCGCCCCATTCGGCGACTTCGCGCGCGGCGCCGGCGGTGTCGCCGGCGGTATGCGCCGCGAGGGCGAACTGGCGGATGGCGCGGCGGCACTGACCCAGCGCATGAACATGGCTGTAGACGCTCTTGAGCCCCTGCCGCGTCGCTCCTCTGGGCGCCATCAGATGAAAATGGATCGGCAGGAAGTGCTCGCCGAGGATATGCAAACCGGAATGCGGCAGGAAATGATGAATATCCGCCACGCGTCCGGCGATCGAATTTTCGATTGGGATCATGCCAAGCGCGGCGCGCCCCTCCGTCACGGACGCGAAGGCGTCTTCGAAGCTCGCGCAAGGAAGCGGCGTCAACTGCGGATAGGCCTGACGGCAGACGAGGTCGGAATTCGCGCCGGGCTCTCCCTGATAGGCGATAAATTGCGTCACTTTGCGTCCTGTTCGCGCGCCGCCGCGCGCAGCGCGGTTAAATCGCGTTCCGTATCCACCGATGGGGCGCCTTTGTCCAGCAGCGCCGCGTCGATGCGCATGCCGGCCTCGAGCGCGCGCAGCTGCTCAAGCCGTTCGCGCAGCTCAAGCGAGGAGGGCGGCAGCGAGACGAATCGTTCCAGAGCGGCGCGGCGAAAGGCGTAGACGCCGGTGTGCTTGAAGCGCGGCCCATCGCCGTAGGGCGCCGGCGCGCGCGTAAAGTAAAGCGCGCGCAGCCGACGAGGCGAGAGCGAGGCGCCGACGAGCTTGACGGCGTTGGGGTCGCTGGCGTCTTCGGCGCTCGCCGGGCAGGCGAGGGTGCCGATGTCGACGGCTGGGTCGTCGAGAAGCGCGAGCGCCGCTTCGAGCGCCCCTTCTGGAAGCAAGGGCTGATCGCCCTGCAGGTTGATCACGGCGTCATGGCGGCCGTGCGGATCGAGCGCCCGCAAGGCTTCGCCGATGCGATCGCTGCCACAGGCGTGAGCGCCGCGCGTAAGCGCCGCTTGTCCGCCGACCGCCTCGATCGCGCGCACGATCTCGAGAGAGTCAGTCGCGATCACGACAGGTCCAAGCGCCGCGGCGCATGCGCGCTCCCAGACGTGGACGATCAAGGGTCGACCGTCGATGTCGGCGAGCGCCTTGCCGGGCAGACGCGTCGAGCGCAGACGCGCCGGAATAATGACGATCGGCGCGAACGCCTGCACGGCGCTAATAGGCGTTGCTATCCTCGGCCATCCAGCCCTTTTCGCTTTTCACGAAATGCAGCGTGCCTTCGCTCGTGTGGATTTCGGCCTTGCTGAATGTCCGGTTGTCGTCGAGGCCGAGAAATGCGCATGTTCCGCGCTCGCGCTCATCGGCGCATTTGGCTTCGAAACCCTCGGGAAACTGAATTTCAGCCTCATACATCAATTCGTAAGCATCGATGTTCTCGCGCTTCACTTCGCGGCCCTGCACCTTCTTGAAGGAGACGAGCTTGGCGTCGACGCGGTTCTTCTCCAGAAGATTGCGTAAAACCTTCGCACCCGTGGCGTCGCCGGGCATATGTTCGCCGCAAGCGGAAAGCGTTAGGGCGACCGAGACGCCGGCCACAAGCCCAAGAACAAAGCGGAATCCAGATGCCATCTACTCCTCCGGCGCCACGTTCATCGCGGCGCGATGTTATTGGTTGCGCTGGCGTGCACACGCCTCACAACTCCCCATCTGTGAAAATTCATATCAGATAGTTGCATTTTTGTGCAGCCGGAGTAACGTGACTTCGCCAAATGAGTTGCGCGTCTGGCGGCGTCGAAGGGCCTGCAAGAAGACCCATGGCGTGCGTATGCGTTTGATGCGTATTCGGCACAACTTTGAAT
>DATBRI010000098.1:0-2861 GCA_036560365.1 Methylocystis sp.
CAATGCGGCTGCATCAACACCCACTGGGCCTCACTCAGAATCCTGCGCGTCAAGGCTTGCCCCCAAATCAGTTTCAAACCTTGAATCTGATTTGCGAACCCGTGGGAATCCCAAACGCCAAATGAACGTCAACAGGCCCTAGGGCGTGTGGACGAATTTGATCAAGCAGAGGGCTGCGGCGAAGGAGACGATAGAGCGAAAATTTCGTTCTGTCTTTTCGCAGCGGAGCGCGACCCTTTTAGAGCGTTTGAGGCGCCCGATGCCCTGTTCGATGGTAAGCGTTCACCTGGCGCCATTCTGGCGGCGCGGTGCGCGGAAGTGGTAGCGGTTGGACATGGATAGCAACATCTATGTCTACGCCTATGCGCAGAACTAACACGAACCAGTTCATAGAGGTCAGAGCCGAACGTCTCGATGGCGCGCCGGTTGGAGAACGCCGGCGCTGGTCCGACGATTTCAAGGACCGAGCAATCGCGGCGTCTCTGGAGCCAGGCACGAATATCTCGGCGCTGGCGCGCTCGCTGGATATCACGCCGTCGCAACTTTTCGCGTGGCGTCGCGCTGCCGCTTTGCGGACGGCGAGGATCGAGCGCCAGGCGCCGACGGACCCGCGTGCGGCAAAGACGCAGCGAGTTGAGATCGAGATTGGCGGAGCGTTGGTGCGGGTGAGCGCGGACATTTCGGAAGCCGACCTTCGCCGTCTGCTGCGCGCGGTGCGCGAGGCATGATCCCGCCAGGCGCACGGGTGCTGTTGCGGGCGGCGGCTGTGGATTTTCGCAAAGGCCCTGAAGGATTGATTTCTCTGGTTCGGGACGCCGGGGCCGATCCGTTTGACGGCTCTCTCTATGTTTTCCGAGCGAAAAGAGCGGACCGGATCAAGATCGTCTGGTGGGACGGCTCGGGTCTTTGTCTGTTCGTGAAGCGCCTTGAGCGCTCGCATTTCTGCTGGCCGACGGCGGGGAGCCACGAAATCCGTCTGAGTTACGCGCAGGTCATGGCGCTGGTCGAAGGGCTGGATTGGAAGCGGGTGCGCGCGGTGGACGTGCGGGCGCCGAAGAGCGCCGGCTGATCTGAGAAAGATGCGCTTGAATCTCTGGAACGCCCAGCAAACCTTGGACTTTTTGCGACGCAAGCGGTATCATGCGAAGCATGATCGAGCGCTTTTGCGAACTTCCTGACGACGTTGATCAACTGAAGGCGCTGGCGCTTGAGGCGTTGGCTCGCGCCGATCTTTCAGAGGCGCAAGCTCGCTCCAATAAGACTGAGGCGGAGGCCCGTCGTTCCCAGACGCTGAGCCTGACGGCGAAGGTCGAGGATCTCACGCAAACGAACGCGGCGGCGAAAGCCGAGATCGATCGGCTGACCTCGGTCATCAAGACGCTCCGCCGCGACCGCTTCGGCAAACGTTCCGAAAAGCTCGGCGCCGACGAAGCTGAACAGCGGAGCTTCGTGTTCGAGGAAATCGAAACCGGGCTTGCGGCGATCGACACGCGGCTGGCCGCAAAGGCGGACCCCAAGCCCCGCAAGACGCCTGGCGACAAGCCGCGTTTTCCCTCGCATCTGGAGCGGGTCGAGGAAATTTTGGAGCCCGAGATTCCCAAGGAGTTCGAAGGCAAGGAGCGGGTCAAGATCGGCCAGGAGGAAAGCGTCAGGCTCGACGTCGTGCGGGCGCGCTTCCGGCTGATCGTGACGATCCGGCCAAAATACGCCTACAAGGAGCCCACCGCGATCCTGCAATCGCCGGCGCCCGAACACATCGTCGAAGCCGGCCTGCCGACGGAAGCGCTGCTCGCGCAAGTCGCGGTGTCCAAATATGCCGACGGGCTGCCGCTTTACCGCCAGGAGGCCATCTACGCGCGCGACGGCGTTGAACTCGGGCGTTCGCTGATGGCCCAGTGGATGGGCGCTGTTGGTTTCCACTTCGAGCCGCTCGCGGCCCACGTGCTCGCGCGCATCCGCGAGGCCGAGCGGATCTTCGCCGACGAGACGACGCTGCCCACGTTGAATCCCGGCGCCGGAAAGACCGGGACGTCGTGGTTGTGGGCCTATGCGCGGGATGATCGGCCGTTCGGAGGCGCGGGGCCGCCGATGGTCGCCTACCGGTTCGAGGAGAGCCGATCCGGCGACTGCGCGGCGCGCCACCTGGGCGATTATCGTGGCATCATGCAATGCGACGGCTACGCGGGATATCGCAAGCTCGCGGGCGCTCCGCATTCCAACGGCCTGCGTCTGGCCGGATGTTGGGCTCATCTGCGCCGCCGGTTCTTCGACCTTCACGCCAACGGCGAGTCGCTCGTCGCGACGGCGACGGTCGAGCAGATGAAGCAATTGTGGGCCGTCGAGGACGAGGTGCGCGGTCAGCCGCCGCAGGTGCGCCTGGCGGCGCGAAAAGCGACGTCAGCCGACATCGTGCAGGCATTGTTCGATCTCTGGGAGCGCGAACTGCCACGCACCTCCGGCAAATCGAAATTGGTCGAGGCGATCCGCTATGCCCGATCGCATCGAGTGGTCCTCGGACTCTTTCTCGACGATGGCCGTGTTGAAATCGACTCCAATATCGTCGAACGGGCAATCAGACCCCAGGCCATTACGCGCAAGAACTCACTATTCGCGGGATCCGCCGGCGGAGGGCGGACATGGGCGTCCATCGCCACCATGCTGTAAACTTGCAAGATGAACGGCGTCGACCCTTACGCCTGGGCTAAGCAGACCCTCGAACGAATCGCCAACAGTTGGCCCAACAAGGACATCGAGGCGCTCATGCCCTGGAGTTTCAAGCCTGCTGAGTGAACGGCGCCTGATGCCCTGTTCGATGCGTGAACGCGCCTTGTAGAGCGTCCTTGCGAAGAAGGCAGGTTTGC
>DATBRI010000099.1:0-1923 GCA_036560365.1 Methylocystis sp.
CGAAACGGTGACGACCGTCGGCTATGGCGAAGTCATTCCGCTCACCCTGGCGGGCAAGCTCATCGCCTCCTTCGCCATGGTGACGGGCTTTCTGCTGCTGGGCCTGCCGGTCGGCATTCTCGCCACCGCCTTCGCTGAAGAAATTCATCGCCGCGAATTTGTCGTCACCTGGACGATGGTCGCCAGCGTGCCGCTGTTTCGCGGCCTTGATGCGTCCGGCATCGCCGAAATCATGCGCTATCTTCGGGCGCAGTCCATCCCCCGGGGCGCGTTGATCGTGCGCAAGGGGGATCCCGCCCATTCAATGTATTTCATCGCCGAGGGCGCGGTTGAAGTCGAGTTGGCGCATGAAGACGTCACGCTCGGCGTCGGGCAGTTTTTCGGCGAGATCGCGGTCCTGCACAAGACGTTGCGCACCGCCGACGTGCGGGCGACCGCGCCAACGAAACTACTTATCCTCGACGCCTATGATCTGCAGACGCTGACCAAGCGCAATCCGGAGATTGGCGTGGCGATCCGCGAGATTGCGCAATCGCGATCCGAGCTCGCGCCGGCGGAGCGGCACGGCGACATGATCGAAGCGGAGCTTGCGGAATCGACGGCGTCCGAGGAAGCGGGCGACGCATAGATCGCGAGGTCATGGCCGGCTTGTCCGGCCATTCACGCGGAGAGGGCGTATACAGAGACTCACAGGCGGCGCCGCGTGGATGCCCGCGACAAGCGCGGGCATGACGCGGGGGAAGTTGCGAGACGTGCGCGGCGGCGGCGCGCGGCGAGGAGCCGCATACGTCCAGCGCGCTCTGATCAGCCGCCGATCGCCGCGCGCAGCTCCTGCAATTGCGCCAGCTTGTCGGACGCGGCGAGGCGCGCGTCGTCAGACTTCGCGTCGGAAATGTCTTCGCGCGCGTTCCGGATGTCGGCGTCGACCTTGGCGACGTCGACGTCGCCAAGAGGAATCGCCTGTTCGGCGAGAATGGTGAAGCCGGACGCGTTGACGTCGGCGAATCCCCCGCGCACGAAAAGCTTCTCGACCTTGCCGTCGCCGCCGGCGACCGTCACGACGCCCGCCTTCAGCGTGGTCATCACCGGGGCATGGTCCTTGAGCACGGTGAACTGGCCGTCAGCGCCGGGCGCGACAACCGATTCGACCTCGCCGGAGAAGAGGTGCTTCTCGGGAGAAACGAGCTCGAAGTGGAATGCGGCCATGATTTTCTCCGACGGCGCCTTGCGCCTGTCCCGTCATGGCCAGGCTTGATCTGGCCATTCACGAAAGATTGCTCAGCGACCTTGGCCGGAACACGTCCGGCCAAGACGCTTTGTAAAAGTTACGCCGCTTCCTTGGCGAGCTTGGCGGCCTTTTCGACCGCCTCTTCTATCGAGCCAACCATGTAGAAGGCGGCCTCGGGCAGATGGTCGTATTCGCCTTCGACGAGGCCCTTAAAGCCCTTGATCGTGTCGGCGAGCGCGACGAGCTTGCCGGGCGAACCGGTGAACACTTCGGCGACGTGGAAGGGCTGCGACAGGAAGCGCTCGATCTTGCGGGCGCGGGCGACGACAAGCTTGTCCTCTTCCGAGAGCTCGTCCATGCCGAGAATGGCGATGATGTCCTGCAGCGACTTATAGCGCTGCAGGGTCGACTGCACCCTGCGCGCGATGTCGTAGTGCTCCTCGCCGACGATCGCCGGCGACAGCATGCGCGAAGTCGAATCGAGCGGATCGACCGCCGGATAGATGCCCTTCTCGGCGATCGAACGCGACAGCACGGTCGTGGCGTCCAAATGCGCGAAGGAGGTGGCGGGCGCCGGATCGGTCAGATCGTCGGCCGGGACGTAAATCGCCTGCACCGAAGTGATCGAGCCCTTGGTCGTCGTGGTGATGCGCTCCTGCAGCGCGCCCATGTCGGTGGCGAGCGTCGGCTGATAG
>DATBRI010000100.1:0-26010 GCA_036560365.1 Methylocystis sp.
CTGCGGAGAGGCCGCAAGCTTGGCGGGATCCTCCACGAGAATCCCGTCGGCGCAATCCATCACGGCGATATCGGCGCCCGTGCGCTGGGCGGCGAGTTTATCCTGAATATGCGGCTTCATTTCCACTTCCGGGTCCCAGCCATCATGCCACAGGCCTGTGCGGCGACGAAATCATTCGATCAGGTAAACTTCTCAATAACCTTGGCCGCGAGCGCCCGTGTGACAGGCCGCCCCTGCGCCAAAGCCTCGCGGTCGAGAGCGGCGACAAAGGCGCGTGCGGCGGCGAGCGAGCGCTCCAGCCTCAGCGCGGCGAAGGCCAGCGCCGGCGGTTCGACGAGGAGCTGTCGGTCTGCGAAGAGCTTCACGAGCACGGCCCGCATCAATTCCTCGTCTGGCGCGCCGATTTCGACGATCGGGGCGCGGCGCAAACGCGACAGCAGGTCGGGAAGCCGGGTGTCCTCCGCCCGCGGCGGGCGGGCCGCGCTCATCAGCAGGAAGGCGCCGCTTTCGTTCACGAAATTCAGGAGGTGGAACAGCGCGGTTTCGTCAGCCGCCCGGTCGACATCGTCGATGACGATGGCGCGCGGCGCCTGCGCGACCAGAACTTCCAGGGTCGGCAGGGCGCCGGGCGCAACGACAAGCGCGCCCGCGCGCGCCGCCCAAATGGCGCAGAGGTGGGATTTGCCCGCGCCGGCGGGCCCGATCAGCGCGAGAACCCGGTCCGGCCAATCCGGCCAGCGTTCGATCATGTCGAGCGCCGCGAGGTTCGACGCGGCGGGCAGAAACTCTTCGCGTCCGAAGCGCGGCGTCGTCGGCAGGTCGAGCGGCAGCTGCCGTCCCCACTCGGATGTCTCCGGCGCGCCGGCCTTTGTCATGCGCGGTCGGGGATCGGGTGCTGATAGAGCGCGCTTCCGCGGTAGCGTCTTGCGAGAAAGCGCATGAAGGCGCCGAGCGCCGCCGCGACAGGCACGGCGACGATGAGCCCTGTAAAGCCGAACAGCGCGCCAAAGGCCAGCAAGGCGAACATGATCCAGACCGGATGCAGCCCGACGGAGGCGCCCACGAGCCGCGGCGACAGAACATAGCCGTCCATGATCAGTCCGGTCGTCACGATCGCCACCGCCTCGATCGGCAGATTGACGTGCGGCCAGCCCTGAACGACCGCGACGATGATCGATAGAACGAAGGCGGTGACGGAGCCGACATAGGGGACGAAGCTCAGAAAACCCGCGATGACCCCGATGAGAAAACCGAAATTCAGCCCAATCGCCGAAAGCCCGCCGGCATACCAGACGCCAAGGAACAGGCAGACAAGCGACTGCCCGCGCACGAAGCCGGCAAGCGCGCGATCGATGTCGCGGGCAAGCGAGCGCACGTCGTCGCGATGGCGCGGCGGGATCAGATCGTCGATGATGGCGACCATGTGATCCCAATCGAGCAGCATATAGAAGGCGACGACCGGCGTGATGACGATGAGCGAGACCACATTGATGAGCGCATAGCCCCGCCACAACAGCGATTTCACGAAATCGCCAAGGAATGTCGCGCCCTGGCTCGTGAGGTCGTTTATATATTTTTGCGCATCGAAAGACGCCGCGGCGCCGCCCAGCCCGAATTCCTTCAGCCAGCCATTGATGGAATCGCTGGTGAAACGCTCGCTCCATTGCGTTAGGAGGCCGTGCAGCGTCTGCAAATAGCCCGGCAGCGAGGTGATGAAGCCGGCAAGCTGATGCGAGAGAATTGGAACGAGAACAACGGCCGCGGTCCCGACAACGAGAAGGAAGACGACGAGCAGGAGACCCGCGGCGCCCAATCGCGACAGGCCCAGCCGCTGCAGCCGGTCAGCCACGGGGTCGAGCAGATAGCCGAGGGCGGTTCCGGCGACAAAGGGCGCAAGCACCGGGCTCAAGAAATAGAGCGAAAGGCCCAGCGCCAGAAGCGTTAAGCCCCAGAGCGCAAGCTGCCTTTCCAGGCTCAGTCCCGCCCATTGCAACTGCCGCATCTCAGCGTCGTCGGCAGCTTCGAGGGGCGGCGGGATGACCGCCGGCTGCGCAGTATCCGAGCCAAACGGCGTTCTCGGTGACATGTCACAGCCTCATGTGCTGTACCCAAAGCCACAGATAGACGCAGGCGGAAGCAACGGTCAATGCGGCGACGAGGGTGATGAGCGTCACGTTTAACAGCGGAATATGAAGACCGTATGCCTGAGCGGCCAGAACGACGCCCGCGAACACCAGTTGCGCGGCGGTGGTCGCCTTGGACGAAAAGTGTGGATGCACCTTCATCGGACGGCCCATGAGCCAGGACAGCGACACCGCGCCAGTGATCATAAGGTCGCGAAACACCACCATGATTGTGAGCCAGGCCGGCAGCGCGTCGACGATGGCGAGCGTGACGTACATTGAAACGATCAGCGCCTTGTCGGCGATGGGATCGAGAATCGCGCCAAGTTCAGATTGAAGATGGTAGGTCCGGGCCAGCCAACCGTCCAGGGCGTCGGACAGGCCGGCGACAGCGAAGAGGAGAAAGGCGGCGGTCCACTGACGCTCGACGATCAAGATGATCGCCGCCGGCGTCAGCACGAGACGGCCGATGGTGATGAAATTGGGGAGCGAAGCGAACCAATTGCGAGTCATGAGACGCTATTTGGCGCGCGCGCCAAGCTTGTCACCACTTGGCCATCGGGCCGCGCGCGCCAGTGGGAAACAAGCGCGGCGAGTCCGAGCGCAACGCCGACGAGCGCCAGAAGCAGCGTCGAAATGGCGTTGATTTGCGGCGAAACGCCCAAACGCACTTGTGAGTAGATGCGCATCGGCAGCGTCGTCGCGCCGGGTCCCGTCGCAAAACTGGCGATGACAAGGTCGTCGAGAGAAAGAGTGAACGCCAAGAGATAGGCGGTGACGATCGCCGGCGCGATCTGCGGCAAGGCGACGCGGACAAAGGCCCCCAAAGGCGTCGCCCCGAGATCCATCGCCGCTTCTTCGAGCGCCGGATCGCTGTCGCGCAACGCCGCGAGAATCGCGACCGTCGTGAAACACATTGTCAACGTAACATGTCCGATGACCAGCGTGATGAAGCCTCGTCCGACGCCGAACGCGACGAAACAGGTGAGCAGCGCGAGGCCGAGCACGACCTCCGGCAGAACCAGAGGCGCGTGCACGGCGCCAAAAAACAATAGACGCGTGCGAAAGCGGCCGAAACGCGTGAGCGATATGGCGGCCAGCAGGCCCAGCAGAGTCGAGATGGTGGCCGAGGTCAGCGCGGCGGCGAGGCTGATCTTCGCCGAATGCAGAAGCTGCTCATTCTCCAGGAGCGCTGCATACCATTTCATTGAAAATCCGCCCCACACGGAAACGAGACGCGACGCGTTGAAGCTCATGACCGCAAGAATGACGATCGGCGCGTAAAGGAAGACAAAGCATATAAAAAGAGTCGCGCGACGCGCCCATAAGACGGCCGCGTTCATCGGGCGTCCTCCTCATCTGCAACTCGCGCCCATTCCCACAACAGCAGCGGAATTAGCAACAAGGCCACGAGCGCGATCGCCGCGGCCGAGGCCGCCGGCCAGTCGTGATTGGAGAAGAAGTCGTTCCACAAGGTTCGCCCGATCATCAGCGTCTCGGAGCCGCCGAGGAGATCCGGAATGACGAATTCGCCGACCGCGGGAATGAAGACGAGAAGCGCGCCGGCGATGACGCCCTCCCGCGAAAGCGGCAGCGTCACGCGCAAGAACACTTGCGCCGGCGAGGCGCCGAGATCCGCCGCCGCTTCGCGAAGGCTGGGGTCCTGACGCTCCAGCGCGGCGTAGAGCGGCAACAGCATGAAAGGCAGATAGGAGTAGACGATGCCGACGACGACGGCGCCCGGCGTCGCGAACATTTGCAGCGGCGCGGAAATCAGCCCAAGCGCCATCAGCGCATTGTTGATCAGCCCCTCATCCTTCAAAAGCGCAATCCAGGCGTAGACGCGGATAAGAAAGCTCGTCCAGAACGGCGCCGCGGCAAGGCCGATGAGAATGGGACGCAGGCGCTCGGGCGCGCGCGCCATGGCGAGGGCGAAAGGATAGGCGATTATCAGCGTGATCAGCGTCGAGACCGCAGCGATGGTGAGCGAGGAAAGATAGGATTCGAGATAGAGCGTGTCGCTTATCAGCGCGCGATAGGCGTCGAACGAAAACGTCTGCGCCTTGGCCCAGATGGCGGCGAGACTGTCGGAAGGCTCGAAAATCGGCCGATAGGGCGGACGCGCCAGCACCGACTGCGAAACGGAAATCTTGGCGATGAGCAACATCGGCGCAAGGAAAAAGGCGCCGATCCACAGATAAGGCGCCGCGATCACGAGCCGCTCGCTAAGTGAGAGCCGACGGCGCACGCTCATATCGTCGCGCCGCCGTAAGCGCGCGCATCCTGAGGAGCCTGCGCGGCAGGCGTCTCGAAGGACGTGGGCGTCTCATCGCGTCGCGGCTCCCTCAGGGTGAGGACAGCCTTATGGCGCCGGGTTCGTCCTTTAAGCCTCATCCTATGTCTCTTCCGCCAGCAGCGTTCCGGCGTCCGGCGGAAAGCTGAGCCTCACTGAATCGCCGATCGCGTGGCGCTCGCCGTGACCCGTCGCGACCCGCAAGACGACGTCCTTCGCGACGCGCACCCGCAGCAGCGTCGTTTCGCCGCGAAACACGAAGTCCTCGACGGCGCCTACGATTCCTTCGCCTTCGCGGGCGACTTCGATACGCTCCGGCCGCACGCTGAGCGTCGCCTGCGCGCCGTCGGGAAGACGTCCAGGGTCGCAGGGGACGCGTCCAAACTCGGTGATCAGCGCCGCGGCGCCCTTGCGGTCGAGGCGTCCCTCGACGAAATTCGTTTCCCCGACGAAGTCGGCGACGAAGCGCGTCGCTGGCCGATCGTAAATCTCCATCGGCCCGGCGACCTGCTCCACCCTGCCCGCCCGCATCACCGCGACGCGATCGGCGAGCGCCAGCGCCTCGTCCTGGTCATGTGTGACGATGACGAAGCTCGTCTGCGTCAGCCGCTGGATTTCCTTTAGATGAAACTGCGTCTCTTCGCGCAGCTTGCGGTCGAGCGCGGCGAGCGGCTCGTCGAGCAGCAGCATTTTCGGACGCGGCGCGAGCGCCCGCGCCAACGCGACGCGCTGCTTCTGTCCGCCGGACAGCTCGTTGATCCTGCGGTGGCCAAAAGCCGAAAGCTGCGTCATCGCAAGCAATTTGCTCACGCGCGCATCAACGGCGTCTCTCGTCTCGCCTTGCCGTCGCAGACCGAAGGCGATGTTCTCGAAGACGTTGAGATGCGGAAACAGCGCATAGGACTGAAACATCATGTTTACCGGACGCCGAAAGGGCGGCACGCCTGAAAGATCGGCGCCGCTGAGCGTGATCGTTCCGGCGTCCGGCGACTCAAAACCCGCGATGCAACGCATCAGCGTGGTTTTGCCGCAGCCCGACGGTCCGAGCAGCGCGAAGAACTCGCCGGGCCCCACGTCGAGCGACACGTTCTCAAGCGCGACGACCCCGCCGAACTTTTTGCTGACGCTTGTAATCGACAGCAGCGGCGTGTTCACGCGCCAGCCTCGTCGCGGCGAAACTCGGCGCGCCAGTGGCGCAGAAGGTGGCCGCTCGGGGGAATGTCTTCGAGCGATACAAGCCTTAGCCCGTCGACGGCCAACGCCTCGATGTCCCTGCGCGTGAGCGGCCAAGGCGGGCCGCCAATCTCCTCGTCTTCGCCACGCGCCCGCGAGATGACGAGCAGCGTTCCGCCCGGCGCGACAAAGGAAGCGAGCGCCCGCGCGGCGTCAGGGAGAAGCGCTTCCGGCAACGCCTGCAGCGTATAAACCTCGTGCACGAAATCGAAGGCGCCGCGCCAGTCCGATGGCGCATTGAAGAGATCGGCGACGCGATAGTCGACGCTGCTCTGAGGAAAGCGCTCGCGCGCCCATTGCACGGCGCGCTCCACGAGATCGAATGCGACGACATGCGCGCCGGCGCGCGCCAGCGCTTCGGCGTTGTCGCCCAGTCCACAGCCGACGTCGAGCGCGCGAAGCCCGATGAGCGGGCGGGCGGCTAGCCAGTCTTCAAGCAGCGGGCGCGGCTCAAGATGAGCCCAAGGCACGCCGGCCGGATCGCCCGCCGCGAGCGAATAGACGGCTTCGAACCATTCCCGGCGTTTGGGATCGAGTTCGATCCCTCCGGGGCGCTTATGCGGATCGACGGCGTCGAGCTTTTCACGCGCTCGGGCGCGGCGCTCGGCGAAATCTTCGCCAGACGCAGCGTGATCTATGTTTTCGGTTCGCGCGCCTTCTCTTCCCATCCGCCGCTCTCGTTCTGCTGGTGATAGACGAGGCTATAGCCCAGTTCGCGCAGTTCTTTCCATTGCGCGCGCGCGTCGGCAAGCTCGGCGTCCTCGCGCCCGTAAAAGACCAGCGCGGCGCGTTCGCGCGGCGCGCCCGCGCCGGCGAGCGCCGGAGCGATATGCGCACGCTCCACGAAGAAGCGCACGTCCGCGTCATTGGGATTGTCGTTCTCGCAGGTGAGATAAATCGGCTGCGCTTTCGGCGCGCCGTCCGCCTTCGTCCCGTGGGGGAGAAAGCTCTCTGGACGATACGACCACAGATCGGCGTCGAGCTGCTTCAGTCGCGCGTCGCTCATCGCCTGCACGACGGCGCGCCAGCCGCGCGCGCGTGAACGCTCGAGGAGCGTTGGCAGGGTCTGCGCCACCGTGGCGCGGGTGAGATGATAGAAGGCGATCTCGAGCATGGCGGGCGCCTTTCGCTCCCGGCTATGTCGGAACTCTCGGCTTCGCGCAAGTTTGAGGGCCAACGGCGACAGGCTTCCGCCCGCAACGTCCAATTGACTCATGCAATTTCGTATTATATCTGTAAGATGAAATGATGATTGAAAAACCAATACCTCCTTATGGCGGCTGACCGTTCGTACCAAAGCCCCCTGCGCGCGGCGCAGGCGGCCCTGACGCGGGAGCGAATCCTCATGGCGGCCAAGGCCTATTTGGAGAAGGAAAACATCGAGAGCCTGACCTTGCGTCAGATCGCATCGCTCTCTGCTGTTTCGCCGCCGACGGTCTATGCCCATTTCGCGACGATGGACGATCTGGTTGCGGCTTTCTTTCTTTGGTTGAAGCCGCGACTGGGTCTCGACAGGCCGCTGCCGCCGCTCGCCGAACTCCCGTCGATGCCAGAGCGACTGTTCCCCCTGTACGATCAATACGGGGCGCTGCTCAGAAACCTGATGAACCAACCCTCCTGGGACCGACAGCGTTACGCCGATCGAGACAATCGCCTGAGCGCCTGGGTGGCCGGAATCGGCGGAGGCATTCCCAATCTGACGCCAACACAATTGCGGCGCGGCGCCTTGGCGATCGCCTCGTTCTGGAGCCCGACCTACTGGCGCTGGCTGATGGATACCTGCCGCTTCACGCCGGAAGAGGCGCAAGCCGTCGCTTCATGGGGCATCCAAGCGCTGATTGGCGCCTTGAAAGCTGATGCGTCCGGCCTCGATCGATTGCCGGCGGCGCCAGTCGCTAGCGAGGCGCCTCAAGCCAAGGACGGCGAGTCATGATTCACCACATCTCCATTCCCGCCCGCGATCCTGTTCGCGTCGCCGCCGTGCTCGCGGAGCTCATGAATGGCCGCGACTTTCCCTTCAGCTGTCCGTTGCCCGGCGCCCGCATGGCGATGAGCGGCGATCCGCAAGGCACGATGATCGAGGTGTATCCGGACACGATCACATTGGCGCCCGGCGAGAAAGAGGCGCAGGTCGCCTTCACGCCTGGGCCGGCGGCGACGGGTTATTTCCCCTTCCACGCGCTCATCTCGACGCCGCTCGACCGCGCCGCCATTGAGCGCATTGGCGCCCGCGAGGGCTGGCGGACAAAGTTCTTCGGGCGCGGCGCGCCGGGAAAGCCGCCAGTCTTCCACCTTCTCGAATTCTGGATCGAGAACCGCGTCATGCTCGAACTCGCCCCGAGCGACCTGGTCCATGAGTACGCCTCCTTCATGCAGATCAGCCGAATTGAGGCCCTTATGCGGGAACGGGCGGACGCGGCGGCGAAGTAGACCGCCCGCTCTTCATTTGTGCGACGAGAGAGAGAGATCATGACCGCAAAGAATATCGAGGATGTTCTGATCGTCGGGGCCGGGCCAACGGGTCTTTCGCTCGCGATCACGCTACGCCAATACGGCGCGCAGGTGCGCATCGTTGATCGGGCGACGCAGCCGAGTTCCGTCTCCAAGGCGTTGGCGCTGTGGAGCGCGAGCCTCGAAGCGATGCAGAGCATGGGCGTCGTCGATAGTTTTCTACGCGACGGCGCGCGGCTCAACGCGCTCTGCATCGGCGACGGCGGTCGACAATTGGCCCGAATGGAAATTGGCGAGGGCATCGACAGTCCATTTCCGTTTCCGCTGCTTCTGCCTCAGTCGGAAACCGAGCGTTTGTTGACCGTTCGGCTATCGGCTTTGGGCGTCACGGTCGAACGCGGAGTCGAATTCGCCGCGCTCTCTCAGGGCAAGGATGGCGTGACCGCAAATCTTGGTTGCGCCGACGGGCGAACCGAAGTCGTGCGCGCCCGCTATCTTGTCGGCTGCGACGGCGCGCGGAGCGCCGTCCGCACCGCGCTCGACATTCCGTTCGAAGGCTCCACCGAGCCGCAGACCTTCCTGCTTGGCGACGTGCGGATAGACGGCGGCGGGTTGGACCACAAGAACATTTATCTCTGGTGGGGCCGAAGCGGAACTGTCGCCTTATTCCCTTTCGAGGAGGAAACTTGGCGGATATTCGCTGTGCGCCAGAACGGCGGCGGCGCCGATTCCCCGCCAACGCTCGACGAACTGCAAGACCAGGCTGATCGCCACGGGCCGCCGGGGATGCGTTTGCGGGACCCGAGCTGGCTGTCAGCGTTCAAGATCAATGAGCGTGTCGCCGCGCGTTACCGCGTCGGCCGCTGCTTCCTTGCCGGCGACGCGGCGCATGTCCACAGTCCCGCTGGCGGACAGGGCATGAACACCGGAATTCAGGACGCCGTGAACCTCGGCTGGAAGCTCTCCTATGCGCTTGGCGGGACCGGCGATCCAAACCTCCTGCTCGACAGCTATGAACCGGAGCGGCGGGCGATCGCGCAAAATGTGGTCAAGGCCGCCGAACAGAAGCTGCATCTGGCGTTCAGTTCGGGCGCCGTTGCGCGCATGCTCAAGGACATCGCGGTCGCAGTCTTCGGCAATTTGCGCATCGTGCAGAAGCGCCTGCAGGTCGAGCTGTCTGAAACCGAGGTCGTCTATGAGAACGGTCCGCTCGTGGCGCTCGGCGCGCCGCCGCGCAATCCGGGACGCACCGACGTTGGCTCGCGCGCGCGCGACGCCATCCTTAACGTCGGCGCGCAGGCCCAGCCACTGTGGCCGCTCCTCAGCGAATCTCGCCACACGCTGCTCCTCTTCGAGGACGCCGGATCGCCGATGAACACGGCGGCGGTGACCGACTTGACCGGGAAGCTCCTGGGAGTTCTTCGCGTCACGCCCGAAAACGATCCAAAGAAGCAGGTGCGTATGCGATACGCTCAGCAGGGACCCGGGTGGGTTCTGGTCCGTCCGGACCAGGTCATTGCGGCGCGCGGCAACGCGAGCGACCTTACGGCGCTCAACCGCTATCTCGACCGCGTGCTGCGGCCGCAGAAAGGTTCGGAGATCGCGAAAAATCACGACCGGCAGGCTGTCGGTGAAGCCTGAGTGAACCTTAAGTCTCGCCAGGGGTCCAGGAAGGCGGATCGCTAGCGGGAAAAGACTCGACGCCAGCCTGGTAAACGTCGTCTTTCGGCGCCTCCCAAACCCCGCTGATTGTCAGGGCGTTCTTGACCTTGAGAGGCGACGAGGCGGTTGCAGCGGCGTATTCCGCCTCCATCCATTCGGCCGCCGAGGCGACGGAGCCCTTCAACACGACTTCGTCGCCGACGATCTCGACGGCGATCGACTTGGCGTCCGCCAGCGGGCTTTTGTCGAGGGCCTCGCGGACGGCGTCGCGAAGCTCCCCTGTTTCCATGTCGGTCATCGCAGCCTCGGGCAGAACGCCGCAGCCCCATTGGCTACGGCGTGCGCTCTCAGCTTACATATGGGCCGTCGTGACCGAACGTTCCATGGGCTTCGTGAAGCCGATGGCCAGCAGCACGACGGCGAGAACCGCATGCAGCCAGTGGTCGGCGTGATTCATCGCGACCAGCCCGCCAAGCTCGGCGACGTTCGGCGCAAGGAAGCCCAGGATGGCGAGCGCCGTATAGACGATGGCCACCGTACGGATCATGAGCACCGGGGCGCCGAAAAAGGGGCTGAGGAGCAAGAGAGCTCCCGTGATGAGGTGCACGAAGTTATGGGCCGCGTTCACATGGAAGTAGCCGACGTCAGAGACGATCGGATTGGGGATGAACCCCAGCAGGCCGACCGCGACGAAGACGACGCCGAGAATGGTCGCGATGAAGTCCGCGTTCCATCGAGATTCAATCATGATGCGTTCCTTTCAGTCCAGGACCAACTGAACTGACCATCAGATTGGGCGGCGCCAAAGCATTTCCATTAAAAATTCGCAATATACTGGGCTGCAAAGCTATAGTGAGAGCGCAAAGCTATAGCGATCGGGAATAGTCCCGTCGTTTTCGCACTTCAACTTGACGACGCAAGCGAAACGGTTAAGCTTCGCGTTTGATTGCTATTGTGGGGAAGCGGAGAGACCGGACGTCATGTTGACGGCCCAGATGCGACCGAGCGAGCGGGACGACGACATCCCCGACATCGAGCCGCTTTGGGCGGTTCGAGCGAACGCAAGGCTCTATGCTTTTCGATGGCCTAATATCGGGCTGCTCACAATGATTGTGCCGTGGTTATTTCTGGCGGCTTCTGGGGGAGCCGTGACAGACTTAGCAGTTACAGCAGCGATTGTAGCCGTGTCGTACCCTATCTTGTTGCTGCTACACTATTATAGGGTGGGCAAACGCCTCGTTTACGTTGGAAGTCGTCGTGGCATATCAACGTGTTGCGTTCAGGAAAGCGCCAATGTTTTTTTTGTTAAATATTCTTTGGAAAGCTATGACTATGGCGTTGCTACGTCTGTTAAGATATTTGAGTTCAATAATGGTTTCGCGATATCGCTTGGGCGGTCTTTCGCTGCATCATCTTCAGGGGGCGGGGCGAGCATTTTTAAGCCTGTTCCGGCCGGCCCTCTCGCAATCGACAAGAATCCATATTACAGTTTTGTCTTTAAGCTCGATAAAACGGGTGTATGGATGAATAAGGCCCGTTCGGCGATTCAAGACATAAGCATCGACAAGAACATTGTTAGCAGTTTTATTTCGATGAAAGTGAAGAGTGCACGCTATGTGCCTAAATTATTTATGCTCGACACGATTTTTTGTGACAAAGAACATGCGGAGATGGTCGTTGGAAGCATTTTGAGTTCCGACCGATTCGTTGAACTGCAAAAGGCCGGAACAGCGCTATAATAATAATTTGGAGCGGGGCGCCTGAGGCGGCGAAAATCGCCGTCTCTAGACGCGTTCGCAGGCCCCGAACCGCTACCCCTCGTAATAGTCGCGCACCAGCCGGTCCAAGAGCCGCACGCCCCAGCCGGCGCCCCAGCTCTGGTTGGTGTCGCTCATCGGCGAGCCCATGCCGGTGCCGGCGATGTCGAGATGCGCCCAAGGCGTCTTGCCGACGAAACGCTGTATGAAATGCGCGGCGGTGATCGAGCCGGCATGGCGGCCGCCGGTGTTCTTCATATCGGCGAATTTCGAGTCGATCAGCTTGTCGTAGGCGGGACCCATCGGCATGCGCCACAGCTTCTCGCCGATATGGTTCCCGGACTTGGTCAGGCGGTCGGCGAGTTCGTCGCTATTGGTGAAAAGCCCGCAATATTCCTGGCCGAGGGCGACGAGAATGGCGCCGGTGAGCGTCGCCAGATCGATGACCGCCGCGGGCTTGTGCGTCTCAATGACGTATGTCAGCGCGTCGGCGAGGACGAGCCGGCCTTCGGCGTCGGTGTTGCTGATCTCAATCGTCTGGCCCGACATGGACTTGACGATGTCGCCCGGCCGCTGGGCCTTGCCGTCCGGCATGTTCTCGACGAGGCCGAGCACGCCGACGACATTGGCCTTGGCCTTGCGCGCGGCGATCGCATACATGGCGCCGGTCACGGCGGCGGCCCCGGCCATGTCGCCTTTCATGTCCTCCATCGAGGCTGCGGGCTTGATGGAAATGCCGCCCGAATCGAAAACGACGCCCTTGCCGACGAAGGCGATCGGCGCGGCGCCCGGGGCGCCGCCGCTCCAGCGCAGCACGACGAGCCGGGCGCCCGCCTCGGACCCCTGCCCGACGCCGAGCAGCGCCCGCATCCCAAGTTCGGACATCGCCTTCTCGTCGAGGACCTCGACCTCGACGCCGAGCTTCATCAGCTCCGACGCGCGGCGGGCAAATTCGGGCGGCGTCAGGACGTTCGCCGGCTCATTGACGAGTGTCCTGGCGAGCATGACGGCGTCCGCCAAATGGCCGCCCTCCGACATCGCGCCGCTGACGCTGTCCGGATCGGCCAAGGCGACGACGACCTCCATCGGCCCGTCGCGCTCGGCCTCGTCCTTCTTCTTTGTCTTGTAGTGGTCGAATTTGTAGGCGCGCAGCCAGCCGCCGAGGGCGAATTGGCCGACCGAGTCGTGAGCGGCGGAAACCCCTTCCGGCAGGTCGAACAGCACGACCGCCCGCGCGCCCGGGCCCATTTTTGACGCGGTCTGTCCGCCAAGCGCAACGAAATCCGCGAAGGGCTTAGCGGCTTCCTCGCCCTCGGCGGCGTCTCCGGCGCCGACGCCCATCAGGATCACTCTGCTGGCGGGCGCGCCGGGCGCCGCCAGAATCTCGAGCGACGTTCCAGACTTACCCTTGAATTTGGCCGCCGCGGCGGCGCGCTCGAGATGCGGGGCCGCATCCTTGAGCACGCTCGCGGCGCGCTCGCCCATGGCGAGATCGCGGCCGACGAAAACGACGAGCGTGCGCGGATGCGCAGCCTCCTCAGGCTGGCGTAGCAGCGCTTCAGCGGCGTCGAAGGGCTGGAGTTCATATTTGGCGTTGACGTGCATCAGGGCCTCTTGCCTCCTCCGCCGAAGCGGAAGCCATTCCGGCGCGAATGCGTCGGTTTTTGAGAAAGTTAGCGCCGGCGGCGCGCCAGGCGCGCAATTTGACGGGATCGGCGCGCAATATCTTCCGGCGGGCGACGGCGGTCAATCGCGGCTCTGGGCATTTTTGAGCCATTCCAGACTCCCTGCCCGCCGCGGAATCGCCGCGATCTTTGCGCAGAAATCGACGTGGCGCAAAAGCAACGCTCGAGAATTGTATATGCTGAGGGGGCTCCGAGGAGCCGCCCAACGCTTGCGCGGAAAGATGCGAGCGTCTAGCGATCGATAACAGGGCTTTAACGCCTCGCGCCTGGGGCGGCGCGCCAAAACACAAAGGGAGACAACCGCAGCCATGATCGGGGTGACGATCACGCGCTATTTTGCGCTGCGGTTTATGCGCACGATTCTGGCGATCTTTTTTACGATTTTCTGCCTGATGTTCGTCGTGGTTTTCGTCGAGATGCTGCGGCGCGCCAGCGACAACCCGCAGGCGGGCGCGGCGACCGTCGCGCTGATGACCGCGATGCGGGTTCCGGCGGCCGCCGAGATGATTCTGCCCTTCGCCGTTCTCTTCGGATCGATGGCGACCTTCGTCGACCTCACCAGGAAGCTTGAATTGATCGTCGCCCGCGCCGCCGGCTTGTCGGTCTGGCAGTTCATCGCGCCTCCGGCGCTCACCGCCCTGCTCATCGGGGTTGTGTCTGTGGCGATTTACAACCCGCTTTCAGCGTCGATGAAGCAGCGCTCCGAACAGATGGAGTGGGATCTTTTCGGCGTGCCAGGCAGTTTGCGCATCGACCACGGCGTCTGGCTGCGTCAGCATGGCGTCGACGGCCTCGCGATCATGCACGCCCTGAATTCCTCGAACGGCGGCTCGGAGCTGGCGGAGGTCAGCGTCAACATTTATGCGGCGCGCGGCGGTTTCCTGGAACGGGTCGAAGCGCGTCACGCACGACTGGAGCCCGGAGTCTGGGTGCTCGAAAACGCGCATGTGAGCCTGCCCGGAGAGCCGGCGCGCAGCGTCGGTTCTTATATGCTCGCCACCGACCTGACGCCCGAGCAGGTTGCGGCGGCGACGACGCCGCCGCAAGGCACGCCGTTCTGGTCGCTGCCGGAAATGTCGGCGCGCACCGCCGAAGCGGGTCTCGACGCGACCGGCTATCAGCTGCAGTTTCAGACGCTTCTTGCGCGGCCGCTGCTCCTCGTCGCGATGGTTCTCGTCGCCGCTTCCTTTTCGTTAAGATTCTTTCGATTTGGCGGGGTCGCAAAAACCCTTTCGGGTGGCGTGGCCGCGGGCTTCGTGCTTTACATCGCTACTAAAGTCCTCTCGGATCTAGGCGGCGCAGGCATGATCAGCCCTGTCGTGGCCGCATGGTCACCTGCGCTTGTCGGGAGCATGTTGGGCACTGTTATCTTGCTATATTCGGAGGACGGCTGATGGCGCTCGCCAGCTCCTCCAGACGGCTATCCGTTTTTGCGGCCGCGCTCGCTCTCGCCGAAGCCGTCTTCGCCATGCGCCCTGCTGCGGCGGCGCCGGCTGCGGGCGCCGATGCGCGCATGGTCGTCGAGGCCAAGGAGCTCGTCTACGACGAAAAAAAGAACACCGTCACGGCGCGCGGGGACGTCCAGATCTATTACAAGGGCCGGCTTCTCGAGGCTGACCACGTCACCTATGACCGCAACACGTCGCGCGTCTTCGCCGAGGGCCACGCCAAGCTAACCGAAACCGACGGCTCCATCGCCAGAGCCGAGCGTTTCGACTTCACTGACGACTTCAAGAACGGGTTCATCGAGAGCCTGCAGGTCGACACCGCCAACAACACGCATTTCACCGCGCCAAGGGCCGAACGCGCTGGCGAGACGACGACCTTCGATTTGGGCACCTACACCGCCTGCGAGGCCTGTCGCAACGATCCCTCCAAGCCGCGCACTTGGGCGGTTCGCGCCAAACGGATCATCCACGACAACGTCGAGAAGATGATCTACTACGAGGATGCGTCCTTCGAACTTCTTGGCGTGCCGGTCGCCTATGTGCCGTTCTGGTCGTCGGCAGACCCGTCAGTGAAGCGCAAGTCCGGATTCCTGTCGCCGGTTTTCATCTATCGCCAACAGCTCGGCGCTGGCGTGGGCGTGCCCTACTTCTGGGCCATTGCGCCGGATTACGACCTGACTGTAACGCCGGTTTTTTTCTCCCGCCAGGGCCCGTTCGTCACGGCCGAATTCCGTCAGCGCTTTGATAATGGCGGCTATACGATCCGCGGGGAAGGGACCCATGTTGGGGACACGAGCGCCTTTGCGCCGGCCCCGCTCGGCGCCGGAAACAAGCAGTGGCGCGGCGCAATTCAGTCCTTTGGCGACTTCTGGCTCAACGACCGCTGGCGCGCCGGGTGGGACATCACGGCGCTCTCGGATCGCTATTTCTTTCAGGACTACAAGCAATACAATTATCTGCTGCAAAATTACTTCTTCCGCGAGGCGTCGTCGACAATCTACCTGAACGGCCAAGGGCCGCGCAGTTACTTCGACATGCGCGGATATTATTTCCAGGTGCTGTCGCCCAACGACGTGCAGGCGCAGCAGCCCGTCGTCCATCCGGTGATCGACTACAACCGCGTCTTCGACATTGATCCCGCGGCGACGGCAGGCGTTGGCGGACAGGTTGAACTCGACGCCAATGTGACGAGCACGTCCGCCAACGTCGCGAACTTCGAGTCCATACAGCCGCGAACGCTCGACCGCATCTATAGCCTCTACAACGTCTGCCAGATCTACGGGCGGGCGCCCGACCCGGCGCAGAGCGGCTGTCTGTTGCGCGGCGTGGGCGGCGACTACCAGCACGCGACGATCAGCGGCGCCTGGAAGCGCAAAATCATCGATCCGGTCGGCGGCGTGTGGACCCCGTTCGCTTTCGCGCGTTTCGTCGGAAGCTATCTCGATTACGACCGGCAAGGCCTGTTCCCGATCTATAACCAAAGTCTGTCGGCGATCCCCAATGCCGCGCAGGGCCAATTCTTCAACGGCGCCGACAATCGCTTCCGCGGCCAGGCGCTGCCCGGCTTCGGCGCCGAATGGCGCTACCCGATCCTCGCCAGGAGCTTTATTGGCGACATCGTCTTCGAACCGATCGCGCAGGTCGTCGCCCGTCCCAACGAGACTTCGATTCCGTCGCTGGTGAACATCGACGCGCAAAGTCTCGTCTTCGACGATTCGACGCTTTTCGAATGGAGCAAATTCTCCGGCTATGACCGGTTCGAGACAGGCACGCGCCTCAACTATGGCGGCCAAGCGACCCTGTCGCTGTCCAATGGCGGCTTTATCAACGCCATGGTCGGCCAGTCGCGGCAGATCGCCGGCGCCAACTCCTATGCGCAGGCCGACGCAGCGAATGTCGGACTCGATTCCGGTCTCAACTCGCGCGCTTCGGACATCGTCGGGCGCTTCGCCTTTGCGCCGTCGTCCGTTTTCAGCCTCGTCGCCAAGGGCCGCTTCGACAAGGGCGACTTGCGCGCGCGCCGGCTCGACCTGTTCGCGACGATGAATCTGGATCCGATCTCGCTCCAGCTCCAATACGCGAATTACGCCTCACAGCCGGCGATCGGCTTTGACGTGCGTCGTCAGGGACTCTCCGCGACCGGAAAATACGACATCACCAAAAACTATTTCCTGATGGGCACCGTCACCTTCGATATGAGCCGCTACCTCTATAACTCGCTCACCACTCCGGCGACCGTCTCATATGGGACGACGCTTACGGGCGTAAATCTCATCGGCTCGGCGCCCCTGTTCTCGATCGCAACGCTCGGCGGCGGCATCGGCTATCAGGACGAATGCACGACGCTATCGATCAATTATTCGCAGATCTATCAGCCGCAGTCCTACACCGGCCTGCCGGCGCGCAACCAGACGGTGATGGTCACGCTCCAGCTGCGCACCCTGGGCGAAGCGAAGTTCAACTACGGCGTGGGCTCAGTGCTGATGAACGACGGCGTTCGGTCCAGTCAGTTGCACTAAGCGACTGGCGTGAAATGTACGATGCTCACGTCAGGAGGACGTCCGCCGTTCCCCGTGCTAAAAAGCGCCGCGACGAAGGAACCCCGACACGAACGCGCAGTCGCGCAAAGGAGAATGCAATGAGCTTTTTTATCTCGCTCGCCGCCGGCGCATGTCTCGCTCTCGGCGCGGCGACGCCGCTGTTCGCAGAGGACGTTCCAGGCAAGCAGAAGGTCGAGATCGAGAAGATCGTGCACGACTATATCGTTTCCAATCCGGAAGTGATCCGGGAAGCGATTGACGAACTTGGAAAGCGCGACAAGGTCGCCGAGGCCGCCACCCGCGAAAAGGCCGTCGGTCAGCATGGCGACAAGATTGTGAATTCGCCCAACCAGGCCGTGGTGGGCGATCCTAGCGGCGACGTCACGCTCGTCGAATTCTTCGATTATAATTGCGGCTACTGCAAACAGTCGATGGCTTCGGTCGCCAAGTTGATCGAGGCGGACCCCAAGCTGCGGGTGGTGCTCAAGGACTTCCCGATTCTCGGCCCCGACTCCGTCGAGGCGGCGCAGGTCGCGACCGCCGCGCGCATGCAGCTCGACAGCCAGAAGTTCTGGGATTTCCATCGCAAGCTGCTCTCGACGCGCGGCCACATCGGCAAGCAGCAGGCGCTGGCGGCGGCGAAGGACGTCGGCGCCGATATGGCCCGCCTTGAGAAGGATATGGCGAGCGCGGAGACAAAGGCCGCACTGAAGGAAGTCGCGACGTTGGCCGATGAGCTGCGGTTCGATGGAACGCCCGCCTGGGTGATCGGCAAAGAGGCGATCGTCGGCGGCGTGCCTTACGCGCAATTGAAAGCCAAGATCGAAAATATGCGCAAATGCGGCAAGACCGCCTGCTAGCGCGGCGACGGGCTTTCTTTGCGGCGACAACAAGGCTAAGACAAACAGCCTGCCGCCTTTGAGATTTTTCGGGGAACGTTTTTGGAAGCGCTATGTCAGCCGTCCACGTGCTTAACGGTCCCAATCTCAATCTTCTCGGCAAGCGGGAGCCCGCGATATACGGAACGGCGTCGCTCGACGATATCCGCGCGACGTTGGAAAAACGTTGCGCGGAACGCGGCGTGTCGCTGGTTTTTCGGCAGTCCAACCACGAAGGCGATCTCGTCGACTGGATCCAGGAAGCCGGCGGCGCCGGCGCGCCTGTCATTTTGAACGCTGGCGCGCTGACGCACACATCGATCGCGCTCTATGATGCGATCAAAGGCGCGGAAGCTGTCGTCATCGAAGTGCATCTGTCCAATGTGCACGCCCGCGAAAGCTTTCGGAGCCATTCCTTCATCTCGCCCGCTGCGCGTGGCGTGATCGCGGGATTTGGACCGCTGTCATACATTCTTGCCCTTGAAGCCGTCTTTGAAAACGAACTGAGAAAGAGCTGAGACACTTATGGCGCGCAAAGCTCAACCGCCTCGCATCGCTTCCTCCCGCAAGCCGGCGTCGGTCACCACGACCGCGCCCGCCGTCGACGCAGAGCTTCTGCGAACGATCGCGGAACTCGTCGCAGACAGCAATTTGACCGAATTTGAGGTGGAGAAGGGCGACTTGCGCATCCGCGCGGCGCGCGCGCCTGCCGCAACGGTCGCGAGCGTCATCGCCGCGCCGCCGTCTGCGGTTCAACCCCTGCAGCCGGCGCCGGCGCCAAAGCTGGGGGCGTCCCCTGCTTCGGCCTCAGCGGAGCCCGCCGCCGAATACCTGGATGCGGTGAAATCCCCCATGGTGGGCACCGCCTATCTTCGACCAAATCCCGACGCAAAGCCCTTCATCGAGATCGGCGCGCGCGTTTCAATCGGCGACAAACTTTTGCTGATCGAGGCGATGAAGACCTTCAACGACATCGTCGCCACCAAATCCGGCGTTGTGACGGCCATACTGGTCGAGGACGGCCAGCCTGTGGAATATGGCGAACCTCTCCTCGTGATCGAGTAGGCGGCGGCAAGAGATGTTCGACAAGATTCTTATCGCCAACCGCGGCGAAATCGCGCTGCGCATCCTGCGGGCGGCCAAGGAGTTGGGCGTCGCGACGGTGGCGGTTCATTCCACCGCCGACGCCGACGCCATGCATGTCAAGCTCGCCGATGAATCCGTCTGCATCGGACCGGCGCCGGCGCGCGACTCCTATCTCAATATTCCTGCCCTGCTCTCCGCCTGCGAGATCACGGGCGCGGACGCCGTGCATCCGGGCTACGGCTTCCTTTCGGAGAACGCACGCTTCGCCGAGATTCTCGAAGAGCACAACATCACCTTCATCGGTCCGAAATCCGAGCACATCCGCCTGATGGGCGACAAGATCGAAGCCAAGGCGACGGCAAGGAAGCTCGGCATTCCCTGCGTGCCCGGGTCCGACGGGCCGATCCTGAGCGACAAGGAAGCGGTGAAGATCGCCGAAAGGATCGGCTTTCCCGTTTTGGTGAAGGCGGCGTCTGGCGGCGGCGGCCGCGGCATGAAGGTCGCACGCGATGCACATGACCTTCCCATCGCGATCGCCACCGCGCGCACCGAGGCGAAGGCTGCGTTCGGCGACGATACGGTCTACATCGAGAAATTCCTCGAAAAGCCGCGTCATATCGAGTTTCAGATCTTCGGCGACGGCAAGGGCCAGGCGGTTCACCTTGGTGAGCGCGACTGTTCGCTCCAGCGCCGACACCAGAAGATCTGGGAAGAGAGCCCTTCGCCCGCGCTCAACGACGCCCAGCGTATGGAAATCGGAGAGATCTGCTCGCGCGCCATGCGAGACATGCAATACGCCGGCGCCGGCACGATCGAGTTTCTATACGAAAACGGCGAATTCTATTTCATCGAGATGAATACGCGCATTCAGGTCGAGCATCCGGTGACGGAGTCGATCACCGGCGTCGATCTCGTCTGCGAACAGATCCGGGTGGCGGCAGGCTCGCCGCTCTCACTCCGGCAGGAAGACATGTGGTTCTATGGCCACGCCATCGAATGCCGCGTCAACGCCGAGCATCCCACGAGCTTCCGGCCCTCGCCCGGACGCATCGCCTATTATCACCCACCAGGCGGCGTCGGCGTTCGCGTCGATTCGGCCGTCTATCAGGGCTATACGATTCCGTCCAATTACGACTCGCTCATCGGAAAGCTGATCGTTCACGGGCGCAACCGAACGGAGGCGCTGATGCGACTGCGTCGCGCGCTCGACGAGTTTATCGTCGACGGCATCGATACGACGCTTCCGCTGTTTCGCACGCTCGTGCGCAACGCCGACGTTCAGAACGGAATTTACGACATTCATTGGCTGGAGCATTTTTTGGCGACGGGCGGCATCGAGCCCGACTTTTAACCATGGGGATGACGATGATGAAACGCGCGCTGTTAACCATGGCGGCAGTTCTCACGGTCGGGGCTCCGCTCTCGTCCGCCGACGCAAAAACCACTGTGCGCGGTCCCTTCGTCTTCACATGTTCGGGCGACGCCAACGCCGATCTGACGGTCACGTTCCTTGGCGCCAACGCCAATCGCGCGAAACTTGTCTTTAAGCGCGAGACCGTGATGGCCAAACAAGCGGTCGCCGCCAGCGGCGCGCGCTACGTCGCGAAGAATATCGAGTTCTGGAACAAGGGCGATGACGCCATGGTCGAGTGGCGCGGCGCGAAGCTCAACTGCACGACACGGAATTAATTCGACATTCCGAAAGAAACTCGCCGGTCAAGGGTGGCGCCGCGTCCTCGCGCCGCTATCCTTGATAGATATGTCACGCCTCAACGCCCCCTACGCAATCACCCCGCATCTTCTGCTCCGAGCCTATTCCATCGGGCTTTTCCCGATGGCCGAAAGCGCAGAGGACGATCAGCTTTACTGGGTCGATCCTGAGCGGCGCGCGATCTTTCCCCTCGATGACTTCATCGTGTCGCGCTCCCTGGCGAAGACCGTGAGGTCCGATCGATTCGAGGTCGTCGTCGATCGCGATTTTGACGCGGTGATCGACGCGTGCGCCGCTCCCGCGTTTCGACGTGAGCGGACCTGGATCAACGCCGAAATCCACCGTCTATATCGCGAGCTGTTCGATATTGGCTTCGCACATACGGTGGAATGCCGCCTCGACGGGCGCCTCGTCGGGGGGCTCTACGGCGTCGCTCTCGGGAGCGCGTTTTTCGGCGAGAGCATGTTCCATCTGGAGCGTGACGCCTCAAAGGTCGCGCTCGTCCATCTGATGGGGCGATTGACGGTCGGCGGCTTCCAGCTGCTCGACACGCAATTCATCACCCCGCATCTCGCCTCGCTCGGCGCGATCGAGGTTTCGCGCGAGGATTATCATCGCGCGCTGGAACAGGCGCTCCCAGAAAAGGCCAACTTCAACGTCTGGCCCAAGAACGCGCCCGTGAGCGGCGCTCAGGCGCTGGCCGCCCTTGCCGATTAGAAGGGGAACAGCGGATTGCCTGCTGGAGGCGGCGCCGCAGCCGGGTCGACCTGTTCGCCCCGCCGCCGCTTCTTCTTGCGCCCGCCCGTCGGCGGCGTCGCGGAAGCATCGGCTGGCGCAGGCCCCGCCTCAGGGTCGACGGGCGCCGGGGCCGCCTGATCGGCAGGCCCGATGGGCTGATTTTCGATCGGCGCCGGCGCCGTAGGCTCGACTCTTCGCGAACGGCGCTTCTTGCCGCCTTCGGGCGGGACCGTCGCCTCAGCTTCGGCGGCCGGAGCCGCCGGCGCGGCCGCCTCGGCGGGCGGCGCAACCGTTTCCTTGCCGCCTTTGCAGTCGACCAGCCAGACGTCATAGACGGGATGCTCGACCCCGTGGAGACCCGGACTTGCGGCAAACATCCAGCCCGAGAAGACGCGCTTGGCCTCCTGTTTGGCGTCGGCCTTCACGCTTTCGGGCTTGGGCTCGCCCCGGCGTTCCGGCTTTAGGATGAGTTCGTCGACCTCGACGAAGCTCGTCGTCTGCGGCGTTTCGGTCTGCGGTCGCGTGTTGCAAACGCGCGGCGTCACCTGAAGCGTGCCGAACTGCACCGTTTCGTCGATCGCGACGTCAAAATTGATGATGCGGCCGGTGGTCTTGTCGAGGCCGGCGAAGATCGCGGTGGGGTGCCGGATCGGCTCGGCCGAGGCGGCGACGGCAAAAAAAGCCCACACGCCAACAGCCGCCGGCGCCAGGGACAAAGGCAATTTCATCCGATCACCGCATGATTCTCCGTCAGCCCCAGAAACACGCGGGAGACGAAAGCAGGCAAGAAAGGCCTTTCCAAGGAGAGCGCCGCTCAGCCTTCAGGCCGCCAAGGCGCGTAGTCGCCGCCGGCTGCCGGCCGCTCGCCCACCGCGAGCTGAGAGCCCGGCGGCCGATAGGCCTGCGGCGTTCCTGTCAAATTGGGCTGATGCGGAAGCTCCCAGGCGCGCGGCCGATAGGTTTCCTCGGTCGGCGGCGTGTCCACCGTGTGGTGCAGCCACCCGTACCATCCGGGCGGCGTGGCCGAGCCTTCGGCATAGCCGTTATAGATCACCCAGCGCCGTTCAAACCCGAGCGCCGCATCGATCTTGCCGCTACGCCGACGGTAGTAGACGTTGCCGAATTCGTCTTCGCCGACACGCTCGCCATAGAGCAGCGTCCATAGGCCGGTGCTGAGCGTAGCGCGGTTCCACCAGGTGAAGAATCGAACGATATAGGACATGTATCTGGCGTCCTCGAATTTTGTGGCCCCTTATTGCGTCTGATGGCGCCAATGTCCAGCCTTGCGGCAACCTCGCGACGATTGGATATGGATCGCTTGTCCTTCCGCTTGCGCTCCGAAAGGAGGACTGAATGTCCGCGACCCTGTCGACCCAATGCTGCGTCGTCGGCGGCGGCCCTGCCGGGCTGATGGCCGGATTTCTGCTCGCCCGCGCCGGCGTCGACGTGATCGTCATCGAGAAACACGCCGACTTTCTACGCGACTTTCGCGGCGACACGATTCACCCGTCGACGCTGCGCATCATGGACGAGCTCGGCCTGCTCGATGAATTCCTGCGGCTTCCGCACCACAAGACCTATGAGCTTTCGGCTTGGATCGGCGAGCGTCAATATAAGGTCGCCGACTTTTCGAGCCTCCCCGGCGCGTGCAATTTCATCGCCTTCATGCCGCAGTGGGATTTTCTCGACTTTATCGCCGAACATGCGCGCGCCCTGCCCAATTTCCGGCTTCTGATGAAGACCGCCGGCGAGCGCCTCTTGTTCGAGGGCGATCGCGTCTGCGGCATTTCGGCGAATGGCCCGGAAGGAGAGCTCAAGATCGAGGCCAAGCTCGTCATCGCCGCCGACGGGCGCAGCTCAAGGATGCGCGAAGACGCGACGCTCCCGGCCGAGGACTTCGGCGCGCCGATGGACGTGCTGTGGTTCAAGCTGCCGCGCAAGGAGAGCGATCCCGACGAAAGCTTCGGCCGCGTCGCGCCAGGGCGGATGCTCGCCATGATCGATCGCGGCGCCTATTGGCAATGCGGCTGCGTCATTCCGAAAGGCGACGCCGAAAAATTGCGCGAGAAAGGCATCGAGGCGTTTCGCGATTCGATCGCCGGGTTGACGCCCTTCCTCGCCGATCGCGTCGATACGCTCAAGGATTGGAACGACGTCAGCCTGCTGACCGTTCAGGTCAACCGCCTCAAGACATGGAGCCGCCCGGGATTGCTGTGCATCGGCGACGCCGCGCACGCCATGTCGCCCGTCGGCGGCGTCGGCGTGAACCTCGCGATCCAGGACGCCGTCGCGACCGCCAATCTTCTCTCCGCGAAGCTGCGCGCCAACACGCTGAGCGACGATGACCTCTCAGCCGTGCAGCGACGGCGCGAGTTTCCGACGCGCGTGACGCAGGCCCTTCAGCTCGCCATCCAAAATCGCGTGGTGCGCAGTGTGCTCGCCGCGGAAAAGCCCTTCGACGCGCCGCTGGCGCTGCGGCTGCTCAACGCCGCGCCGCTGCTGCGCAGACTGCCGGCACGGCTCATCGGCCTCGGCGTGCGGCCCGAGCATATTGCAACGTAACCACAGTGCGAATTTCGCCTGTCCGATCGGGCTTGTCATTCCCGGCAGGCCAAAGGCCTGACCGGGAATCCACGGCAAATCCCGAATGCAAATAACGGACTCTGGATTCCCCATCACGCGCTTTGCGCGCGTCGGGAATGACAATCCCAGAGATCAATGGGCGTTGCGAATAAAGGCGCCGAAAGCGCGCGGACCGTCGCCGGTCTCCGCCTTGCCGACAACTTTCAGCGTCTGCGCGTCGACCGCCCAGAGCTCATTCGAGAACCAGTTGGCGACATAAACGCGCGCGCCGTCGCCGCTGACCGAGAGGCCTTCGGGATATTCGCCAACCTTTATCGTTTCGAGCGGCGCCAAGGTCTCGGCGTCGAAGACGCTGACGCTGTCGGCATGCTGATTGGCGACGAAAACACGACCTCTGGCGAGCGCCACCGTGTAAGGCCGACTGCCGCATTTGAGCGTCGCGACCACTTTGCGAGAAGCGAGATCGATGACGCTGACATCGTCGGATTCCACATTCGCCGAATAGGCGCGCGCGCCCGTGGCATCGATCGTCACGCCAAAAGGATGCTTACCGACCGGGATGGTCGCAACGCGTGAAAACGTCGCCGCGTCGATGAGCGACAGCGCATTGTCGTCGCGGTCGGCGACGACGATCATTTTGCCGTCTGACGCGACGGCGACGCCCGACGCCATCGCGCCGACCCCGACGCTGCGCTGCGCGGCGCCATTCGCGAGATCGATCTCGACAAGGCGCCGGCCATAGAGATCGGCGACATAAACGCGCTCGCCGTCGGGACTCGCGGCGACGCCGAGCGGCCCGCCTTCGACCGGAATGCGCTTCTCGATCGTGCGCGTCGCCGCATCGACGACGGTGAGAAACTTGCCTTCGGGGCTGGTGATAAAGGCGCGCGCGCCGTCGCGCGACACCGCAATTCCCGCCGGCTTGCCGCCGATGGGCAGCGTCGCCACGGTCTGCATCTTGGCAAGATCGACGATCGAGAGCGCGTCGGCGCCTTGCGCGGTGACGAAGGCTTCGTCGGCGATGGCGGGCGCGCCGAGAAGGGCGAAGGAGAGAAACACTCTCGCCGTCATGGCCGGGCTTGACCCGGCCATCCAGGCGAGCGCCAAGCGCGTGGACGCTTTTCTTGCAACGCGTCGCATCGGCTTGGCGTGGATGCCCGCGACACGCGCGGGCATGACGGGTCGAAGCCTCACTTCTCTTCCACCTTCGTCTTCAGCGCCGCCAAATAGGCGCGCTGGAGCGCGGTGACCGCCGCTATGGCGACATCGTCGTTAAGTTCCGGCGGCGGATCGTTCTTGGGATAGCCGCGATAAAAGCGCGCCTTCCATTCAACTTCGGTCTTGCCGCCCTCGGCCGGCCGCACGGTGATCACCGCAGTGTAGTTGGTCGCTGGCAACCGTTTGACGTCGTCGCTCTCACGATGCACGCCGAGCATCGAGCGCTCGGCGTCGCGCTTCGTCAGCAGTTCCTCGATGACGCCGCCGTCGGCCATGATCAGCCTGCGCCGCGCCTGATCGGGAACATCGTCGCCCGATGCTTCTATACGAGCGACGCCCGGCAGCCAGTCGGCGTGAGCAAAATCGCTGACGACCGCCCAGACTTTGCCAGGCGGCGCGTCCACGATCGTCGTTTCGACGACTTTCATCGGCGACGCGCCATGCGCCGCAAATGCGGCAATCGGCAGAAACACAGCGAGCCCGGCCGCGGCGCCAAGGATGAGCCGGCGCGTTGCGGCGATATCGACCCAGGGCGATCGGGTGACGAGCTTCCTCATCCTGAGGAGCGTGTCCAGCACGCGTCTCGAAGGACGAGGCCCTTCAT
>DATBRI010000101.1:0-12561 GCA_036560365.1 Methylocystis sp.
GGAGAATGAAACTCCCTTACGCTCCGGAAACTTGCTTATGACGACTCACTTCGGGACAGCCGTGCAGGCGGCGATTGCGCGTAACGCCGCCTCCTATGACGATCTTCCTTATGTCTCGCATCCGTTTCCGCAGACGCATCCGGCGCGCCTCGGCGCGGTCGCCCGCATCTTCAGACTGACCGCCCCCGATCTCTCCCGCGCCCGCGTCTTGGAGCTTGGATGCGCGGCCGGGGGCAATCTCATTCCGCTCGCGGCCCGTCACCCCGACGCCTATTTTCTCGGCGTCGACCTGTCGCAGCGGCAGATCGAAGAGGGCCAGCAGCGAATCGCCGCGCTCGAACTGTCCAACATCAATCTGCGCCGCCAGAGCCTGACCGACCTTCGGTCCAAGGACGGCGGCTTCGACTATATTATCTGTCACGGCGTCTACAGCTGGGTGCCCGAACAGGTGCGCGACGCCATTCTGCGAATCGCGCGAGAAAATCTCGCGCCGAACGGCGTCGCCTTCATCAGCTACAATGTTCAGCCTGGATGGCGGCTGCGACAGACTCTGCGCGACGCGCTGGGGCTGCACGTCGGGCCACATGGCTCGCTGCGCGAGCGTGTCGCCCGCGCCCGCGAAATGCTGTCCTTTCTGGAGCAGAACACGCCGGCGGAGACCACCTGGGGCAGTATTTTCCGCGCCGAAGCCGCCAATCTGCGCAACGCGGATGATTCCTACATCGGCCACGAATTTCTTGAAGACTGCAACGAGCCGTGCAGTTTCTCCGAGTTCATGGCGAGCGCCGGAGGCCACGGACTGGCCTATCTCGGCGAGGCGAGCCTTTCGACGATGATGCCCGAGATTATGAATCCGACCGCGGCGCCCTTGCTGCGCGCGCTCGCGGGCGACAATCAGGTCTCGCTCGAACAGCACATGGACATTTTCACCGGACGGACCTTCCGCCAGACCTTGCTCATCCATAAGGAGCGGGAAAGTAAATGCGTCCGCAAGATTACGCCCGACGCGCTCGCGGGCCTGCACTTTCTGGCGCGGACGGACTTCGGCTTTTCGCGCGAAGCGGACGGCAACGCCATTTTCGCCGACGGCTCCGGCGCCTGGTTTTCCACGCAGGACTCCGGCGTGCGAAAGGCTATGGAAGCGCTCGTCGCGCGCCTGCCCGACTCGAGTTCGGTCGACGAGCTCGTCGCAGCGATGGAGCTGCGCGGCGCCCCGGTCGACGAGGCGATGCGATCCCAAATCGCCGACGCGCTGACGCGCATGGCGCTTGTCGGCCTCTTGACCGCCTCGACCGAGCCCTTTCGGATCGCCCGCGCGCTTTCAGCAAAGCCTATCGCCTGCCCCATGCTGCGGGCCGACGCGGCCGCCGGCGTCTTGCACTCGGCCAATCTGCGCCACGAGCCGATTCGGCTCGATATCGTCGCGCAAGTGGTGACGCCGCTGCTCGACGGCAGCAACGGCCGTGACGCCCTGATCGCCGCGACCATCGCCGCGGCGGATGCGGGTCGTGTGACCTTCCAGCGCGCCGGCCAGCCAGTGGTCGAGCCAACGGATGTCGCGGAATGCGCCGCCGAGCACGTGGACCGCGTGCTCGGCCACCTTCACAGCAACGCCTGCCTCATCGGCTGATGAGCGCAGCTGCTAAGGCTATGAATTCGAATCTTTATTAGCGCCATTTGCGTGCGAATCGTCGTCGAGCAGCACGCTGTTCTCGATCGGCGTGATTACTCTGAGCGTTACAAAAGTAAAAACCGCGATCGCAGTCGCAACGTCATAGCTGCCCAGACCGACTGCTGAACCTATCGCGCCTGTGGCCCACAGGCTCGCCGCCGTCGCCGTTCCTTTAACCATTGCGCCTTGCTTGAGAATGGCGCCGCCGCCGATGAATCCTATTCCAGTAATGATGCCCTGGACAATTCTCGCCATGCCGTCGGGCGATGTCGCCAGCAGCTGTTCGGAGGCTTGAATGAAGCCGCAGGAGGCAAGAGCGACGAGCGGAAATGTGCGAAGTCCTGCGCTGCGCTCCTGTCGTTCTCGATCCCAGCCGATCGGCAAAGCAAGCGCATAGGCGCAGGCCAGCGCCGCGAGATGGGGAAGCATTTGAAATTTGTCCACGTCGACGCCGCTCGCTCCACCCCCGGTTTACAGTAGGCGACGAAGCAGGCGTTTCAATATCCAGCCGAAAGCTGTGGATTCACCGGAGTTCTGGCCAATATTGAATCCTATTCATAACTCGCATCAACGAAGTCGATGAGCAGAACGAAATTGGGTTTTGCATCGAGCGGCGCGCGTCGCGCCCACGACTGGGAGCCTCGCTTGCGCGCGCGAACCCATCCTCCGGCGCGAAGCGAGCAGCGCTAAACGTCGCGAGAGCGACCACGAAGATGCTTGGACTGCGCTTCTTTGGTCGTTATCAGGCGCGGAGCCGGATCAGCTGGCGCGCCCGCGCCAGCTCGTTAAGCTTCCGGGGTCTCAGGCCGCAGGCTTGGCCTGTTCGGCGACCTTGACCGGAAGCTGCGTGCGGATCGCGTCGACGATCCTCTGAACGGAGGCGTCGGCCTCAGTGGCGCGCTTCTCCGCCGCGACCGCCCGCTGCTCCATCGCCGCCAGTTCGGCCTGCCGCGCCGCGAGCTGCGATTGCACCCCCTCGAGATCTTTCCGCGTTTGAATGAGGGCTGCGGAGAGTTCGGCGGATTCCGATTCCGATTTGCGCAACGCCGCTTCGGCGCGATCGCCGCGGTCTTCGGCGCGCTCCAGCTTCTCTCTCACCGCATTGGCGGCGCTATGCGCGCGCGCCACCGCCTGAGCGGACTGCTTTTCGAGCTCCTTGATCGCTGCGGCGGCTTGGGACACGAGGTCCAGCGCCGCCGTAGCGTCATCAGCAGCGCGCGGCCGCTGACGGACAGAAAAGTTTGGCGCCGGGGGCGCGAGCGGCCTGTTGTCCCCTCTCGGGATGATTTCGTCCATCACCTGATCCAGATCCAGCGAATCCATTTGCGCCTCCCGCCATCGCACGAGCTGGGTTGGGCCAGCCGTCTCGTCAGATTCCCATTATGGTCAAGAATCCGGCCAAATCTCGACCATTAGGTCAAGTTTTAACCATAACTAGCAGGGTAAGCGTTTTTCTAGGACAGATCGGCCTCCAGGGACCAATGCTTAAGCTAATAAGAGCGCCGAGGCGACTGAAAACGCGCCTTGTTCACACAATTCTTTGTAAACGCTCAATATCGCCGCGCAGCTGTAATAATTATGGCGCAATAGCCCAGGGACCTCACCCTCGCTCCCTTACCAAAAGAGGTCGTCATGAACAGAATGGCCGACTCCACCATATCCAAAGCGGCGACGCCGGCGCATTCGGCCTTCGGGAGATTCATTCGTTTTTTCAGCGAGGTGGACATCGCCGACGTGCCGCTCGTGGGCGGCAAGAACGCCTCGCTCGGCGAGATGTACCGGGAGCTGACGGGGAAGGGCATCCTGGTGCCCAATGGCTTCGCCGTCACCGCCGAAGCCTATCGCTATACGCTCGATGAGGCGGGCCTCTGGACCGCGCTTAGAGAGGCGCTCGACGGATTGAACCCGTCTGACGTCGATGATCTCGCCAAGCGCGCCGCGCGCGCCCGCGACATTATTTACAGCGCGCAGACGCCGCCGGATGTCGAAGCCGACATTCGCAGAGCATTGGCGCGTCTCACGGACGAATACGGGCCCGATTTGACGGTCGCCGTGCGGTCTTCCGCGACGGCGGAGGATTTGCCGAGCGCAAGTTTCGCCGGACAACATGACACCTATCTCAATGTGCGCGGCGCCGCGGCCGTCCTCGACGCGATCCGTCATTGCTTCGCGAGTCTGTTCACCGACCGCGCCATCCGCTATCGCATCGACAATGGGTTCGATCACTTCAAAGTGTTCAACTCCGTCGGCGTGATGAAAATGGTGCGCTCGGATTTGGCGGCGTCCGGCGTCGTCTTCACGATCGACACCGAAAGCGGCTTCGAGGACGTTGTCTTCCTCACCGGCGCCTACGGCCTTGGCGAAAACGTCGTGCAGGGCGCGGTCGATCCCGACGAATTTTACGTCTTCAAGCCCACCTATCGGCAGGGCAAGCGCGCGATTTTGAAGCGCGCGCTGGGGGCAAAAAAAATCCGGATGATCTTTTCTGATCGGGGCCGGGCGACGACTCGCAACATCCCCACCGACGCCAAAGAAAGAGAGAAATTCTGCATCTCCGACGAAGAGGCGCTGACGCTCGCCGGCCAGGCGATCGAGATCGAGGACCATTATAGCGCCAAAGCCGGCGCGCGCCGCCCCATGGACATCGAATGGGCCAAAGATGGTCTCGACGGCCAGCTCTACATCGTTCAGGCGCGCCCCGAAACCGTCGCGTCCCGCCGCGACCGGAACATCGCTGAAATCTACAAGGTGACGAAACACGGGGCGGTGAAAGTCGAAGGACGCGCAGTCGGCGCAAAGATCGCCAGCGGCAAGGCGCGCGTGATCGAGCACGCCAGTGAGCTTTCAACATTCATCCCTGGCGAGATCCTCGTCGCCGATACGACGTCGCCCGACTGGGGCACGGTGATGAAATCGGCCGCGGCGATCGTGACGAACCGCGGCGGCCGCACGTGCCATGCGGCGATCGTCGCGCGCGAACTCGGCATTCCCGCGATTGTCGGCACAGACGCCGCGACGCGGCTCATTCGCACGGGCGACATGATCTCGGTGAGCTGCGCCGAGGGCGACGTCGGAAAGGTCTACGAAGGGCCCATCGCCTTCGAGGTGGAGAGCGTCAACCTTTCAACTCTGACGAAACCCGCCACGCATGTGATGATGAACGTCGGCAATCCCGATATCGCTTTCGGCCTTGCGGCGTTGCCCAACGACGGCGTCGGCCTCGCGCGCATGGAGTTCATCATCGCGGACTCGATCAAGGCGCATCCAATGGCGCTCGTTCACCCGGAGCGGCTCGAAGCGCGGGAACGCGCCGAAATCGCCAGACTGACCGCAAATTATGCCAGCCCCAGCGAATTCTTCGTGAAGCGCCTGTCCGAAGGCGTCGGCACCATCGCGGCGGCGTTTTATCCAAAGCCGGTCGTCGTGCGCATGTCCGACTTCAAGAGCAATGAATATGCCTCATTGCTCGGCGGCGAGGTTTTCGAAATGCAGGAAGCCAATCCGATGATCGGCTTTCGCGGCGCTTCGCGCTATGCGCACCCCGCTTATCGAGAAGGCTTCGCCCTTGAATGCGCCGCAATGACCCGCGTGCGCGACGAGATGGGTCTGACGAACGTCAGGCTGATGATTCCCTTCTGCCGCCGCATCGAAGAAGCGGAGAAGGTCATCTCGCTGATGCGGGAGTTCGGTCTCGAACGCGGCAAGAGCGGTCTTGAGATCTACGTTATGTGCGAAATCCCGAACAACGTCCTGTTGGTCGATCAGTTCTCCAAGCACTTCGACGGCTTTTCGATCGGCTCGAACGATCTGACGCAACTGACGCTCGGCGTCGACCGCGACTCTGAAATCGTCGCTTTCGACTTCGATGAACGCGACGAAGGCGTCAAGGAGATCATCCGATTGGCGGTCGAAGGGGCCAAGCGCAACGGGCGGCACTGCGGCATTTGCGGCCAGGCGCCCTCGGATTATCCTGAGATCGCTGAGTTCCTCGTACGCTTGGGAATCGACTCGATCAGCCTCAATCCCGACACGGTTTTGCAGACCACGAGGCGCATCGTCGACCTGGAGAAACGTCTCGGTCGAGAGCCGCGAAAGACGGATTGACCGGCGTAGCGCGCCTCTGCATTCATTCAAATCGCCATCCACCCTCGGCGCCCGCGCTGGGCGTGGATCGACTGTGGGCGCGTCGCCGAACAAGGAAAAGCAGATGAGCGCAGCCGCCAACGGGAAAATCCTCGCGACGATGGCTCCAGCAGCCGGGCTTGTGGGAGTCGCCGCGGGGCTGCATTTCGCCGAAGCCGGACCCATCGTCAATTTCATCGCCGCTGCGTTGGCCCTGGCGAGCGTCGCGCATGTGATTGGCGAAGCCACAGACCAGCTTGGGAATCATCTCTCCCCGGCGGCGACGGGCATTGTTCAGTCGGCGGTCGGCAATCTCCCCGAACTGTTCGTCTGCATCTTCGCGCTCAGGGCTGGGCTGCTGACCGTCGTGCAGGCTTCGCTGATCGGCTCTATTCTGTCGAACGCGCTTCTCGTCCTGGGCCTCGCTTTTATCGCCGGCGGCTGGAAGCGCGGCGTTCTTCACTTCGAAAGTCAGACGCCGCGGATGATCGCGACGCTGCTTCTGCTGGCGGTGTCGGCGTTGGTGCTGCCGACGCTCGCGCAGGAATTACACCTGCCGAGCGGCGCCCATGAGCAGGAGCTTGCCGTCGTTTGCGCGATTGTGCTTCTTTTCGTTTTCGTTGTGCTCACCCAGGCCATGCTCAGTCAGGGGCAGCGTGCGCTGCCGGCTGAAGCGCATGCGCGCCAGCATGCATGGTCGCTCGGCGCCGCGATCGCCGTTCTCGCCGCCTGCGGTGCCGCCGCCGCCTTCGTCTCGGACTGGTTCGTCGACGCGCTCGGTCCAGCAATCGAAATCTTGCACATCAGCGAGGCGTTTTCCGGCCTCGTCATCGTCGCCATCGCCGGCAACGCCGTCGAAAATGTCGTTGGCGTGCGGCTCGCAGCACAGGGCAAGGCCGACCTTGCGGTCAGCGTCATTTTGAACTCGGCGCTGCAGGTCGCCGTGGCGCTTATTCCGATTCTGGTGCTCGTCAGCTTTGCGATGGGTGGAGCGGCGCCGTTCACGCTCGCCATTCCGCCAATTCTTGCGGCGGCAATGTTTCTTTCGGTGTTGGTGGTCACAGTGGTCACCGTCGACGGCCGGGCGGATATCGTCGACGGCGCCGCGCTTGTGGGTCTTTACGTGATGGTCGCGGCGATCTTCTGGTGGGGTTAGCCCGTCCTGGCGACACTCAGCCCTACGTTTTTTTCCCGCCGCGAAGGGATGAGCGCAGTCGCTCTCGCCCTATATCTCTCGCCCTGAGGCGGCGCGCGAGCGGGCTTGGCGCGGTCCAGGAAATAGAGATCTGCGGCGATTGGGAGAGACCCCATGAAAGCACGAATAGCGATCCTCGTCGCCGGCGCCCTCGCCTGCGGCGGAGTGGCGCGAGGCGGATCCGTCGACGCACATCGCATATTTGTCCCACAGGACATCAAGTGGGAGATGGCGCCAAGCTCGCTGCCGGGCGGCGCCGAAATGGCGGTGCTGTACGGAGATCCAGCCCGAGAGGGCGACTTCGTCGTGCGGATCAAGGCGCCGAAAGACTACCGACTTCCCCCGCATACGCATCCAAAGGCGGAACTTGTGACGATCATCTCCGGCGCTTTCAGCATCGGTAGAGGACCGGCCGCCGATCGCGCCAGCGTCGAAAAACTGCCGGCGGGCAGCTTCCTGTCGATGCCTGCGGGCGTGCTGCATTATGTCTTCGTCGACGAGGACTCAGTGCTCCAGATCAACGCGACCGGACCCTGGAAGATCGACTATTACGATCCGAAGGACGACCCGCGACTGAATATCGCACCTGCGGGCACGCCTGCACGATAACGGAGACACGCGTCAAAGAAACGGCTCGCGCCTTTACATCCGAGGTCGCGAGCCGTTCCAATTGGGGCTACCGCCGATGGCGGCCAGCCGCTCAGTAAAAACGTAGGCCCAACGCAGTTGAAAGCAAGCAGGGCCGTTGCGCCCAGCGCCGAGCCATCAGACGCCCGCAAGGAACATAATTTCCGCGCGCGAGTTGCGCTTGAAAGCGTCGCGAAAACGAGATCGCGCTAGCGGAGTGCTCATCCATGCTCTCGACCGTTCTTATCGTCGTCCTGCTCTTACTGCTCATCGGCGCTCTGCCGACATGGCCCTATAGCTCTCAATGGGGATATGCTCCCGGCGGCATCGTCGGCGCCCTGCTCGCAATCATCGTCGTGATGGCGCTCATCGGCAGGCTGTAGCGGTCAGCGTCGTCTCGGCGGCATAACCGGCTATGCGCGGGGTTGCGCAATGACCGAGACGCGTATAGCGCCGCTTGAGCGTCAAAGCTCGGCGTCCGAACGCGAGGCCTTGAAAGCAAGTTGGCTCAGACGTCACGCCGGGTTGGCATTTGCGGCGACGCTTTGTCTTGCGCTTCTCGCGATCGCAGGCTTCGTCTATTGGGACTACGCGTCGAGATTCGAATCGACCGACGACGCCTTCATAGATGCGCGCCAATATTCGATTTCTCCGAAAGTGTCCGGTTACATCACGGCCGTCGAGGTGACCGACAACCAGCATGTCTCGCCCGGCGACGTCATCGCGCGGATCGATCCACGAGACTATCGTATCGCGATCGCTGACGCTGAGGCGCAGCTCGCCGCCGCGCAAGCGACAGTGAAAGATTTGGATGCGCAGATCACTGCGCAGCGCGCCCAGATCAGCGCTTCGGGAGCTCAGGTCGAGCAGTCCCAGGCGGCGCTTCAGTTTGCGCAGCAGGAGGCGACGCGATCTCGCACGCTCGTCCAGCGCGGCACCGGCACGGTGCAGCGCCAGCAGCAAACCACGTCGGCGCTCGCGCAGGAACAGGCTCGACGTGAACGCGCCAGTGACACGCTTCAAGCGACACGCGCTCAGGTTCAGTCGCTGGAAGCGCAGCGCAAAACGGGAGAGGCGAGAATCGCTCAAGGCAGCGCGCAACTCGACAGGGCGCGTCTCGACCTCTCCTATGCGACGGTGAAGGCAGCCGAGTCGGGCCGCGTCGTTCGACTGACGGCGGCGGTCGGCCAGCTTGTGCAGGCCGGCACAAGCCTCGCGATGTTCGTTCCCGACAACATCTGGGTGACGGCGAACTTCAAGGAAACGCAGCTCGACGACATGCGGCCGGGTCAGCCCGTGCAAATGCGCATCGACGCTTATCCCCAACGCGAGTTCCGGGGCCGCGTCGTCAGCGTTCAGCCAGGCTCCGGCACCGCTTTTCGCTGCTGCCGGCCGAGAACGCCACAGGCAATTACGTCAAGATCGTTCAAAGAGTGCCGGTGAAAATTTCGTTTAGCGATTTGCCGTCCGACGTGGTGCTGGGTCCTGGAATGTCGGTCGTCCCCAGCATTCGCGTGCGCCCGCAGCTCTCAATATACGAACGGTTGAGAAACAGATTGTGAGCGTCGCAGACGGCGTCGGCGCCGCCGCCCCAGGAAGAGCGTCGGATTCGCCAAATCCTTGGCTGATCGCCGTGGTCGTCTCGGTCGCGACCTTCATGGAAGTGCTGGACACGACCATCGCAAATGTCGCCCTGCCTTATATCGCCGGCGGCATGGGCGTCTCGCCCGATGAGGCCACCTGGGTGGTCACAACCTATCTCGTCTCAAATGCGATCATCCTGACGGCAAGCAGCCATCTGGCCAAAGCGCTTGGCCGAAAGCCGTTTTTTCTTGTCTGTCTCGCGCTCTTCACCGCAAGTTCGATATTATGCGGCTTCGCCTGGGACATTCGCTCGCTGCTCTTTTTTCGAATCCTGCAAGGGCTTGGCGGCGGCGGCATGGTGCCCGTCTCGCAATCGATTTTGGCGGACGCCTTTCCGCCCGAAAAGCGGGGACAAGGTTTCGCGCTCTTCGGCATCGCGGTTGTGGTTGCGCCCGTCATCGGCCCGACGCTTGGCGGCTGGCTTTCAGACAATTATTCCTGGCACTGGTGTTTCCTGATCAACGGTCCGATCGGACTGTTGTCGATTGCGCTGGTCGCCGCCGTGCTGCGCGAGCCCGACGTCAAACCGCCTGCCCCGTCGTTTGATCTCGTCGGATTTTTTCTCGTTTCGACATTTCTCGGCTCCCTCGAAGTCGTGCTCGACCGCGGTCAGCGCGAAGACTGGCTGGGCTCCAACTTCATCGTGGGATTCGCCATCCTCTCGGCCGCCGCCTTCGCGTTCATGATTCCGTGGGAGGCGCCGCGCGAAAATCCGGTGGTCGACATTCGGATGATCGCCACGCGGCAGTTCGGCGCCTGCTTCGTTGTGATGATGGCGCTGGGCGCGGTCCTCATCGCAACGACGCAAATACTGCCACAGTTGTTGCAGCTCTCTTTCGGATATACGGCGACCCTCGCTGGACTGGTGCTGTCCCCTGGAGGCGTCGTCACGATGACGATGATGCTCGTCGTTGGACGGCTATCGAGCCTGGTGCAGCCAAAATATCTCATCATGGCGGGAGCGGCCATTGTCGCTCTTTCGATCTACAATCTCACCAGTCTCTATGGCGACGTGGACTTCTGGTTTTTCGCGCGCACGCGCATCTACATCGGCATGGGCCTACCGCTCATTTTCATCCCGATTACGACCGCCTCCTACCAGGGTCTTCCCGCTGGGAAGACGGATCAGGCTTCAGCGCTCATCAATGTCGCGCGCAATGTTGGAGGCTCCGTCGGCGTCTCGCTTGCACAGAACATCCTGGCGCACCGCGAACAATTCCATTTGAACCGTCTCGCGGAAAATACGATTCCTTCCAATATTGCGTTTCAGGAGGCGTTGCGGCGCGCCACTGAACATTTTCTCACGCTGGGCGGAACGGCGTCGGAGGCGCGGCGGCAGGCCACCATCTGGATTGGCCGGCAGATGCAAACGCAGGCGTCCCATCTTGCCTATATCGACGTTTTCTACGCCCTGACGCTCGTCGCAGCGCTCATCATCCCACTGGCCCTGCTTTTGCGCCGGGTCCGGCTGGGCGAGGCCCCCTCCGCGCCAGCGCATTGAGCAGCGCGAAATCGGAGCCGCCCTTTTCGACGTCGATCGCTCAGGCGCGACTCCTGCCGCTTCCGGACCTGGCGCGACCTGGCGCGAATCGCTTGTGCGCAAATATTCTCGTGACTGCCCAAGGACTTCCCGGCGGGGTTACTTTTTGGATTTTTCGCCATTAAAGTCCCGCCGCGCGGCTAAGTTCCGCACCCATCGATTGGAGTTCGATCATGTCTCATTCCTCGCTCGGCCGCGCGATTTGCGCGATGTCTTTCATCGCGCTGTCGTCCAGCGTCGCCTCGGCTCAATCCGTGCAAGTCGGCACCCTCCTCTGCCATGTCTCCGGCGGCGTCGGCATGATCATCATGGAGAATCAGGCGCTCGACTGCGTCTACACGGACGCTAAAGGCAGCCCGCCCCAGCATTACATCGGCAGACTGACCAACGTCGGCGCCAATATCGGCATCAGCGGTCCGGGTCAGATGATTTGGAGCGTGCTTGCGGCCACCAACAGCGTGGCGCCTGGCGCGCTGGCCGGAGACTATGTCGGCGCGGAAGGGTCAGTCGCAGTCGGCGCCGGCGCCGGCGGCGCGGTCCTTGTCGGCGGCTCGAACAAGACCATCTCGCTGCAGCCCGTGTCCGTCTCCCTTGGCACCGGCCTCAATGTTTCCGCCGGCGTCGGCAATGTCAGCCTGCAATATATGCCGGTGACGCCGCCGCCCCCGCCGCCGCCCGCCCCGAAGAAGCCCCGCGCGCACCGGTAATCGATCGACGCAACGGACAAAAAAACGGGCGCGCCGGTGGCGCGCCCCTTTTTTTGCGCCGGCGATTTATTTTGGATGCGGCGTTCCGATGTAGGGGAATTCTTTCAAGGTGTCGGTATGCGGCTCCAGCCCATCCGGCGGAATGTCGCCCTTTGAAAGAAAGGACAGCCGAAAATTAATGACATCGTCGGCGAAGGTGCGGCCGTTTGGATAGCCCGCAGGCTTTGTGGGATCGAAGCTCAGCATGTCGGGCAAGATGCCGTGCGCGTCGATCGCCGTGATCGCCTCATCCCTCGTGTAGTCGCCCGTATGGCCCATCAGATGGATGAACAGTTCGAGCCAGCGCTTGCGGTCGTTGACGGGTTCGCTGGCGTTATATTCTTCCTTTGTTTCGTCGGTGTTGAAGAAGCTGCTGACCGACGGGTGACCGGCGCGATCGGCATGAATCAGCTTGCCGTCCTCGCGCACGCTGCACCGCCCCCAGATCCTGACCGCGGGATCGCCGCCAAGCGCGCTCGTCGGCATCTCGACGACCGTCGAGAGAATATTTGCTTCGGTGTTCGAATCCTTGCCAGTCCAGGGAGACTTGCCGCCCAGATGCGGCGCCGTGAAATTTCTGCCGCCGGACGTGTCGTACAAGGCCAGAATGCCGTCGTAGTCGAAAAAGAATGCGTCGCTGCGAATGCCGGCGAAGAAAGTGAGATCGCCTGATCGCACGATATTCGGCGTTGCGCCGAAGGAAACTTCCGCGCCGGAGACGATCTTCTCGCCGACGGCTTCGGGAGAATGCGACTCCGCGCCGCGCGCCAGGTAAACGTCGTAGGTCTGCCTGCCGTTTTGCTTGGGCGAGAACACATAGCTGATCGCGATATCCGTCAGGCAATCGCCGTCGTTGTCGATATTAAGGCGGTAGATGGCCTCGGGATGAAATTCATCGCAGGCGGGATTGGCGTTGAGGATGATCGCCGTTCGAGACGGATCGCTTGGAGACTGGAAGGCGTAGAGGTCGCACAGGTCCAACCTTTGATCGCCAAGCGGCGGACCGAGACTAAGG
>DATBRI010000102.1:0-2221 GCA_036560365.1 Methylocystis sp.
GTATCGCTCGCACCATGCAGGTGTGTCGGCGCGGACATCTGCGGATGCCAATAAAACGAAACCAAGATACAAAGGCAGCGCTGCGGCCCGCCAAACTGGGAGTTCTTTGAAACACAACCTCATGCTCAAGACGCCCTAACCAAGCCTCACGGAATCGCCCCAGATCCAGAAGCCATCATGTTGTGATCTGGAGTATTCGACAAGGATAAAAGCTGTCGATCATGATTAGAGGCTGAGCCCACCGTCACATCTGACTGGAGTCCGCTTAGCGTAGGTTTTGGAACAAATTCCACGATGACCCCTATAAGCCCGCATAGCGTTGAAGGCCGCCACGAAGGCGGCGGCTGTCGCCGCCGACGGCATGCTTTCGACGATTGGTTCGATCCGATCTAGGATCGCGTTAGCAATCGGGTGCGCGGCATCATCGAGACAGCGCGGGAGGAAGAGCTAGGCGCCGCCCTGTCCCGCCCATGGTTTGAATGGCGAGAGGCGGCGACGGAAGAGGCGCCTCGGGTGCGTCCGACAAGAACGGCGCCGCGCTCGCGAGAGCGGCTTTGGCGAAGGCGTCGACGTCGATCGCGAAGCTCCGGGGCGCCGCAGCCTTATTCGACGAAACCAGAGCCACAATAACGCGGCGCGCCGAACTCAGAGCGTTGAGCGCGTTCTCGAACTCGCCTTGCGACAGGCTCGACTGATAGTAACCGGGCATAGCCATCGGCACGGAGAGGTCCATTACCGCCTTTTCGTCGCCACGTGGGATTTGAAAATTGATGCGGGAGCCGCCGACGGCCGTAGTCTTGGCGGGCTGACGAACCGTGGCCTTAAGCAGATATTCCGCGCCGGTCTGCTCCTCGGTGGCGCGCAGCAGTGTGAAGGTGATGGTCGAGGCGTCCACGCCCGAGGGCGTCACAATGGTGAGCGCGCCGCCTTTCGGGGGTGCGCCCTCCTGCCTGCGGAAACTCCAGCTCGCCGTCACCGGCGCGTCTGACCCCGGAGCCGCGATTTTGCTCTGCTCGGCGGCAGGCGGCGATAGCGTCCTGACGGTTTGAGGCGAGCCTGCGGCGGAGGGCAAGACGGACGGCGGCGTGAGCGCGGGCTCGCCCATCGGCATTTGCGCTTCGACAAGTTTCAGTTCCGTGCGCGCCGCCCGCGTCTCGATATAGCCCTTCGGGCATTCGGCGGCCGCCGTCCGTAGCGCGTCGGCCGCCGTCTTGAAATTCTTCCTAAGAAACAGCAGCTCCCCGCGATAGAAATCAAGTTCGCAGCGCTGGTCCGCATTGGTCGCCGCTGCCGTCACGCCCTCGACGTTCTTTACCCCGAGATAAAATTCGATCAGCGGAAAGGGCCAGACGGAGCGTGGCAGGGTCCCCGCCCATGTGGCGACCTCGCGCCGGGGATCATTTCCGGCGCGCGTGCCCGATACGAACAGCCACAACGCGGCATAGGCTCGCTTTTCCGGCGCCTGCAGCACGCGGCGGAAGTCCTGAGTCGCGCCTGCGTAGTCCCGCGTTTCGAAACGCGCGAGAGCGCGACCGAAATAGGCGCCGATGTTCTTTTCGTCGGCCTTGACCGCCGCGTCGAGTTCCACGAGCGCCTGCCGAAGGTCGTCGCGCTCCCTATACACGTTGGCGCGCAACACATGCGCCGCGGAGAGGCCGGGACGCCGACTCAGCGCCCGATTGGCGTCGTCCAGCGCGCCATCAAGATCCGATGTCTCGATGCGTACCCCGCCGCGACCGGCGTAAAGCAACGCATTGGAGCCATCGAGGGCGATGGCTTTGTCGAATTCGGCGATGGCCTTCACCGAGTCGTGTAGTTCGACGAATATTTCGGCGCGCGCGCCGTGGACGGCGGGGTCGTCCGGATAAAGCGCGACGGCGCGGTCGAGTTCGGCCAGAGCCCGATCGTAATTTTGCGTCACGCGATAGCCCGCCGCGCGAGCGCCAAGAGCAGGAAGAAAATCGGGCTTATAGGCGAGGGCGGCGCCGTACTTACTCATGGCCTGATCGAGTTGGCCGAAACTGGCCAGCGTCGAACCGCTAACGACCAGCAGCGCGGCGACGCTCGCTTGCGTACCGACACGGATTCCATAGAGAACGCCGACTAAAGCGGCGGCGGCGGCCAATCCCGCCGCGCCCGATAAAATTGGCTTGTGCGCGAAGAAGCCCGCAACGGCGCCCGCCCACTCGCGCGCGACGGATTTTGCGTTGGAGAAGCCGTC
>DATBRI010000103.1:0-2801 GCA_036560365.1 Methylocystis sp.
AAGCCACGTCTCGATAACGTCGCCGACAAGCTGCGGCGTGTCGACCGCTTCCGAAAGGTCGGAATCGACGTATTCGCCGGCGCGGACGCGGACGCCCGAAAGGTCGAAGGTGGTCGGGGCGTAGACGACGAACGGGGAGAGATAGCCGCCGTCGATCAACTCCGCGGTCGTCGCGGCTATGATAAGATCGTCATAGATTTTCCCCAATCCCTTCGTCCATGGCGTCGCGCTCAGACCGATGAATGGAATCTCGCGCCAGCGCGGCCCGTTCATCAGCGTGACGAGGGATTCGTGCACTTGGTGCGCCTCGTCCACGATAACGACGTCCGCATCCGGCTTGCGCCGCCGCGCTAGGGTCTGGATCGTGGCGATCTGCACGCGCGCCTGCCGATTCGTCCGCGGGTGGTCGGCCTGCATCGCGCCAATGTCATGGATGCCTTCCGCCTCAAAGGCGGTGATCGTTTGGTCAATCAAGCTGACGCTCGGCGTGACGAACAGAACACGCTGTCCGCGTTCGAGCGCCTGCTCGATAATTCGAGCCGCGAGTAGGGTTTTTCCGAAGCCGGTCGGGGCCTGGATAAGCGGGCGCTTTCGTCCGCGCGCCAGGGCCTCGTCGAGCATATCGAGCGCGTGCTCCTGGTGCTGGCGTAACTCCTTACGAATGACCTGGCGGGTGGGGCGAGCGCATTCAAATAGGGACGGCCGCATCATTGGCGCCCTCCTTTGAAAGAGACGCCAAAGTCGCGAGAGATGCGTCCAAGGTAGAGTTTCGCCCATTCGTATGCGTCACTATGCGACGCGGAATGATCGGCCTGAAAATCGATCAAGCCGCCTGGTCCAGCGGCGAACCACGCGAGTCCGCAGAGATAGGCGTGATCAATACGCGCCGCATCGGCGCAACGAAATTCGTCCGCCAACTCTTGAAGCACAACCTGATTAGGCGTCGGGTCTTCCGGCTCAGAATTGAGAGCTTGGAAAACATCGTGCGCAACGGCGATCATGATTTTTTCGCGCGCCAGGCGCGTGGCGTTTAGATCGATGATGCTCATTGGCGGCCTCCCATCAGAAGGAACGCCAGCCCGGCGAGGGTCGCCGGATCAATCGACGCGATCAGCGCGGCGAGATTCTGATTGAACCTAATAGCGATTTGGACTATGGAATGGGGCGTCGAGATAGCAGCGACAACCGCATTCCGAACCCCGTCCGCGCGCCACGCGGCGGGGTTTTTCGTGAATGACATGGTTCACGCCGCCTCCAATTCGGAGGTCGTGCGGACGGACTTGCTTAGGCGCCCCTTCGCCCAAGCCAAACCGGGCCCCCACTGATACAAGGGCTTATTTCCAAATTTCTGGAAAGGCGGACCGCCGCCTCGAGTCGCCTTCGTCGCCAGAGTCGAGACCGTTATCGGAAATCCGGCCTCGTTCAATGCGGCGGCGAACCTGTCTCGCGTCAGAATGGCGTTCGGATCGTCGGGAATAGTGCTCATTTGCCACCTCTGTTGCGCATTGCGCGCGTTTGAAGTGACGTCAGATATGAACATATTTCCGCGCCCGTCTTTTCCCGAGTGATCGGGAACGGTTTTTACGCGGCAGTTCTTGGCTCGAATGTCAGCTCGCTCGGCGCCACGCGAAGCTCGGCAGGAAGTTTCACGGTCTCCGCATGGTCGAGAATATTCGCGGTCGCCTGCCTTGGCCGCGTTGTCTCGCCCTTAATGCGATAGGCTTCGGCGTCGGCAAGGAAGCTCGGAAGCGCGTCGAGGCGGCAAGGAAAGACGCTATCCGAGCGAGCGACCAAGGCATTTGCGCCGATCCAAGCCGCCCAAAGGTGAGCTACGCTGTGGAACATCGGCCATATGTCATTGTTGAAAGTTTTTGGAGAAGTTCGTATTAATCCGCCCGTGCTCGTCTTTTTGATTAACTTTGTCGCTTCGCTTATAAGTTGTCCCTTCGTAATACTACTTTGGCCAAGACAGGCGTAAGCAATCTGATTGTGTAGAACAAGACCAACTATTGCTCCTTTTTTAAATAAATCCTCGGATTCTTTTTGAATGTCTCCAATAGGCGAAGCATCGCGTGAAATAAAAAACAACTCTCTCCACATGCCATCAGGGATATGCTCTTGATTTTGCGCGGCAAATTCGATTAACGCCGCCCGATAGTATCGAATCCGCTTCTCAGCCGAATCGGGGAAATGCATACGCGCCTCAATTTCCGCCAAGTCGAGATGGCACGGGTCGCGCAACGCGTCGCTGCGCAATTCAAGAATTGGCGGCTGCGCGTCGTTCATGAGCCGCTCCGCTTCGCGTTGCCGAGTGGCCTCACGGTCGCGCCCTCCTTTTCCTCCATCGTCGCCGCGATATGCCCCGCCACGGCGTCCGCGGCCGCGAGCAACACGGCGTCGGCGGCGTGGACATAGCGCGATGTGATCGACTGCCCCTTGTGTCCAATGAGCGCGGCGATGGTCGACTCCGAATATCCGAGGTCGCCGGCGATCGATGCGAAGGAATGGCGCAACGTGTGCGGCGTCACGTCGGCGGGCAGGGCGCCGAGCGCAGCGATACGCGCCCAAAATTTCGGGAAGCCGTTCATCGGCCCGTCGCCGCGCGTGGCGGGAAAGACGAGCGCGCCGGCTCGAGGAAGCGCCTGCAATAGGTCGCAAGCCGTAATCGAAAGTGGGCGGATGCTGCGGCCGGTCTTGGTATCGGCGAGCGTCGCCGTGCGGCGGTCCAAATCAATCGCCGCCCATGTCAGCCCCAAGACTTCGCCCCGGCGCCAGCCGGTAAGCGCGAGGAAGCGCGCGGC
>DATBRI010000104.1:0-1821 GCA_036560365.1 Methylocystis sp.
CAGCGGGCCGCGCCGCTGTTGCGTCTCAGTGAGCCGCTGGGCGTCTCGCGTGAGGCTCATGGCCGAAGGCTGCGGCAGGCGCTCACGATCCCCGCGCCGCGCATAGTCGTCGCCAAGATCGCGAGGGCCGCAGCGTGACCCATTGGCTACCTCTCGACGAGGATGCGCCGCTGCGTGAGCCGGAAGGGGCCTATAGGCCTCCCGGCGAGCCGGCGGCGCCCGCTCATCAGAAATTCATTCTCGAACCCTGGAGCAATATCTCGTTCGTCGTTTCTGACGAGTGGCTAATCAAGCAATTCCTGCCCCTGCAAGGCCTTGCCGCGATCTTCGGCAAGCCGGGAAGTTATAAAAGCTTCGTGGCGCTGCATATCGCGCTTTGCATCGCCCTGGGCCGGCGATGGGGAGGGCGTCGCGTCGTTCAGAGGAACGTCGTCTACATCGCCGCCGAAGGCGCGGCGGGGCTGCGCAAGCGCAAGACCGGTTATCAGGTAGCACAGCCCGATTTGCCTTCCGATCTTGCGTTTGCGCTCGTCGCCGCCGCGCCGAATCTCGGAACCGACAAGGGCGACGTTCCCGCGCTGGTCGCGGCGATTGAGGGGGCGGACTTCAAGCCGGGGTTGATCGTTCTCGACACGCTGGCGCAAACCATCGGCGCCGGCGACGAAAACGGGGCCGGCATGACGGCTTTTGTCGCCAATGCCGGGGCGCTCGCCAGCCGCTTCAATTCGCTGGTCTTGATCGTCCACCATACCGGGCTCGGCGATGACAAGCGTATGCGCGGACATTCGAGTCTGAACGGCGCGCTCGATGCGCAAATTTTATGCGAGCGTGTCGACGGCGATCTGGCCGCGACGCTGACCCTCCAAAAATTGAAAGACGACGCCAGCGACATTCGGATGCAGGCGCGGCTCTCTCGCGTCGTCATTGCTCTCGATGAAGACGGCGACGAGATTTCCACGCTGGTCGTTGACAACATCGAAGACGCGGAGCCGGCGGCGCGGGCGCCTCGCGCGAAAGCGGTCCCTCCATCGCAGCGGCTTCTCATGACCGTGGTTGCGGAGGCCGTCGACGAAGTGGGTGAGGACTTCCGTCCATTTGGCGCAGACGGGGCGCGGGTTCGCTGTGTGGCGGATTCCGCCGCGAGGGACCGTTACTACGCGCGCATCGCGGAGCAGCCAGTTCCGGGGGATGACACCAAGAAGCTCGCGGCGCGCCAGCGGCAAGCCTTCAATCGGGCAATTGCCGACGCACTCAAGGCGCAACGCCTCGTGGCTGCGGAACGAAACGGGAGGCGTGTTCTATGGCTTCCCTAACCCTCGGATCGACCATCTGGAGTGACGTGACATGCGTGACACTCCCTAAAGGGAGTGTGTCACGTTTGTCACGCTCTACCCCCCGGTTATGGCGTGACATTGCGGGACAATTGTCACGGTTGTCACGGTTGTCACGCATGGAACGGAAGGCCCGAACATGAACCGTCGCCGACTTCCAGACCGCCGAGCGGCGGAGCTTTACGACCTCACCTTCAAAGGCCTTCGCTACACGATCGGCGTCAGCCGTTTTCCTGACGGAGCTCTTGCGGAAGTGTTCATTCATTCCGCCAAGACCTCCTCCAACCTCGCCGACATCGCACGCGACGCCGCGGTGACGCTGAGTCTCGCCCTGCAGTACGGGACGCCTGCCGACGCCATCCGCGCCGCCGTGACGCGCGAGGCCGATGGTTCGCCCGCCGGCATTGTCGGCGCCGTGCTCGATCTATTGGAGACAAAATGAGCCAAGTTGTCGATTTCAACGCCGCCCGCCTGGAGCGCGAAAAGTTGA
>DATBRI010000105.1:0-3395 GCA_036560365.1 Methylocystis sp.
GAGAAAACGTAAGGAGTGGATGTCGGCACGAGTGCGGAAACCAGGCGACTCCGAATGCGTGAAAGCCATGGTGTTTTTGGGGCTAGACGCTATTTGCAGTTTGATATAATCAGCGGCCATGAAGATCTCTAACGAAGTGGCTAACGCGATTCGCAAAAGCTTGGCAGCGGAACCGCCAAGAGAGGCGCATCGTTCGCGGGCGGCTTTGATTCGAGACCTGGCCCCCGAACTGATAAAGGCGCGCAAAGACAAAAATCTCAGCTTGGACGATCTGCGAGCGATTTTGCAGAAGAGCGGGCTCCAGATTTCAGTAGGGACGCTGAAAAACTATCTCAGCCAAAGCCGACGGCCCGCGCAGGAAAGACGCCTCGGCGCTGCGGCGGCTCGGCCGAAGGCGAAGCCGGAAGACGGTTCGATGTCGCAGACGAACACGCGGGCGGACAAGGCCCACGGCGCGCGATCCGAGGAAAAGAGGTCTTTGCCGCCGGCGCCGAGGCCGGGGCCGGGGGCCGCAGCCGGCGTCGAGCGAGCCGCGGAGAAGCCGGCGGTTCCTCCCATGCCAAAGCCGCCGAAACCCATCGGCCAGGTGAGAGCTGGGGAAGCAGCGGAATCGGAGCGTCGAGAAATCCCGCCGATGCCGAAGCCCCCGAAACCGGGCGTGGCTCCAGCGGAGAAATCTGGAACCGAGGGCGGGGAAGTCGTGCCGGCGTGGTCGTTTCCGCTTCGGCGTGATCGAGACACAATTTAGGAGACCCGTTGATGAATAAGCCAATCTATGTCGTCGGTGGCAGCAAGGGTGGCGTCGGGAAATCGCTCGTGACGATGGCGCTCGTTCATTATCTCAAAGAGAATGATGAAGAGGTGTTTTTGATCGACGCCGACACGTCGAACCCTGACGTCCTGAAATCGTACGAACAGGAAGTGACCTGCAAACTCGTCAATTTGGACGACGCGGACGGTTGGATTCAGTTCGTCAACATCTGCGACGAGCACAAAGAAAGCGTGGTCGTCGTCAACACGGCGGCGCGCAACAACGTGGGGGTTTCGCAATATGGCGGGACGCTCAGCAAATCGCTCGACGAGCTGCAACGGCACTTGGTGACCTTGTGGGTCATCAACCGCCAGCGCGACAGCCTCGAACTGATGCAAGACTACATGGAGGCGATTCCAAATTCGACGCTGCATGTGGTGAAAAACGGCTACTTCGGCGCCGACGCGAAGTTCGAACTTTACAATGGCTCGGATGTGAAAAAGGCCGTTGAAAGGAAGGGCGGGCGCTCGATATTATTCGCCGACATGGCCGACCGCGTAAGTGACGATCTTTACAGCAATCGCTTGAGCATCGCCAAAGCATGGGGAACCCTGCCGATCGGCAACCGCGCCGAATTGCGCCGGTGGCTCGAAGAGGTCAACAAGGTTCTCGCGACAGTCGTCGATGTCTGACGACTCGACGATTCCGAGCAATTATGAAAAGTTGCTCGGCCGCGCGGCGACGGTCGCGGAACGCGACCAACTGCGGCGCGTGCAAAGCGCCCTGGGGTTGCGGGACAATGACGCGCTGTGGCTCGTGCTCTATGCGCTGCAATTTTACGAAAGCCTGTATCGTCAATTTCCTAAAGAGATTGGCAAGGCAGCGAAGCGAATTTTAGACGAGACCCGAACGGCGGCCGACGCGACGATACGCGCAAGCGCCGAGTCCGCCAAAGCCGATCTGGCGAAAGCGATCGCGAGCGCGGCGAGGGACGTTGCGCGCGACGCAGCGCGACGGCAAATGCTGCATTGGTTGGTCGTTGGCATGCTGCTCGGCGTAGCTCTGCTGGGCGCGGGCGTCGAGATTGGCTTGCGTATCGCCGGGTGAGCGTAAGGAGAAGGGAAGGCGGGAAGCATGGCGGGTAAGACGCTTACCCGCAACGATTTGAGGGATGCGCTTCAGAGGGCTTTGCCGAAACTCTCCCGAAAGGAGGCGGCTCGGTTGATCGAGGAAACGCTGCGGCAAGTTGGGGACGCATTGATCTCCGACAAAACGCGGAAAAGCACCTGCGCATCGACTTTCCCAGGGTGAAGCCGGACGCATGAGAACGCGGCGCGCGGCCGCCCAGCCTTAAGAAGTCGCTCAACAGCTTCGTTGGTCTCTTCGTCGGAGTAGCGGATCCAATCGGGTACAACGTCGCGCCAGTATCTGGCCTGCGCCGCCTCACTGAGCTCATCGACCAGTACCCAAGTATTTCTAGCGAAGGAGGCAAGCATAAGGAGCCGCGCCGTGTCCTCTTCGGCAAGATCCGCTGCGACCGCCTTTAGAATGCGTTCGCGCTTATCGTCTTCCGAGATTGCCCGCACCGCGCCGCCAATGATGTTTTTGTGCGAGTATGCGCCCTTCCCGTCCTCCAGCACCGATCGCAGCGCGAGCCGCAGAAGCTCTTGCAATTCCTGTTCGGAGAGTAAGTCGTGGGCGGCGAGAACGCCGATCTGCGACGACGCCTTGCCGCGCTCTGCCAGTTCGAGAAGACCGGCAAGGCCGCGCGCGTCGCGGATTTCATGCATGGCGGCAACGCGCAACTTGTGGATGCGCTCGTCGCGATTCTGAAAGTCGAAATCGTCAATTTCCTCAATTTCATCAGCGGACTCTTCCACCCAAATGTCGCGGAACAGCCAAGCGTGCTTGTTTAGGAGATCCTGTGGTTCGAGCGCGGCGTAGGCTGCCCTCGCTTTTTCGCCGAGTGCCGCGACCCATGCGTTCTGCTGGGCGCGTTGCGCCGCGCGCCGCGAAAGCGCCGTGACGCGAATCTTTTCGCGCAATGTCGCCTTCTCGGCATCGTCGGCGTTGGCATCCGCCCACGTCTCGATTAGAGCCCACACGCGCGCCTGGTACGCGTCGTCAAGGGCACGAACGACAAGATCGCTAAGCGTGCTCAGCGTCTGTTCCTTCCAGCGCAACGCCATCTCGACCATCTCGCACTGGAAATCTAAGACTGGTTCCCATGTAGGAAAGGGGTTGCCGAAGCCGAAACCGTCCCGGCGCCAGCGCGGCTTGTAGCTGTATCCACCCATGCCATGGTCGTCGCCGAACTGCGCCACGCAAATCTTCCAGCCGACGTTTGGATAATCCTCGGCGGGCGCACTTGTGGGTAATTGAAAGTCGCCGTAGGCCACCTTTCAAAAATCGGGCGGCGTGTGATGCTGTGCAGCTAAGTCGGCTTTATGAGCGAGGCTAGCTGCGCAGCATGGGTCGGATGACATTGATCACGGGCGGCGAACGGCGCCGTCGATGGAGCGACGAAGATCGGGTTCGGATTTTGGCGGCGATCGAAGAACCTGGCGCGATGGTCGCCGAGGTGGCGCGCCGCGAGGATGTTTGCACGAGCCTCGTTTACAAATGGCGGCGAGCGGCGCGGCGG
>DATBRI010000106.1:0-19780 GCA_036560365.1 Methylocystis sp.
GTCGGCCTGCCGCGCCCGAATCGCGCGATGCAGCTCCGGCAGCAGCAGTCGCGCCGTGTTCACATTGCCGCCGGCGATGTGCGAATGAATGTCGATCGCCCCGGCCATGACGATTTGGCCGGAGACGTCGATCTCCTCGTCGGCGCTGCGCCCTTCGGGACGCTCGACGATGCGGCCGTCCTCGAACCACACATCGCCGATCGCGTCCTGGCCTGTCGCCGGATCGACGATATGGCCGCCGCGCAAAACTGTCAGCGCCATGCGCCCTCCGAAACTTCCGCCATGATGGCGTCGATCGCCTGCGCGACGTTGGGCGCGCCCGTCGGCGCGCTTGCCCTGCGCAGCGTCATGCCGCCGGTTTCCTGATTCATCAGCACCGCATCATAGGTGACGCCGGGCTGACCGACTTTAATGAACAGCCCACGAGGCGGCGCCGCCTGCGCCGGCGCGAGCGTGATGAGCGGAAAATCGGTCCGGGACCAAGCGGGGGGTTCGCCGTCGAAGGCGGAAATCCACAGCGCCGCATCGGCCTCGCCGCTGTCGACGAGCCGCGCGGACTCGAAACGCCACGGGTCGTGCTCCGGGTAGCCGCGGCCAAAGCCCGTGCGCGGCGGAAAGCCCGTCATCCAGCCCGCCGTCTGGGTCACGCCCGAAGCGCCGCTGCGGCCGCCGATATGGACGCCGGTGAATCTGGTCGTGACGTTGAGCTCGATCACCAAAGCCTGCAGCATCTCAATCGCCAGCGGATCGAGCGTCGAGGCCGACCAGACGAACACGCCAAAGCGCGCGTTTCGCAGCGTCTCCACGAGCCCGTCGATGAGAGCGACTTTTTCAGCGTCGAGCGCCACCGGCCGTCCGCCGAAGCGGGCGCGCCAGGCCGCCAGCATGCCGGAAAGTTGCTGCACAGAGGCCGGAATCACCTTTGCGCCAGGGACGGCGATCGCTTCGTCCGCTTCCGGCGCGACCCAGATCACTTTGCGCGGCTGCTGCGCTTGCGCGCCGCGGCGCGGCGGCTCGGTCAGCGCGAGGCGCTCGAGCATCCCAGGCCAGGCGCGCGTCAGCCCCGGGCCAATCAGCACCACGCAGTCGCCGCGAAGGCGCGCCTCATTCGCCGTCGTCGTGAACATGCCGAAGGAACGCTTTACGTCGATATCGGCGAGCGCCTCGCTTGACGCGAGATGGTCGAACGCACCCCTCAGCCGTTCGGCCAGGAGGATCGCGGCGCGCGCGCCGACGACATCGGCGCCAAGGCCGCCGATGAGCGGAAAGGCCGCCCCATTGAGAATTCTGGCGGCATGTCGATAGGCGTCGTCAAGCGCAATCGCCTGGCCGTCGAGCGTCGCTGTCTCCATTCCCACCCCGATTTGCGACCTGCCCCGGCCAAGCTCAAAGCTTAATCGCGAAGTAACGCTATCCATTTGTTTTTTAGCGTCTACTCGCCGAGCCGGGCGGCTCCTCCCGCGTTTTGACTATGCCTATCAGCCGTCACGGCGACTGTCGAGACGTTCGGCTGCGTCATTTGCATCCAAGGTCCTCTCGAAGCGCTCAGCGGTCGTCGCCGGCGGCCGAGATTGTGCGCCGCATCCCATTTGCGAAGCGGTAGCGATCATGTTAAATGCTGCGCCGAGCTTGAAACCTGCGGGCGCGACGCGCCAAATAAGCAGGCAGAGCCCTGAGAGTCCTATATACGGAGGAAAAAATGGCCTGGACGACTCCCGTGATTGTCGAAGTCTGCGTCGGCATGGAAATCACCAGCTACGAGTCCGCCGAGATCTAATTCGGCGCGGCCTTCGCTCTGGCGAGGGGCCAAAAAATTCCCGAATCGAGCCGGCATGAAGAGCGCTGCACATTGCGGTCGCGCTTTTCCAAACGCCGGCTCGAATCATTTTTGCCGCTATCAGCGGCGCGGCTGGCCGTGAGCAGGAGCGTCGATTTGCGCTCGCCTTCTTTTTTCATCGCCCTCTTCTCCCTCCTGTTCGTCGCTGCGGCCGCCCACGCGGAATCTCCTGACGCGAAGGCGCTTCTTGAGGACGCGAAACAGAACTTCCAGCCAATCGTCGTTCCTTCCGCCGGCAATGATTCGGTAGCGGCGGCGCGAATCGAGCTTGGTCGCCGGTTGTTTTTCGAAAATCGCGTGTCGATGGACGGCAACGTCAGTTGCGCGCATTGCCATTTGCCGGACAAGCAGGCGAGCGACGGGCTGCCCAAGGCGATCGGCGTCTTCGGCAAGGAAAATCCGCGCAACGCGCCGTCGATCTTCAACGCCGCGCTGAATATCAAGCAACACTGGCGCGGCGACCGCGAGTCGCTCGAAGACCAGGCTGAAAAATCGCTGCTTGGCCCGGCGAGCTTCGGCAATCCCGATCAGGCGACGGCGATGAGCAAACTCAAGGCGATTCCCGCCTATGCCGGCGCCTTCGCCAAGGCGTTCCCCGGCGACAAGGACCCTATCAACCCGAAGAATTGGGGCGTCGCAGTCGGCGCGTTCGAGCGCACCTTGCTGACGCCCTCAAAGTTCGACGCCTTCCTTGCGGGCGACGCTTCGGCGCTGACCAAACAAGAGGCGGCGGGGCTGCGCAAATTCACCGATCTGGGCTGCGTCGCCTGCCACAATGGCGCGGGCGTCGGGGGCAATTCGTTCCAAAAATTTGGGGTCGTGAGCGACTATTGGAAGGAAACCGGAGCCGAGGCACCCGACAAGGGTCGCGCAGACGTCACAAAGAATGACGCGGACCTTTATGTCTTCAAGGTCGCGAGCCTGCGCAACGTCGCGCAGACAGCGCCCTATTTTCACGATGGGTCCGTCGACAGTCTGACCTCAGCCGTGAAAATCATGGGCAAGACGCAGCTCGGACAGGATCTGTCGGAAAAGGACGCCGCCGACATCGTCGCCTTTCTTGGCGCGCTGACCGGACCGGTTCCTGCGAATTATTCTGCGCCGGAGCCCTATCCAGACGCCGAGAGCAAATAGGCCGCGCCTCTCAGGTCAGCTTGTGTTCGAGCGCCATACGCATCAGCTCCATCGGCGTGCGGGCGCCGAGCTTTCGTTTCATGATCGAACAGCTGTTGGCGATGGTCTTGTAGGAGACTTGAGTCGCGTCGGCGATCTCCGCCATGGTGAGCCCGCGCCCGAGCATTCGCAAAATCTCCAATTCGCGCGCGGTCAGCGCCGAGAGCGGACTGGCGGTCCCACCGCTCTTTTCGAAGGCGAGCAGGTTGGCGATTTTCGGCATAAGAAAAACGCCGCCGGAAGCGACCTCGCGCACAGCCGTTAGCAAGAGAAAGGGATCGTCGTTCTTCGTCACATAGCCTTTGGCGCCCATTTGAATCGCGCGCGCCGCGAAGATCGGATCGTCGTTCATGCTGAAGACGACGATACGCGCCTGCGGATCAGCTGCAAGAATCCGCCGCGTCAACTCGAATCCCGAAACCCCCGGCAGGCCGATGTCGACGACTGTCACGTCGGGATTTTGCGCCACAAACACGGCAAGGCCCGTCTCCGCGTCTCGCGCGTCGACGACGTCAATGTCGCCCTCGCCTGCGAGCATCGCCGCACAGCCGGAAACGATGATTGGATGGTCGTCGACGATGAGAACGCGCATAATTGGACTTGGCTCCAAGAATTCCGGGCTTGCTGAATGCAGGCGGCAAAACATTGACGGTACTGGCGCCTTTCGTAAAGTTGCGCGCTTCTCTAGAGATTGGCCATGTTTCGAAGGCTATCCCTGCGCCTTCGCCTGTCGCTGCTGCTCGGCGTCGTGCTCGCGCTGGGATTGGCGCTCGGCGTCGGCCTGCTCGTGCTGCATGCGGGCGCGCGCGTTCGCGCCGAGGCCGACGGCGCGACGCGCCTCGCGCGCGATCTGGTCGAAGCGACGCTAACCCGACTCGACGCGGAGCCGGATCCGCAGGCGGAGATCGCGCGACTACTATCTGACGCGCGTCGGCTGCGCCATGTTCGCGTCACGCTCGCCGGAGAGAAGCCGCCCTCTGGGGAGGACGTCGACCGTGCGCCGCAGTGGTTCACCCGGCTCGTGCTGCCGAACGCCGCCGTGATCCGAATCGAAACCGGCCGCGGCGCCCCCATCCTGATCGCTCCCAATCCCGCTGATGAGATCGCCGAGATTTGGCAGGAGATCGTCTGGCTCGCGATCGGCGGCGCCGGAATCGCCGTCGCCGCTTTCGCGCTGGTTTCGCTCGCCGTGTCGCGGACGCTGCGTCCGGTCGCCACGCTCGCGGATGGTCTCCAGCGCCTTGAGCGCGGCGAACATACGATGCGCGTTCCCGCAGACGGTTCTCCGGAATTCGTCATCATCGCGGAACGGATCAACACGCTGGCGGCGACGCTGCAGCGGCTCGACGATGAAAATCGTCGACTCGTGCGGCGCATGATCCACGTGCAGGACGAAGAGCGCAAAGACATCGCGCGCGATCTGCACGACGAAATCGGCCCGTTCCTGTTCACGGTGCGCGCTGGCGTCGGCGCATTGGCGCGCCGGGCGGCCGCGCCTGGGGCCGAGCCGGCGCGTCTTACCGAAGATTGCGCCCGCATCGACGCGCAGATCGCCGCACTGCAGCAGGTCAACAGGCGCATTCTCGGCCGGCTGCGTCCCGCCGCGCTCGAGGAGATGGGACTTGCCGACGCCTTGCAGGCGCTGGCGCAAGGCTGGCGCGAGGCCAACCCAGAGGTGGCCATCATGCTTTCGATCGATAGCGCCTCCGGGGACATCGAAGAGGCGATCGCGCTGACCGCCTATCGTATCGTGCAGGAAGGACTCGCCAATGCGCTACGACATTCTGGCGCCAGTCGGGTCGAGGTCGCCGTCAAGCGGTCGAAAGGCGCATTACATGTCGTCGTGCGGGACAATGGGGCCGGCCTCGAGGCGGCGCGCCCCCCGAGCGGCCTCGGCTTGCGCGGCATGAGCGAACGAGTGGGCGCGCTCGGCGGCGCGCTTACGCTTGGGAACGACGCAAAGGGCGGCGCTCGGCTAACCGCGTCGCTGCCGATGCGCGACGGCGGCGCGGCGCGGCGCTGAGCAACAATCCAAACGCGAGCCTGATTGGCGTGCGTCCTTCAGGCATCTCACGCGCCGTAAAATGGCCTCTTCATCACCGGCGGCGTAACGGGAAATCTTCGCTGTCATAGAGGGGTCGAATCTCGCGGCCGAAAAAGTGCTGTTCATCCACTTCCAGGGAACAGCTGGCGAGCGCTTTTGGCGTGAGTTCCTCTACGGCGAAGCGGATAGCCTCTGAAGCGTGCGCGAATCGCCGGAAGTTGAGGGACTTCGAATTCGAATTGGCCGCGTTGGAAAAAAAGAGCGCAGCTTCAGTTCTATATTGCTTCGCGTCCATCGGTCCCTCCAGAAACTATTGCATGAATTCTTCCCGCCCGACGAGTTCGAGAGCGGATTCTACCGCGACCCTTTCCTGCCCATCGCGTTCTCTCTTCATGCGATACTGCAGACCGGCGCCGGCGTCGGGAAGATGGCGCGTGACGCTGAACGAATCCGTGCCCGTCGCGGCCCCGAATTTTTGGATCACGCGAACCCCGATCGCAAATTTATGCGAGGGAACGGCGGTCATCCGTTGCGCCGGACGCCGAAAGCGTCGCATCGTATCGTTGTCATTGGTCATATGGAGGCGCTCCTCGAGCCATGTCGTGAACGCATTCAGGCGCAGGAGCCTGCCGTGCGCTCGACTTACCGCCGTCGCTTCGCTTCGGCTTCGCGCGCCTGGAGCTTTTCAACAGTCTGCCAGGACGAATCCTTGACGACCGCCGCACCCCCGTCGCGGGGTTTATCTTTCTTGGGTTTTTTCGCTTCGCGATTACTGCGCCGTTGGCCTTTGGCCATGTCCGCCCCTCCGTATGAATGGGCCTCGCGCTGAACGTCCACTGCTGCGCCATCTGGCGCGGACGCTATAAAAAGTCGTTCCTCATAAAGGAACGTCGTGGCCCCGGGCGATCAGCCGTATTTCCGGCTGGGCCGCCAGGGGCCAAATCAATGGTTAGGCTGCGACTTGCAGCTGGTCGGCCGAAGACTTCCCGCTACGACGATCGATGGCGATTTCGTAGCTGAGCTTCTGGCCTTCCGCGAGGCCCATGAGGCCTGCGCGCTCAACCGCGCTGATGTGGACGAATACGTCCGGGCCGCCGGATTCCGGCTGGATGAAGCCGAAGCCTTTTTGGGCGTTGAACCATTTGACGATACCGGTCTGCATGACATGTCCTTTCGAGAACAGCTGTCTGCGCCATGCAAGATTGCGTGGCGCTTCTTGGATCGAAGTTCTGGAGAGGAAGTCAGAAGCCGACGCGCCAAGGGAGCGGAAGCAAGATCATTCGGCCGAAAACTCGATAACCAATACTTAGCCCATATGAGCGAAATTGCAAGCTGTGGCGCGGTGTCTTCCTCGACCAGAGACGCATTAATTCGCAATCATTTGAACTCGGATGCCGTCTAAAATTTCCGTGTTCATCTCTGAGCCGACGTAATCCGCAGCCAAATCCTGGCTAATATGATTGTGGTCGTGAAGAGTGAGCGAGCCGATGATGGTCGCCCAGAAGCGCGGTTCGAACAACCAGTTCCACACGGCGTCCGCCCCGATGACGCAATAGTAAAAGATCGCGAAGATTTGGATCGGTTCGTCGGCAAACTGCCATTCCAACGTCGACAGCGGGAGAAGCGTCAATAAAACGAAAACAGCGACGCACGCGTAGAAGACGAAATAGATTCCCAAGAACGACGATAATTTGAGGCTCGACGTCACATAGGCCTCGCCGAACCGAGTCCCCCTGGAAGAGGCCCCTTCGCTCTTGCTAATGAAAAGCGCCGGACGCGCAGCGATAGCTGGCCCGAACGGCGGGCATTTTGTGTATTGCGACATGGCGCGCCCGAAGGGATTCGAACCCCTGACCTCTGCCTTCGGAGGGCAGCGCTCTATCCAGCTGAGCTACGGGCGCAGGCGCAGAGCTTTTCTACAGGAAGGACCGCTGCGCCGCAACGTCGGCTCATGCCCGCGGGACGGCGTTATGAGGCCGTGCTAAGGCGGAGACGGGAGTGCGCCGTCTTGACCTTTCTCGACCAATGGCTGGAGCGATTGCGCCACGGGCGCGACAGGTTCGTCGCCAATCCGCGATTCCAGCGATGGGCGTTGAAAAACCCGGTGACGCGCCCCTTGGCGCGGCGCGGCGCGCGCGCCGGCCTCGATCTCGCCGCCGGCTTCGTCTATTCGCAGGTTCTCGTCGCCTGCGCGCAACTGAAGCTCTTCGATATCTTGCGCGGCGGCCCGTTGGGCGTCGACGCGCTCGCGACGAAGCTCTCGCTTTCAGAACCCGCCACGCGGCGCCTGCTCGAGGCCGCCGCGTCGCTGGATCTCGCGGAGCGGCGCGGCGCGGGATACGGGCTGGGAACGCTCGGCGCCGCCTTCGCCGGCCATCGCGCGGCGCTCGCGATCGTCGAACACCAGCCGCTGCTTTACGCCGATCTCATGGATCCGGTAGCGCTGCTGCGCCAGGAAACGCGCGGTAAGCTCGCCGATTACTGGCCCTATTCGGATGGGGACGCGCCGGAATCGCTGTCGGCGCAACAAGTCGGCCCCTACAGCGCGCTGATGGCGGCGACGCAGCCGATGGTCGCGCAGGAAGCGCTCGACGCCTACGATATTTCGCGTCACCGGCGCCTCTTGGACATAGGCGGCGGCGAAGGCGTGTTTCTCGCGGCCGCCGCGGCTCGCGCGCCGCATTTGCGGCTCGCTCTCTTCGATCTTCCCGCCGTGGCGGCGCGCGCCAAAGAGCGGCTCGAAGAGGCTGGTCTGCTGGCACGCACAGACATCTGCGGCGGCGACTTCCTCAATGACGCTCTTCCAGAGGGCGCAGACATCGCGACGCTCATCCGCATCGTGCATGATCATGACGACGCGTCGGCGCTCAAGCTCTTGCGCAATGTGCGCAAGGCGCTGGCGCCCGGCGCGACGCTGCTCATCATCGAAGGCATGTCCGGCGTCAAAGGCGCCGAGCCGCTCGACGCCTATTACGGCTTCTATACGCTCGCCATGGGCCGCGGCGCGCCGCGCCGCGTCGAAGCGATCGAGGCGCTGGTGCGCGAAGCAGGCTTTGGTAAATGCCGACTCCTGCGCAATGCGTTGCCGGCTCTCGCGAGCATACTCGTCGCCAAGGCGTTGTGAGACCAAGTCGTCATTGCTAGGAGCGCGGCGACGAAGCAATCCCGGCGCTGCCTCACGAATCTGGACTGCTTCGCCTTCGGCTCGCACGTCACGCGCGACTCAGTGCGCCCTTCTCCACGCGATCAGGCCCGCCGTCGATCCGTCCAGCCCTTGCGTCGATTCATTCTTGTTCTCGACGATCGGCGCCAGACGGTTCGCCAGCTCCTTGCCGAGTTCGACGCCCCATTGGTCGAAGGGATTGATGTCCCAGATCACCGACTGAATGAAGACCTTGTGCTCATAAAGCGCGACGAGGCGTCCGAGCGTGCGCGGATCGAGACGTCGGTAAAGCAGAACGCTGGAGGGGCGATCGCCCGGAAACGTCTTATGCGGCGCGAGGCGTGCGATTTCCTCCTCGCTCAGCCCCTGCCCGCGCAATTGCACTTTCGCTTCCTCTAGCGTTCGACCGCGCATAAAAGCTTCGGCTTGCGCCAGGCAGTTGGCGAAAAGCAATTCATGATGATGCGCATCGGCCGCGGTCGGTTCGGCCGCGACCAGGAAGTCGATCGGGACGACGTCGGTTCCCTGATGCAGCAGTTGAAAGAATGCGTGCTGGCCGTTGGTGCCGGGCTCGCCGAAAATCACCGGGCCGGTTTCACAATCGACAGGCGCGCCGTCGCGCGTCACCGACTTGCCGTTCGACTCCATATCGAGCTGTTGCAGATAGGCCGGAAACCGCGCGAGCCGCTGATCATAAGGGATGATCGCTTGCGCGCTGCATCCCATCACGTTTCTGTGCCAGACGCCGAGCAGTCCCATCAGCACGGGAATGTTTCGCTCGAGCGGCGCTTCGAGAAAATGCGCGTCGATATCGTGGCCGCCTTGCAAAAACTGCAGGAAGTGATCCGGGCCCACGCCGATCGCAAGCGCAAGGCCGATCGAGGACCAAAGCGAATAGCGCCCGCCAACCCAATCCCAAAACCCGAAGACGCGCGCGGGATCGATTCCAAATTCCGCGACCTTATCGAGCCGCGTCGAGACCGCGGCGAAATGCGACTTGACTGCCGCTTCGCCGAGCGCAGCGACGACTCGGGCGCGCGCGCTTCTGGCGTTCGCCATGGTTTCCTGCGTCGTAAAGGTCTTTGACGATACGATGAATAGCGTGCGCGTCAGATCGAGATTTTGCAGCGTGTCGGCGAGATCGGCGCCGTCGACATTGGCGACGAAATGCATGCGCGGGCCGTCGCCGCCATAGGGCGAGAGCGCGCGCGAGGCCATCGCCGGGCCAAGGTCCGAACCGCCTATGCCGATATTGACCACGTCGCTGAATGGCGCGCCGGTCGCGCCGCGAATGTCGCCAGAGCGCACCGCGCGCGCGAAGGCGAAAACCTTGTCGCGCTCGGCCTCGATCAAGGGACGCATGTTTTCGCCGCCGACGAGAAGCGGCCGCGACGAGAGATCGCGCAGGGCCATATGCATGGCGGCGCGCCGTTCAGTGTTGTTGACGCACTCGCCAGAGAACAACGCTTCGCGCCGCGCTTCGAGATCGCGCGTCTTCGCCAATGAAATCAGCAGCGCGATCGTCTCGCGCGTCACTCTGTGCTTGGAGAAGTCGAAAAGAAGATCGTCGAGCCGGATACTCAAATTTTTGAAGCGCGACGGATCCTCCGCAAAGAGATCGAGCGTTCGCGTCCGCGCCAAAGCGGAAGCGTGAAACTTCAATGCCTCAAAAGCGACAGCGACGGCGTCGGACATTCTTTTCTCAAAAAGCAAGCGTGTTTCCTCAGCGATTTGTAGCCGATTCGTAGGCGGAGAGCGCGCAACGACTTTACGCCGCGAGGCTGGGCCCTAAATTTTTACTGTATTGTGACAGAGGGATGTGAAATCCATATCTGTTACATGACGCTTTTCTGACAGCAGGACCACGATGGACGCGATTCATTTCCTCGACGTGCGCGACGGCGGCCCGGTCGCGCATGCGACGGCGCGGATCGACGCGGCGGCCGCGCTTCGCAAGGCCTGTCTTGGCAAGGTCGCGCCGATGGGCCGGGTTTGCCTTCCGCCAATAGACCGTATTGCGGCGAATTGGCTGAAGCGCTCCGCCTCCGCCTATCGGGGGGAGCTTGAGCGCATCGTCGCCATTCTCGGCTTTCCCGGCGCGATGACGCTGAACATGTCCTATCTCTTCGCCTGCACCACGCAAGCTTATGAAGACGAAAACGGTCTGCCGCGCCTGCGCCGCACGCTCGACTGGCCCTTTCAGGGCCTCGGCAAGGGCGTCGAAATCGCGCTGCAGTCCGGCCCGGCCGGCGAATTTTACAACGCGACCTGGCCGGGGGCCGTGGGCGTGCTCAGCGCCATGGCGCCGGGCCGCTTTTGCGCCTCGATCAATCAGGCGCCGATGAAGCGGCGCACGCAGGGCTCCATCGGCTTCGCCTATGACGCCATCCTCAATCTGCGCGACGCCCTGGCAAGCGAAGGCGGTTGGCCGCCGGACCATGTGCTGCGCTATGCCTTCGAAAATTGCGCAAATTTCGAGGCGGCCGTCGAGTTTATCGCCCGCGCGCCGATTGCGCGTCCGACTCTCTTCACCCTGGCCGGGGTCAGACGCGGCCAGATGGCCCTGATCGAACGCACGGAACATGAGGCGCGCGTGCTGCGCGGACCGGTCATCGTCGTCAATGACTGGCAGGAGCCGCAGGTCGGCTGGCAGGCGCGCATGAGCTATGAGAACAATGTGAGCCGCAAGGCCGCGATGCGCGCCGTCGCGCCCGACGCGCCGCGCTTTTCATGGGTGCGGGAGCCCGTGCTCAACCGCCTGACGCGCCTCGCCGTGGAGATGTGCGCCGTCGGCGCGGGCGACTTGGCCGCGCGGGGCTACGAGTGCCCCTATATGAAGGGCCATCCGGCCCCGGTGACGCAGGACTTCGTACTGGGCGCATCGACGCCGACGGCGCTCGCGGCCTAGTTGAGCTTCGGCGCGCTGGCGCGTCGCAGCCGGTCGTTGATCGCCTCGCCGAGTCCTCTCTCCGGCACATGCGCCACGGCGACGTCGGCGATTTGGCGCGCGTCGAATTCCCGCAAATAGGCGAAGAGATTGGCCGCCGCCTCGACGAGATCGCCTGACGGCGAAAGATCGAGCACGAGGGCGCCAGGCTTCGCGCCGGCGGCGAGCCTGCGGCCAAAATCGAGCGCCGCTTCGCCTTCATGGATTTCGTGCGCCTCAAGACGCAGCCGCGCGGCAGGCGCGTAATGGGACGGCGTCATGCCAGGCGCGACAATCTCCGCCTGCGCCGGCGCCGCAAGCTTTGCGCCCAGGATTTTCTCGATCGCTTCCCGCGCGAGCGCGCCGGGGCGCAGCAATACCGGGGCGCCCTCGCAGAAGGACACGATCGTTGACTCCAGGCCGGCGGCGGTGCGGCCGCCGTCAAGGATCATGTCGATCCTGCCGGAAAGGTCTTCGGCGACATGGGCCGCCGTCACCGGGCTCACATGGCCGGAGCGGTTGGCCGAAGGCGCCGCAATTGGCCGGCCAAGCGCCGCGATCAGCGCTTGCGCGACGGGATGCTCAGGAACCCGAACCGCGACGCTTGGCAGCCCGGCCCGGGCGAGATCACAAACCGCCCCGCCCGGCGCGACGGGCCCGACGATCGTCAGCGGCCCCGGCCAAAAAGCCGCGGCGAGACGCAGCGCAAGCTCAGGCAGCGCCGCCTCGCGACGCGCGGCTTCGAGATCGGCGACGTGAGCGATCAGCGGATTGAAGGAGGGTCGGTCTTTGGCGTCGTAGATCCGGGCGACCGCCCATGCCTGAGTGGCGTCGGCGCCGAGGCCGTAGACCGTCTCGGTCGGAAAGGCGACCAGGCCGCCCTCGCGCAGGATCGCCGCGGCGCGGGCGATCGCTGCAGCGTCCGCCGGCGCAACAATCGTCACGCGTCGTGGCCGCTGTAGGGCGGCTTGGGGATCGCCATATGCGCCTCGCGCAGCGCTTTCGACCAGCTCACGCGCAAATCCCGAAAATACGTATCGTTCGCACCGATCCTGGTCGCGACCTCCGTCTGCAGCGCGTCGCGACGCAGCAGCGCGATATCGATTGGCATGCCGACCGAAAGATTCGAGCGCATGGTCGAATCCATCGAGATCAGTCCGATCTTCAGCGCATCATAAATGTCGGTGTCATAGGTGACGGCGCGGTCGAGAATGGGCTTTCCATATTTGTGCTCGCCGATCTGCAGATAATTGGTGTCGGGCGTGCATTCGATGCTGTTGCCGGCGGTATAAATCATGAAAAGCCGTAGCGGCCCCCCGGCGATCTGACCGCCGAGCAGCAGGGACACGTCGAAGCTGACGCCCTGCGCCGCTGGCTCCCCCTCGGCGTTGCCCATCTGGGCGCGCGAAAGGCGCACCGCGCGCCCGACAAGCTGCGCGGCATGCAGCATGTTTGGTGTGTTCATCGCGCTTTCCACCACGCCGCTCTCAGGATGCTCGATACCGTCGCTGATCAGGTTCACGACGCCCTGCGTCACCGAGAGACTGCCCGAGGCGGCAAGCATCAGCACGCGCTCGCCGGGCCGCTCGAAGAGATACAGCTTGCGGAACGTCGAGATGTTGTCGAGCCCGGCATTGGTGCGCGTATCGGCGATCATCACCAGTCCATCGCGCACCAATATGCCGCAACAATATGTCATGTGATTCCGCAGCGGTTCGCGCCAAACGGCTTCAGGACTTACAAGTTTCGGGCCATGAGGCAAGTGCTGGGGGGCCACAGCGACGGAAATTCAGCCGCCGTTTTCGCTCTTGTAAGGAAGCTCGGCCGCATGCTCGGTGGCCCATTCCGCGACCGCCGCGCGCTCACGCGTCAGATAGGCTGAAACCGCCTCCGCGAGGCGTGGGTCGGCAAACTGGTGGGCCGAATGGGTGATCACCGGGCGGTAGCCGCGCGCGATCTTGTGCTCGCCCTGCGCGCCGGCCTCGACGCGCTTGTAGCCGCGGCGGATCGCATATTCGATCGCCTGATAGTAGCAGACTTCGAAATGGAGAAACGGCAGCGCCTCCAGCGCGCCCCAGTTTCGCCCATAGATCGCGTCGTCGCCGAGAAAATTGATCGCCCCAGCGATATGCCGCGCGCCGCGACGCGCCATCACCAGCAAGATGCGATCCGCCATGCGCGCGCCGATCTCGTCGAAGAAGGCGCGCGTCAAATAGGGATGGCCCCATTTGCGTGCGCCCGTGTCCATGTAGAACTCGAAAAACGAGTCCCAATGCTGCGGACGGATGTCGCTTCCTGTGAACAGATCGATCGCGATGTCGTCGCCAACAGCTTCGCGCCGCTCCCGCTTGATGGCCTTGCGCTTGCGCGCCGTGAGCCGCGCCAGGAAATCTTCGAAGTCGACATAGCCGTCATTGACGAAGTGGAATTGTTCCCCGACGCGAGACATGTAGCCAGCGCCGCTCAGCGCGATGCGCTCGTCCTCCGTACAGAATGTGACATGGATGGAAGAGGCGCCGCTTGCCTGGCGCAATCCCCGCAAGGCGTCGATCAGCGCGTCGCGCACGCCCTCCGGCGCATCGCGTGAGATGAGAAGGCGGCGCCCGGTCACCGGCGTGAAGGGCGCGGCGACCTGAAGCTTCGGATAGTAGCGCCCGCCGGCAAGCTCATAGGCCTGCGCCCAGTTCTGGTCGAAGACATATTCGCCGAGGCTATGCGTCTTGATATAGGCCGGCGCGCAGGCGACAAGACGCCCGCGCGCGTCTTCGACGAGCGGGTGGGCCGGCGTCCAGCCGGCGCGCGCGCCGACCGACTTCGACGATTCGAGCGCACGCAGAAATGCGTGCGAGACGAAGGGATTGTATCGCTCGCCGACGGCATCCGTCAGGCCCGGCGGATTGGCGCAGGCGTCCCAGGCTTCAGCCGCGACGGATTCGAGCGATTCGGCGTATCGAATCGAAAATTTGTGCGCCATGTGTCCAGTGGAGCAGCCGCGTTTGAAAGCTTTCTAGCACAGCGTCGCGGCGCGCTCTAACATGGCGCGAATGGCGACTTCATCCAAGCGCGACTTTTGAGCAGGCAAAAACAACAACATGAGAATCAACGGCCGCGACTACAGGACGATCTGGCTCGATTCGGATGGGCGGCGCGTGCATGTCATCGATCAGACCGGTCTGCCGCATCGCTTCGAGACGCGAACGCTTGCAAGTTGCGAAGACGCCGCTGAAGCCATCAGCAATATGACGGTGCGCGGCGCGCCGTTGATCGGCGTGACCGGCGCCTATGGCTTGGCGCTCGCCGTTTGGCGCGATCCAAGCGACGCCGCCGTCGAGAACGCCCACGCCGCGCTGCTCGCCACGCGGCCGACGGCCGTCAATCTACGCTGGGCGCTGGATCGGCTGCGTGCGCTTCTGCTCGCGGCGCCGCCATCGGCCCGCGCCGACCTTGCCTATGCGGAAGCCGCCAAGATCGCGGAAGAAGACGTCGCGGCCTGCCAGGCCATCGGCCGCTTCGGCGCCGAACTTATTCATCAAGCGCGTCGTGGCGAAGGCCCCGTCAACATCCTGACCCATTGCAACGCCGGGTGGCTGGCCACCGTCGACTGGGGCACGGCGCTGGCGCCCATTTACACTGCGGCGCGGCAAGGCGCGCCGATACACGTGTGGGTCGACGAGACGCGCCCGCGCAACCAGGGGGCAAGCCTCACGGCCTTTGAACTGCTGGGCGAAGAGGCTCCGCACACGATCGTCGCCGACAATGCCGGCGGCCATCTGATGCAGCATGGTCTTGTCGATCTCGTCATCGTCGGCAGCGACCGCACGACTCGGGTCGGCGACGTGTGCAACAAGATCGGCACCTATCTCAAGGCGCTCGCGGCGCATGACAATGGCGTGCCGTTCTATGTCGCGCTGCCGTCTTCGACGATCGACTGGCGCATTTCCAACGGGGTCCGCGACATTCCGATCGAAGAGCGCGGCGCGCGCGAAGTCACTCATATCAGCGGCCGGGCCGCCGATGGCGGGGCAATCGAGGTTCAGCTCACGCCCGACGGGTCCGCGGCGCGCAATTTCAGCTTCGACGTGACGCCGTCCCGCTTCGTGACGGGCCTGATCACCGAGCGCGGCGTCTGCGCCGCGACGGAGGAAGGGCTGAAGGGATTGTTCCCAGACCTCGCCGGCTGACGCTCACGCATGACATGCCGCGTTTATTTTGACGCCTCGCGGGTTCCGTAAGCCTTGAAGCGCTCCACGGTGCGCATGATTTCGTCGTCGGACAGCACGACGGGTTCGCCGGCGAGCGCGCCGAGGTAGAAGACTTGCGCAAGCGCTTCAAGTTCGACGGCGCGCCACAGGGCTCTGCGCATAGTCGCGCCGGTGACGATCGCGCCGTGATTGGCGAGCAGCACGCCGTCGCGATCCGCAAGCCCGGCGACGACGAGCCGCGACAGTTCAGCCGTGCCGTAAGGCGCATAATCGACACAGCGCACGTTCGGGCCGCCGAAGGCCGCGATCATGTAATGCACGGCCGGAATGTCGCGCCGCAAGGTGGCGATCGTCGTTGCATAGGGCGAATGCATGTGCGCAATGGCGCTCACATCCGGTCGGGCGCGATAAATGTCGAGGTGGAAACGCCACTCGCTCGACGGCGGCAGCGGACCCTCGAACGCGCCCTCGCCCGCAGACGGCATGCGCGCGATCAGGCCGGGCGAGAGTTCGCGGCTGGGAACGCCGCTCGGAGTGACGAGAACGACTTCGCCGACCCGCAAGGACAGATTGCCCGCCGAGCCGTGATTAAGCCCCAGCCGCTCCATCTCCCGCGCGGCGTCGACGATCGCCGCGCGCTCGTCGCGCTCATTCATACGAGAAGCCTTACAGGCGCGGCGCGGGCCGTGGCAAGCGAGCCGCCAAGCGGGCGATATTGCGCGTGCTCGGGTTGCGGTATAGGAGGAGCGTCCCCGTCTCGGGGCCGGTAGCTCAATGGTTAGAGCCGGCCGCTCATAACGGTCTGGTTGCAGGTTCGAGTCCTGCCCGGCCCACCAGATAAAACATTTCTTTATTCAATGCTCTCTTCGTGAAGAGAACCTCGGCCCCGAGATTGGCCCCAGAAACGCCGCTTCGTTGCGTGACGGCGCGCCCAAAACTATAGTCGCGCGTGCGTCCCTGCCTCGACTGCAGCGCGGATCCATCGGACGCTGCCGATATTGACTGAGACGCGTGGTCGCTTGCCGGACTCTCTTGGGAAGGTGGAAGGGCATGGCATGCGAAAATCAGAAGCAGGCGCTTGAGACCGCCAAAGATCTGCTCGACACGCTGAAAGCCGATTGCCACGACGGCCTCCACGGCGCCTGCGGGCAAATCGCAGCGGCGACCCGGCGGGTGATGGCTGCGCAACGCGCTTACGACGCGTGCATAGCGTCAAGCCCGCCGCCGCCTCCCCCGCCACCGCCTCCGCCCCCTCCTCCGCCACCGCCGCCGCCCGATCCGTGCGCAGCGAAGGCAACCAAGGTCGTCGATCTCCAAGACAGGCTAGACCTATTCCTCGAGCAGTGCAGCAAGGGCGTTCACGGCGCCTGCGCGCAGATTTCGCGCACACGCATGGAACTGGCGCGTGCGCAACTTGCGCTGCGCGACTGCCGCTATCCGCAGACGCGGAAAGTGATCCGGGCGAGCACGCCTGGCGCGACATCAGTGTTCAACGTGCTGATCGTCGCCAACCCGGTGCTGGCCCGCCATCCGGCCGCCAACCGGACAACTTACGTTGTCGACCCGGTGATCGCCAACGAGGCCGCCTTCGACGCGGCGGCCGCCTACATCGATCGGTGCCTGTTCGGCGAGCAAACCGCGCTCGCGGCGGACGGCGTCACCATCATCACGCAGGCTGAGCAGATGCTCAAAGACCCGGCCATCCAGGGCAAGGTGCGGGTCGAATCGCTGTTCATCCGCAACCTTGAGATCACCGCCGATCATGCCCTCATCGAGGAGATGTGGGCCTCGAACATCCTCAAGCCGCGGCAGGATCAATTCGACCCCTTGGTGCGCTCCTTCGGCGCGGTCGCCGACGTCATCTACGCAGTCTCGCTCTCGCCCACCCATACGCGCGCCTCGGCGCTGCCGATGAAGGATGACGCCAGCGCGGGAGGCGTCGCCTTCACCTACGACGGCGCTGCGCTCACTCATTGGTACGAGACGCTCGTGCCGGGCGCTGTCGCCATCCATTCCTCGGCGACGACGCTGACCGCGCTGCACGAGTTCGGCCATGCCGCCGGCAGCACGACCGCGGGCATGGTGATCGACCTCTACGCCGACACGTCGCTCGGCTATCCCATCGAGATCAACTTCAAGTCTGGAAGACCGATCCCGAGCACCTTCGCCACGCTCGACGGCGTCTCATACTCAAGCGACATCGCGCGCGACGGCCTCGGCTATCCCGCCGCCTGGACGAGCTATCACTGCGCGCTGCGCGACGCCACCCGGCCCGCGCTGATGGACCAATATAAGAACTCGCCGCAGCTTTCCGAACAGATCCAATGCCAGCATGATGGGATCACCCGCCGTTTCCTGATCGACCGTCTCGCCGCCAAGACGAGCCGGCCGTGACGCCTAAGAAAGACTGAGACGATGGAACCTCTCTCTGCAACGGACCGTGCGGCGATGAAGGCCAACGGCCGCGGCGTCACCGACGCGGAGATCGACGAATACGAGGCGCTGCTGCTGCGCCGCATCCACGCCGAGAACCTCGCGGAGCGCGAACTGGCGCGCGGCGAGCACCCCGACGACGCGCGGATCGATGCTCTTTACGAGAAGCTGTATAATACAACCTTGCCCAGAGGCGGGTCTGCCGACTAAGCCGCGAAGAGCCGCCCAATCGCCGCGACCGGCGCGTCGCTCCAAGCCATCTGCCGAGCGTAAGGGCGAGACACGGCTCGGCGATATGGTGATGCGTACCGATTTTCGGCACGGCGGAGCCGTGAAGAGAGGCGCATCGGCGCCCGGAGATGTTCGCATCCAGCGCCCCTGGCGGCTTTCACGTATCTCCCACGCCGGCCGATCATCGCCACTTCGCCGCGCAGATGATCGGGCGCGAGATGACCGTAATGCGATGCGGACTTCCTGGGAGGTCCGCCCGTAGCGGCGGCGCTTGGCTCGGGGGTCGACGCCGTTCGCTATGCCGGCAGCATGATCACCTTCGTCTTGATCGGCGTTCGCGAATAGAGGTCGATCATGTCCTGGCTGAGGAGGCCGGTACAGCCGCTTGTTATGCCCTGCCCGATCGTCTCGGGGTCGCTGGTGCTGTAGATCGTGAAGACCGTGTAGGCGCCGTTCTTGTATAGATAGAGCACGCGCGCGCCGAGCGGATTTTCCAAACCTCCCGGCATGCCGCCGGCATATTTGCGCGCCTCTGGCTGGCGGGCGATCATCTCCTTGGGCGGCGTCCAGGTTGGCCATTCGGCCTTGCGCCCGACATAAACTTCACCGCTCCACAGGAACCCGGGGCGGCTGACATTGGCGCCATAGCGGGTGGCGTTTCCCTCGCCTTCGATGCGGTAAAGATAGTAGTTGGCGGGATCGATGATAATCGTGCCGGGCGCTTCTTTGGATTCGTAGCGCACGGTCTTGCGAAAATATTTCGGATGAAGCTTGCCGATGTCGACCGCCGGGATGGGGTATTTATCGTTGGCCACGGCGGCGTAAAATCTCGCCGCCTCGGCGCGGCCCATGTCATCGGACGCGCAACCGGCGAGTCCGGCTGCACCGAGACCGGCGGCGGAACCGACCAGAAACGACCGGCGGCTGAGACGCCCCGAGGCAAGCCCAAGCAGAGCCGCCTCGTTTCTTTCGCCGGCGTCGGTGATTTCGTCGTCCATGATCATGATTTTGAAGTTTCCCATGTCCTGTGTTCGACCAGAGGATACTCGACATAAACCCGCTGAAAGTCTTTACTGGGCTGAGATTGCCGTCACGCGGCTCGATTGGCAAGTTCGGGCCTCAGCGGCGCGGGCCTGCCACGCGCCAAGTCTCATGCGCCAAGTCTAACGGTCCACGCGGTCTCGCTTCAGCTGGTTTCGACGCCATACTAGCGGGGATATCTTACGCGACCGTTGCGATCGCCGTTGCGCCGAAGGCGCCGGGGATGACACCCAGCCCCAGGGCGGCATCCGCCATAGAGCCAGCAAAACGCAAGCCATATCTCATCCATGTCCGACCTCACCGAAATCGGGGGAGACCCTCCTCGGACCAATACGCCGGAGATCAGCGTCTCCGAACTCGCGAACGCGCTGAAGCAGACGATCGAGGACCGCTTGGGGCGCGTGCAGGTGCGCGGCGAGATCTCCAACTATCGCGGCCCGCACGCCTCCGGCCACGCCTATTTCTGTCTCAAGGATCAGAATGCGCGTCTCGACGCGGTGATCTGGCTATCGACTTTTCTGCGCCTGCGCACGCGGCCGCAGGAGGGGCTGGAAGTCGTCGCGACCGGTCGCGTCACCACCTTCCCCGGAAAATCCTCCTATCAGATCGTCATCGAGTCGCTGGAGCCGGCCGGCGTCGGCGCGCTGATGGCGCTGCTCGACGCCCGTCGTAAGGCGCTCGCGGCCGAAGGACTCTTCGATGAAGCGCGCAAGCGGCCTCTGCCCTTTTT
>DATBRI010000107.1:0-2673 GCA_036560365.1 Methylocystis sp.
CCGCTGTCTGCGCGTCGGACTCGAGGAGGATCACGAAGGCGATCGTATCGGCGGCCTGAATGATGAACAGGAACGCAAATCTGGCGTTGGCGGCCTCCCTCGGCGTGCCGGCGCCGAACAGCGCGCATCAAAATGCCGAGATTGTAGCCCGCGACATGGACGAGATATCGTTTGTGAACGTTTTCGCGACCGCGCAACCATGTGCGGCGCATCCCGCCACGCCCCAAGACATGGGCGAAGCTGCGCTCGACGATCTCGCCGCGTTTTCGCATGGCTTCCTTGCCGACGCCCGACTTCAACCGGTTGCGATTGCCGTAGACCGCCTCGCGCGCTTCGTCGTCGCCATGCCAGCGCGAATAGCCCTTGCTTGGACGCGGCTCGGAAATACGTGTCTTCCACGGACCGTTGTCGAGACCCTTCAGAACGTCGCGCGAGTGGTAACCCTCGTCGGCGACGAGATCGCATGGTTCTTCCGGCCTCGGCGCGAGGCCCACGGCGGACAGGTTCTTTTCCGCTTCCTCGAGCGTGGGATCGAGCGTCGCCGTGTCGCCCTGGTCGGCCTCGTGGATCGACGCCGCCACGATCACGCCCGTGTCGAAATCGACCGCATGTTCGGGCTTATAGGCAAGCCTCGCCCTTACGGTTTCGGATTCGCTTGCGCCCAGCTTACGGCCGCTGATCGCGTCGGCGCGCGGCGCGTTCGATCTCGACGCCGACATGACGGCGGTCGATGCGCATCTGGCGCGCGACGAGCGCTTCACGGCAGTTGTCGAACAAGAGCCCGGCGTGCGCGCGCCCGGCGCGCTCGACGGGTTTGAACCCGCATCGCGGGCCGTGCTCGGCCAGCAAGTGACGGTCGCGGGCGCGCGCGCGCTAACGGAACGCCTTGTCGCGGCCTTTGGCGAGGATGTCGCGGGCGCGCCCGAAGGACTGTCACGCGCCTTTCCTCGCGCGGCGCGGCTGGCGGACGCCGGCGCCGCGTCGATCGCCAAGATCGGCCTACCGCGCAAGCGCGCCGAGACTCTGGATCGCCTCGCGCTCGCGAGCGCGGATGGCAAGCTGCCGCCGCATCGCGGCGCGATCGCGGCTGGGCGAGCCGCCCCCTCCGCTATACCCGGCGTCGGTCCGTGGACCATCGAATATGTGGCGCTCCGCGCATTGGGCGACCCTGACGCGTTTTCCGCCAGCGATGCAGCCATCATCGGCGTCCTGGGAGCTCGCGGCGAGCTTGAGGAACTCCGTCCCTGGCGCGCCTATGCCACTGTGAGGCTCTGGCGGCGCGCCTCCCAGCGCAAGGACATGAAGGGGCCAAAACCATGATCCGCTATGACTACCAAAGCCCGATCGGCGTGCTGGCTCTCGTGGCCGACGATGCGGCGCTGCACGGTCTCTCTTTCGAAAACGGCAAGCACGGCGGCCCCCTCGCCGATGCGCAACCGGGAACGAACGCGATCATCGATGCGACGCGTAAGCAACTCGACGCGTATTTCGCTGGACGCGGCAAGACATTCGACCTGCCGCTCGCGCCCGACGGCGCCGACTTCCAAAAGCGGGTCTGGCGCGCGCTCGCGACGATCCCGTTCGGCGAAACGCGTTCTTATGGCGAGATCGCCGCCATGATCGGCGCGCCGCAGGCGGCGCGGGCGCTCGGCGCGGCGAACGGACGCAATGCTATCCCCGTCATCGTCCCGTGCCACCGCGTCATCGGCGCCGACGGAAGCCTTACTGGTTTTGGCGGTGGCATGGAGCGCAAGCGCTTCCTGTTGGCGCTCGAAGGTGGGGAGCCGGCGGCGCTGTTGTGGACGTGAGGATTTGCGCTCCGCCTCTAGATGGGGTTTCGCGTAGTAGTCCCCATCGGCGAGCGCGCGCGGGGCGCAATTCGAACTGGCCGCGAAACTCTCTTCGCCCTCGTCGGATCGAGGCCGATCGGCGCGCCGTCGAAATCCATTTTGAGTCGGATATTCACCGAGAACCCGCCGCGCGATCGGCCAATAAGGCGACGCAAGAGGATCATGAAGCGGTTGAAGTCCGCGCGACGTCTTCACCTCTCGATCCATGACCCTGTCGCCAATCTCCACTTTTTCCTCCCCAAGACCTGTCGTCCGCCGACCACCGATCCCTTCGCTCGGAAGTGACGATCGCGCGCCAAGAGATTCACGGGCATGCGCATCGCCGCATCCTCGCCGGCTCGAGTTTCTATGCGTCATCGGTCGTGTCTTCGAGCTCGGCGTCCTCGAACTCCATCTCCCTTTCGAAAACTTGGCCGTCGTCTTCGACAAGCCCCAAGGCGCCGTCGAGGTCGATGTCCGATCGGGGCCGCTGCAACAAACCTTCGTCTTCGAGCCGTTCGATGTCGGGAAGGTCGCGTAGCGTCGCGAACCCAAAAACCTCCAGGAACTTTTTTGTCGTGACATAGGCGAAGGGCGCGCCGGGTTCGGGCGCGCGCAAGGCCCCGTCGATGAGATCGAGACGTTTCAGGCCGCCGATGACGTCGCGGCCAATTTCCTTGCCGGCGAGCCGCGAGATTTCCGCACGGGTGGCGGGCTGCAAATAGGCGATCGCCGTGGCCGCCAAAAGTTCGGTCGGCGTCAACTCGGGAGCGCCGGCGTTGCGAAGATTGCCTGAACTCGCCGCCCGGATCGCGGCGGAAAAGCGCGGTTTGGTGCGCAACTG
>DATBRI010000108.1:0-4316 GCA_036560365.1 Methylocystis sp.
TGGACTGCTGCTGGAGCGCGGTTTGCTGGAATGATTCTGCCGCGCGGCTCTTCCGGGGGTGGTTGGATGGAGACCATCAACGCAATCTGCTGCGCTTCGTTTTTCAGGAAAGCAGCGCGCGCGATCTTCTACCAAATTGGGAGGACCGAGCCCGGCGACTGCTCGCAGAATTTAGGGCGGACTATGGGCATATGTTTCGCGACGAACGGGTAAAGCGATTTGTGCACGCCCTACGACGTGACAGCGAATTCTTTTCGAGAGCATGGGACGAGCAGGGAGTTCGGTATCGCGAGGGAGGATTGCGAGCGTTCCGCCACCCGCAGCAGGAGCTACTGTTCGAGCAGCATTCCTACACCCCATCGGACGCTCCTTGTTACAAGCTCGTGGCGCTGCTCCCTGTGGGTTAGCGTCATTGCCGGCGCTCGCTTCCTCTTGCTCGCAACGGAACGGATCGGATAAAGTTGCGCTCACGCTGGCGCGCGGCTTCAGCGCAACTATCGCGGACGGTTTGATATGACGGCGCTTCTGACGCCCGTTTTTGTGCTTGTCTCATTGACCTTCACATTGCTGTTCTGGTTGGGAGGATCGCGCTATTTGAGCCTCCGAAATCGGGAGGTGAGGACTTCGGATATTGCGCTGGGCCAGCCCGCATGGCCGCGTCGTCTCACTCAGATTGATCGCGCCTATCACAACCAGTTTGAGCTTCCCCTCCTATTTTATGCGCTCGTGTGCCTCGTCATCGTAACCGGCGCGCAACCCGCGGGCTTCCGGTTTCTCGGTAAGCATCCGGTGAGGCACGTGGGCTGATCATTTTCAGCCAAGGACGGCTGCGCGTAGATCAGGCGGCGAGCTTTTTGGCTTGTAGGTCGGCGGCCCAGCGCCACGGTAGCAAGGCGGCGAGATCGGTTATCTTGTGATCGTTGATGCGGGCCAGCACATCGGCGAGCCAAGCCTGTGGGTCGACGCCGTTGAGCTTGGCGGAGGCGATCAGCGTGTAGATCACAGCGGCGCGCTCACCGCCGCGATCCGAGCCGGCGAACAACCACGATTTTCTTCCCAGCGCGACGCCGCGAAGGTTGCGCTCGGCGCAATTATTGGTCAGGCAGATGCGGCCGTCGTCGAGAAAGCGCGCGAATGCGCTCCAGCGTCTGAGCATGTAGTCCATCGCCTTGGCAACCTCGGCGTGACGCGACAGCCGCGCCCTCTCGCCGCGCATCCATGCCTCGAGCTCGGCGACGAGCGGCGCGACACGCTCACGGCGAATGGCCAGACGCTCCTCGGTGGGGCGGCCATTGATCTCGCGCTCGATGTCGAAGATCGCGTCGATGCGTTTGACCGCTTCCAGAGCGAGAGGCGCGATCGCGGTCTGCTTGCCGAGCGCCTTGTTGCGGGCGTTGGCGGCGATGTCCGCGAGCACGAAGAACTTGCGTCTCCCATGGCTCCAGCACGCGGCTTCGATGATCCGCCCCGGCGACCTCTCCGGCGCATAGAGCCGTTTGAAGCCGGCATAAGCGTCGGCCTGAAGGACGCCGGCAAAACGCGCTAGATGGCGTTCTGGATGCTCGGCAGTGCGATCGCGCGAGTAGAAGAAGACCGCCGCCGGCGGATCGGCGCCGCCGAAGGGCCTGTCGTCGCGCACATAGGTCCACAGTCGCCCGGTTCGCGTCTTGCCTTTGGCAAGGACCGGAACGGTCGTCTCGTCGCCATGCACGCGCGCGCCAACGAAGACATGGTCACGAATGAGATCGCAGAGCGGCCGCAGCAGCGAGGCGCAGCCGCCGACCTGATCGGCGAGCGTCGACAGGCTCAGCTCCACGCCCTCATGCGCATAGCGCGCCGACTGGCGGTTCAGCGGCTGATGCTGTCCATACTTCTCGAACAGGATCATCGCCAGCAGGCTCGGCCCCAGAAAGCCGCGCGGAAGCGGATGAAAGGGCGCCGGAGCCTGGGCAATCTTCTCGCAGTCGCGGCAGGTGAACTTCTCTCGCACGTGCTGGACGACCTTCCATTGCCGTGGAACGACCTCCAGCGTCTCGGTCACGTCCTCGCCGAGCTTGTGCAGACGCGTTCCACCGCAACATGCGCATGCCGTCGGCCCCGGAAGAACGACGCGCTCGCGCGGCAGATGCGCCGGAAAGGGCTGGCGCGAAGGCTTTCTTCGCGAGAAGGCGCGGACCGCGGTCGTCTTCGCCGCATCGGCCTTTTGTTCGGCGGCGAGCTCGGCGGCGGCGGCATCGCCTTCGAGCTCTTCGAGCTCGAGCTCCATCTGCTCGAGCAGCCGCGCCTTGCGCTCGCTGCGCGTCCCATAGAGCTCGCGTCGAAGCTTCTCGATCGAGAGCTGCAAATGCGCGATCAGAGCGGTCGCGTTCGAAGCTGTTGCGCGCGCCTGCGCCAGCTCCGCGTCTTTGTCGCGGAGCATCGCCTTCAAAGCCTCGACGTCGTCGGGAAGAGAATCAGCGGCGCTCATGGTCACGATCGAATCACAATGGCGCGCGCCGGCAAGACTTATCGCTGGCCATCCACTCGAAAAATCTCAGCCCGCTGCCTCCGGGCGCCATGTGTATTGTGGAGCGCGCCAGTCAATGCCGGAAAGAAGATAGCCGAGCTGCGCGGAGCTGATCGTCACCGCGCCGGATGAGGCCGACGGCCATATAAAACGCCCGCGCTCCAATCGCTTCACGAAAAGACATTGACCCTGGCCGTCATGCCAGAGAATTTTTATCAGATCGCCGCGGCGCCCACGGAACACGAATAAATGTCCGCCATTGGGATTGCGGCGCAGCGTCTCCTGAACGATCAGCGCCAGGCTCGCATAGCCCTTGCGCATGTCGGTCTGGCCGGTGACGAGCCAGACCCGTGCGTCCGCCGAGACCGGGATCATCGCCGCAACGCCTTGACCACGCGCGCCAAGGCCGACGCGTCGACATCCGCGCCGACCACGATTCTCTCGCCCATGGAAAGCATGATCTCCATTCGGCCGATGGTCCCGGGCGCCGATGAAAGCGCCATGGCCGGCGTCGACGTGATCGTCACCGGTAAAACCGCAGGCTGCTCGCTCGCATCGCCGGCCGCGAACCGCCGCCGCCAAGTGAACAGCAGATTCGCGTTGAGGCCATAGCGCCGCGCGACCTCCGCCACCGACGCTCCTTCCTCCAAGCTCTCCGCGACAATGCGGCGCTTCGCGTCGTTCTTCCAATAGCGCCGCCGGCCCCCGGAACCCGCAGCCTCGTCTTTTTCCGCCTCGGTCATCGGAGATAGTGTCCATCATCGATAGTGGACACGATCCCCGCGCCACGCGCACGACTATCGCCGCCGTCAGCCCCAATCGCCAGACGGCCCTCGGCGGAGGCTTACGGAGAGCCTTGGCGAAGCTTTGGAAAGGGCGGGCCGATAAGGTCACTCTAACGAGGCGGCGGGTTTCGCCTGCGCCGACGCGCGAATCGGCGTCCAGCTCAAAAGACGTCGTTGCCGAGCCGCTTCGAGAGTCTCGCAGTCGAAGCGAGATTCGGCCACGGGAAGCTTTTGTCGCGCGAGCGCGTCGAACAACGCAAGGCGCGCGACGGCGACCCTTACTCTTTGAATCGGATCGTCGAACAAAGCATAGGCCAGCGTCCCACACTCGGCGCAAAAATGGAACCGGACGCGTCCTGAAGCAAACGTCGTGACGCTCGTGCGGTCGTCGGCGCGAAAAGCGATCGACCCTTTTGGGTCCGAAATCCAAACGCCGTCATGCGCGCGACAAAATTGGCACGTTGGCGCATCCGATCGCGGTCTGAAGTCTCCGGGGGCAAGCTCGCTGCACAAGATCGCCTCGACCTGTCCGCACGGGCACTTTCCGCGATACTCGGTCATGAGACTCTCCGCGTAAGTTTCTTGAAATCTAACGTGCTGGATTTTCGGAGGTCTATTGGCGGCGCGGATTGACGCTTGCCGCATAACGCGTCCCACTCCAAACTCGGCGATTGCGTCAACGCTCCTCTGCTTTCACGCTGACGAACATGACGCCAATTGCGAAGGAGCCGTCGGACTCAATCTCAAAATGCGCTTTCGTTGTCCCTGAGGCAGCGAACTGCAGGGAGCGGATCGCCTGAACATTTTCTTCTGGCGTTCGCATCCGCGCCGTCCAAATGGGAAAGTCCATGCGCAGCTGCGATGTCCAAAGCCGATCGATCGCGAAGCCGGCGCAGGACAAGGCGGCGGCCCATTTGGCCAGTGTGTAGTTTCGCACATGAGAGGCGTCGCGGAGGAGTTCGATAGTTTGTAGATGCGTGTCGAAGAGCGGCGATGCCGGCGCACAGACGTCGATGAACACCGCT
>DATBRI010000109.1:0-2273 GCA_036560365.1 Methylocystis sp.
GAGCTCGCGAAGAAACTGTCCAACAATTCCTTGCGGTCCCGCAGTTGGCCCTTCGCGTCTCGCGTCTGAATGCCGAAGCCACGAAGCCACGCCTCGCCGCCCGGCGACTCCCGCATGAACCGCGAAAAATTCTCCAGCGAGGTCATCGCGCCGGCTGCCGTCCCGCCAAGTTGGGAAATCGCGAACTGAAATTCCTTGATGCCGGAAACAGATGCGCCGATGCGCGACGATGCGTAACCTACAGCCTCCATCCCCATGGCAATTCGGTGCATCGCCGCGACGCTGGCAATGGCGGCCGCCTCGATCGCCCCGCCGAGCACAACCATTTTCTTGGTCAGGCCCTCGACTGCCTCCATCGTGCGATGGAAGCCGGCTTCGTCCTTGGAAAAAGACAAGCTTACCAAAAATTCCTTGATAACATCCGCGCTCATTTGGAGTGGCCTTTTTTCAGGATCGAGAGCATGTCGATCGAAAGTTTTGCGCGGTCCATGTCGCTCATCCCCATCTCGCGCGCGCAATCGTTCAAATCTTTCAGCGACACGAACAAATCAGCCAATGCTTGCATGACCGATTTCGGCTTGTCGCTTTCGAGCGCGCTAACCTTCGGCGCGTCGCCGCCGAAAGTGACGAGCTTGTCGGCCTCGCGATCGTGGAATACGCGCACGCGAAAGCCGTTTGGCGCCGTCGCCTCGATCAGTTTTTCCATGCGCTGTTTCGCCATTTCATATCCCCGTCATCCGCCTAATTAGAGCCCGTCCAGGCCGCCAGCGCGACGGCGCGCTCGCGCGGGCTTAAGAATGAAATCGGAAAGGCCGTCTTCGCGAAGAAGACCCGAGGGTCATCCGAAGGCGACGGGCCTGCCATAACGAATACGGCGGGCTCGTCCATCGTCGGCAAGCGAACCGGGACGCGCCACTTAGAACCCGGTGTGGCCAGGCGTTCCTTGCGCGTCATTTCCTCGGCGCGGGATAGCACCGGCCACGCGGCGCGAAATGCAGCGTGTAAGTCGGCGGCGGTCTCGCAATTGCAACGCTGCACCATTCGCGTTAGGGCGTGCTTGCTAACCGCCGCGATGAAATCGAGGTTTTGCTCCGGGTCGGAGCTAGCGCCAGATCGGCGGACATCCATCCGCAAACCCGCCAACCACGCCCGCTCGCCCGCAACCGCTTTAAGCCCAAAGCTGGCCACGGGGGTCATCACGTCAATCTGCAAATGAAATTTGGAGCGCTTTCCAGTTTCCAGCCGCGACGCGAGAAGCCGGTTTCCGAAAATTCGTTCGACGCGAAAAGCCCATCGGCGTTGCGCAATCGGGTTTCCCCCAATCCGGCCTTCTTTCGTTTCGAAGTGCGCGTGCAACGCAGCCGCGACGCTTCGCGATTCCGCGTGAAGCGCATCCAGCCATTGCGTCACGAGGCGGCTCGCATATTTGTCCGCGATCGCGTCGCCACATCCCGGCGAGACAATCGGCGCGGCAGGGATGGCGAGCGCGCTCATCGGCTCACTCCAAAGCCGCATCAGCATCGCGCATCAGCGCATCGGCGTCACGGCTCACGGCTTGCGCCGCCGGATGCGAGACGAAGGTGCCGGTAAGTTCTGGCAGTAACCAAGGCCTCGCCAAAAAGGAATCGACCGCCGATTTTTCCGCGCCTGCAGGAAGCAGCGCTCGGAGTTGCAACAGTTCGCATCGCCGCGCCACGATGGCGGCGGCCTCGGCCTCGGCGTCCTTGAGCAAGCGAGCCACGTCGGTCTCGACGCGCAGCACTTCCGCTACCGCGTCCCTGATTTTGCCCTTTGCATAAGCGATCGCGCCTTCGCGTTCGGTCACGGTGGCGTCGAGCGCCGCGCGAGTCTTCGACAGCGCCGCAATCTCCGCCGTTATCGCCGCCTCTTCGGCTTCGCGTGTTTTCGCTGGGCCTTCCAATTCGGCTATGGACGGCTCCCGGCCACCTTGCATCGCCGAGATGAATGCAATAGCGGGATTGCCCGTCGCTTCGGCGGGACGATCCTGCAGGGCCGCGTGACGATCTTCCGCTGACCATGCACGTTCCCGTGCCTTCTCGACAGCTTCGAGCGCAGCCCGGTGGCCGCGCTCGGCATCCGCGTGTTCGGCAATCGCAGCCGCCAGCGCTATGCGCGCCGTCGACCGTTCCGCCACAAGTTTGAGGTTTGCTGTCTTCGACATGCCGCGTCCTTATAGTGAGGTCCTGATGCGGGCCGCTTCGGGATACCGCTTCAGAAATGATTTCTCGTCTTCGGCGCGAGTTTCGGCAGCC
>DATBRI010000110.1:0-5905 GCA_036560365.1 Methylocystis sp.
GCGCTGCTGGTCCACAGCAAGGCCGAGAGGCATTTGCCGGAGGCGCAGGCGAAATCGTGATCGACGATGGTTTCGTCGCGCGCCAAAGTCGCCGTGCGACGCACGCAGTTTTCCAGTTCGCGCACGTTGCCGGGGAAATAGCAACGTTGCAGCGTCTCGATGGCGCTCGCCGAGAGTTCGTGCTTTTGGTCGTTTTCGCTATTGAAATGCTCGATGAAATTGCGCGCCAGCAGCGAAACGTCGCCAGGCCGCTCACGCAGCGGCGGGAGGAACACCGGGACGACGCTGATGCGATAATAGAGGTCGGCGCGGAACTCGCCCTTGTCGACGGCCTCTTCGAGATTTTTATTGGTCGCGAAGACGAATCGGACGTTGACTTTCAAGGTCTTGGACCCGCCTACCCGCTCGAATTCGCCTTCCTGCAGCACGCGCAACAGCTTCGCCTGGAAGGCGGGAGATATCTCGCCGATTTCGTCGAGCAGCAGCGTGCCGCCGTTGGCCAGTTCGAAGCGGCCCGCACGCTGCGCGACGGCGCCCGTGAAGGCGCCGCGCTCATGACCGAACAGCTCCGATTCGAGAACGCTTTCCGGCAGCGCGGCGCAGTTCAGCTTAACGAAGGGCTTGGCGCTGCGGCGCGAGAGGTCGTGCACCGCGCGGGCAAAAAGTTCCTTGCCGGTGCCGCTCTCGCCGCGCAGCAGCACGGTCGAATTGGATTTCGCGACGATGGCGATGGTGTCGAGCACGTCCATGATCGCCGGGCTCTCGCCGATGATGCCCGCGACGTCGGGCCGCTCTCCACGAATCTCTTTCGGCAGGCAAGAGACCAGCGCCTTCTCCAGCGTGCTGCATTCGTTCAGCAGCCGCTGCCGGTCGGCCGAAAACATGCGGTGCAGTTTCACCGTTTGGCCGATCAGATTGGCGATCATCGTCAGTAGACGCAGATCGGCGTCGAAAGCGTAGGAGATCCAATCTTCTGACGTACGATTGATCGACAACGTCCCGACGACGCGGCTGTCGCTCTTGATCGCGACGGCGAGGAAGGAGACTTTTGCGCCGACCGCCCGGGTGATCGTCTGGGCGGCCGTCGCGAACAAGGCGTCGCGGGTCACGTCCTCGACGATGACAGGCATGGCGGTGGCGACAAGCCGGTCGATCACCTTGGCCGGCAGCGTGTCAATCGGCTTGCTGCCGTCGTGCTTCGTCCACCCCGAGGTCGCCACGATCTCTGGATTGCCGTGCTGATCGAGGATCGTGATCATCCCCAATTTCATGTCGAGGAAGGAGCTGAGCACGGCGACGACATTGCCCAGCGTCTGCTCGAGACGGGCCGGCGCGGTCAGGATTTTTGAGATTTCATAGATGCCGAGCAGCGCCGTATCGGCGGACGGCATTCTCGCCCGCGGCGGCTTAGCCGCCAAGCCGTCTGTGAGCTTAGAGCGCGAAGTGGCTACGTCGTCCATGGCCGCCTTCCTCGAACGGCCACCGTCGGCCCCAGGCCATGGTTTCCGTTCGCACATGCGAGGATCGGTTTCGATCGTCTCCCGCAGTTCATAATTTGCTTTATGCAAAAACCACGCAAAGCAATCTGGCGTCTTTGAAACGCAGCGCACAATGTCGGTTTTGCGACAAGGGCCGCGCAGCTACGGCCGAAGCGTGACATTCGTGCGGAGTTTTGTTGAGGTTACGACATGGTCGTGTCGTGCGCGGTTACACGCTGGCCTGCGCCAAGTCCTCGATCACCTTCCAGCCGACGCTGCCCTGCGGGTCGGCGCGGGAGAGGATACTGAGATATTCCTGTGCAGTTTCGGCGTGGCCGCGCTTCAATTCGATGAAGCTCAGCGCCTTCAGCGTGTAGAGAGCGAAACGCGCCGGCCCGTCATGCGCCTCGGCCGTCACTGGCCAAGCCATAGGATCGCTCGGCCAACCCGCCTGACGCGTGGCCTCTTTCATGCCTTGCGCGGCGACGTCTGCGGCGTAGTCAAGACTGCCCATGTAGGTGTGGATTTTGTAGAGGCAGTAATAGGGCGCCAGCTCCTGCGGCGTCAGCGCCAACGCCTGCTTAAAGAGGCTGTCGGCCTTCTCTCTATCAGTCCGATAGGCGACGACGCCCTGCTGCAGGAGATCGTTGGTCTTTGGGTCGAGTTCGCCGAAGTTCACGACGTCAGCGTCGGCGGGCGGAGTATTCATGCCCCGGATCGAAGCAATCGCTGAGCCACATGGTGAGGCCTAGCCCTCATAGCCGCGCCGACGCGGTGAGCGACAGCGCCGTCCAGCCGCCTTTCAAAATGGCTTCACGCTCTTTAAAAAAAGTGGCGACTTTCGCGCCCGGAAGAAGCCGGCGGCGGTAAGATCTCTTGCGAGGCGATTGTCTATGACGATATCGAACTGCGCTGCGACGCGCTCTTTATGAACAGCGCCATGTCGGCGCCATCGAGGACGCCTTTTGATCTGGATGCGGCCTCTGTTTTTACTCTCGCGCAGGCGCTTGCACGTCAACGCCGGGCGCGTGCGCTTTTCCTGATCTCCATCGCCGCTTGCCTTTTTTAAAAGCAGTTGCGGCGCGTCTTCGAACAAACGCGGGGTCCACGACGCGCAAATGGCACGCAGTTTGCGTGCGCGCCGGGCGCGCGAGAGTCGCCAAACGCTAGGCGCGCAATCGCGGACACAAACAAGCAAATGAAAAAAGGGCCAGGAATGATACGCGAATTCCGCTACAAGGGGGAAACCTTCCGGGTGAACGCGCATGGCTCTCCGGGCCATGAGGAAGTGTTTATCATCCATTTGGTCGACGACGAGGAGATGGGCGAAATCTCGATCGACCGCATGACCGAGGAAAACGACAGGCACGCGCCGATCGACGCCATTTGCATCATGCTCTGCGATAAACTGATCACCGAACAGGACATCGCCTGCGCCGACGCCGCCGGGGCTTTCGTCTGGGTGGAAGGCAAGCGCATCCGCGACGTGCTCCCGAGCAACGAAGCCGCCTCACATTGACCGACGCGCGGCGCCAGTGAGCCGACCCAGTCGGGACCAAGCGCCGCGCGACTGCCCCTCACCGAAAACGCCTCTTCTCAGCATGCGCCCAGCGCTTTGCGGCGCTCGATGAAATTTCTCGCCTGCGGCGTAGCGGCAAAAATCCGCCAGCAGCGAATGGCGCTTGGCGTCCGGCAGCCGTATGTAATCGGCGCACGGAGGACCGCTCCATGAGCGTCGAGAGCAATCGGCTCGGTCACGAGACTAGCCCCTATTTGTTGCAGCATCAGCACAACCCGGTGCACTGGCAGGCTTGGACCGCGGAAACGCTCGCGCTCGCCAAGCAGACGGGCAAACCCATATTGCTCTCGTCCGGCTACGCCGCCTGTCATTGGTGCCATGTGATGGCGCATGAATCGTTCGAGGACCCCGAAATCGCGGCGTTGATGAACGAAGCTTTCATCAATGTGAAGGTGGATCGCGAAGAACGACCAGATGTCGACTATTTGTATCAACAAGCCCTGATGATGATGGGTCAGCGTGGCGGCTGGCCGTTGACGATGTTTCTGACGCCGGAGGGCCAGCCCTTCTGGGGCGGAACCTATTTTCCTCCCTTTGCGCAGGGCGGGAGGCCCGGTTTCGCCGACGTCATCAAAACCGTCGCGGAGCTGTGGCGCACTCGCGCCAATGCGATCGAAAATAATGTCGCCGAGCTCAGCGCCGGACTGGCCCGCCTCTCCGAGACGACTCCCGGAGAGCCCGTCTCTCCAGACCTCGTCGAGAGCATTTGCGCGCAATTGGCGCAACGACTCGATCCCGTCCACGGCGGCTTCGGGGCGGCGCCAAAATTTCCGCAGGCGACCAGCCTCGACTTCCTCTGGAGGGCTTGGAAGCGGACGGGTCGCGACTCATTGCGCCTGGGCGTGGTTTTGACGCTCGACCATATTTCGCAAGGCGGCGTCTACGACCATTTGGGCGGCGGCTTCGCCCGCTACTCGACCGACAATCGATGGCTCGTGCCGCATTTTGAAAAAATGCTCTATGACAACGCGCAGCTGATCGAACTGCTGACCGAGGTCTGGCAAGACGAACGGCGTGAACTGTATCGCCTCCGCGTGACGGAGACGATCGAGTGGATGATGCGCGAGATGCGCGCGCTAGGCGGCGGATTCGCCAGCAGTCTCGACGCCGACAGCGAAGGCGAAGAAGGCAAGTTTTACGCGTGGAGCGAAACCGAAATACAAGAAGCCCTGGGCGCACGGGCGCCGTTCTTTGAACATGCATATGGCGTCAGCCGCGAAGGCAATTTCGAACACGGGAAATCCGTTCTCAATCGCCTCCGATCAATCGAGCTGCTGGACGATGAGACCGAAGCGGCGCTGGCGCGAGACCGCGCCGCCTTGTTCTTGGTGCGCGAACGCCGCGTGAGACCGGGCTGCGACGATAAGGTTCTGGCCGATTGGAATGGATTGACGATCGCCGCCATCGCGAAAGCGGCGAGCGTGTTTGAACGCGAAGACTGGCTCGAACTCGCAATCGAGACCTTCAACTTCATCAATCGCGCGATGACGACGGACGATGGTCGTCTGCTCCATTCCTGGCGATGCGGACGCGCACGTCACATGGCCGTCCTCGACGACTACGCCGCGATGTGCCGAGCCGCGCTGGCGCTCTATGAAGCAACCGGCGCGCCGTCCTATCTCGAATGCGCGCGACGCTGGGTCGAACATGTGGAGCATCATTATCGCGATCAAAATGGCGGCTATTTTTATGCCGCCGACGACGCTGATACGCTGATCGCGCGCGTCAAAATCGCTGAGGATTCCGCGCTTCCCTCCGGCAATGGCATGATGCTGCAGGTGCTGGCGCAGCTCTATTATTTGACAGGCGAGAACGTCTACCGGCAACGCGCCGAGGCGATCGCGAGGGACTTTGCCGGGACAATTCGTGAGCGCATTCTTGGTTATTCGTCATTGTTGAACGGCATGGACAAGCTGCAAGAGGCCTTGCAGATCGTCGTGATTGGCGACAAAGACGCCCCCGATACGGCGGCGCTGAAGAGAGTGGTTTATGGCGTCAGCCGGCCCGGTCGGGTTTTGAATGTCATCGCGCCCAGCGCCGCGCTGCCTCTCGCGCATCCAGCCTTCGGCAAAACCATGCTCGACGCGCGCGCGACGGCCTATGTCTGTCGGGGACCGGTCTGCTCGCTGCCGATCGTCGAGCCCGATGCGCTCGCGACGGCTCTTCGCGAGACGTAACGCCGTTCTCGCGCCCCGGCGCCGCTATACGCGCCGCCATATGCTCGCCAGCCATGGCTGTTCGCTCGGCGGCGCGCCGCTGGGCCTGTAATAGTGCTCGACCTCGACGAAGCCCGCCGCCGCCCCGAACGCTCGCCAGCTTTCAGGAGCGTGAAAGACGCCATAGCGTCCATTGCTCCATCCTTCCTGATCCGCGCCATGCGGAATGGAGCTGAACAGGATGCCCTCTGGCTTCAAAGCGGCGTGGAGCGCGCGCAGCACGCGCGGCAACTCGCTGCGCGGCACATGAAAAAGCGACGCATTGGCGAAGACTCCGTCAAAGCGGCGTTCAGGTAAATCGAGCGCGAGAAAATCCTGCAGCCACACCTCGCATCCGCTGTGAATGCGCGCCATCTCGACGAAGCGCGGCGCGCCATCAAGCCCGATCGCGACATGGCCAAGCTCGGCGAGGGCCTTCAAATCGCGTCCGGGCCCACAACCGAAATCCAGCAAGGTGAAAGGCGGCTCGCCGCGAATGTGGCTGAGCATCGCCGCGATATTTTGTGTGACGTCGTGGCTGCGCGTTCCCTCCCAGAATGCCTCGGCGCGCTGATTGTAATGTTGCAGCGTGCCGCCCGTGACAGCTTTTAATTCGTCCGCGCTTTCAGCCATTGTGGCGCCTCCGAACATTC
>DATBRI010000111.1:0-3458 GCA_036560365.1 Methylocystis sp.
AACGCCCTGTTGCAGGCGGGAGAGCGCGACCCCGCCAAAGTCCGTGCGATCGTGGAAAAGGAAGTGCGTCAGAAGCTGGACGAGAACTTCTACACGCAATTCTCGACGCGATTGGCGCGCTATGAAACTGATGAAAAACCCGCCCGCGCGATTCTGAAAGCCATTGTCGCCGCCGATCCCGAGCCGGTCGCCTTCGCGGCGATTGACGACGCGCTGGCGAAACTCAATGCCGGCGAGCGCCGCGACGATCTGCTGGAGGCGTTGCGCGAAGATGATTTTATTTCGTTCGACACCGAGTCGCAGACGCTGCGCGCGGCTTCGAAACTGGTGCCGCTTTGGGTGCGCGCTCGCGCTTGGGGGCGCTGACGGTGGGCTTGCTCTCCGCCTTCAATCCGCATGAATTCTCGGAAAGCAGAGTGCGCACCGTTGCGACCGGCCGCACCGAGGATTTGAAGAATATTCTCGCGACGATTCGCGGCAATCTTACCGCCGCGACGATCCAGCATCTGATCGTCTCGGCGCCGCGCGGTTATGGCAAGAGCTTTATGATGCGCCATATCCAAATCGAGGTGGAGCGCATTGCCCGCGAGGAAAATCTCGCGGTGGTGACGCTGCTCATGCCTGAGGAAATGCCGCATGTGCGCGAGCCGGAGACGCTGATCCGCGAGTTGACGCGCGCGCTGACCGGCGGCGCCGGCGAAGACGCGGAATTGACCTGGCACGAGGACGAAGGCGCCGCCTGGGACGCCGCCGTCGAGGCGTTGGAGGCGGCGATCCACCAGAAGCTCGGCGCGCGCGGGCTCGTCGTGGCGCAGGTGGAGAATTTCGATCTTTTGCTGCGCCGCGCCTTCGCCAAGGAAGTACAGGCGTCGCGTCTTCGCGCTCTGCTCACCAAGCCCGGCGGCCAGCTGATGATGATCGCCGCCAGCGCCAGCGGCGCCTTCGACCGCAGTTACGACGATCGCCTGTTTCAGGCATTCCGCGAGGTCGAGCTGGAGCCCTGGACGGTCGAGGATTGCCTCGACTTCTTCGACCGCCAGCGCAAGGATGCCGGCAAGCCGCCGCTCGACGAATTTACGCGCGCGAGGGCCAAGGCGGTGGCGAGTTTTATTGGCGGCACCCCGCGCCTTGCGACTCTGCTCGGCGACGCTCTGTTCGACGCGGACATGCTGCGTGCCGCCGACCTGTTGCAAAAGCTCGTCGACGAGCTGACGCCCTACTACAAGGAACGCATCGAGGCCCTGCCGGGCCGCGCGCAAAAACTGCTCGATGCGCTGCTGCGCGGCGGCGAACCGGCGACGCAATCGGAACTCACGCGGCGGGTGAAGGCCGACACGCAGGCGGCGATCGCCGGCCCGTTCAACGATCTCGTCAAGGAACGCATCGTCGTCGGAGAAAAGGCGCCGGGCTCGGCGCAGGTGCTTTACCGCGTCGCCGACCGGGTGTTCGCCCATTACTACCGCCGCCGCGTCATCGACCACGGCAAAACCGCCTGCCCGCTGGAGGCGCTCGTCGACCTGTTGGCGGAGTTTTTTTCGCGCGACGAGAAGCAGGAGAAGGCGGCGGAATATGCACGACTCGGGCGGATCGCGGAGGCGCGAGTGATGGCGCGGCTTTATGAGGCTGATGGAGGAGAGGGGAAGAGGGGGCGGCGTTGGATGCTGCGCGATCTTGCGCGCTATTACATTCCCAAGCGCCTCATTCCATTGGCCTCCGAAGCCATCGCAGGGCGCCTGCACGCCATCGCCGATTTGGCGGGCGAGGGCGAGGTCGATGCGGCCTATGCCGAGATCGAGACGACGTTGTCCGTGGCCGTAACCGGCGAGGATCGCGTACCGCTTTTACTGACGCGGTCGAGCTTGGATGCTTATGAAAACATCGAGGGCGGCCTTGCCGCTGCGCGTGCTGCCGTGGCCGCCGCGGAGCGGCTCGAAGACAAGCGCTTCGAGATTGAGGCGAAAGTCAGTCGGATCTGGAGCTTGCGCCGTTGCGACCGTTTTTCTGAAGCGCTCGATCTGTCCCGGCATTTGGTTGAGCAAGCGGGATTGATTGACATTGATCGCGCCCGTGCTCTGAAACAGGCCGCCAACTGCCTTGGCGACCTTGGTCGCCATGAGGAGGCCGTTGGGACGCTTAGAAAAGCCGCTGAGTTCGCTAGGGCAGCCAACGAGTTATTCGATGAGGCGGTCATCCTTCAGCAGGTTGCGTACTCCCTCGCGCAGCTTGGCCGGCATGAGGAGGCTGTGGAGACTGCAAGACAGTCCGCAGACATAGCCAGGACCGCTGGCGACAAAGGCGAAGAGGCTGCCGCCCTCCGCTATGCCGCGTATTGCATGGGGATGCTCGGCCGGCATGAAGAGGCCGTCGCAACGGCAAGACAGGCTGCGGACCTTGCCTGGACCGCCGGCGACAACGACGAAGAGGCTAGCGCTCTCGGAGTAGTGTCCGAAAGCCTTGCGAAGCTTGGCCGATATAAGGAGGGGGGCGTAACCGCAAGGCAGGCTGTGGACCTTACCAAGACGACCGGAACCAAGGAGGAAAGAGCCGGCGCTCTTAGATTACTTGCTTTGAACCTTAGCGGTCTTGGCGAACTTGAAGCGGCGCTCCGCGCACTCGCCGCCTCGGCCGAAATCTCGAACGTAGGCGAGGGCGAGGAAGAAATTGAATTCCATGTGAACACCGCCGAATGGATTGCTTTTCGGGCCTCCGAATCGCTCTTTGCCGGCGTAGTCGACTTGCACCCTCTGCACGCGCTGCTGCGCGTGGCGGTGGAAACGCTCGACTTCGATGGATTGCTGTGCGCCTGTCTCGACGCTTGGCTGCGTTCGTTCCTCGGTGAAGCGCTGCATTACATCAACGACCCCGACAAGCTCGAAGCCGTGGCGACGGCGGTTGAGCTGCATTTTCCGGGGCGCTATGGCGATGAAGTCTCGCGCCTGCGCGGCGCCGCGCAATATCTCACCAGCGGGCGCGATCCCGCCGCGCTCGCCCGCCTCGATCCCGACCTCGCGACCACGCTCAAACTCATCCATCCGCCGCTGGAAAAAGCCCCGGCCAAGGAGAAAGCTAAGCCTTCGAAGCGACGCAAGACTCGGTGAGCCTTTGTGTGATCGGGCGGCGAAACGATCCCAACTCCTCCATCACACCACTGTCGCCTCTCCACGTATGCTGGGCGGGCCGCACCCGAGCCCGCGAAAAATTACGAGCAAACGCGTGACCAGTCTTTTACCGCGACGCTATGCGTTGGGGCTCGCGTTGTCGCTGTCCTGGCCGCCTTCGCCGAGCCGGCGCGGATCATCATTTTGCGCCATGCCGAAAAAGCGCCCTACGACGATCTGCCCGCCAATGATTGGGACACGCCGGAGCCGCGGCGCCTCGACGGCGGTTGCAAGAAATAGAAGCTACTCGACGCCGGTGATTTGCAGGCCGATATACCATGAGAAAGCGTTGGTCTCCCG
>DATBRI010000112.1:0-31635 GCA_036560365.1 Methylocystis sp.
CTCCAGGAGCTCCGCGGGTGAGCGGGCTGCAGCGTTGTTGTCGCAATAAGCGCGACGGGTTTCTAATAACCGTAACTAGCGCGGAAAGGATTCGGGCGCCTCGCCTGAACGCAGGATGAATTCGAGGCTTTCGCGTCGAGTCTTGGCTTAAAAATCGTTAATCTAAATGGCGGTTGCGCGCTGTGCTGTGGCCGTTTCTGTTTGCCTGCGCTATGTTAGCGGCAATGCGCACGCCGCCGCTTCTTCCGCTGACGATCGTGGTCTTTCTCGGGGTCCTGCCGGCCAGTGTCGCGCTGGCGCAGGCATCGGAGACGCCGTCGATCGAATCATTTGGCGAGGAGGAGGGCGAGTTCCTTTTCATTCCAGGCATTGGCAGGATTCCGCTGCCGCCGGGCGCCCGCGCGCTCGGCCCCGGACAGGGTGGACGCGATCTTGATCCAGAGCGGCGCGCGCCGGCCGCAGCAGCGCCGCCCCCGCCGCCCAAGGACCCCGCCCAGCAGCGGGCGGAGGAGATGGCCAGGCTTTATCTTCGCCTTGAGCAGGCTGAAGACGAGCGGGAGGCGAAGGGCGCCGCGGCGGCGATCGTCAGCCGCTGGTCGCATTCGGAGTCGGACACGATCAACCTGCTGACGGCGCGCGCCCTTGCGGCCGACGCAGCTGGCGCGCCATCCCTCGCCCTGCAGCTTTTCGACTATGTGGTCGCGCTCTCGCCGCAATGGGCGGAGGGCTATGTTCAGCGCGCGAAGGTGCGGGCGGAGCAGGGGGACGACAGCGCCGCGATCGCCGACCTCGAAACGGCGGCGACGCTTGAGACCAAGCGATTCGACGCGCTCGCCGCTCTTGGCGCGCTCAAGGAGAAGACCGGCGACAAGAGGGGGGCGCTGGCGGCTTATCGAAAGTCGCTCGCGATCTCGCCCCAGCAGGAATCGCTTCAAAAGATCGAGGAGCGCCTGCATATTGAAGTCGAGGGGCGCGACATCTAAACACTGCGGGGAATTGATGACGACGACCGACAGGCAGGCCGCGGGTCCAGTTGCGCCCGAATCGCTCGAGCAGCTTTTTACGGCAGCGCGGACCCACAATGGCTGGCTTCCCACCGACGTGCCGGACAGCCTGCTCGAACTCGCCGTAGACTACGCGAAATGGGGGCCGACAAGCGCCAACTGCTCGCCGATGCGCATCATCTTCGTGCGCTCGCCGGAGGCGAAAGCCCGGCTCGCGCCTGCGATGTCAGACGCCAATCGCGCCAAGACCATGGCCGCGCCCGCCACGGCGATCGTCGGCTATGATCTCGATTTCGCAGATAGTCTCCCGCATCTTTATCCGTCGACGGACGCGCGCTCCTGGTTCGTCGGCAACGAGACGTTGATCGAGGAGACGGCCTTTCGCAACGGCTCGCTGCAGGGCGCTTACCTCCTTCTCGCGCTGCGCGCGGTCGGTCTCGATTGCGGACCGATGAGCGGTTTCGACAGGGCGAAGGTCGATGCGGAGTTCTTCCAGGGAACGCGGATAAAATCGAATTTTTTGATCAACATCGGATATGGGGATCACGCAAAGCTCTATCCTCGCGGCCCGCGTCTCGCTTGTGAGGAAATCGCGACGATCCTTTGAGGAGGCCACGCCATATGACCCTGCGAATCATTCCCCAACGCTTCGCCCCGCACGCGCAGGGGCTGCTGCGCATCGCCGCCGCTTTGCTGTTCATGCAGCATGGCGCGGCCAAGCTCTTCGGCGTCCCACATGTGGCGATGTTCGACAATTTGCGGCTGTTCTCGCTGTTGGGCGCGGCGGGGATCCTTGAGCTTGTCGGCGGCCTGCTGCTCCTGGTCGGCCTCTTCACCCGGCCTGTCGCCTTCATTCTTTCGGGTCAGATGGCGGTCGCCTATTTCTTTTTCCACGCCGGCCAGGATTTGTGGCCGCTCGTCAACAAAGGAGAACTCGCCGCGCTCTACTGCTTCGTATTTCTGTTCTTTGCAGCGGCCGGGCCGGGCGCCTTCGCGCTGGACCGCGAGTGACTCCCCGTTTGGCAATCGATTGCCGGCGGCGACGCCCTTTCTATTGACATTGGGGACGGGGGACATATTCCCTTGCGGTATGTCCGAGACGGCCTTCACCGCCAAGCGTCGATCTCAAGCCATGGCGCTGCCTAATCTGCTGACCTATGGCCGCATGGCCGCCGTCCCGGTTGTCGCGGGGCTCCTCCTGGGCTTTACGGAGCACTGGGCGCGCTGGGCTGCGCTCGGCATTTTTATCGCGGCGGGGGTGACCGATTTTCTCGACGGCTATTTCGCAAGAATCTGGCAGCAGCAGTCGCCGCTCGGGCGGATGCTGGATCCCATCGCCGACAAGTTGCTCGTGGCGACGACCCTGATGGCGCTTGTCGCCGATCGAACGGTCGCCGGTTGGACCATTTGGGCGGCGATCATCATCCTGTGCCGCGAAATCCTCGTGTCCGGCCTGCGGGAACATTTGGCCGAGCTCAAGGTCCGCTTGCCTGTCTCGGCCATCGCCAAATGGAAAACAGCGGCGCAGCTCGTGGCGCTGGGCTTTCTCATCGCAGGACCATCCGGAGAAGTCGTTCTCTCCGGCACGGTCAAGATCGGCGCGGCGCTCTTGTGGGCCGCAGCGATTCTGACGCTTTACACCGGGTTCGACTACCTGCAGTCGGCGTGGAACCATTTCGGAGAAGACGAGGCGGCATGAAGGCGCTGTATTTCGCTTGGGTGCGCGAGCGCATCGGCCTGGCGGAAGAGGAGATTGCGCCGCCGCGTGACGTGGTCACGGTCCGTGAGCTGATCGCGTGGCTGTCCACTCAGGGGGAGGGATATGCGGCCGCTTTCGCCAACCCGGCGACGATCCGCGCGGCGGTCGACAAGACGCATGCGGCGCCTGACGCGCCGATCGGCGCCGCCCGGGAGATCGCCTTCTTCCCGCCGATGACGGGGGGCTGAGATGGCGTCGCGGCCGGTTCCGTCGGTGCGCGTGCAAGCGGATGATTTCGACCTTGGGCGGGAACAGGCGCTGCTGACGCGCGGGCGGCGCGACATCGGCGCGCTCGTCAGCTTCGTGGGCCTGTGCAGGGACGAGGACGGCGCGCTCGAGGCTTTGGAGCTCGAACATTATCCGGGAATGGCCGAGACCGAGATTACGCGCGTCGCCGACGAAGCGCTCGAGCGATGGCCTTTGCAGGGATTGGCCGTCATTCACCGCTTCGGCCGCATGCAGCCGGGCGAACAGATCGTTCTCGTGCTCGCGGCGGCGCGCCATCGCGCTGACGCTTTCGCCGCCGCGGAGTTTTTGATGGATTTTCTCAAAACCCGCGCGCCCTTTTGGAAAAAGGAGCGCCGCGCGGATGGCGCGTCGGGCGACTGGGTCGGCGCGAAATCCGAGGACGAAGCGGCTGCGGACCGCTGGCGCTAGATCAGCTGCTGCGGCGCGATCAGATGCACGACCCATCCGTGGAGCGCGACGGTCGCCACGACGAGAAACAGCGTCGCCAAGGTGAAGACGTCGAGGTTCTCCCTGGGCACGCGCATCATGGTCGGCAGGCCGACGGAAAAAACATAGATCGCGTAGAAGCCGAGCACGTCCAGCCATCGAAGGCCAGGGATCAGGCCAAAGAGCGAGGCGAGCCAGACCGGCGTGTACGAATAGGCGGTCAGCATCAGAGCTCGGCGGTCGTCGGTCTTCCCTTCGAAATGCGGCGCAATGGCCGATATGACGAAGGCGACGATAAAGAGCGCCGGCAGGCTCAGCAGATATTGAACGAAGGCGCGATAAAGCCCGCCCGCGAACGTCGGGTGCATGATTCCCTGAGAGCCGTAGGAAAAGCCGAAAAGCCACGAGCTGAAGAAGCTCGCGAAAGGCGGAAGCAGCGCCAATATCGCAATATAATTGCGGTAAAGATCGAAGACGGACGTCTCCTCTTCCGAGATCTTCGCCCATTCTGTCTGCGGCGTCAGGATTAAGCCCTTGATCCGCGAAAGCATTTGCATTCCGGCCTCCATTGATTCGCCGCAAGCGCTCGTTACCGAGGCGGTCATGGAGCCGGGCTTGCGGGCGCCGGGCCTCCATGCGAGGGAGAGTGCGGCCAGCTGTGGCCGGTTCAGTGATTGACGGTGAAATCTAACGCGACGGGCCGCATGAGAAAACTGCTTGAATTTTTTTGGCCGATCGTCGGCCTCGTCGCGGTCGTCGCCTCTTTTTTCCTTCTCTATCACGAATTCAAAGGAGAATCGGTCGGCGCCGAGGTTTGGGCCAATCTTCAGGCCATTCCGACAAGCCGCTATCTATTCGCTGGCCTGTCGACGCTTGTCGCCTATGCGGCGCTCGCCTGGTACGATCGCATCGCGCTCCTGCACCTGGGCGTTAAACACATCAACTGGCTGTTTATCTCAGTCTGTTCGTTTACGACCTACGCCCTCTCGCACAACATCGGCGCAAGCGTTTTCTCGGGCGCCATGGTGCGCTATCGCGCCTATTCCACCAAGGGGCTGACGGCGACGCAGGTCGCCACGCTGGTGGTGCTGTGCTCCTATACGTTTGGATTCGGCAATGTGCTGCTCGCCGGCCTCTTGCTGACCTATGACCCCGCGATCATGCAAAGACTGTCGGGCTTCCTTCCGGACATCATTACAAATCCGAACACAGCGCTGGTGGTCGGTTTGTCGTGCCTGGCCTTCGTCGTTGTCTACATTCTCGGATCGCTCATGCATTTTCGCGCGATCCGGCTGTTCGGGCGTTTCGAAATTCTCTATCCGCGCCCCGGCATCATGCTGCGCCAACTCTTCGCGGCGCCCTTGGAGCTCATCGGCGCCGCCGGCATCATCTATTTCGCGCTGCCCGAGCAGGGCAATCCGGGCTTTCTCATCGTGCTCGGCGCGTTTCTATTGTCCTTTTCGGCGGCTTTGGTGTCCCATGCGCCGGGCGGGCTCGGCGTCTTCGAGCTGCTGTTCATCAATGTCATGCCGGATGTGCCGCGGCTGAAGGTCCTGGCTGCGCTGCTCGTCTGGCGGCTCTTTTATCTCATCGTCCCGCTGCTGATCGCGCTCGTCGTCGTCGCGCTTTTTGAACGCAAGAAACTTGTCGAGCGCTGGCGCCGGATCGAGGAGCAGCCTCAAAAATAAAACGCCGGCCATCGCGGACCGGCGTTTCGAACGTCCCCGCGTCTGTCGTCGCCGCGCTCACATGCGATATTGTTGAAGGCGCGTGGTCCGCAGCCCGGCGAGGCCGTGCTGGTCGATCGACATCTGCCAGCTCAAGAATTCGTCGACCGTGAGCGTGTAGCGGCTGCAGGCTTCATCGAGCGAGAGCAGGCCGCCGCGCACCGCCGCCACCACTTCCGCCTTACGCCGAATCACCCAGCGTTTGGTCGAAGCGGGGGGTAGATCCGCAATCGTCAGCGGACTGCCATCGGGGCCGATGACATATTTGACACGGGGACGGTGCGTCTCGGTCATCTCACTCACTCGCTACTCAAACAGCCACGTTGTAGCGTCTTTATAGAGGCGTCGCTTTAAGAATTGCCTAAACGGACAGGCTCTATAAGCAATGGAAAATAAACTAAATCTTAGGAAGATGCGGCGGTCAGAGACTTGGCTGGCCGCCCGCTGAAACGCCAATACCAGAGTGGCTTTCGCTCTTGCCTGGATTTGCTTGCATTGAGCGTCTTGCGTCGCCCAGGCAAGGTTAGCGGCTCGACCATCGACCGTATTGATTTAATGAAGCTCTAAAAACGCGTCGTTAACTGCGTCAACCATTCTGGCGAAGCCGTGACAAGCGCGGTCTCCAACGTTTTGTCGTAGCCTGACACGATCAAAGCGCCAATCAGGATGAGCGACGCGCCGAGCGCTTGTTTCGCCTGTTTCCCAACGCTCAACAGCCGGTCGCGCCAACGCGTCATTGCTTGGCGTGACAAGGCGCCAATCGCCATCAGCGGCGCAGCGGCGCCGAGACCGAACGCGGCCATCGTCGCCGCGACGGCGCTGAGGTCTTCGCCGCGCGCCGCGAGCACCGATGCGGCGCCGAGGGTCGGACCGACGCAAGGGCTCCAGACGGCGCCGAGCAGCAGACCGACGCCAAACTGACCGAACATTCCGCCGCGAGGCCCCTCGCCAAAGGCCGCGCTCAACTTGTCGCTGATCGGGCCGCCGGCGGCGGCGACGCGCGCCTGCAGCTCTGGCGCGAGCAGGATGACGCCCAGTCCGATCAACAGAGCCGCCGCGACCAGCCGGAGCGAATCTCCATCAAGCCCGACGGCGAAGCCGATCGTCGCCATGAAAAGGCCAATCGCGACGAAGGACATGGCGACGCCCAGCGCCAGAAGCGCCGGCGCGTAGCGATGCTCCGCCGCCGCGGCGCCGAGCACCAAAGGCAAAAGCGGAAGGACGCAGGGCGACAAAATCGACAGCAGGCCAGCGACAAAGGCGACGCCAAAGGCGCCAAGCGCGCTCGCGTCCATCGATTTAGAGGGCCTTTGAGAGAAGCGCCGAAATTGCGGCCGGGTCGGTCGCCCCGACAGAGCGCGCGACTTCCTTATCGCCTTTGAAGATGATGATTGTGCTTTGCCGGTTGGCCTTTAGCGTGCGGAGAGCGCTCTTCTGCCCGTCGAAATCAACGCGGAACATGGCGACGTCGGCATATTTCGGATCGGCTTCGACGCGCCGCACCGCGGGCTCCTGCGCGCGGCAGGTCGGACACCACGGCGCATAGACATGCACGATGATCGACTTGCCGGCCGTTTGCGCGGCGGCGAAGGCCTGCGGCGTAAAACTCTGTTCGGCGGCGCCGGCGGGCGCCGCCGAATAAAAGATTGCGGAAGCGAAAAGAAAGGCGGAAACGGCGAGTCGGCGACGCGAGATCATGTGCTTTCCTCGAAAGGTGCGCCCCTTGCGCCTGCGGCGCCCAGGACTATGAACGAACATAATGACGTCCCGCTTTGAAACCAGTCCGGACAGCGCATGAACGACTGCATCGGCGTCATCCTCGCCGGCGGATTGGCCCGGCGCATGGGCGGGGGCGACAAGCCGCTCGTCGAGATCGCCGGCCGGCCGCTCCTCCAGCATGTGATTGATCGATTGAGGCCGCAATGCGGGCGTCTCGCGATCAACGCCAACGGCGACCCCGCACGCTTTTCCGCTTTCGGACTGCCCGTCATTTGCGACAGCGTTGAAGGTTTCGCGGGCCCGCTCGCCGGCGTTCTCGCCGGCATGGAGTTTGGCGCGGCGAAAGGCGCGGCGCTTGTGCTGAGCGCGCCGGGCGACACCCCGTTCCTGCCCGCCGATCTGCGCTCGCGACTTGAAGCCGCCCGAATGCGTACAGGGGCGACGATCGCCGTCGCCGCGTCGAACGGACGAACCCATCACGCCGTGGCGCTGTGGCCGGTCGCGCTGCGCGCGGACGTGCGGCGCGCGCTCGTCGAGGAAGACGAGCGCAAAGTATCGGCCTTCATCGGGCGCTATGCGAATGTGACCGTCGATTGGCCGATCGCGCCCTACGACCCTTTCTTCAACGTCAACCGACCGGAGGATATGGCGCGCGCCGATGCGATAGCCAAGGACGAGTCGCGCAGCTAAATTGACGCGCAGCCAAGGCTGAAAGACCGGCGCAGGATGAGACATGAGCGAGCAGACAAAAAAGGGATTGACGCGCAAGGTGGAAGAGGAGGCCAGGGCTTTTTACCCCGTGTTCCTCTACGTGTGGTTCCTGCTCGCCGTGCTCGGCGTGCACAAATCGGTGATCCTGTCGCAGGCGCATATCGTGGAGCATCAGGGCTTCGCCGTCGCCAAGGCGCTTGCTTTCGCAAAGGTGTTGTTTGTCGCGAACAAGTTTGGCGTCTGGCGTATCTTCGACAAAAGGCCCCTGATCGTGCCGATTCTGGCCAAGTCGCTGCTGTTCGGTCTGCTGCTCATCGGCATGGACGTCGTCGAACAGGCGCTGCTGGAGCATTTTTGGCCGGCCCATGCGGACCATGACCCCGTCAATCTCGACGATCTGCGCACGCTGCTGTCGGTTGGACTCGTCACCTTCGCCGCGCTGATCCCGTTCTTCGGCTTCCGCGAATTCGCCAAGCTGATCGGGGAGGAAGAGCTGCGAAAAGTGCTTTTCGTGCGTCGCGAAAATTTCGTTCCGCAGCGCGAATCCGCGCCCGCCGCGTCGCCTGCGCCCGCGAAGCCGATAGAGGGCTAAACGAAGCCCGGATCCGTCTCGACGGCGCCTTCGAGCCAGGGCGGCGTCGGTAGATTTTGGCTGCGCAGGAAGTCGGCGTTGAAGAGCTTCGAAGCGTATCTTGCGCCGCCGTCGCACAGCACGGTCACAATCGTATTGCCGGGGCCCATATCGCGCGCCAGCCTGATGGCGCCGGCGACGTTGATTCCCGAAGAGCCGCCCAGCAACAGGCCCTCTTGCTCGGCGAGATCGAAGACGATGCGCAGCGCCTCGTCATCGGGGATGCGGTAGGCGACGTCAACCGGCGCCCCCTCGAGATTGGCGGTGATCCGACCCTGGCCAATCCCTTCCGTGATCGATGAGCCTTCGGACTTCAACTCGCCGGTCGTATAATAGGAATAGAGCGCCGCGCCGAAAGGATCGGCCAGCCCGATCTTCACATCGGGGTTTCTCTCCTTGAGCGCCATGCCGACGCCGGCGAGCGTGCCGCCTGTGCCGCAGGCGCAAATGAAAGCGTCCACCGCGCCCTCCAGCGCTTCGTAGATCTCGGGCCCGGTGGTGGTGAGATGGGCGACGCGGTTGGCGACATTGTCGAACTGGTTCGCCCAGATGGCGCCGTTCGGCTCTTCCCGGGCGAGGCGCTCGGCGAGGCGCCCGGAAAGCTTCACATAATTATTGGGATTGGCGTAGGGAACCGCCGGCACTTCGACGAGCTGCGCGCCTTGCAGGCGCAGCATGTCCTTTTTTTCCTGGCTCTGAGTCTCGGGAATCACGATCACCGTGCGAAAGCCCAAGGCGTTCGCGACGAGCGCGAGCCCGATGCCGGTGTTGCCGGCGGTGCCTTCGACGATGACCCCTCCCGGCTTCAACACGCCTCGCCGCTGGGCGTCTTCGACGATGGACAGCGCCGCGCGGTCCTTCACCGAGCCGCCTGGGTTCATGAATTCCGCCTTGCCGAGGATTCGGCAACCGGTCGCCTTCGAGGCTCCGCGCAATTCAATGAGGGGCGTGCGCCCGATGGCTTCGATGACGCTGGAGGCGACGGTCATTGATGATTCCTGGCGAGTGCGGATCGTTCCTAGCCGACCGGCGGCTCCTGCTCCAAGGCGAAAATCGCGCCATGCCGCGCCTGCGCGCCCGGCGCCAGAATTCGCATCGAAGGCTTTTCGTAGAGATCGCCGTGAAAGTCCTCCGGATCGCCATGGCCCGTCCACGGCTCTATGCACAGATAAGGGGCGGGCGGCAGCGTCCAAAATCCGACATGGGGGAAATCCTTCAGCGTGACCGAGAGGCGCGCGCCGTCGCCATTGTCGAAAACGAGGCTGCGGCTCGCAAGATTGAGAAAGCACAGCGCGTCGCGCGTGAACATTTCCGGTTCGAGCGGCAGCCGCCGGCCTGCAAGCGACGTTTTGCGGATGGGGTTCGAAAAAAGACCGCCCGGTCCAATGATGGGGACTTCAGCGCGTTCTTCCTTTTCGAAAATGATCGCGTGCGGCGACGACGAGCCGGCGAGCGGCCAGCGAAAGGCGGGATGCAAGCCGCAGGCGTAGGGCAGGGGCCGCGCGTCCGCATTCGCCACAATGAGGTTATTTTCGAGCGCGCCGGCATGAAGCCGGAACTCCACTTCGAACCGGAAGGCGAAGGGATAAAGCGCGCGGGTCTCGGGGTCGTCGACGAGCGCGAGGCGCAGATAGTCGTCGCGCCGCTCGGCGACGTCAAAGCGCTTCTTCCAAGCGAAGCCGTGGAGCGCAAGCGGATAGGTCTCGCCATTCACGCGCACGCGGCCGTCGCGCGTCCAGCCGACGACGGGAAACAGCACAGGCGCGGTCTGGTCCCAGATCTTGGGGTCCTTCGCCCAAATCATGTCGACGCCCCGCGCGCGCCAGGCGGCAAGCTCCGCGCCCAAGGGCAGAATCTCCGCCCGGTCGCCGGAGGGGTGTGTGAGCAAAATCGCGTCGGTCATGGGGGTCAATTCCATCGTGGGAGACACGTCCAAGCGAATGCTTCCAAAATGCGCGCGATCCTCCAGTGCGGCGCTTGAGCGGCGGCGCCCCCCGCAATAATGTCGCCCGCCACGCCGCATCCGCCACCCATGTTGGCGCAGCGCAACGCTTATGAGAAGGACCTATGAATAATCTCATCTCGGACATCGGCGCCGGCGTTTTCAGAACCGAGTTGACGCTTTTTTTCTCGACATTCACCACGCTGCTGGCGGTCATCAATCCTTTCGAGGTGCTGCCGGTGTTCCTGTTGCTCCTGCGCGAAAAGAGCAACCAGGAGCGACGCCGCGTGGCTTTCCTGGCCTGTCTCTATGCGCTGCTGCTGATCCTCTTCTTTTTGTTCTTTGGCGCGGTGATCCTTAAAGTATTCGGCGTTTCGCTCAGCATGGTGCGCATCGCTGGCGGGATCGTGCTGATGAAGATCGGCTTTGACCTTTTTTTACCCTCGTCGGACGGCGACGGAACGCCGCCGTTTGCCCGATCGACGGGCAATATCGCTTTCATGCCGCTCGCGATGCCGCTCATGATCGGCCCCGGTCCGATCGCCACCGTGCTCGGAATGATGGCCACCGTGGAGCACTCGTCCCATGAGGCGCTGGCGTTCGGCGTCATTCTCGGCGCGATCTTTCTCGCCGTGGCCATCACCTACGCATGCCTTGCCTTCGCGACGCGGTTGACGACGACGCTGGGGCCGCTGGGGATTGATGCGGCGACCAGGATCGTTGGCTTCTTCGTCTCGGCGATGGGGGTGTCGCTGATCTTCAACGGCGTCATCGAAGCGCTTCGGTCGCAAGGGTTCGGCGGCCTGCATTAGCCGTCCTCAGACGAGGCTATAGGCTGCGCAAGGTCTCGCCGAGCCTCAGATAGATCTCCCGATGCGCGTCGCGCAATCCCGGAACCCAGGGTTTGAGCTGCGCCCCGACAACGGCGTCGAAGTGATCGAACCGCTGGCCGATGGCCTTGTCGAGATATTCGTAATACCAGCATCCCGGCTTGAGTTTTTCGCGTTTGAAGACGCCTTCGCCTCCGACCGGCTCTTCCCGCGCGGTAAAAGGATATCTTTGCGATATGACGCTCACTGCGCCATCGTTGGGCCGCCACTGCGGCAATGAAAGGTCGCCGCCGCCCCAACCGACGATCGGCGCTTTGGCGAAGCGCGCCTCGCGCGCCTGGTAGAGCGCCGGCTGCCACAGAATGGGATGGATCGTCGGGTCGGGCCGCCACGTCTTGCTGAAAAAGCCAGATGCGCGAACATGCGTGGCGTTGGTCACGAGCGACAGATAATAGGTGCCCGGATGCGATCTGAACCGGGCGTTGGCGTTGCGGCAGCCCTGCAACGTCATGTCGAAGGCGAGATTGTCCTCGCCCGCAACGAAGGCGCCAGCGTCCAGCCGCGCCATCGCCTCTTGCGAGGCTCCCTCGCCGTTGATCCATTGGTCGAGATGGAGATCGAAGGGCTTACGCATGGCGCTCGGCACGCCGGCGGCCAATCCGAGAAAATTGAATGATTCCGCAATGAGCCGGCTCGGCCTGCGCTTCAGCCGTCCGTCTTCACGATCGCAGCCGAAGCCGTAGGGCAGCAAAGATCCGTTGATGGCGCCGGCGACGCTGACCACCCCTTCGACCCAGCCGGCGTTTGTTCCTTTCCCCCAGAAATCGCTGGCGAGCAGCGCCTGCAACTGCATGGCGGTCTGGGCGCCTGCGCCATGTCCGACGAGGATCACCGGGTTCTCCGCCGACCAATCGGGCGCAAAAGGGTCCGCATAATCCCTCGAATAGCGGGCGTGGCGGGCCTCATCGCTGTGCCTTGCGCCATAGTCCACGCGTCCGCCTGCGATCTGAGCGAAAAGCTCGCAGGCGCGATCGTGAAAGGAACTGACCGGGCCTACCTTCGCTTCGTGAACCGCGAAGGGCGCGCCTACCTGCTCGAGCGCGTCGCCCCAATAGGGAAGCCCGAACTCATGAGGCCCCCAGCCGAAGAAATCATGCACGAAAATGATATGAGTGGATTTGAGCGCCATCGCCGATCCAAATTGTATAGAAAATCAAAATGCTTCGGCGCTCAGGCGAGCGCGTCATATTCATAAATCCCGCTCACGTCGAGCGTCTCGCGCGGCGTCGCGCTGCGGCCGAGCGGCGAGCTGATCGGATCGTCGATGCGATGACCTTTGAGAGCTGCGCCCGCCGTCATGTCGGGAACATAAGCGCGCCCATTTTGGCCCAGCCAGCTTTCCCAGAGTCGATCGATGTTGCAATGATTAAGGAAGAAGATCGGATCGTTTGGAGAGGAGGCGAGCAGCATTTCCCCGCCGATCCAAACGTGGACACGATTGTGCAGCCAGGTCTCCGAGACGCCTTCGTCGTTCATCCATCCTTCGACGCAATTACGAAAGCAATTCGTTCCCGCATCCCAATCGGGCGCGTCATAGGCTGGGAGCGCAAGCGCTTTCGCGACATGCGCCGTTCTGGGGAGCGCATCCGTGCTGACGCCAAAGGCGCGCCGCAGGCCGCGGTTCACCGATCGTAGCTCTCCAGAGATATTGGTGGATATGCGCACTCTGAACCCCGACGGATCGCTCGCGTGAAAAGCAAAGGGACCCGTAGAGACCGGATTGCCCTCGCCGCCCATACAGTCCGCACGCCAGATCGCGGCCGCGCTCTGCTGCTGCGCCGGCAGATCGCCGTCATCCGCCCAATCCCAGTAAGGCAGACCAAAATTCGCATCTTCCAAAACCCGCTGGAGATTTTGCTCGAAGAGCATCAGCATCACCCGATGCCAGGGCGCGAATACGGGTCCGCGGTGCGCCGAGTTTCGCTGCGCCGGATTGCCCGGCGGCGTCTCGACCATCATGGCGGTGACATGCCAGATAACGAAAAGATCGTAAGTGCTCACCGAGCGCGCCGCGCCGGGAATGCCGAATTCATCCGTCGTTCGCCCTGACGCCTCTTTCTTCAACAGTTTGACGCCTTTAATATATTGATCCCGAACGTCTATGTTCTTCAGAATGTTTCTTCGGACGGCGGACATCGCGTCTCTCCTGAAATCAATGTTCGTGTTTTGAACCTTTCTTCGCTGCGGGCCTGCTTTTACGAGCAGGAACGGGTCGGCTCTTGCGGCTTGCTGGAGGCCGACTCTTTGCCCGGGCCGGCTTTTGCTCGAACTCCTCGGGAAAGCCGTCGACGAGCGCGCGCACCATGTCGACCGCCGAAGCGGTCTGATAGTTCGGCAATGAATGGCAGTGAACCTGGCCCGACGCATCCACGCCGAGCGGCGCGCGAATTTTCTTTCCGTCGACCAAGATATTGTAAGTCGTGATAATTTCGATCGCGTGGCCGCGATAGCTGTCCTCGCGCACCGACTGCGCGCCGCCAGCGCCATGAACGGCGTGCATTCGCGTTTTCTCTCGCGTCCGTGAGAGATATTCGCCAAGTTTGCGAGGCGCGGCGCCCGTCGCGAGCTTCTTGGTCTCCATAAAGCTCTCCGCTCAATTCTTTTGACGCAATCCGACAAAAGCCGCTTTCGATCGCACTTCGCGGCGCGGCGCGAAGGCGCCCGCTAAGCGCGCGAAAAATCTACAAACGTTAGCCGAACGTTCGCCTCATCAAAACGGATTGGATCGAAAATTATCCACCACGTTTATGACGCAGCTAATTGACAGCCATGTCAAGTGAATTTCCCAACGCCTTAGAAGCGATACGTATTTGCGCCGCCCGGGCCTTCCCGCCATCATCGTCATCGGAAGAGCTTGCGCCGCTGAGCGGCAAACGCTTAGCGCTCGGTTTGAGGCATCAATGTCCGATTCGATGGTTTCCGCCTTTCTGGGGGTCGAACGCTCCGTGCTCGGCCGACGTTGGCGCGGGCGGCTCGACGCCAGAGGCGAGGCTCAGGCGCTCGCGCTGACTCAGGCGCACGGCATCGACGATTTTCTTGCGCGGGTGATCGCCGGGCGCGGCGTGACGGTCGCCGACGCCGCTGGCTATCTCGATCCCAAGCTGCGCGACCTCCTGCCGGACCCCTCGTCGCTGAGCGACATGGACGCGGCGACGAGCCGGCTTGCGCATGCGATCGAACGGGGCGAGCAGATCGCCGTTTTTGGCGACTATGACGTCGACGGCGCGTGCTCCTCAGCGTTGCTTATCGACTTTTGGCGCGCGGCCGGCGCGCCGGAGCCCTTGCTCCATATTCCCGACCGGATCATCGAGGGCTATGGGCCGAATGTCGAGGCGATCCGCGATCTCGCCGCGCGGGGCGCGACCCTGCTGGTCACCGTCGACTGCGGAACCTCGAGTCACGAGGCGTTCGCCATCGCGCGCGCGCTTGGCCTCGACGTGATCGTCCTCGACCATCATCAGGCGCCGGAGATTCTGCCGGACGCCTTCGTCATCAACCCCAACCGGCTCGATGATCTTTCCGGGCAGGGGGCGCTCTGCGCCGCAGGGGTCGTTTTTCTTGTCCTCGTTGGATTGTCGAGGACGCTGCGCGCGCGCGGCTGGTGGAGCGACGATCGACCGGAGCCGGATCTTCTCGCCGCGCTTGATCTCGTCGCGCTGGCGACAGTCGCCGACGTCTCCCCGCTGGCGCGGCTCAACAGGGCGCTCGTCGCCAAAGGATTAATGGTGATGGCGGCGCGATCCCGTCCGGGGCTCGCAGCGCTGATGGACGCCGCCCGTTTGGATGGGCCACCGCGCGCCTATCATCTCGGCTTCGCGCTTGGGCCCCGGATTAACGCCGGCGGCCGGATCGGCGACGCTGGCCTCGGCGCAAGGCTTCTCACTCTGGCCGACGGCGAGGAAGCGCGTCGTATCGCCCTCGAGTTGGACCGGCTAAATGGCGAACGCCAGGTGGTCGAGAGGTCGATCTTGGAGCAGGCGGTGGCCGAGGCGGAAGCGCAAGTGGCAAAGTCCAATCGACTGTCGTGTCTCGTCGTGCACGGACCGGACTGGCATCCGGGCGTCGTCGGGCTGATTGCATCGCGGCTAAAGGAGCGCTTTAATATACCATCATTTGTTATTGCTTTTAATGGAGAATATGGAACAGGCTCAGGTAGGAGTTTAAGTGGTGTCGACCTTGGCGCCGCAGTTCGGCGGGCGGTTGATCTGGGCTTGGCGGTCAAGGGCGGCGGGCATGCAATGGCTGCGGGCGTGACTTTGGCGCGCGACAAGATCGAGGACTTTCGCGACTTTCTCGATGAGGCGCTGGGCGCGTCCGTCGAAGCCGCGCGTCTCGACGATGCGCTGGTTCTCGATGCGGCGGTCGCCGGGCGCGGGATCAGTCTTGAACTACTGCGACGGGTGGAGCGGGCCGGGCCATTCGGGCAGGGCAACCCCGAACCCTTATTTGCTCTGCCCGAGCAGCAGGTCGCGTTTGCCCAGACGGTTGGAGCTGATCATGTGCGCGCCCGCTTGCGCTCGCGCGACGGCGCGACGGTCAACGCCATCGCCTTTCGCGCCATGCACTCGCCGCTGGGCGAAGCGCTATTGAGAGGGGACGGCGCACCGCTGCACGTTGCAGCGAGGCTGTCGTGCAATGTCTTTCGCGGCATAGAGCGCGTCGAGACGCGAATCGTCGACCTCGCGCGCGTTCAATGAAGAGGGAAAGACTGTGGCGCCAAGGCCACAGCTGTTTTCAATCTCGGCGCCCGCAGGCTTTTGGAGGGCGGGTGTCGCATTTTGGTCTCATTCGCGACGCCTGCTGACGCCAGCGTAACTGCGTTTAACGACAACTTCACACATCAACGAGACACTCCGCGGGATGTACCGCGCGGCGGTTCCACGTCGCGCCGAAATGAAGGAAGCGTCGCCGCCTGTGGGTCGCGCTTCATTGCAGCCGGCGGCGGGCTCGAGGTTGATGGCAAGGACCGTTTGGATGCGATTTGTCGCCTTTAACAACGTTGCTCATCCGCCGCGTCCGCTGGTTCGCTCTGCATTCATCCTTTCCAAACTGTTGCCTCTGGTCTGTCTCGGCGCGCTCGCCGGATGCTCTTCGACCACGGGATCGCATCGAAGCGCCGGCCTCGGCGGATCCGGGCAGATCGACCCGCGTTACGGGGTGCGTCCCAGTCCGAGGGTCATCGCCGAGGGCGAAGAAGTGCCGAAGGGCGGCGGCGCCTATATGGTCGGCAAGCCTTACAAGATCGCCGGCCGGACCTATTACCCAAGCGAGCGGCCATATTCCTCAGTTGGCACGGCGTCCTGGTATGGCTCGGATTTCCACGGGCGGCGCACAGCCAATGGCGAAATATTCGACCGGGCGTCGATTTCCGCCGCCCATCCCACGATGCCGCTCCCGAGCTATGCGCGGGTCACCAATTTGCGCAATGACCGTTCGATCGTCGTGCGCGTCAACGATCGCGGCCCCTATCATGGCGGACGCGTGATGGACGTCTCCCAGCGCGTGGCGCAAGCGCTCGATTTTCATGGCGTCGGCACGGCGCGGGTCAAAGTGGATTGGGTCGGGCGCGCCGATCTCGATGGAGACGATGACGAAAAACTCCTTGCGACGCTGCGCGATGACGGCCAACCCGCACAGATCGACGCCCCGGCGCCGGTGATGACGGCGACGAATGAGGAGCCGGCGCGGGCAGCGCGCTATGAGGCGCGTTACCAGGAAAGCGCGGACCTCGCCGAACTCTCGGCGCGCGTCGGCTATGAGAATAGGCAGGCCTCAGATGAACAGGCGCTGTCCTATGCCAGGCAGGAGAGCGACGCGCCACTGCCTCCCTCCCGGGAGCAAGCCAGCATCGACAAAGAACCCGTCGCTTCGACCCAAAAGATTAGGAATGCTGTCGCGCCGCTGCCGCCTGCGCGCCCCGCGCATCTGGGCGAGCGTCAAGCTTCCGGTCGCAACGCCATCCGACAGGCGCTGAATTCCTCTGTTCGAACGAACTGAGCGGCCCCACGCCGCGATTGCAATTTTCGGCGCCGCGCGCCATCTTCTCCCGGCTTGCCGCGCTGCGGCGTAAATGAGGGGAGCGCGCCTCTTGCCGAAATTTCCCGGCCAGCACCTTATTCTAACCCTCTTCACAGTGTGGGCGCTTGGCGCAGCGCCGGCGCGTGCCCAGAATTTTCAGACGAGCGCCCCGCACGCCATTCTGATCGACGCTGGCACGAACACCGTCCTGTTCGAGAAAGGCGCGGACGACTACGCCAAGCCCGCGTCGACGGTGAAAATTCTGACGGCTGAGTTGATCTTTCAGGCTCTGGCCGAAGGAAAACTGAAGCTCGACGACGAATTCACCGTCTCGGAGCACGCCTGGCGCACCGGCGGCGCGCCCGCCGGCGCATCGGCGATGTTTCTCGCCCTCAATAGCCGCGTTCGGGTAGAGGATCTGATTCGGGGATTGGTCATCCAGTCCGGCAACGACGCTGCGATCACGCTCGCCGAAGGCCTCGCGGGGGCCGAAGAGTCCTTCGTGACGCGGATGAACAAGCGCGCGACCGAACTTGGCCTTGTCAAATCGCGCTTCGGCAATCCCTGGGGCATGGACGGTCCTGACCAAAAGGTGACTGCGCGCGAGATGGCGAAACTCGCGGCGCATGTGATCAAGACCTACCCCGAATACTACCGCTATTTTGGCGAGAAGGAGTTCACCTGGAACAAGATTCGCCAACAAAACCGCAATCCGCTGCTCACGATGAGCCTCGGCGCCGACGGTTTGAAGACCGGCAATATCGATAAAGACAGTGGCTACGGCTTGGTGGGCTCCGCCACGCAGGACGGCAGACGCCTGATCGTCGCCGTTTACGGCGCGAAGAGCTCGAAGGAGCGGGCCGAAGAAGCGCGCAAATTGCTGCAATGGGGATTCCGCAACTTCGAAGAGAAGGAGCTGTTCAAAGCCGGCGAGCCGGTCGGTCCGGCTCAGGTCTATGGCGGCACGCAGGGCTCCGTGGAACTGGTGGCAAAGGAAGACGTTAAGGTGCTCCTGCCGCGCGGCGCGACCGACAGGTTGATGGGCAAGATCGTATACGAAGGCCCTGTGCTGGCGCCGGTCGAGGCTGGCGCAGCGGTTGGACGCCTCGAAATCAAGCGCGGAAATTCCGTCGTGCTCGAACAGCCGCTGCAGACTGCGCAATCGGTCGAACAGGGCTCGCTGCCGCGGCGCGCCTTCGACGCGATTTACGAATCGGCCGCCGCCGCCATTCACCAGAAACTCTCCGGCAAGAAATGACCTTCCAGGCGACGCCCGAAAAAGGCCGCTTCATCACCTTCGAAGGCGGCGAGGGCGTCGGCAAGTCCACACAGCTTGCGCGGCTCGCCGAGCATTTGCGCGAATGCGGTTTCGAGGTGGTGACGACGCGCGAGCCGGGCGGCACGCCGAAGGCCGAGAAGCTGCGCGCCTTCCTGCTCTCGGGACGCGCCGCGCCGCTTGGACCGCTCGCCGAGGCGGCGCTGTTCTCGGCGGCGCGCGCCGATCATGTTGAAACGCTGATCGCGCCCGCCCTTAAGCGCGGCGCATGGGTATTATGCGACCGCTTCGCCGACTCGACCCGCGCCTATCAGGGCGCGCGCGGCGGCGTCGACGCCAAGACTTTGGCGCTGCTCGAAAGGGCGGCGGTGGGCGATGCGCGGCCGGATCTGACGATCATACTGGACCTGCCGGCGCAAGAAGGCCTGACGCGGGCGGCGGCGCGGCGGGACGGCGAAGAGGTCGATCGATTTGAGCGCGAAGCGCCAGCCTTTCACGAGGGGCTACGGCAGGCTTTCCTCGACATCGCCGCGAGCGAGCCGGAACGCTGCTGCGTGATTGACGCCGCCATGACCGTCAATGACGTCGCGCGAGCGGTGCAGCGAACTGTGCACGACCGCTTCCTTGCGCACGCCGCGCAAGCCGCGCAATGAGCCGCGAAGCGGCGAACCCGGAGAGCGACCGCTACGACGACGCCCCGCATCCGCGCGAGACCCTGACGTTTTTCGGTCATGCCGAGGCGGAGCGCGAAGTTCTCGACGCCTACCGCCGCAACAAAATGGCGCAGGCCTGGATCATCGGCGGGCCGGAAGGCGTCGGCAAGGCGACGCTCGCCTGGCGCCTGGCGCGGTTTCTCCTCGCGCATCCCGAACCCGCCGAAGCCGCGGTTCAGTCCGCGGAGAGCCTCGCGGTGCCTGCGGACCATCCGGCGGCGCGTCGGATCGCGTCGATGGCGCTCGCCGATATTTTCCTGCTGCGCCGCGCCTGGAACGAGAAGACCAAAAAGCATTTCACCGAAATTCGCATCGAGGACGTGCGGAAGGTTATTCAGGCCTTCCATCAGGGGTCAGGAACCGGCGGCTGGCGCATCGCCATCGTCGACTGCGCCGACGATCTCAATCGCGCCAGCGCCAACGCGCTTTTAAAGCTCATTGAGGAGCCCCCCGAACGCTCGCTGTTTCTCCTCGTCGCGCATCAGCCTGGCCGCATGCTGCCGACGATCCGTTCGCGCTGTCGCAGACTGATGCTCGGCGCATTGTCGCCGGAAGACACGATCGCCGCCGTGAACAGTCTCGGGGCCCCTTGGTCGGAGGCGCCTGAATCGGACCTGCTTGTCGCCGCCGCGCGCGCCGAAGGCTCGGTGCGGGAGGCGCTGCGGCTGCTCGGCGACGACGGCGTCGCCCTCGACGCCGCCGTGCGCCGGCTTTTCGAAAGATTGCCGCAGGTCGATTGGCTCGGCGCGCATATGCTGGCCGACAAGCTGACCGGCCGCGACAATGAAGCGGCCTATGAGACCTTCATGCGCGCGACGCAGCGCCATCTCGACTCCCGCGTGCGGGCGCTGGCGCAGACCGGCGCCGCTCCGATGAGACTTGCTCCCTACGCCAGCGCCTGGGACGCCATTCGCGACGCCGCGAGGGAAACCGAGGTGTTCAATTTCGACAAGCGCGCGCTGGTTCTGGGGATTTTTGACAGGCTCGCGAAAGCCGAGGGCGGCTAGATCACGCTGCATTTGGGGGCGAAATCGCCCAAATGCAGCTTACCTGATCGATTCCCGAAGTTTAGAGCGCGCTCCACGCGAAAAACGGTTCCCACTTTTTTTGCCGCGGGCGCTAGCGCGCCTCCCGGCCAGGGTTCACCAGGGCGTTTTCAAGAAGCTGCAGAACGACCGCGGGGTCGCGCGGAAACCCGGCGCGAATCCACTCAGCTTGCAGCGTTCTAAGCGCGTCGCCCAATTGCTTGCCCGGCGCGACGCCGCGCGCGATGAGATCCGCGCCCTTGATCGGGAAGGCGGGCGCGGGCGTTTCCTCCAGATAGCGCGCCGCCTCCCGCCAATCTGGATGATCCGTCGCCGCGGCGCTTTCCGCATGCGCGAGCGCCAGCGCGTCCGCCGCGGCGCGCGCGCCGCACAGGAACAGCATCTCGCGCAAATGCGACGGCGGCGGCGGCGCGTCGCGTCCATGCAAGGGCGCGAGCGTTCGCGCCGCCGCCGCGAGCCGCGCGAATTCGTCGTTGGAGAGCCGCAGCCGATCGCGCAGCCGCTCGCCGTCTTCGGCGGTCAGCACCGAAAAGGCCGCAAGCCGCAAGACCGCGTCCGCTGGCCTGTCCAAAGCCGCCTCGCGTTCGGCAAGCCGCTGCAGCCGAGCCGGATAGCCGATGCCGAGAATGACTTCGATAACGCCGGCGTGCGACATGGCGCGCAGCACGTCCGGCGCCCGGCGCGCGAGCAGCAGCTTCATCAATTCAGCGCGGATGCGTTCGCGCGACAGACGCGACAGATTTTCCCGCGCGACGATCGACTCATGCAGGCCCTCGCGATCGAACGCCCCCTCGCCATGCGAGGCGTTGAAGCGAAAGAAGCGCAGGATCCGCAGATAATCCTCGCGAATCCGCGTCGCGGCGTCGCCGATGAAGCGGATGCGGCGCGCCTCGATGTCCGCGAGGCCGTCCGTATAATCGTGAATCTCTCCATCGGAAGAGAGCGACAGCGCGTTGATGGTGAAGTCGCGCCGCTTCGCGTCCTGCTCGAAATCGCCGCCAAAGCGCACCTTGGCGAAGCGGCCATCGGTCTCGACGTCCTCACGCAGTGTCGTCACTTCAAAGGGCGTTCCGGCGACGACGATCGTCACCGTGCCATGTTCGATGCCGGTGGGCACGCCTTTGAGGCTGGCGGCTCGCGCGGCCGCAAGGACCGCCTCGGGCAGCGCCGTCGTCGCGAGATCGACCTCGTGGGGCGGCAGACCGAAGAGAGCGTCGCGCACGGCGCCGCCGACGACGCGGGTCTCGGCGCCGGTCTTGGCGAGCGCCGCAAACAACGTGGCGAGCCGAGGGTCCTCGAGCAGTTTCTGCGCCACGTTCATTCGAAGCGGCCCGACTGCAATTTTCCGTTTTCGACATGGGCCGGCACGTAAGCGCCCTGGTTAAGCCGGGAGAGGCCGAGCGCCACCACGCCGACGATGGCGACCAGGAGGCCCGCGATCGTCAGCAGCGATACAACCTTGCCATGCCAGAGCTCGCGCACGAAGGGCCATCGCCGCTGCAATAAATGAAAAAGTGCATAGGCGACGAAGGGGGTGAGGAAGAGCAGGGCGGTTTCGACAATTGCGCGCCACATGGGCGGGAACGCCTTTCAAGATGAGAAGGTCCGACGAATATACATGGCGTCCGTCGAAAGGCGTTTAATGCGGGACGCATGAACAAACTGTCACGTCCAAATTGTCGTTTTGGCGGTAAAATGCCTGTCCACCGCGCCGGTTGCGCTTGAATTGCCACGGCGGAGAGACGAAGATTGCGCTTGGCCCTAAATTCCCGCCGCTTCGCCTTTGAAAGTTCATGCGGAGCCGAATGGCGCGGGGCCATGGATCGACTGCGGCGAAACACGGCAGCGCCGCCCCGATGCGCCCGATCCTCTTCATAGACAGGCTGCCTGAGCAAGCTGAAATGACCTCACTCGACACCAGGACAACCTCGCTCGAAACAGCCGTCGTTCAATCCGCCGAACGCGCCCTCGACCATATCGGTCGCGCCCGCGCCGCGATCGGCGCCGTCATTTTTGGCCAGGACGAAGTCGTCGAACAGGCGCTGGTGACGATCCTCGCCGGCGGCCACGGGCTCCTCGTCGGCGTGCCGGGCCTCGCCAAGACCAAGCTCGTTGAGACGCTCGGCCGCGTGCTGGGCCTGGCGGAGCAGCGCGTGCAGTTCACGCCGGACCTGCTACCCGCCGATATTCTCGGCTCTGAAGTGCTCGAAGAGGGCGCCGACCGTTCGCGTTCGTTCCGCTTCATCCGGGGGCCAGTCTTTACGCAGCTGCTGATGGCCGACGAGATCAACCGCGCCTCGCCGCGCACGCAGTCGGCGCTGCTGCAGGCGATGCAGGAGCATCATGTCAGCGTCGCCGGCAAGCGCCACGACCTGCCGCGGCCCTTCCATGTCCTGGCGACGCAAAATCCCCTGGAGCAGGAGGGCACCTATCCGCTTCCCGAGGCGCAGCTCGACCGCTTCCTGATGCAGATCGACGTGCATTATCCCGACCGCGCCAGCGAGCGGCGGGTGCTGCTGGAAACGACTGGCGAGACGATGGCCGAGGCGAGCCAGGCGCTCGACGCCGAAGAGTTGATGGCGACGCAACGGCTCGTCCGCCGGCTCCCGATTGGCGAGAAGGTGGTCGACGCAATTCTCGATCTCGTTCGTTCAGCCCGTCCGGACGAAGGCGACGCGGAAATCGCGCCGCATGTCGCGTGGGGTCCGGGGCCGCGCGCCGCGCAGGCGCTGATGCTGGCGACGCGCGCCCGGGCGCTCGTCACCGGCCGGCTGGCGCCCTCGATCGACGATGTGGCGAAACTCGCCGCGCCGGTGTTGCGCCACCGCATGGCGCTCAATTTCGCCGCGCGCCGCGAGATGACCGTTTCTGACGTGGTTCAGACGCTCGTGGCGCGGATCGGGTGACGGGCCTTCGCTCCGCTCGTCCCTCTGACGGAGAAAGATGACGATGTTTTCTGACGTCGCCACGCGCGCCTATGATCCTGCACAACGCAAGCCCGCCGATGGCGCCGCCGCGGCCGATCTTGCGAGCCAAATGCCGAGGCTCGTGGCGCGCGCTCATGAGATCGCGGCGAGTCTCGCCTATGGCGTCCATGGTCGTAAGCGTGCGGGCGTCGGCGAGACGTTTTGGCAATATCGGCCGTTTGCGCCGGGAGAAGCGGCGCATCGCGTCGACTGGCGCCGCTCGGCGCGCGGCGATCAGCTCTATGTGCGCGAGCGTGAATGGGAGGCCGCGCACGACTATTACCTCTGGATGGATTGTTCTCCTTCCATGGCCTTCGGCTCGTCTCTCGCCGCCGACGACAAGCTGTCGCGCGGCGTGACCCTGGGACTTGCGCTCGCCGACGTACTCGTTCGCGGCGGCGAGCGGGCGGCGGCGCTGGGCCTGACCGCGCCGATCTCGGCGCGCGACGTGATTGATCGGCTGGCGCGCGCGCTGGCCGACAACGCAACGGAAGCGGCGCGCGACGATCTTCCGCCGCAGGCGCCGATCCGCCCCCGCGCCCGCGTCGTGCTGATCTCCGACTTTCTCACCGATCCGGACGCGCTTGCCGCACGCCTGCGGCGCTTCGCCGACGGCGGCGTCTTCGGCGCAGTCCTGATGGTGACCGATCCCAGCGAAGAAACCTTGCCGTTCTCTGGCGAAACCACTTTTCTCGACACCGACGGCGGCCCTGCCTTTTATGCAGGCGATGCGCGCAGCCTGCGGGCGGACTATGCGCGGCGGTTCGAGGCGCATCGCGACGCCGTGCGCCGCGCGGCGCAACGCGTCGGCTTCATCTTCTTGCAGCATCGCACCGACAGGCCAGCCGCCGAAGCGGCGCTGGCGCTCGCCATGGGATTGCTCGGAGCGGATGGCGCAGGCTTCGAGGAGCGGCGCTGATGTTTTCCTTCGCCGCGCCGCTTGCGCTGTTTGGCCTGATCGGCCTGCCGATCGTCTATTGGCTGTTGCGGGTCACGCCGCCACGTCCGCGCGAGATCGTCTTTCCGCCGACGAAAATTCTGCGCGAACTCAAGCCCGACGAAGAGACGCCGGCAAAAACTCCGTGGTGGCTGATGGCGCTGCGGCTCGCGCTCACCGCCGCTTTGATCTTCGCGATGGCGGGACCGGTCTGGGCGCCGAGCGGCGTCGTTGCGACCTCCGCGCCGACGCTGATTGTCCTCGATGACGGTTGGCCGGCCGCGCCGACCTGGGAGCGACGCCTTGCCGGCGCTGCGTCCATCATCGAGTCGGTGGCGCGCGCCGGCGGTCCGGTCGCCGTCGCGCTTGCGTCCGAAACCGCGGCGCCGGTTCCAGGCGACGGACCACGCGCGATGGAAAAATTGCGTTCGGCGCGGCCCAAACCGTTTCTGCCGGACCGCAAGGCGATCGGCGAACAGGTCGCGGCCTTCGCCCACGCCCATAAGGCGGCGCGCATCGTCTGGATCAGCGACGGCGTCGCGCAGGGTGACGCCGCCGGTTTCGTGCGGGCGTTGAAGGAGTCGGGCGCCGGCGTCGTCGAGGCTTACGCTGTCGATCATGCGCCGCGCGCGCTCGCCGCGCCGACAAATGACGCGGCCGCGCTCAGCGTCGATGTGCTGCGCATCGGCGACGACGCGTCGGCGACGGTCGACGCGCTCGACGCGAAAGGTCGGACGATCGGCCGAGCCGCCGTGGAATTTGGCGGCGCGACGCGCGTTCGAGCGAAGATCGAACTGCCGGTCGAACTTCGCAACGACGTCAGTCATCTCCACATTGAAGGCGAAAATTCCGCAGGCGCCGTGGCGCTTCTCGACGCGCGCTCGAAAGTGAAGCGCGTGGCGCTTGTCGGAGGCGCCGCCGCCGATGAGGCGCAGCCGCTGCTCTCGCCGCTCTACTATCTTGAAAAAGCGCTTGGGCCCTTCGCCCAAATCCGAACGGCGCGTCCTGGCGCTGTGGATCCGGTGCAGGCGCTGCTCGCCGAAAATCCCAACATCATGGTGCTTGCGGATGTCGGCCTCGCGCCCGGCGAGAGTTTCGAGGCGGCGTCGCGATTCGTCGAAGAGGGCGGGACGCTCGTTCGTTTCGCGGGGCCGCGTCTCGCCAACGCCGACGATGGTCTGCTGCCCGTGCGCCTGCGCCGCAACGGCCGCGTGCTCGGCGGGGCCATGTCCTGGGAGGAGCCAAAAGCGCTGGCGGAGTTTGACGCCACGAGCCCTTTCTTCGGCCTGCCGGCTTCGAAGGACGTCACGGTGCAGCGGCAGGTGCTCGCCGAGCCCGATCCGGGACTTGCCGACAAGACCTGGGCCCGCCTGTCCGACGGCACGCCGCTCGTGACGGCGGAGCGGCGGGGCAAGGGGCTGATCGTGCTGTTTCACGTCAACGCCGACGCCAATTGGTCGAATTTGCCGATCTCGGGGCTGTTCGTCGAGATGTTGAAACGGATCAGCGTCATGGCGGGAGAGTCGGCGGCGTCGAGCAGCGAACGCTCCGAGACGGTCGCAGACCAGTCGTCCTTGGCGCCGATGCGCCTGCTCGACGGATTTGGCGCGCTCGGCGCGCCGGGCCTCAGCGCGCAAAGCATACCGCCCGGCTTTGACGGGCCTGCAAGCGCCGAACATCCGCCCGGGCTGTATGGCTCGGGGGAGGCTTTCGTCGCAGTGCAGACCATGCGTCCGACTGACGAGATCAGCGCCTTCGATTTCGGCGGAGCCGGACTGAGCGCGAGCGCTCTGCGCTCCGGCGCGGAGCTCAATCTACAAGGGCCGCTGCTCGTCTTCGCGATCGCCGCCTTCATCGCCGACGCGCTGATCGTTATGGCGCTTGCCGGAAAGTTGCGTCTGCGGCCTCTGGGCGCCGCGACCGCCGCGCTTTTGGCGTTGCTGTGCGCGACGGCGACGATCGATGAAACGCGCGCCGAGACGACGCCGAAAGCCGCCGCCACCCAGCGCGACAAGGACGCCGCGCTGACGTCGCGGCTCGCCTATGTGATCTCGGGGGACGCCCGCATCGACGAAACGTCGCGGCTCGGCCTCGAGGCGCTGACACGAGCGCTGAACATGCGCACCTCCTTCGCGCCGGGAGATCCGGTCGGCGTCGATCCGGCGAAGGATGAACTGGCCTTCTATCCCATGCTTTACTGGCCGATCGTCGCGAGCGCGCCGCAGCCGCAGGCCAAGACGGTGGCGAAAGTCGCCGCCTATATGAAGCAGGGCGGCACAATCGTCTTCGACACGCGCGACGCGCTTTCGCAACGCAGCGGCGGCGCGCCGACGCCGGAGGCGCAATGGCTGCGCGATCTGACGAAAGGGCTCGACATTCCGCCGCTGGAAGTGACGCCGCGCGATCACGTCATCACCGAGACCTTTTACCTGCTCGACGGATTCGTCGGCCGTTACGCCAACGGCGAGACATGGGTCGAGGCCCTGCCGCCGGAACCGAAAGATCAGGCCGCGCGTCCAGTGCGCGCGACGGACAGCGTCTCCGCGATCGTCATCACCTCGAACGACCTTGCGAGCGCCTGGGCGCATGACAAACGCGGCCAGCCGCTGTTTCCATTGACGCCGGGGGGCGCACGCCAGCGCGAATTCGCGCTCCGCGGCGGCATCAATCTGGTGATGTATACGCTGACCGGCAATTATAAATCCGATCAGGTGCATGTCCGCGACTTGCTGGAAAGGCTGGGCCAGTGAGCGACCTCACGCTCGCCTTCTCGCCGCTCATTCCCTGGTCGGCGCTGATCGTTCTCGGCGTGCTTGGCGCCGGGGCGCTGGCGTTGATGGCGGCCAAACGCCAGCGTGACGCGCCGCTCCGGGCGTTCGCTTTCGCCTTAATGATGGCGGCGCTCGCCGATCCGTCGCTGGTGCGTGAAAAGCGCGATCCGCAAAAGAGCGTCGTCGCGGTGGTCATCGACAAGAGCGACAGCCAGAATTTCGGCGCGCGAAACGCGCAAACGGACACGGCGCGCAAGGCGCTCGACACTGCGCTCGCAAAATTCGGCGACGTCGAGACGCGCACGATCTCGGTCGCCAACGACGCTTCGGGCAATGACGGCACCAAGCTTTTCGGCGCGCTCGCGGAGGCGCTGAAAGACGTTCCGCCTGAGCGTGTCGGCGCCGCGATTCTTCTCACCGACGGCGTCGTTCACGATATTCCGGCCAAGGCGGAAGCGCTCGGATTCAAAGCGCCCGTTCAAGCGCTCGTGACCGGACATCAGGGCGAGCGCGACCGCCGCATCGAACTCGTCGAGGCGCCGCGTTTCGGCATCGTCGGCAAGGATCAAATCATCCGCGCCCGCGTCGTCGATCTCGGCGGCGATGGCGCCCGCATCCCGATTTCAGTGCGCCGCGACGGCGAAGCGCTGCCGACGTTCAGCCCCGTGCCGGGCGACATCGTCAGCATTCCGGTGCGCATCGAACATGGCGGACAAAATGTCGTCGAACTCGAAATTCCGTCCGCGCCCGGCGAGCTGACGCCGCTGGATAATAAGGCCGTGCTGACGATCGAAGGCGTGCGCGACCGGCTCAAGGTGTTGCTCGTATCGGGCGAGCCGCATCCGGGCGAGCGAAGCTGGCGCAATCTTTTGCGCGCCGACGCCAATGTGGAATTGGTGCATTTCACCATTTTGCGGCCGCCGGAGAAGCTCGACATCACGCCGGCGAGCGAATTGTCGCTGATCGCCTTTCCGACCGCCGATCTCTTCGGGAAGAAGATCAACGAATTCGATCTCATCATCTTCGATCGTTATTCGAGCCAGACGACGCTGCCATCTGTCTATTTCGAGAACATCGCCAATTACGTCGCGAATGGCGGCGCCTTTCTCGCGGCGGTCGGCCCGGATTACGCGACGCTGCGCGGACTCTATTACTCGCCGCTGGAAAATATCCTGCCGGCTCGGCCCGACGGCGCGCTCATTGAACAGGCGTTTCGCGCCCGGGTCAGCAAGGACGGCGAGAAACATCCGGTGACGCGCGGCCTCGCCGGCGCGAAATCCGATCCGCCAAACTGGGGCGAATGGTTCAGGCAGGTCGACGCCAATGTGGTGAAAGGCGACTCGATCATGTCGGGCGTGCGCGACAAGCCGCTGCTCGTGCTTTCGCACGAAGGCAAGGGCCGTGTCGCCTTGCTGCTCTCCGACCAGATCTGGCTCTGGGCGCGGGGCTTCGAGGGCGGCGGTCCGCATGTCGATCTAACGCGCCGCCTGGCGCATTGGCTGATGAAGGAGCCCGATCTCGAAGAGGAGGCGCTGCGCGCTTCCGCGCATGGCCGCGAGGTCAGCGTCGAGCGCCAGACGATGAAGGAAAGGTCCGCGCCGGTGATGGCGACGGCGCCGTCGGGCGCGCGTGACGAAATCGCGGTCACGCAAGGCGAACCGGGACTATGGCGCGCGCGTTTCGACGCTAAGGAAATGGGCCTGTGGCGCTTCGAGAGCGAGGGGCTGACGGCGCTGGTCAACGTCGGTCCGCCCAACCCACGCGAATTTCGCGAAGTCGCGTCGACGACCGAGAAGCTGCAACCGCTCACCGAGGCGACCGGCGGCACGGCGCGGCGTCTTTCCACCGGCGGCGCGGACACCGTTTCGATGCCGCGCGTCGTCGAATTGCGCGACGCCAACCGCTATGGCGGCTCCGACTGGATCGGGATCAGACAGACCGGCGCCTCGACGCTCGTCGGCGTCGAAATCGCGCCGCTTGGTCTCGGTCTATGGGCGATGCTGGCGCTGGTCGGCGCCGTGGTCGCGGCCTGGGGCTGGGAGGGGAGGCGGTAGATGCGCTTCTCCCCATTGGCTTATGGGCTGCTTAGGTGATGGGGCCCCACTGACCGTTCCCCCCACCAATGCCTGCAAATGGAATTCCGCCACCCTGGTACATGCCATATGTTTGACCGCTACGAATAAGATTTAGATTAGCCCACGCGGTAGCAAAATTGCATTCGAAACCGCTCTGGCCTGACAAATCTGAAAGGTCGTTATAGTAAAAAGTTCCCCAGGACCGTGCGACAACGCCTCCAAATAGCCCTCCGCCTTCCCCCTTGTACTCCAGTCCAAGCTCCGGCAAATCCAGTTTAACATGGATAAGCGCTACGATGGCGTACGCGAAGAGGGTTCCTGGCGTACTGTATTTGAAAGCGGCGACATTTGGCGTCTCGGTACGGCGCGCTCCGAACGTGTTGTCAGTGAATTTCGATAGACAGGTTTTCAACCATGCCTTGTCGTCAGTGGCGTCATACAGCGCTCTCACGGAGTCTTCCGACGCAGCGGCGTCAATCCGTCGGAAATACTTCAAAAAATTTGAAAATAATTGATCGTCGCTATCAGTCATGTGAGCACTCCAAAAAATGAAATTGAATCGCTGATCTGAAATTATCCTGCTTTTCGATGGGTTTAGCAAACAAAATCTTGATTCAAGCGTGCGGTGTTCCCCGCTGTGGGCGGCCTTTGACGAAATAATTACGAGCGACGCCAAGGAGCGCGTGGCGGGCCCCGGCCTCTCGTTGAAAGAGACCAGCCAGGTTGTTTGAAATCAAGAAAGTCGCTGCTCAAGCGGGTAACGAGACGAACGCCTCTGCGCCCGCGATCTCAGGATCCCGTGCTCCGCTTTGAAAAAGCCTTCTAAAAAGCGAACGAGGCGGGGATGCAAAAGCGCGCGATCTGATAAGGCTCCCACTGTTACGCTCGGAGGATTCGCCTTGCCCACCTACCGCTCAATCGGCCTCATGTCCGGCACGTCGATGGACGGCGTCGATGTCGCGTTGATCGAAACCGATGGCGACGCCGCCGTCGTCTTCGGGCCGACGGGGCACTACCCCTACAACGACGCCGATCGCGCGCTGCTGCGCAACGCGCTCGCCGAAGCGGCGATTCTGGAAGATCGTGATGCGCGGCCCGGCGTTCTCGCCTTCGCCGAGCGCATGGTGACGGATCGCCACGCCGAGGCGGTTGAAGCGCTCATCCGGGACAATGACATTGACCCCGCGAGCGTCACTATCGTCGGTTTCCACGGGCAGACGGTGCTGCACCGTCCCAAGCAAAGACTCACGATTCAGATCGGCGACGGGCCGGCGCTCGCCGCCCGTCTCGGCCTCGACGTCGCTTATGATTTTCGCGCCGCCGACATCGCCGCCGGCGGAGAGGGCGCGCCGATCGTGCCGGTCTTTCATCGTGCGCTCGTCGTCGCCGGCGGCATGAAGGGCGAGGTCGCGCTGCTCAATATCGGCGGCGTCGCCAATGTCACCTATGTCGCCGACGGTGAGGAGCCGATCGCCTGCGACACTGGCCCCGGCAATGCGCTCATCGACGATCTGATGCTTCAGCGCACCGGCGCGCCGATCGACCGCCACGGTCATATGGCGGCCCGCGGACGGGTGAACGAGGCGGCGCTGCTCAAGATGCTAGCGCATCCGTTCTTCGATCAGCCGCCGCCGAAATCGCTCGACCGCAACGCCTTCGCGCTCGATGCGGTCGCTAAGCTCTCGACCGAAGACGCCGCCGCGACGCTCACCGCCTTTACCGCGGCTTCGGTGCTACGGCTTTTTCCGCATCTGCCGACCCAGCCGCAACTGCTCATCGTCTGCGGCGGCGGCGCGCGCAATCCGATCCTCGTGCGCGAACTCGTCATGCGTCTGCCGTGCAAGGTGACGACCGCCGACGCGGTCGGATGGTCGGCGGATTCGATGGAGGCGCAGGCTTTCGCCTATCTCGCCGCGCGTGTGCTGGAAGGGCTGCCGCTCACTTTCCCGACGACGACCGGCGCGCCCGGCGCCATGTCCGGCGGCCTGCTGGCGCGGGCGGCCGCGTAAGGGCGAGAGGCAGCGTCATTCCCAGGGCCACAGGCCTCAGCGCCTGGATGACAATGTGGGTCAATCGCCCCGCGCTGGAATGGCGATCCTCGGCGGATTGCCAAGACGCCTGTCGAGATAGGCGTCGACATGCGCGATCAGCGGCTCGATCCTGTTTTCGAAGAAATGGTTCGCGCCCTCGACCACGGCATGTTCGATGAGTATGCCCTTCTGCGTCTTGAGCTTCTCGATCAGCCCGGTCACTTCCTTGAGCGGCGCGACGCGGTCTTGATCGCCGTGAATGAAGAGGCCCGAGGAAGGGCAGGGCGCAAGGAAGGAGAAGTCGAAACGGTTTGCCGGCGGCGCTATCGAGATGAAGCCCTCGATCTCGGGACGGCGCATCAGCAGCTGCATGCCGATCCAGGCGCCGAAGGAGACGCCGGCGATCCAGCAGGCGCGCGCTTCCGGATTGACCGCCTGCGCCCAGTCGAGCGCCGCCGCGGCGTCGGACAGCTCGCCCGAACCATGGTCGAAGGCGCCCTGCGAACGGCCGACGCCGCGGAAATTGAAGCGCAGCACGGAAAAGCCACGCTCCGCGAAGGCGTAGTAAAGATGATAAACAATCTGATTGTTCATCGTGCCGCCGAACTGCGGATGCGGATGCAGAATGATCGCAATCGGCGCGCCGCGCGTGGCGGACTGATGGAACCGGCCCTCGAGCCTGCCGGCCGGACCGGTGAAGATAACCTCGGGCATTCGGAATCCCTTGCGAAACTGGCAGGCGCGC